>JBIPLJ010000084.1:0-14117 GCA_044368415.1 Burkholderiaceae bacterium
TACTCGCCCTGGTGCTCCAGGACCATCTTCACCGACCGCTCCCGGACCTCCGGGGAAAACTTGCTTGCTCTGCTCATGGCTCCATCTTCTCAAGGAATGGAGCCTCCGGAATCCCCGGGGCGGTTCAATGCGAGCATGTTCCACGCCGGTGCTGTCGGGCTCGATCGTCGGTTGGGGTCGTGAAGCTGAAGGCTATTTTGCAGTGATCGTGTTTCTTTACCTGGACACAGCAATCCGCCTAGAGCGCTTGAGAAACAGAGAGGTTGCGCGCTTCGGCCATGTCAGTTCGGAGTTGCTGCAATGGGCGTCGGAATACGACACTGTTGAGGGACTTGCAAAACCCCCGTTGCGAGGGTCATTGAGGTTGCGTCGGTAGTTTTCACGAGGCAACAGGAAGAGGAGTGTGGGCGGCCGGTTATGGCAGGATGCGATTGTCTAGAAAGCGTTCCTAACGCCCACGCCATGAACGCTATCCAACGCGACACGATCCTGCAACGCTGGACTGCGGTTCAGAACGAGCTGCTGCCGCAGCTGCGAGTTGAGCTCGAGGGACTGACCCCGCGCCTGGAGCGGGTGATCCACACGCTGGAATGGGTTCGGATCGAGGAGTTCACACGGTCGGTCGGGGCTGAGGTGGGGCGCCCGCCGCATGAGCGGGCGTGGCTGGCCAATGCATTCGTAGCCAAGGCGGTGCTGGGGCTGGGCACGACGGTGGTGCTGATCGAGCGGCTGACGCTGGACCGGGCGCTGAGGCGCATCTGCGGGTTCCCGATGAACCGCAAGCTGCCGTCTGCGGCGACGTTCTCGCGGGCGTTCGCCGATTTTGCCCAGTCCGAGTTGGCCGAGCGCGCACACGAGGCGCTGATCATCGAGCATTTGGGTGATCGGATCGTTGGGTGGCGCTCAGCCGTGACGCCACAGCAATCGAGGCGCACGAGCGACCACGCTCGCAGCCCGAGCAGACCCCCAACAGCGGCGGCAAGTGCGGTGGAAAGTGCGGTGGCAAGCGCGCAGCGATCGCTGGATCTGGCCCAGTCGCCCCGTCGCAAGAAGCCCGCTCGGCGCGACGCGGCGCGCAGGAGCCGCCCGCGCGATGCGGTACGCCGGCAACGCAGCCTGTCGCTGGCCCAGATGATCGCCGAGCTGCCCACCGGCTGCGACCGCGGCACCAAGTCCAATGCCCAGGGCTACAAGATCTGCTGGAACGGCTACAAGGCACACATCGACACGGCCGAGTGCGGCGTGCCGGTGTCGGTGCTGGTGAGTTCGGCCTCGATGCACGACAGCCGTGCGGCGATTCCGTTGTCGATGATCAGCGCGCAGCGGGTGACGAACCTGTACGACGTGATGGACTCGGCGTACTGCAGCCTGCAGATCCACGAGCACTGCCGATCGCTCGGGCACGTGCCACTGATCGACCACAACCGCCGTGGCGGCGAGAAGGAGCCGTTCGAGCCCGCCGATGCGCGGCGCTACGGCGTGCGCTCGGGCGCCGAACGCACCAACGCGCGCCTGAAAGACGAGTTCGGCGGGCGCCACGTCCGGGTGCGCGGGCACAAGAAGGTCACCTCGCACATCATGTTCGGTGTGCTGGCCCTGGCGGCGGACCAACTGGGGCGGCTGTATCGACGTGAATGACCGGGTCAAGCGCCGTCAAAAGAATGTCAGCGCCGCGCGGCGCGGGGACGGCGTTGCCCGTAAACGCAGCCAACGGCGAAACCTCATGACCTGAGCGCCCTGACGGACGCAGAATACGATCTGGACGGCGACTACGACGATTGAACTCGTGACGGCGGATAGTTTTGCAAGAGGCTCACTTGGTCACACGCTCAATTTGCGGGCGAATCCCTTCCCGCACTGTCTCCGATCTTTCGTCATCCATGGTCATAAAGGGCGGCAATGGCGCAACTCATCCAAGCGGACTGGCAGCGGCCTCCGGCGGAAATGCTCTATGCGGACGAGCTCGCAGTGCTTCGGCGCTCCGATTCGGCGCCGAAGCCGCCAGGATGGGCGCTCTCGCTGCAGGCGGTGAAGAGCTTCATCCTTGGCGACCGAGCGCGGCCGCCGAAGCTGGTCTGCTCTCCCGCCCTGATCGAGCGCGCGATGGTCACGCTCGCGACCTCGCGTGCGTTGCTGCTGATCGGCGAGCCGGGCACCGCGAAGAGCCTGCTGTCCGAACTGCTCGCCGCGGCAATCAGTGGTGACTCGACGCTGACGATTCAGGGCGGCGCTTCGCTCACCGAGGACCAGATCAAATATGGCTGGAACTATGCGCTGCTGGTGAGCGAGGGACCGACCGAGCGGGCGCTGGTTCCGGCCCCGCTCCATCGGGGCATGTCGAATGGACGGCTGGTGCGCTTCGAGGAGATAACCCGCTGCCCGCTCGAGGTGCAGGACAGCCTGCTCTCCGTGCTGTCTGACCGTGTGCTCGCGGTGCCCGAGCTGACGGGACCGGCCGGCATGGTGTTCGCGCGCGAGGGCTTCAACATCATCGCCACCGCCAACACCCGCGACCGCGGCGTCAACGACATGTCGGCGGCGCTTAAGCGTCGCTTCAACTTCGAGACGGTCTTCCCGATCCGCGATCCGGAGGAGGAGCTTGCGCTGGTCAAGCGCGAGGCCGGCAAGCTGCTCGCGCGCTCCGGGGTGCCGACCGCGCTGAACGAGGACGTGTTGAAGGTGCTCGTCACCTGCTTCCGGGAGCTTCGCGAGGGCGTCGACCACGAAGGGACGGGGATGGAGCGGTTGAGCTCGGCCATGAGCACGGCGGAGGCAGTGAGCGTCACGCACGCGGTCGGGGTCCGAGCGCATTTCCTGCGCGGCGATTCCGGCCGTCCGGAGGACATCGTCGAGTGCCTTGCGGGAACCGCCGCCAAGGATAACGCCGAGGATCTCGCAAAACTCCGCCGCTACATCGATCACCGCGTCGCCAAGCGCGAAGGCGACGCCTGGCGCGCCTTCTATGCGGCGCGCCACCTACTGACGGCCTGAAGGCATGTCGGCAGTGGCGGGCGATCAGTTGACGGTCATCGGCGTGCGCCACCATTCACCGGCCTGCGCCGGGCTGGTGAAGCGCACGATCGAGGCGACGCGGCCAGCGTTCGTGCTGATTGAAGGGCCGTCCGACTTCAATCCGCATCTCGGCGACCTGAAGCTCGCCCACGAGCCGCCGATCGCGATCTTCAGCTTCTTCGCGGCGGAGCTCGGGACGCGCGCCTCCTACACGCCGTTCTGTGCCTATTCGCCGGAATGGCAGGCGCTGCAATCCGCCTGGGGACTGGGCGCGAAACCGCTGTTCTGCGATCTGCCGGCCTGGGCGCCCGAATTCGGCGATCGCGTCAATCGCTACGCCGACCCGCATTCGGCGCGGGCGGAGGCAGCCGAGACGGCGCTTGCCCGCGCGCTCGGTGAGGACGGTCATGACGCGGTGTGGGACGCGCTCGCCGAACAGGCGGATTCGCAGGACCTGCCCGCGCGCCTCGACCGCTATTTCGACCTACTGCGGCCCGAAGGCGCCGAGGACCCCGGCGAGGCGGCGCGCGAAGACCATATGGGCCGCTACGCCGCCTGGGCGGTGAAGCAGGCGAAAGGCCGCCCCGTCGTGCTGGTCTGCGGCGGCTGGCACGCGGAGGCGATCCGCCGCATCGCGCGGGACGCCGACGGAATGCTTCCGATCAGCCCGGAGGTTCCGCAGAACGCGCGCGTCGGCAGCTATGTCGTGCCTTACGAATATGCCCGGCTCGACCGCTTCACCGGCTATGCGGCCGGCATGCCGTCGCCCGCCTATTACGAGCATGTACAGGCGAAGGGACTGGCCGTGGCGGCCGACTGGGCCGCAAGCGCGATCACGTCCGCGATGCGCAAAGCGGGACAGGTGGTCTCGACCGCCGACCTCGTCGCCTGGCATGCGCATGCCGAAGCGCTGGCGCGGGCCCGCGGCCACGCTGCGGTTCTGCGCGCCGACCTGCTCGACGGCGCGCTCGCGACGCTGATCAAGGACGGGCTCGATGCGCCCGCCGACTGGACCCGCGCCGGCGCGGTCAAGAAGGGCAGCCACCCGGCGCTGGTCGCGATGCTGCGCGCCATGTCGGGCGATCGGCGCGGCCGACTGGCGGCGGGCGCGCGGCAGCCTCCGCTGGTGACGGACGTCGAGGCGCGGCTCGCCGAAACCGATCTGACGCCGACCCATGCGCAGCGGCGGGTCGAGATCGACTGGAACCGGCCCGAAGACCGTTCCCGCGCTCATGTGCTGCATGGGCTGAGGCTGCTCGGAATGCCGGGGATCGAGCGGCTCGACGGTCCGCAACGAGCCGAGGCGCGGGCGCCGGTCGAGGCCTTCCGGATAGTCGCCCACCGCGACGCGCTCGGCGCGCTGATCGAGGCCTCGCGCTGGGGCGGCGCGCTGTCGATGGCGGCGGCCTCGGCGCTTGCTGCGCGCATCGAGGCGGCCGGCGGCGATCTGGCCGCGATTGCCGTCGGTCTGTCGGACGCCCTGTTCGCAGGCCTCGTCGGCGTCGATGACGGACTGCTGGCGCGGCTTGAGGACGGCGTCGCGCGGACCCACGAGATCGGCCCGATCGGCAAAGTGGCCTCGAGCGTCGTCCGGCTCTACCGCTTTGGCGACGTCTTCGGGCCCGCGAGCCATGGGGGCCTCGCGCGGATCTCGGCGGCCGTCTTCGCCCGGACGCTGTGGCTGTTCGAGGGCATCGATAACGACGACGAGGCGCTGAAGGCGATCGACGCCATGTTGGCGGCCCGCGACATGGTCCGCGACTGCTTGGAGCTCGCCATCGACCGCCCGGCCTTGCTCGAGGCGCTGTCCCGCATCGTGGCCGACGACGCCCGGCCCCCCGCCCTCGCGGGCGCGGCGCTCGGCTGTCGGATAGCCTGCGGCGAAGCGGAAGCCGACGGCGCGGCGCAGCGCATCAGGCGGTTCGGCCGCCCCGAGCAGTTGGGCGACTTTCTCTCTGGCCTGTTCTCGCTCTCCCGGGAGGAACTCGCCGACAGCGAACCGGTCACCGACGTGGTCACGCGGCTCGTGGCGGGCTGGGCCGAGGACGATTTCTTGCGCGCGCTGCCCGCCATGCGGCAAGCCTTCGCGTGGTTCCCGCCGCGTGAGCGCGAACGGCTTGCACGCGCGATCCTGCGCCGGCACGGCGTCGGCGAAGCCGCGGCCGGGATCGAGGCACTCGCATGGATGCGGCAGGGCGTCGGCGTCGCCGACCAGGCGGCCGCGCTCGCGCTCGAGGCGCGCACGGCGGCGCGGCTCGAGCGCGCCGGATTGACATGAAACAGGAACAAGGAGCAGGTGATGGAACGCTACGAACTCGTCGAGGGAAGCTCCTCGAAATTCTGGGAGGTCTCGGTCGACGACGTCAGGCTGACGGTGCGATTCGGCCGGATCGGCACAGACGGCCAGACCAAGGACAAGGATTTCGGCAGCGTGGCGGCGGCGACCAAAGAAAAGGACAAGCTCGTCAAGGAGAAGACCGGTAAGGGCTACCTGCTGGTCGGACAAGGCCCCGCGCCCGCACGCCCCGCCGCTGCGACGGCTCCCGCAGCGACCGCCGCCCCGAAGGCCGCGCCTGCCCCGGCGCCCGAACCGGCCCAAGCAGCTGCGGCGTCCGCGCCGGAGCCCGTCGCCGCCGAGCCCGGGGCGCCTGCGGCGCAGCCGACGCCCGCGCCGGCGCCGATCCGCGCCGAGGCGTCGCTCGCGATGCTCGAAAAGGCGCTGCCGACCCGCAGCCGGCCCGGCGCGCCGCTCGATGGCGAGGCGGCGAGGACCGAGTTCCGCACCCGACTCATGACGCTCCTGCTTAAGGCCGCAAAGGACGCGCCCGAATCCGCCGCTTGGCTGGAGGCGCGCGTCGGCGAGACCGGCCCGGAGTCGGTGAGATCGAGCGCCGGCGTCATGGGCTTCTTCGAGGGCAGAACGGGCGCGGTGCCGGCCGGTCCGCTGGAGGCCGCGGAAGCGCGCGAATGGATCGACGCGATCATGAGGGTCGGGCTCGCCAAGGGCACTCAGCGCTCGGCTTACAGCGCCTGCCTCGATGCGTTCATGCTCTGGCTGGTTGCGACCACGGGCGCGCCCACGGTCGCTGAGGTCGCCAATTCGCTGCGTGACAGCGGCAAGCAGGACAGCTACCGCAATTCGTCCTGGAGCCAGCCGCTCCATCTCGCCCTGCGGCGCGCGCTCGTGAAGGCGACGGAGGCCGACTTTGACGCTGCGATCGAGTATCTGACGCGGATCATCGAGACCGAGCCCGACAACTGGCGCCTGCGCGCTTGTTTCGCCTTCATCCTCGCCGACGACCGCGAGGCTCGCCACGAGCTGCAGCCGCTCGCCTCGCTCAAAGCCGCCACAGCAGCCGGCGAGGATGTTGCGAGCCAGCTCTGGTGGCTGCCGCTCATCGCCGACAGCAGTCCCTCCGCGGTCGCGAAGTGGCGCGCCAAACGGACCTACTATCTCTACCTCATCTACTGCGACATCGAGATGGACGAGGCGGCCGCCACCCTCGTGCGCGTCGCGCGCCATCACGGCGAGAGCGCGATGCCCTCGCTCGACTGGCTGCTGCACTACGCCAACAACGCCGAGCGCTCTGCGCTGGCGGAAACCATCCTGGAGCTCGACGAGCCTGGCGCGCTCGGCGTGCTGCTGCCGCTCCTGCACGAGAAATGGATTCGCGCCGCGATCGACAACCGCGCGGCGGTCGATCCTGCCACCACCTTCCGCCAGTGCCTGGCGGCCGTCGCGTCGGGTCGGGCCGAGCCGGCGATCAAAGCCCGGGTGATGGACGCGATCCAGCGCCACGGCGCGGATGCGGCGCGCGGCTGGGCGGCCGGCGACGCCAAGGCCGCGAACCACCTTGAGAAGCTGCTGGAGGTCCGATCGGTCGACCTCGCGCCGAAGGACGTCTGGCCCGCCGTGCTGCGCGACCCGCCGTGGCGCAAGCAGGCAAAAAAGGCGAGCGAAGATATCGTGCTGACGCTGGAGCCAAAGTCCACGCCCTTCGCTTATGGCCCGCCCCTGAAAGCGGGTCCCGACAACCAGTGGCGGCGCCATCGCGCGCGGGTGCTGAAGTCGATGGAGGAGCTTCCGGCGGTGGTCGCCGAGATCGAGGCTCGGCCGAAACTAGCCTGGGTACAGGTCCCGGAACCCTCCATACGCCCGCCGGCAACAGACGGCGACCCCGCGCAGGCGCTGCGCTGGCTCGAAACGCGGCTGATGGAGATCCACCGCGCACGGGCTTACGCGGTGAGAGCCGTGGGTTGGGACGTGCTCTATTACGGGATCGACCAGCAGCCGGAGGCGCTTTCGCTCGCCCTCTGGGAGTGCGCCGGGCCGAACAGCCACGGCGCTCAGTTCGCCGTTGAAATGTTCGTCCGCTTCGGTGAGCGGGCGCTGCCTGGCTTCGTCAAGCTGGTCGAAGCCGACCCCGTTGGCGTCCTGCCGATGGCGCTCTCGATCGACGCGCCCGAGATCGCGCCGCTTGCGGCTCGCGCGCTGCTCAATCTCAAGAAGGCGCGGGCGCCGGCGATCGACTGGCTGCGCGGACATCGGTGCACGGCGATCCAGCGCCTCATCCCCGACGCCGTCGGCAAGCCGGGCGCCGCCCGTGACGCCGCTGAGCACGCGTTGCGCTGGTTCGCGGCCGACCGGGAGGATGGGCGTGCCGCGATCGAGGCGGCTGTGGATGACCACGCGAAGGCGGAGCCGAAGGCTGCGGAGGCCGTCGCGCAGGTCCTCGACCGCGACTCGCTCGCCCGCTTTCCCAACAAGGTCGCGAAGCCGCCGGCATGGTTCACCCCAAGCGCGCTGACGCGGCCGGAACTCAATGCCGGCGGCAGCCTGCCGGACGAAGCGCTGGAAGCCTTCATCGAGATGCTGTCCTTCTCGACGCCCGACGCGGTCTATGGCGGCGTCGGCATCGTCAAGGAGTCGATGACGCCCAAAAGCCTCGCGGACTTTTCCTGGGACCTGTTCTCGGCCTGGCTCGCGGAGGGCGCGCCCCCCAAGGACGGCTGGGCGTTGCGCGGGCTCGGTTGGCTCGGCGACGACGACTGCGCCCGCGGGCTCACCCGCCTGATCCGCAAATGGCCGGGCGAGGCCGCCCACGCCCGCGCCGTCACCGGCCTCGACGTGCTGGCCGATATCGGCTCCGACGTCGCGCTGATGAACCTGAACGGTATCGCCGAAAAGCTGAAGTTCAAGGGCCTGCAGGAGAAGGCGCGCGAGAAGATCGCGCAGCTCGCGGAAGCCCGCGACCTCAGCCCCGAGGAGCTTTCCGACCGACTGGCCCCCGACCTTGATCTCGACGAGCGCGGCGGGCTTGACATCGATTTCGGAGAACGCCATTTCCGCGCCGGCTTCGACGAATTTCTGAAGCCCTGGGTCAAGGACGCGACCGGCGCGCGGCTGAAGGACCTGCCGAAGCCGAACAAGGCGGATGATGCGGAGAAGTCCGCGGCCGCCGTCGCCCGCTGGGGGGCGCTCAAGAAGGACGCGCGCGCAGCCGCCAGCCTGCAGATTGCTCGGCTTGAAAACATGCTGTCGACCTCGCGGCGCACCAAGCCCGACGTGTTCTGGACCTTCTTCGCGTCCCACCCGCTGATCCGCCACCTCGCCCAGCGCCTCGTCTGGGGCGTCTATGGCGACGCCGATCCGCGTACCACGCCGACGACAATCTTCCGCGTGTCGGACGACCTCTCCGTCACCGATGCGGACGACGACACGCTCGACCTCGACTTCTCCGGCGCCTCGCCGGGGACGATCGGCCTCGTCCATCCGCTGCACCTGCCACATGGCGGGCTCGACAAGTGGGGGGCGCTGTTCGGCGACTACGAGATCGCGCAGCCCTTCCCGCAGCTCGGCCGCGAAATCTATACGTTGACCGAGGTCGAGAAGGCCTCGCCCGAGATCACCCGCTTTGAGGGCGTCGAAGTCGAGTCCGCCCGGCTGCGCGGCATGGGCGCACGCGGCTGGCCGCTCGGGAGCCCACAGGATGGCGGCGTCGTCAGCTGGATCGAGCGGCGGGTGCGGTTCATGGACGGGGCGGTCGCCGACGTGATGTTGGATTTCAGCGACGGGCTGTTCACCGGCGCGGTCGAATTCGAAGACAAGATCCAGACGCTCGGCAAGCTGACGACCTACCCGTTCTGGTACGGCCGCACGCCAACTGACCCGCTCAAGTTTGGTAATCTCGACCCGGTCACCGCGAGCGAGATGCTGCGCGGTCCGAGCCTGCTCGCCGAGACCGCGGTGAAGTGACCGCGCCCGTCGCCCTCGACGAGTTGACGCGCTGGCGGCTCATCCTCGGCGAGGCGGCCGACGGCGCCTGCCGCGCTGCCGGCTGCGCGCTGTCCGGCGAAGCTGAGGTGATGGACGCGTCCATGGACTGGCTCTACGGCCGCGACGACGGGGGCGGCGAGCGCAACGTCCGCCGGCAGGGCGGAAGGGGAGGCTCGCGGCTGACGACGCCTCAATGGATCAACGAGATCCACCGCCTGTTTCCGAAGGAGACCGTCGAGCGGATGGAGCGCGACGCGATCGAGCGCTACGCGATCGACGACGTCGTGACGAACCCCGAGGTGCTGGCACGCGCCAAGCCGAACGAGACGCTGCTGAAGGCGGTGCTTCGGACTAAGCATCTGATGTCGCCTGACATCCTGGTGCTCGCCCGCAAGCTCGTGCAGGAGGTGGTGCGGCAGCTGATGGAGAAGCTCAGCCGCGATCTCGCGCTCGCCTTTTCGGGCGTGCTCGACCGGCGCCGGCACAGCCGGTTTCGCAATGCACGTGACCTCGATTTCCGGCGCGTGGTGCGTGACAATCTCCGCCACTACGATCCCGCGACCCGCCGCCTCACTGTCGAGCGGCTGCACTTCTTCGCCCGCAACCAGCGCCACATGAAGCCGTGGCAGGTTATCCTGCTGGTCGACCAGAGCGGCTCGATGCTGGATTCGGTGATCCACTCCGCCGTCACGGCCGCGTGCCTTTGGGGCCTACCGGGCGTGCGCACCCATCTCGTGGCCTTCGACACCTCGGTGATCGATCTGACCCGTGACGTCGACGACCCCGTCGAGCTCCTGATGAAGGTCCAGCTCGGCGGCGGCACCGACATCCAGGGCGCGGTCTCGTATGCGACCAGCCTGATCGACCAGCCCGACCACGCCATCGTAGTGCTGATCTCGGATTTCTACGAGGGCGCAAGCGAGGCGCTGCTCGTCCAACGCGTGAAGGCGCTCACCGGTCAGCGCACGCTGGTGCTCGGCCTGGCGGCGCTCGATTCGAGCGCCCAGCCGGCCTTCGACCGCGACATGGCCCGCCGTCTTGTCGAGGCGGGTGCGGAGATCGGCGCCATGACGCCAGGCGAGCTCGCGGGTTGGCTCGCGCAGAAGATCCGCGGCTGAGGTCGATGGCTCGCGCGGATCTCATCGCACTCAGCGAAGACGGCCTCGTCCAGCTCTCGAACGCCGGGCTCGTCAGGCGCGCGTCACGTGATCTCGCCGCGGGCAACGGCCCGGCGCTGGAAGAGGCCGCGGACGGAACCGTCGAGGCGCATTTTGCGGACGGCGTCGTCACCCGGCTCACGCCCGGCCGCCAGCTCGCCGACGCGACCTGCGGCTGTCCGGCGTCCGGCATGTGCCGCCACCGGGTGATGCTGGCGCTCGCCTACAAGGCGCAAGGCGGAAACGGCGCGACGCCGACGGAAGCTGCGCAGGCGTGGGACCCTGCCACGCTGGACCTCGACGCCTTCGAGGCTTCGTTCACGCCGTCGATCCGCTCGGAGATGACGCGGCTGCTCGCCATGCGGATCGACGTCCGGCTCGAACGAGGCCCGCAACCGAGCGCCCGGCTACCGATGGCGACTGTCAAGTTCCTGGTTCCAGGCGACGTCGGGTACGCCCGCTGCGATTGCGCGCAAGGCCTCAGGTGCGCCCATGTCGCGTTGGCGATCCGGGCGTTCCGCGGCGCGGACGGAGCGGCCGAGGCGACCGTCGGGACGTTTGGCGAACGGGCGGCCCCGTCCGGCCCGGACGAGCTCCGCGATGCCGTCGACGCCGTGCTGGCGCGGCTGCTCGAGGTCGGCGTGGTGGCGGGGCCCGCCGCCCACGCCCAGGCGATCTTTCGCGCCCGCGCCGCCGCGGAGGCCGCCGGCGCCGTGCATCTCGCACTTGGTCTCGACGCGCTCGCCGAGCAGATCGACGCGTATGAGGCGCGAAGCGCCCGGCACGACGAACTCGCCTGCCTCGCGCTCGCGGCGGAACTCCATGCGCGGCCGCGCGCCGCCGATCGTACGAAGACGCTCGGGATCGGCGAGCCGATGGAGACCGCCATGGGCAAGGCGCGGCTGATCTCGCTCGGCGCGCGGTTGAGCGCGGAGGGCGAGGACGTCCGCGTCATGCTGCTGCTCGCCGACAGCGACACCGGCGCGACCATGCTGCTCGAGAAGCTGTTTTCGCCCCTGCCGAGCGAGGCCGGTCGACTGGTAGAGACCATTTTGCGTCGTCAGTTCGTCCCGGGCCTCGCCGTCGTCACCACCGCGCGCGGCCAGATCCTGACACGCGCTGCGCGGCGGCGCGCGGACGGGTTGCTCGCGCTCGGCAGCGGAGCGCGCGGGCGCACCGCACTGGCGCCGCGAGACGCCGTCTTCGCCTTTGCGCCGCCCTTGAAGGTTCTGGACGCCGGCGCGCTCGCGGCGCGTTTCGCGGGACGTCCGCCGTCCTTCCTCAGGCCGCGTCGGCGGATCGACGAGGTCCATGTCTTCGAGATCAACGAGGTTTTGGGCCAGGCCTGGACGTCGGGCAGCCAGCTCTGGCAGGCGGCGGCGACGCTGAAGGACGACGGCGGGACTCTCTATCTCGAACGCTCCTACGACGCCGGCGCGCCCCGCGCGCTCGATATCCTCTCGAGCGCCTTCGAGGGCCGCTACGGGCGCCTGCGCCAGGTTGCGGGACCGGTTCGGGTCGAGGGTGACGCGCTCGTCTGCGAGCCATGGTCGCTTGGTGCCGACCGTTTCATCGTCCCCGACATCGACGCGGCCGACGAAGCGCCCGCGCCCGCGCCGTCTGTGGCGCTCGCCCGACCCTCCACGTCGCCCGACCGCGCGCGGCACCTGCTCGCCTCTGCGCTCCACGCCGGCCGACGCGCCCGGGACGGGATTGCGGCAAAACAGGCCGCGGAGGTCGCGGCGGCGCTCGACGCCGCCGGCTATCGCGCAACGGCGGGCCGGCTGCGCGTATGGACGGCCTCCGAGGCCGGTGACGCAGTCCCATTCGGAGAGGCGGCGGTGTGGCTTGCAGCGTTGATGGAGGATGAGAGTTGATAAGCCGAGACAACGGCGGGAACGCGCGCTGCCTCGATCGCCGCATCTTGCAAACACGCGGCCGTGATCGCAATGATGACCCGCCAGGAAGGCTGACGAACCCGAGCTCCTTCATCACCTGCAGTCCTGCAAGATAGCCAGCAGGCGAGGCCTTCAGGAGCGGTCGGGGCCTGCCAGACCCGCTCAGGAGTGTGGTGCAGTCGGCGTTTGGAACGCAGCTCCCATCCGCCGTCGATCCGGCACCCCATCCCGGCGTCAGCGATGCGGTCCAGGGTCTCGGTCATTGTGGACGCTCCTTGTCGAGGTGCGCCTCCAGCGCGGCGTGCATGAGTATGCTGTCTCGGCTGTATGGCTGGCACGCAATACAAGCCTTCAGGTAGGCCGGCAGGAAGGTCGGTGGTCCGAGGACGGCTGGCGACCTATCGCGACTGCAACGTTGTTATGTGGTAACCGACCCATCCGTTAGGGTGTGAGGCGCCGTCGGTGACGTTGGCCACTCAATCGGCGCCTCTACGACTGGGGTACCCATCAAGTCAACCAAGCGGCTTGAACGAATGAATGGAGCGCTTGTCAGGTCCCACTGTCCCTCCGCTTGCGCGTGGATCTTCGATTGGAGGTGATAGAAACATGCCTGCTTTCGTCGTCCATGATGCCCACATTGCTGCAGCACCGGAGGCACTCCGGCCGCTGCTGACGCATGTGCGTGCCCAACCAACTCAAGCGCCCCCTGACGTGAGAGAGGTGACAAGCATACGAGATGCCGGGATTCGGGTCTCCAGATGTAATCGTTGCGGGCTGAACTCGGATTCGCAGGTTTTAGAGGTTGATTTGCATCTGAAGATCTCTCAAATCACCATCTGGCAGGTCGTAGTTGCCCATCGCAAGTTGGCCGTGCTGGATAAATGCTTTCAAAACCACTGGCAACTGACATAAAATGTCGTTAAGTTTTTTTTCCAAATCCGCGTTGAAAGAGCCGTCTGGCTTTAGCATTGATGGATCCACTTCGATGCCAATGATTATCGCCATATCGTCATAGATGTAACTTGAATCCCCGAAGGGTCTTTTGTCCGCCATCACATGCAGATTCCAAATAGCGGATTTCAAAAGTTGAAGATGATGATCGCAAACTTCTATCGAGCTGCCAAAGCCCTCATCCGGAAGGTCGGCCCGAGCACTGGTGTCTGCCACGGGAGCATTAATGGCATAGGTGCCGACAGAAAATTTCGCATGTTGAAAAAAAATGTAGAGTTGACTTAAGAACGCCGCATGATATTCTGAGAGGGATTCGCAGTCGAATACCTCCGCCGTGAACGTGTCGAAATCACAGCCCGGCGGTATTACCGCGGTCGCCAGGCCATCTGCCCTAAAAAACTCAACTTGAAAATTACGAATCAAGCTAAGGGCTCTACCATCAATAACGTAAAAATTGGTCACAGTAGTGTCCGGTTAAAAATCGAACAGCCTCATTAGGCTGGAGGGAATGGCACTTACATAAGCCGCTGCGGGTCGAAGTGTCGCGAGCAAGTCGTTGAATGGGAGGGTCGGCCAAGGATCGATAGCATGGGTGTTGACGGACATTCAACTCTCTTTCCAATGCAGGCCCTCACATGGATTGTGATGCTCGAAGCCGGCAGCATCAACACTGACCTTGCCCCCGGAAAACGTACCCCTTGCTGAGTGATCTAAACCACGCAAGGAGAACGGAAGTGACGAAGGCAACAAGGCGGGCGCGCTACACGCGGGAGTTCAAGCAAGAGGCGGTGCGCCTGGTCGAGGGCGGCCAGAGCATCGCAG
>JBIPLJ010000035.1:0-45467 GCA_044368415.1 Burkholderiaceae bacterium
GGCGAGACTGCTGGCGATCCGCGGCGGCGAATTGGCCAGCGGGCGCATCGAGCGGGTGTCGCTCGACGGGCTGCAGGGCACGAGCCAGGTGCGCTTGGTGTTCGACCCGCGCGATGTCGTGCTGCTCATGCCGCAGGTGCCGGCTCTGACCGGCACGCGGCTCGCGCAGGCGCTGCCTAATGTCGTCGAGGACGCGCTGCTGCAGGATGCGTCGGCCTGCGCGATCGTCGCCGGGCCCGTGCTCGGCGAGGGGCGCAGGCTCGTCGCGGTGCTCGACCGCGAATGGCTCGAGTTCACCGTCGGCGCGTTCGAGCGCCGCGGCATGCGGGTGCGGGCGGCTTGGTGCGCACAACTGGCGCTGCCGTGGTCGCCGCCGTCGTGGTCGCTTGCCTGCGTACACGGAGGTCTGGCGCTTCGCACCGGCGAGTCTGCAGGCATTGGCTGGATCGCAGGCGAGGACCCCGATTTCCGGACCGAGGCGGTTGTGGCGGCCGTCGAGACGGTACTCGCCACCGAGCTGCGCCCCGAGGCGATCGAGGCCTTTGTCGACGATGCCTCCTGGGGGGCGTCGCTCGAGCGTGCGGCGTCTCGGCTCGGGCTGCCGGTGCACGTTTCGGGGCTCGCCGCGCCGGTCGAGGGCGGCATCGACCTGCTCGCCGGCCGGGCGGCCGCGGGCCGGCGCATGATGGCCTCGTTTGATCCGCGTGTTTGGCGCGTGCCGGCGGCGCTGGCCGCGGCGTGTGTGGCGGCGTCGCTCGTCGGACTGAACTTGCACTGGGCGCAGATGGCCCGCGAGAAGGACACCATCCGTCGGTCGCTCGAGAGCACGTTCCGGGGCGCCTTCCCGCAGTCGCAGGTGGTGGTCGATCCGGTGCTGCAGATGAACCGCCAGGTCGCCACGCTGCGCGCGGGCAGCGGGCAGTCGGGGCCCGAGGACATGGCGCCGCTGCTGGCGCGCTTCGCGCAGGCGCTGGGCAGCAGCGGCATCGACATGCTGGCGGGCCTGGAGTATCGCGACGGGCGGCTCAAGGTCCGCTTCCAGCCTCAGCGCGTCGACGGCCGTGCCGTGCGTGAGCAGCTTCGAGAGCAGTGCGCCCGCGCCGGCCTGAAGCTGCAGTTCGACAACGAGCGGGATCCGACGGCCACGGTCGGGCTGCAGACATGAGCGGGGTCGGCGAGCTGTTCGAGCAGGGCATGCGCCGCTGGGCCGGGCTGCAGGCGCGCGAGCGCCGCATCGTCGGCGTGGGCGGCGGTCTGCTCGTGCTGCTGCTCGCCTGGCTGCTGGCGTTCGAGCCGGCCTGGGTCGGACGCAAGAAGCTCGCGGCCGAGTTGCCCACGCTGCGTGGGCAGCTCGCGCAGATGGAGGGCCTCGCGGCCGAGGCCCGCCGGCTCTCCAGCCAGGCGCCACAGGGGGCGGACACGCCGGCGCAGCTCAAGGTCGCCCTCGAGCAGTCGATCGAGGCCGCCGGGCTCAAGGGCGCGGTCTCGCAGATCACCGTCGCGGGCGACCTGATCGACCTGCGCTTCAAGGGCGTGGCCTTCGCGTCCTGGGTCGTGTGGTTCGACGGTGCGCTGCGCGAGACGCGGCTGCGTGCGGTCGACGTTGCCGTCGAGCGCGAGACCGCTCCGGGGATGGTCAGCGCACGGCTGACCCTCGAGGCGCAGAAGCGCGGCCCGTGATCCGCCCCCGGCTCGCTCCCATCCTCTCCAGCCGACGCGCCCGGGCGCAGGTCGCCGATCGTCCCGGTCTCGGCTGGCGCGTCGCGATGGCTGCCTGTGGGCTGCTCGCTGCGGTGTCGGTTGTCCTCACGCAGGCGCCGGCGAGCTTCGCCGACCTCGCGCTGGCGCGCGCCACGCAGGGCCGCGTTCGGCTGGCCGATGCCGCGGGGACCGTCTGGCAGGGGCGCGGGCGCATCGTGTTGGCCGACGTCGTCGAGGCGGGCGGTGAACGCACCGCGACGGCGACCGTGCCCGGTGTTGTGCTGCCGGGCACCTTCGGCTGGCGGGTCTCGGCCTGGCCCCTGCTGGTCGGTGTGCTCGATGCACGGGTCGAGCACGACAGCATGCGCGAGCCGGTGCTGCTGACCGGACGGATCGGCGAGCTGCGGGCAACGCCTGGAACGCTCAGCTTTCCTCCCGTCGCGCTCGATCGACTCGGGTCGCCTTGGAATACAATTCGTCCGACCGGCGCGCTGACCCTATCCTGGGACAGCGTGACCCTGCGCAGCGGGCGGTTCGACGGTCGGGCCACGATCGAGCTCCAGCAGGCGGCCTCGGCACTCACCCCCGTGCGGCCGCTCGGCGCGTACCGCATCGACGTGATCGGCTCGGGTGCGCAGGCGCAGGTCAGCATGAATACACTCTCGGGGCCGCTGCGCTTGGAAGGCAGCGGCAGCTGGGATGCCAGATCGGGATTGCGGTTCACCGCCGAAGCGCTGGCCGAAGGGCCGGAGCGGGTGAGGCTGCAGTCCCTCCTCGGGCTGCTGGGCCGCCGCGACGGCGAGCGCACGATCATCAAGATAGGAGCCTGAGCCTTGCGTCTCGTTCAGCTGCTGCGGCGGATGCCGGCCCGGTTCGTGCCCGGCCTGGTGCTGGGCGCGCTCGTGTTTGTGCAGTGCTCCGGGACCGCGACGGCGCAACCCGCCCCGGGCGCCCGGTCGGCGCCCAACGCCCCGATCACGCTGAACTTCAAGGACGCGGACATCGATTCGGTGGTCGGCGCCTTCGGCCACCTGCTGAACCGCACCTTTGTCATCGATCCGCGAGTACGCGGCAAGCTGACCCTCGAGACGCCGCGTCCGGTACCGCCCTCGGTCGCCTACGAGTTGCTGCAGTCCGCGTTGCGGCTGCAGGGCTTCTCGATCGTCGAGACCGGCGCGATCGCCCGCGTGGTCCCCGAAGCCGACGCCAAGCTGCAGTCCGGACCGGTCACCGCCGGACGCACGGGCCCGAGCGGCGGCGACAGCGTGGTCACGCAGATCTTCCGGCTGACCTATGAGTCGGCGAGCAACCTCGTGCCGGTGCTGCGACCGCTGATCTCACCGAACAACACCATCGTTGCGTATCCGAACAACAACCAGCTGGTCATCACCGACTACGCAGCCAACCTGCAACGACTGTCACGCATCATCGCGACGCTCGACAGCCCGGCGGCAGGCGAGGTCGAGGTGGTGGGCATGAAGCACGCGCTGGCGAGCGACGTCGCGCTGCAGGTCTCGCGCCTGCTCGACGACCAGGCCCGTGCGGGCGGCGGCGGCGCGGCCGGCGCCACCACCGATCCGGGGCAGCGGGTCTCGGTGCTCGCCGACACTCGGATCAACTCCATCCTGATCCGCTCCTCGAGCCCGGCGCGGATGAACCTCGCCAAGACGCTGATCAACCGGCTCGATCAGCCGTCGAGCGAGCCGGGCAACATCCGTGTGGTGTACCTGCGCAACGCCGAGGCGACCCGCCTGGTGCAGGTACTGCGCGGCGTGTTGTCGGGCGATGGCGGCGGCGCTGGCGGCGGGCAGGGCGGTGCGTTTGGTCAGGCCGGCCAGCAGGGCGGTTTCGGGGCGGGCGGCTTCGGCGCCGGTAGCTCCACCGCCAACAGCCCGGTCACCGGGCTGGGCGGCCCGGCGGGCGCGAACTCGCCGGCCACCTCGGCGCTCGGCCAGGGTGGCCAACAGGGCGGGGTGACCACGGTTGCCGCCGGCGGCGCGGTGATCGCGGCCGATCCGTCGACCAATTCGCTGATCATCACCGCCCCCGAGCCCATCTACCGCAACCTGCGCTCGGTCATCGACAAGCTCGATGCACGCCGGGTCCAGGTCTACATCGAGTCGCTGATCGTCGAGGTCAGTGCCGACCGCTCGATTGAGCTCGGCTTGCAGTGGCAGTTCCTCTCCCAAGGCAGCAACACCATCGGCGGCACCAACCTGCCGGCGCGCAATTCCGGCGGCAACATCCTCGATGCGACGGCCAACATCCTCAGCATCGGGCGCGGCCTGAACGTCGGCGTGGTGTCGAGCAAGCCGATCCTTGGCTCGACCGCGGCGGGCACCGCGATCAACCTCGGCGTGCTGGCGCGGGCGCTGGAGACCCAGAGCGGCACGAACATCCTCGCGACGCCGAATCTCGTCACCCTCGACAACGAGGAGGCGCGGATCATCATCGGCCAGAACGTCCCGTTCATCACCGGCTCGTTCTCCTCGACCGGTGCGGCGGGTGGCGCGGTGAACCCGTTCCAGACGATCGAGCGGCGCGACGTCGGCACGACGCTGCGGGTGCGCCCGCAGGTCGCCGAGGGCGGCACGGTGCGCATGCAGATCTTCCAGGAGGTCTCTAACGTGGTGGATGCGACGCTGGCGGCCGGCCTGATCACCAACAAGCGGGCGATCGAGTCGAACGTGCTGGTCGACGATGGGCAGGTGGTGGTGCTCGGCGGCCTGATCGAGGAGCGCCTCGAGGGCGGCGTGAGCATGGTGCCGGGGCTGGGCCGCATCCCGATCCTCGGCAACCTTTTTCGCTATGACAACCGCAAGCGTGTGAAGACCAACCTGATGGTCTTCCTGCGTCCGGTCGTGCTGCGCAACGCCGAGTCCTCGTACAACGTGACCGCGGACCGCTACGATTTCATTCGCCAACAGCGCGGCGAGCCGATCGTGCCGACCAGCGAGCTGATGCCCGAACGCAGCCTGCAGCCGCCGGCGATGTCGCCGATGCCGCCCAGGCCGGGGCAGCCTGGGGTGATGCCGCCGAGCCTGGCGCCCGCGATCAATGAGGTGATGCCCGACCGCTGGCGCTCGGTCGCGCCGCGGACCGCACCGGTGCAGGGGACCGACATCCCGTCGCCGGGTGGGCCGGGTCAGCCGCCCGGGTCGAGACAGATGCCCGCGATCGAGCAACGGCCGGGCGCCCCAACGTCGCCATCGGGCGGAGCCCCGCAGTCGGGCGTCATGCCGATGGGTTCAGACGGCAGGCTGCTGGGCAATGGCGTCGTGCAGACGGCACCGAACGAGATTGTGATTCCGCGCCGGCTCGCCGCGCCGGACCCGCTGAACGTCGACTGAGCCGAGGCGCCGATGAGTCAGGTCTTGCCTTCTCGCTACGTGCCCTACGGCTACGCCCGGCAGAACCAGCTTCTGGTCTCCGGCGTGTCGGGTGATGCGATCGAGGTCTGGATCGGCGACGCCACGCCCACGCATGCGCTGGCAGAGCTCTCGCGCAACCTGCCGCTGCGGGTGGTGCCGGTGCGCAAGCCCGGACCGGAGCTGGCCGCCGCGATCGCGCGGGCCTATTCGCAGCAGGAGGGCTCGGCGGCCTCGGTGGTCGACGAAGTCGAGAGCGACCTCGACCTGTCGCGTCTGCTGCAGGACATCCCGAAGATCGAGGATCTGCTCGAGACCGAGGACGACGCGCCGATCATCCGGATGATCAACGCGCTGCTCACGCAGGCCGCGCGCGATGGCGCCTCCGACATCCACATCGAGCCCTTCGAGTCGTACTCGATGGTCCGCTTCCGGGTCGACGGCGCGCTGCGCGACGTGGTGCGGCCGCGGCGCGAGCTGCATGCGGCGCTGGTGTCGCGGATCAAGATCATGGCGCAGCTCGACATCGCCGAGAAGCGCTTGCCTCAGGATGGTCGCATCACGCTACGCATCGGCGGGCGGCCGGTCGACGTCCGGGTCTCGACGCTGCCCACCGGCCACGGCGAGCGCGCGGTGCTGCGTCTGCTGGAGAAGGACGCGGGACGCCTGGACCTCGGCAAGCTCGGCATGGCGGCGGGCACACTCGGCGAGTTCGACCGCCTGGTTCGCCAGCCGCACGGCATTTTGCTGGTCACCGGGCCGACCGGTTCGGGCAAGACCACCACGCTCTATTCAGCACTTGCGCGGATCGACTCGACCACCACCAACGTGATGACCGTCGAGGATCCGATCGAGTACGACCTCGAGGGCATCGGGCAGACGCAGGTCAACGCGCGGATCGACATGACCTTCGAGAAGGCGCTGCGCGCGATCCTGCGCCAGGACCCGGACGTCATCATGATCGGCGAGATCCGCGATCTCGAGACCGCGCAGATCGCGGTCCAGGCCTCGCTGACCGGTCACCTGGTGCTGGCCACGCTGCATACCAACGACGCGGTGTCGGCGGTCACGCGGCTGATCGACATGGGTGTCGAGCCCTTCCTGCTGTCCTCGTCGCTGCTCGGCATCGGCGCACAACGCCTGGTGCGCAAGCTGTGTACGCAGTGCCGCCAGCCCGACCCGGTCACCAAGGGCTGGCGCGCGGTCGGCTGCCTGGCGTGCAACAAGACCGGCTATGCCGGGCGCACCGGCATCTACGAGCTGCTGTCGATCGACGACGCGCTGCGGGCGCTGGTGCACCGGAATGCCGGCGAAGGCGAGCTGCGCACGGCGGCGATCGGCAATGGCATGTTGACCATGCGCGACGACGGACAGCGCTGGATTCAGGCCGGCATCACCTCGGTCGACGAGGTGGTGCGCGTGACCCGAGACTGATGCCCGCCTTCCGCTTCGAGGCCGCGACCCCCGCCGGCCGAATCGAGCGGGGCATCGTCGATGCCGACAGTGCCAAGCAGGCGCGCGGCGTGCTGCGCGAGCGCGGCCTGACTCCGATCCAGCTTGCCGCGGTCGACGACAAGCCGGCGGCTGCCGGTACGGTGACCTTCGGCGGGCGCCTGGCCGATGCCGAGCTCGCAATGGCCACGCGCCAGTTGGCGAGCCTGCTGTCGGCGCGGCTGCCGCTCGAGCGCGCGCTCGCGGCGATCGTCGAGCAGGCCGAGCGGCCGCTGGTGCGGGATCGGTTCGCTGCGGTGCGCAGCGAGGTCGTGGGCGGCCAGACGCTGGCTGCCGCGATGGGTAAGTTCCCGCGCGACTTCCCGGATGTGTATCGCGCCCTGGTCGCCGCCGGTGAGCAGTCCGGGGACCTGGCACTGGTGATGTCGCGGCTGGCCGATTACGTCGAGTCGCGCACCGCGCTCACGCAGCGCGTCAAGCTCGCGTTCACCTATCCGGCGATCGTCACGTTGGTCGCGATCGCGGTCATCATCGCGCTGCTGACGTATGTGGTGCCGCAGGTGGTGGGCGTGTTTGCGCAGACCAAGCAGAAGCTGCCGCTGCTGACCGTGATCCTGATCGAGCTGTCGGCCTTCGTGCGGCACTGGGGCTGGGCGGTGGCGCTGCTGGCGGTGGCCGCGGGGTTCGGCGCGCGCACGCTGCTCAAGAGCCCGACGCTGCGGCTGTCGTGGCACCAGCGTCTGCTGCGCGCCCCGCTCTTCGGACGCCTGATCCGCGGCCTGAACACCTCGCGCTTCGCGTCGACGCTCGCCATCCTGACGGCCAGCGGCGTGCCGCTGATCCGCGCGCTCGACGCCGGCGCCCAGACGCTCACCAACGACGCGCTGCGCGGCAATGTCGATGACGCGATCTCGCGCGTGCGTGAGGGCTCGACGCTGTCGCGGGCGCTCGCCGCGGGCGGGCAGTTCCCGCCGGTGATGATCCACATGATCGCCAGCGGCGAGGCCACCGGCGAGCTGCCCGATATGCTCGAGCGGACGGCCGCCACGCTGTCCTCCGAGGTCGAGCGACGCACGCTCGCGCTCACCAGCCTGCTCGAGCCGCTGCTGATCCTGGTCATGGGCGCGGTGGTGCTACTGATCGTGCTGGCCGTGCTGCTGCCGATCATCGAGATCAACCAGCTGGTGCGCTGAACGCGGCGCCGGCGCCAGGCCGATGGCGACGGTGCTTGAAGTCCGGCCGCGCCGGCCGCATCTGTTCGTCAGGCGCCGTTCCAGGAGGACCGATTCGATGTGGCCCGTTCGAATGCTGAATTTCCTCAAGACCGCAGGCCGCGACGGCCTGGTGTTGCTCTATGCCCTGCGTGATGCCGGCACGCCCACCGCGGTGAAGGCGGGCATCGTCGCGCTTGCGCTGTACACGCTGAGCCCGATCGACCTGCTGCCCGACGTCGCGCTGATCTTCGGTTGGGCCGACGACCTCGCGATCCTCATGCTCGGCATCCCGTTCCTGGTCAAGCGCCTGCCCGAGGCGGTTCGGGCGCGGGCCGCGCTGCGTGCCGAGCAGGTGCTCGGGCGGTTCGGCAGGCGGCGGGCCTGATCGGGCGCGGGCCGGTGCGCTGCGGCCCACACTCGGCCCGCCTGCAGCCCGCCGTGTGTGGGCCGCGGGTCGGGGTGCGCGGCGCGGGTCGAGCTGCACGCCCTGGCCCGGCTCGCCCGGTCACAGGCGCAGCGTCCCGGCGTAGCCGGTGAGCTCGAGGTAGCCGCGGCCGACGCGGCGCCCCGCTTCGAACGCGGTCACGGCGCCTTCCCAGTAGGTGGTGCCGGTGCTGGCGCGTGCGTCGATCTCCTGATCGTCGAACAGCGGCCGCAGCTCGAGGTCGCGGCCGGCGACACGTACCCGCATCGCCACCGGCCAGCGCGCACCGGTGCGGGCCGATTGCCAGTGGCGCAGCGGCTCGAAGGCGGGCTTCAGGCCGGTGCGCGGCGTCGCGCCGCGGCCTTCGCGCAGCGTGGCATCGGTCCAGGTGTCGCGGCCGTCGCGGCCTCTCAGCCGGAACGCCATCAGCGCGCCGCCGTCGTCCAGGTTGAGCCCCGTCCAGTCCCAGCCCGAGGTGCGCTCGTCGAGGATCTCGCTCGACCACTCGTGGTCGAACCAGGCCCGGCCCGCGATGGGCGTGGCGCTTCCGGCGACCCGCAGCATGCCGGTGACACCGAGCTGCGGACGGCTGTAGTAGCGACTCGCCTGGCGTGCGCCCGGCCCCTTGCGCGAGTAGCCGGCCTCGCCCTGCAGCAGCGGCGGCGCGCCGGGGTCGAGCAAGAGGTCGAAGCCGAAGTCCGCGGTGGCGATGCGTGTGTGGTAGCGGTCGGTCGCGGGGTCGCGCTCGAGCGTCCAGGCCTGCGGGCCGCGACCGATCCAGACGCTGGTGTCGCCGGTCTGCGCGCCGGCGAGCTCGAAGCCCGCGCGCGCCGAGCGCTCGGCATGCAGCAGCCGGCCGCGCTCGGGCAGGGCGAGCGCCGCATGGGCCAGCACCAGTTGGGTCGGCGCGAAGCGGCTGGGGTTCGCGGCGGGATGTGCGGTGCGGCTGCGGAAGAAGGTGAGCTGGAAGCCGGCGTCGGGCGCGCCGTCGCGCGCGATCCAGCCGGTGACGTACCACCACTCGGTGCGGTGGCCGGGATGAGCGCCGAAATCGTTCGGGAAGCGCATCGGCGGCTCGGGCAGCACCGGGTCCCAGGCAAAGGGCTCGGAGGGGGCGGGGCGGGGCGGCTCCGCAGCGGTGCCTTTGGCGGTGCCCGTGCCGGGCGCGCCCGTCGCCGGTGCCGCCGCAGTTGCCGCTGCCGCGAACGCCGGTCCGGCGGCCGCGAATGCCGATCCTGCGGCCGCCAGCGGCAGGGCCTGCAGCAGACGTCGCCGCGGGGCGAGAGCGCAGGCGCAGTCGCAGTCGCAGTCGCAGGCGCAACCGGGTACCGGCCTCATCACCAGTCCTGCCTCACCGCCGCCAGAGGCCCGGCGCCGAGTGCCCCGCGCGCGGCCAGCAGCGCGCTCGCGACCGCTGCCAGCACCAGGATGGCGGCACTCGCCGAAAGCAGCCCGAGCGGCCAGTGCACATCCATGGTCCAGTGGAAGGACTGCGGGTTCACGCGCTCGATCAGCACCAGCCCGATCGCCGCGCCGATCACACCGCCCCAGGCGACTGCGACCGCCACGGTGATCGCCGACTCGATCGCGAGCTGCGCCATCACCTGTCGCCGCCGCACGCCGAGGTGGCGCAGCATGCCGAACTCGCGGGCCCGTACCAGCGCCTCGCCGGCGCAGGCCGCGGCCACGCCGAACAGGCCGACCAGGATCGCGATCGCCTCGAGCGCGTAGGTGACCGCGAAGCTGCGGTCGAAGATCCGCAGACTGAGCGCGCGGATGTCGGCCGCGCTGCGCCACTCCAGCGCGGCGAGCGCTGGAGTGGCCGCGGCGATGGCTGCGATGGTCTCGTCGGGCCGTGCTCCGGGGGCCAGCCACAGCGCGGCGTCGGACGCCCCGGGCGCGCCGCCGAGCGCGCGCCAGTCGTCGGTGGCGATCGCGAGCGCGCCGTGCTGGCGGGCGTAGTCGCGCCACACGCCCGCAACGAAGAAGCGCGGCGCAGCGCCCGCCACGGGCGTGCCCACCGGCAGCTCGATCCGGTCGCCGGGCCGCATCCGGTAACGGTCGAGCATCGGCTCGGAGATCCAGACAGGGATGGTGCCCGCGGGCGCCGAGAGCGCCTCGCCGGTCAGCGGCAGCCGGTGCTGCGGATGGCGGGTGTCGAGCTCGCGCACCAGCAGCGCGACCGGCGGGCGGTCCGCATCGAGTCCGAGCTCGACGGTGCGCAGGAACTCGGCGCGTGCCACGCCCGGCGCGGCCGCGATGGCGCGCTGCAGCGCCTCGTCGAGCGGGGCGCCGGCGGCCGACGGTGCCCGCGCGTAGACGTCGGCCGGCAGCACCGAGTCGAGCCAGTCGGCCACCGACACGCGAAAGCTGCTGACCATGATCGCCATCGCCGAGGACAGCGCGAAGCTTGCGACCACGCCGGCGAGCCCGGCGGCGACCGTACCCGGCGACTGCGCGATCCGCGTGGTCGCGAGCCATGCCGCGGGCAGCCGCCAGAGCCTGCGGTCGGCGACGCGGGCGAGCAGCCGCCCGAGGGCCTGCGTGATCAGCGGCACACAGGCGACGCCCGCCACCAGCCAGGCGGCGATCGCGCCGTAGGCCGGGATCGGCAGGCCGCTGATCGGCGGCAGCGCAAGCAGCGCGGCGCCCGCCAGCGCGAGCCCCAGCGCAAGCCGGCCGCGGGCGAGCCCGGCGAGCGTGTCCTCGGCGCTGCCGCTGCGCAGCGCCCGTGCGGGGGCCGCGCGCGAGGCGGCCCAGGCCGGCGCAAGCGCGCCGACCAGGCCGACGGCCAGGCCGAGCGCGGCGAAACCGGCGAGCGCGCCCGGCGGCAGCGCGAGCCGCGGCCGCGAGCCGCTGAAGTAGCCGCCGCCGAGGTCGCCGCCGACGGCGGCCAGCAGCGCTGCGGCCAGGCCGATGCCGGCGATCGTGCCGAGCAGTGCGCCCGCCGCGCCGAGCACCGCCCCTTGTGCAAGGACCGCACCCAGGCGGGCGCGGCGCGAGGCCCCGAGCACGCCGAGCAGCGCGAGCTCGCCCTGCTGGCGCACCACCGACAGCGCCATCGTCGCGAACACCAGGAACGCGCCGGTGAACAGTGCGACCAGCGCCAGCACGTTCAGGTTCACGCGGTAGGCACGAGAGACGTTCGACATCCGTTGCTCGGACGCGTCCGGGGTGCTCCAGCCGACATCGGGCCCGAGCCGGGCGGACACCGCGCGCTGCACCGCTGCAGCATCCGCGCCTTCGGCGAGACCGAGGTCGATCCGTGACAGGCGGCCGAGCCAGCCGAGCCGCCACTGCGCGCTGCCCAGGTCCATCACTGCGAGTCGCTGGCCGGGTGCTGCACCCGGCACAGTGCCGGCCACGCGCAGCTCCACGGTGCCCAGGCCCACGCGCAGTACGAGCGTATCGCCCGGCGCAGCACCAAAGGCCTCCATCGCGGCCTGCGACAGGAACACTGCGTCGGGGTCGAACAGCGGCGAGCCGCTGCCGCCGGTGCCGCCCTCCGCGGGCTGCGGCAGCAGGGCGGCGGTGACGCCGGCCGCGGCGAACGGGTCTAGGGCGATCAGGCGAAGCGTCCGCGGGCGTGCGGCGGGACGGGCGTCGCGGGCGGACGGAGCAGCGTCCGACGTCGCGGACCCGCCGCCCGCCCGCGTCGCGGACCCCTCGCCCGGGCGCGCCGCGGACCCCTCGCCGGGGCCCGTCGCCGGTCCCGGCGTCCCCGGCTCGACGCCGGCAACCGCCACCTCGGTCTCGATCACCGGACTCGCTGCCGCCAGGCCCTCGATCGGCGGGTCGGTCAGCCTTGCCCAAGTCGCCTCGTCGAGCGACTCGCCGCGGGCGCGGATCTGCGCATGGGCCTCGCCGTTGACCGTCGCAATGGCCTGGCGGAACTCCTCGAGCGCCGAGGCATTAACGAGGTGGATGGCCAGCGCGAGCGCCACGCCGATCGCGACCGCGAGCACCGAGGTGGCTGCCCGGCCCGGCGCGGCCCGCCACTGCCCGGCGGCGAGCCACAGCCACCAGCGCAGCATCGTTGCGTCCGGCAGCAGGGCGCTCATCCCCGCACCCGGTCCGGACCTGCGCCCGTGCCGCTCACGCCTCGCTCTCCAGTCCCGCCGGCGTGAGCCTGAGCCGGCGCTCGGCGATCGCGGCGGCCTGCAGCGAGTGGGTGACCATCAGGAGTGCTGCGCCGTGTGCGCGCACCTGCTCGTCGATCAGGGCCAGCGCGGCGCCGCCGGTGCGCGGATCGAGGTTGCCGGTCGGCTCGTCGGCGAGGATCAGCCGTGGGCCGTGCACCAGGGCGCGGGCGAGTGCCACGCGCTGCTGCTCGCCGCCGGAGAGCTCGCGTGGCATCGACAGGCTTCGATCGCCGAGGCCGACGCGCGCCAACATCGCTTCGGCGCGCGGGCGTGCCTCGGCGGCCGGCACACCCGCGAGCAGCAGCGGGATCGCGACGTTCTGCCAGAGGCGCAGGTGTGGCAGCAGGTGGAAGGCCTGGAAGACGAAGCCGATCTCGCGGGCCCGCAGCCGTGCCGCGGCATCCTCGTCCATCGCATGGATCGGCTGCCCGGCGAGGCGGATGGTCCCCGAGTCGGGCCGCTCGAGTCCCGCAACCAGGTTGAGCAGGGTCGATTTGCCGACGCCCGACTCGCCGAGCAGTGCCACACGCTCGCCGGCATGCAGCGTCAGCCCGATCCCGGCCAGCACCTCGCGGTCCGGCCCGAAGCGCTTGTGCAGGTCGACGACTTCGAGCGTGGGCGGCGCGCCCAGGGCCGGGGCGGCACCCACGGACGCGCCGGGCTGCTGGCGCGCCGCGCCGGCGGGCCCTGCGGAATCGGTCATCGGGGGGCTCCGATACGCGAATCGGTGGTTCTGGACAGTCGCATCGGGCTCATGCGGCATCGGACGCCGCGACAGGCCACCTATCATACGGAGCCTTCCCTGACCCTTCGCGACGCCGGGCCATCTTCGCGGCCGGCGCCCGTCTCACCGAGCCCCATCCATGCAGACCGACCCCGCCCCGCCGCGGCCACGCCCCGGCCCCCGTTTCTTCGATCAGGTCGCCGGCGGCCGGGACGAGGCGCGGGCCGAGCTCGCGCGCACGCTGCTAGCACCCAGGGCGTCGATCCCGCCCAAGCATTTCTACGACCGGCTCGGCTCGGCCCTGTTCGCTGCCATCACCGAGCTGCCGGAGTACTACCCGACCCGCACCGAGGCCGCGATCCTCTCGACCCACCGTGCGGCGATCGTCGCGCGCATCGGTCCGGACGCCACCCTCGTCGACCTCGGTGCCGGCGATTGCCGCAAGGCGGCCTCGCTGCTCGATACGCTGTCGCCTGCCCAGTACGTCGCCGTCGACATCTCCAGCGCCTTCGTCGCGCAGGCGCTCGATGCGCTGCAGCGCGCACATCCGGCGCTCGATGTGATCGGCGTCGGCACCGACTTCGCCGACGCGCTGTGGCTCCCCGATGCGGTCCGCACCGCGCGCCGCACCTTCTTCTATCCGGGTTCGAGCATCGGCAACTTCGCGCCGTCCGAGGCCTGCGCCTTCCTCGCGCGGCTGCGGGCGCAGGCCGGGCGCGACGCCGGGCTGCTGATCGGCGTGGACCTCGCCAAGCCGGCCTCGATCGTGGTGCCGGCCTACGACGACGCGCTCGGCGTCACCGCCGCGTTCAACCTGAACGCGCTGCGCCACGTGAACGCGCTGATCGGCGCGAACTTCGACGTCGCCGACTGGCGGCACGTCGCGCTGCTCGATGCAGCCGCCTCGCGCATCGAGATGCACCTCGAGGCGCGTCGCGCGGTGACCGTGCGCTGGCCGGGCGCCGAGCGCGCGTTCGCCGACGGCGAGCGCATCCATACCGAGAACTCGTATAAATACACGACCGAGTCGTTCGCCGCGCTGCTGGCCGATGCCGGCTGGTCGACAACCGAACGCTGGCTCGACCCTAAGGGCTGGTTCGCCCTCGTGTACGCCGCACCGGGCCGCTGAGACGCCGCTCAGCCCGCCTGCTCGCAGTGGTCGGCGATCAGGCCGACCAGCGTCGGGACCAGGGCCTCGGGCAGGTCGTGGCCCATGCCCGGTATCGGCCGGAAGACCGCGCCTGGTACGTTCACGGCGGTGTCGCGGCCGGCGCCGATCGGCACCAGCGGGTCGCGCTCGCCGTGCACCACCAGCGTCGGCGCGGTGATCCGGCGCAGCAGCCTGCGGCGGTCGCCGCTCGCCATGATCGCGAGCATCTGGCGCGCCACGCCCGCCGGGTTGTAGGCGCGGCGCATCGAGGCGGCCAGCCGCGCGCGCAGCGCCTGGCGCGGGGGCTGCATTCCGGGGCTGCCGATCAGCATCCAGACCCGCTCCATATGGTCGAGCAGCGTCGCCTCGTCGGCGTCGCGCGGCGGCGGCGTGAGCAGCGCGCGTGTGGCCGGCGTGACATGGAAGCTGAATCTCAGCGCGCCGCTCGAGGACATCACCGAGCAGAGCGAGCGCACCCGCTGCGGCCAGCCCGCGGCCAGCACCTGCCCGACCATGCCGCCCATCGACACGCCGACGACGTGCGCGCGTGTGATGCCGAGCGCGTCCATCAGCCCGACGGTGTCGCCGGCCATGTCCTCGAGGGTGTAAGGCGGCCGTACGGGCAGCCGCAGCATCGCCCTGACCGCAGCGCGGCGCATGTCGATCGGGCGGGTGCCGGTCATCCGCGTCGACAGGCCGATGTCGCGGTTGTCGAAGCGCACAACACAAAAGCCGCGTGCGACCAGCCCCTCGACGAGGGACGGCGGCCAGGCCACGAGCTGCATGCCCAGGCCCATGATCAGCACGATCGGTGGGGCGTCGGCCGGTCCGGTGATCTCGTATTCGATGCGGATGCCTGACGGCAGGTCAGCGTGCATCGTACGAGTGTACCGGCATGCATGACGTGGCCGGGTGCACGGGGTGTGGCCGGCGCTGTCAGCGCGGGGCGCAGCTGCGAAATCCGACGAAGGCGTCGCCGCGCTCCGGACGGTAGAAGTTGCGCATCCGTGCGTCGAGCAGGCCGGGCGGCGTCGCGAACGAGCCGCCGCGCACCACCCGGTGCGTGTCGAACCACGGCTCCGAGTAGTCGGCATCGGGTCCTGCGCCGAAGCCCGCGTAGGGCACAAACGGCGAGCCGGTCCACTCCCACACCGTATCGCCCCATTCGAAGCCATCGAGGCTCGAGGCGGCGAGCTCCCATTCGGTCTCGGAGGGCAGCCGTCGGCCGGCCCATGTGCACCAGGCCTCGGCTTCGAACGCATCGACGTGCACGACCGGGGCGTAGGGCTCGATCGGCACCCAGCGCTCGAACCAGCGCATCTGCCAGCGGTTGCCGACGCGCCGCCAGTGCGAGGGCGCGACCCGCCCGGCCGCGGTGATCTGCGCGAACGCCGGCTGCGACCACAGCCGGGCGCGGTGATAGCCGCCGTCCTCGACGAACTGTAAAAACTCCGCGTTGGTGACCGGCTGCATCGAGATCTCGAAGGGCGCGATATGTACCGGATGCGCGTCCTGCTCGTTGTCGAACGCGAAGCCCGCCTCGGGCGGCGTGCCGATCATGACCTGGCCGCCGGGCACGCGCGCGTCGGCGGCGAGCCGCATCGGCTGCGGTGGGTCGAACGCCGGCCCCGGCTGCGGCAGACCGAGCGCCTGCCGGGCGGCGATCAGGGCCTCGATGTGGAACTGTTCGTGGAACAGCGCGAGCCGATGGAAGTACATCCCCGCGTCATCGTCGGCCTCGCCGCGCAGGCGGGCGATGCTGGCCTGGAGCACCTCGTCCATCCAGGCGTGCAGCGTCTCCAGCGGCGGCAGCTCGAGCGCCCAGCGGGCCTCGTGGGGAATGCTGGAGGAGTCGAACCAGAGGTCGGCCGACGCGAGTCGGGACGAAGGGAGCGGGCGGCCCGGCGCGGCACGGCGCAGGCACCAGCGCTCCTGGAACCAGCCGATGTGGCCGAGCTCCCAGACCGGGGGGTTCAGGATCGGCCATTGCGGCACGGTGCGCTGTCCGGGCTGCAGGGTGTCGACGAGCCGCCGCGTAGAATCCCGGGCGTCGAGCATCGCTCGGGCCAGCTCGTCGCGTCCTGCCCGCCTCAAGCCATCCGCTCCCGTGTCAGAACCGTGCGTCCCATCGTCGTGCTCCGCGTCGGCACGCCCGGACGGCTCACTCTAGTCATCGGAATCCGTGCTGCGCGCTCCCAGGGTTGTGATCATCTCACCGTCGCTGGTTGCTGCCAACAACGGCAACTGGCAGACGGCGCGCCGCTGGGCCCAGTTCCTGCGCGCCGGCCACCGGGTCGAGCTGCGGACCGACTGGGCCGCGGCGGACGGTTTCGACGGCGACCCGTCGGCGCGGCCCGACGTAGTCGTCGCGCTGCATGCACGGCGCTCGGCGGGGGCGATCGCCCGGGCCGCCGAGGCCGGCATCCCGATCGCGCTGGTCATGACCGGCACCGACCTGTATCGCGACATCGACACGGATCCCATCGCGCAGCGCTCGCTGGTGCTGGCGGACCGGCTGGTGTGTCTGCAGGCGCGCGGCCCCGACGCGCTGCCCCAGGCGGCGCGGCCGCGCGCCCTCGTGATCGAGCAGTCGGCGCCGTCGCGCCGGCCGCTGCCGCCGCGCCGACGCACCGTCGACTTGCTGCTGGTTGGTCACCTGCGCCCAGAGAAGGATCCAATGACCGCAGTGCGCGCCCTCGCGCGGCTGCCCGACCCGGCGCTGCGACTGGTGCATGTCGGCGGCACGGCCGAGGCGGGCTGCGGCGAGGCGTTCGCGCGGGCCGCGGCCGCCGATGTGCGCATCGAGCGGCGCGGGTCGCTGCCGCATGCCGCGGCGCGCCGGCTGATCGCCCGCGGCCGTGTGCTGCTGCTGCCCTCGGTGATGGAGGGCGGGGCCAACGTGCTGATCGAGGCGCTCACCAGCGGCGTGCCGGTGCTGGCCTCGCGCATCCCGGGCTCGGTCGGTCTGCTCGGCGACGATCATCCCGGGCTCTTTGCGGTCGGCGACGACGCGGCGCTCGCCGCGCTGATCACGCGCTGCCGCGACGAACCGGGGTTCGTCGACGCACTGCGTGCACGGGGTGCCGCGATCGCGCCGCGCTTCGCGCCGGCCCGCGAGCGCGCCGCGGTGCACGCCCTCGTTCATTCGCTGCTCGAGGCGCCTCACGAAGCGCCCCACAAAGCGCCCCTCCGGAGACCTCGATGAACGCCCCCGTGCCCTCTGGCCCGATCCGCCTGACGTCCTTCGCCCACGGTGGCGGCTGCGGCTGCAAGATCGCCCCCGCCGTGCTCGCCGAAATCCTGAAGGACAGCGCGCGCATGCCCGTGCCGCCGCAGCTGGTGGTCGGCATCGAGACCGCCGACGACGCCGCGGTCTACCGGCTGAACGACCACCAGGCGCTGATCGCGACCACCGACTTCTTCACGCCGATCGTCGACGATCCCTTCGACTTCGGACGCATCGCCGCGACCAACGCGATCTCGGACGTCTACGCAATGGGCGGTGCGCCGATCATGGCGCTCGCGCTGGTCGGCATGCCGATCGAGCGGCTGCCGCTCGAGACCATCGGCCGCATCCTCGCCGGTGGCGAATCGGTCTGCGCGGCAGCCGGCATCCCGATCGCGGGCGGCCACTCGATCGACTCGCTCGAGCCGATCTACGGCCTGGTGGTGATGGGCCTCGTCCATCCCGACCGGGTCAGGCGCAACGCCGGCGCCCGCGCCGGCGACGTCCTGGTGCTGGGCAAGCCGATCGGCGTGGGCGTGATGGCTGCGGCGCTCAAGCAGGCGCAGCTCTCGTCCGAGGGCTACGCGGCGATGATCGCAGCGACCACGCAGCTCAACACGCCGGGGCGCGGCCTCGCCGAGCTCGCGGGCGTGCATGCGCTGACCGACGTCACCGGCTTCGGGCTGCTCGGCCACGCACTTGAGATGGCGCGCGGGGCGCGGCTGGTCGTGAGGCTCGACTGGCCGGCGGTGCCGCTGCTCGACGGCGTACGCGCGCTCGCCGAACGCGGCTTCGTGACCGGTGCCTCGGCGCGGAACTGGGACGGCTACGGCGGGGACGTACGGCTGGGCGAGGGCATCGGCGCGCTCGAGCGCACGCTACTGACGGACCCGCAGACCAGCGGCGGTCTGCTGGTGGCGTGTGCGTCCGAGGCGCTCGACCAGGTGCTCGCGGTCTTCCGGCGCGACGGCTTTGAACGGGTCGCGGTGATCGGCAGCTTCGTCGACGGCGAGCCGGCGGTCGAGGTGCGAGTGTGAGCGCGGCCGCAGCGTCGCCGCTGCTGTTCGCGCCGCTGGTGTTGCGCGGGCTGACGCTCAAGAACCGGATCGTGGTCGCGCCGATGCACCAGTACGCCGCGATCGACGGTCATCCGAACGATTGGCACCTGATGAACGCCGGGCGCTTCGCTGCGGGCGGCGCCGGGCTGGTGATGGTCGAGTCGACCAAGATCGAGCGGCGCGGCTGCGGCACCGTGGGCGACCTTGGGCTGTGGGACGACGCCTTCGTCCCGGGGCTCACGCGCATCGTGGACCTGGTGCAGGGCTGCGGCGCGGCCTGCGGCATTCAGCTCGGCCATTCGGGCCGCAAGGCGCGGGTCGCTCGCCCTTGGGAGGGCGGCGGGCCGCTGGTGCGCAGCGACGCGATCCCAGACTGGGACAGCTGGGAGTTGGTCGCGCCGAGCGCACTCGCCGCAGACCCGGCGTCGCCAGTGCCCCGCGAGCTGTCGATATCCGAGATCCACGAAGTGATCGAAGCCTGGGGCCGCGCCACCGAGCGCGCCCACGCCGCGGGCTTTGACGTCGTCGAGATCCACGGCGCGCACGGCTTCCTGATGCACGAGTTCCTGTCCCCGCAGGCCAACCGGCGCGAGGATGCGTACGGCGGCACGCCCGAGAAGCGGATGCGCTTCGCGCTCGAGGTCGCCCGTCGCGTGCGCGCCGCGTGGCCCGACGACAAGCCGCTCTTTGTGCGCCTGTCGATCGACGACGACGCCGGCTGGGCGCCCGCCGACAGTGTCGCGCTCGCGCGGCGGCTCGGTGCACTCGGCGTCGACGTGATCGACTGCAGCGCGGGCGGCATCACGCCGAAGCCGGTCTCCAGCGCGCCCATCGGGTACGGCTACCAGGTGCCGTTCGCCCGCGCGATCCAGCGCGAGGCCGGCGTGCGCGCGATGGCGGTCGGCCTGATCGTGCATCCCGCGCAGGCCGAGCGCGTGCTGCAGGACGGCGACGCCGACCTGGTCGCGCTCGCCCGCGAGATGCTGTGGAACCCGAACTGGGCGATGGATGCTGCCGCCAAGCTCGGCGTCGATCCGTTCGGGCTGGTGCCGCCGCAGGCTGGCTGGTGGCTCGAGCGGCGCGCGAAGTCGATGCCGGGGATGGTGTCGTCGACGGCGGCCGGCGCCGACGGCCCGGCGGGCCCAGGCTGAGTGCGCCGTAGCAGCGCGCCCCGGCGGCACGGGTCAGGTGAGCGCGTAAAGAATCATGAAGCCCGCGGTGACGAGGCCGGTCAGCCCGGCTAGGAACAGACCATCCACCCAGCGCGCCAGCCACTGCATCCGCGCGTCGCTGCGCGTGCGCAGCGCCCAGAACGTCAAGTAGGTCGAGACCAGGAAGACCAGCGCGCACAGGCCGAGCAGGTCGTCCGCGAAGGTGGAAAACGACTGGGAGCGAGTGCTGAAGCGAATCAGCCCGATCGCGGCGATCGAGAAGCCCGCCAGCGAGGCCTGGACCGACAGGACACGCAGCAGCAGGTCGCGCGTCTGCTCGGGAGGGATGCCGGGCCGCAGCACCGATCGCCCGAATTCAGCGGAAACGCACCGAGACCGAGGGTGTGCCCGGCAGCCCTTCATAGACCGCACGCACCGTCGTCCCTGGCTGCGGCGGCAGCAGCCGCGAGAACGATCCGAGCGACAGCAGGTCGCCGGGCTCGAGCATGATGCCGGCCTGCTTGAGATCCTGTGCGAGCCAGATCACCGCATTCAGCGGATGTTCGAGGATCGCGCTGCCGCGACCGGTGTCGAGCTCCTTGCCGGTCCCATCGACAAGGCGCACCGTCATGTCGCGCAGCGCATCGGCCAGCTTCGGGTCCGCGCTCGCGGCGATCGGCGCGCCGAGCACGCCCAGTCGGGCGCCGACGTTGATCGCGGTGATGCCGATGCCGCCGAGCTTCGCCGGGTCCTGCACCACGAGGTCGGGCAGCTCGATGAACGGACGGATCGAGCGCAGCGCGCCCAGCACCTCGAGCGGCGTCTTCGCGTCGTGAATGGCGCTGCTGCCGACCTCGACCACCAGATCGGCTTCGAAGAGGGGACGCGCGCCGAACTTGGCGGGCACCTCGGCGCCGTCTGCCACGATCATCCGCTCGAACAGCGTGCCGCGGACCGGCGCGTTCCAGTTGAAGCGCTTCTGCACCGCGGTGTTGGTCAGGCCGGCCTTGTAGCCGACCACGCGTCCCTGCGAGGCGCCGAGCGCGCGGACCAGCTTGTCGCGGCCGCAGACCGCGCCGGCCATCGTCATCGATTCCGGCGGGTTCGGCTCGGGCTCGAGCGCGATGTAGCGGCGCACGGTGTCGGCGACCTGCTCATCGGTCGGGCAGGTCGGGGCATCGGACCGCAGGCTCGCGCATCCGGCGGTGGTGAGGGCCAGAGCGGCGAGCAGGGCGGTGGTGGATCGGCGCATTCGGTGTCTCCTCGTCGGGCCGGATCGTGTCCGGCCGCAGGCTACTCGACCGCCGGCATGCCGGTGGTAATCGAGAATCCGGCGTCGACGTAGGTGATCTCGCCGGTGACGCCCGAGGCGAGGTCGGACATCAGGAAGGCGGCGACGTTGCCGACCTCGTCGATCGTCACGTTCTTGCGCAGCGGCGCGGTCTGCTCGGCGTAGTCCAGCAGCTTGGAGAACCCCTTGATGCCCGAGGCGGCGAGCGTCTTGATCGGTCCTGCCGAGATCGCGTTGACCCGCGTGCCGGTCGGCCCGAGGCTCGAGGCCATGTAGCGCACGCTCGCCTCGAGCGAGGCCTTGGCCATGCCCATCACGTTGTAATGGGGCACCGAGCGCACCGCGCCCAGGTAGGACAGCGTCAGCAGTGCGCCGCGGCGGCCGGTCATCAGCGCGCGCGCGGCCTGCGCCACCCCTGCGAAGCTGTACGCCGACACGTCGTGGGCGACACGGAACGCCTCGCGCGAGAGGCCCTCGAAGAAGTCGCCTGAGATCGCTTCGCGCGGCGCGAAGGCGATCGCGTGGACCACGCCGTCCAGCCCGTCCCAGCGCTCGCCGAGTGCTGCGAACAGCGCCGCGATCTGCGCGTCGTCGCCAACATCGCAGGCAAACACCGCGTCGGAGCCGAATTCGGCCGCCATGTCGGTGACCCGGTCCTTGAAGCGGTCGGTCTGGTAGGTGAACGCGAGTTCCGCGCCCTGGGCCCGGCACGCCCGGGCGATCCCGTACGCGATCGACCGGTTGGACAGCAAGCCCATGATCAGGATGCGTTTGCCTGCCAGGAACATCGGGATTCTCCGATAGAATTTGATTGATGGGGATTGTCGCACGATGGGTCGCCCGGAGCCTCGCCGGCGCGCTGCTGGTGGCCATGGCTCCGCTCGCAGTCGCGCAGGCGCCGGCGGCGGCGCCGAAGGCCGCCGCCTCGCTCGAGGACGCCCCGGCTGGCCGCGGCAGCTTCGTCCACGGTATGGCCTGGGGTGCGACGCCGAAGTACCCGCCCGGCTTCGGGCACTTCGACTATGTGAACCCGAAGGCGCCCCGCGGCGGCACACTGACCCTCGACGGGTTCGGCTCCTTCGACAAGCTCAATCCGTTCACGCTCAAGGGCATGACCGCTGCGGGCGTCTCGGCGCTGATGTTCGACTCGTTGGTCGAGCAGGCCGACGATGAGCCGTACTCGGTCTACGGCCTGCTGGCCGAGAGCATGAGCTTCGCGCCCGATGGACTGTCGATCACGTTCCGGCTGAACCCGAAGGCCCGCTTCTCGAACGGCGACCCGGTGCTTGCCGCCGACGTCAGGCATTCCTTCGAGACGCTGACCGGCAAGCTTGCCCATCCCCGCTTCAAGAACCTGTACGGCGACGTCCGCGCGGTCAGCACGCCGGACGCGCAGACCGTGCGCTTCGAGTTCAAGCGCCGCAACCACGAGCTGCACATGATCCTCGGCGGCCTGCCGGTGTTCTCGCGCAAGTGGGGCGCCGGCAAGCCCTTCGACCAAATCGTGCAGGACGCCCCGATCGCCAGCGGCCCATACCGGGTCGAACGTGCCGATTGGGGGCGCAGCATCGTGTACACGCGCCGCGCCGATTACTGGGCGAACGAGCTGCCGACGCGGCGCGGCATGTTCAACTTCGAGCAGGTCACCTACAAATACTTCAAGGACGAGGTCGCGCGCCTCGAGGGCTTCAAGGCCGGGCAATTCGACTGGATCAACGAGAACTCTGCGAAGAATTGGGCCCGCGGCCATGCCGGCCCGAAGTACCGCTCCGGCGAGATCGTGAAGAAGGAGTTCGTCCACGCCAACGGCGCCGGCATCCAGGGGTTCGTGATGAACACGCGGCGCCCGCTGTTCGCGGATCGCCGGGTGCGCCTCGCGCTCGCGCAGGCCTTCGACTTCGAGTGGATGAACCGGCAGGTGTTCTACGGCCAGTACATCCGCAGCCCGAGCTACTTCACCAACAGCGAGATGCAGGCCCAGGGGCCGCCCGGTCCGGATGAGCTTGCGCTGCTCGAGCCGCTGCGCGCGAAGCTCGATCCCGCGGTCTTCGGCGACGCGCCGTTGCCGCCCGACACCGTCGCGCCAGCGACGCTGCGCGACAACCTGCGCACCGCGCTCGGGCTGCTGCGCGACGCAGGCTGGACGGTCGCCGACGACGGCGTGTTGCGCAACTCGAAGGGGGAGGCCTTTCAGTTCGAGGTGCTTTCGTACTCCAAGGCGCTCGAGCGCATCGCCGTGCCCTGGGCGCGCAACCTCGAGAAGCTCGGCATCCGCGCCAATCTTCGGGTGACTGACCCGGTGCTGTTCCAGAAGCGCCTGGACGAGTTCGACTTCGACGTCACCGTGGCCTCGTTCCCGGCCAGCCAGACGCCGGGCAATGAGCTGGTCGAGCGCTTCGCCTCGGAGTCTGCCAACGAGAAGGGCTCGGACAATTCGATGGGCGTACGCGATCCGGCGGTCGATGCGCTGGTACGCTCGCTGCTCACCAGCGACAGCCGCACCGAGCTCGTCACCGCCGCTCGCGCCCTCGACCGCGTGCTTCGCAACGGCTGGTACCTGGTGCCGCATTTCTACTCCGCCACACACCGGGTCGCCTACCGCGACACGCTGGCCTACCCGCAGACCATGCCGACGTTCTACGCCGCCTCGCCCTGGCTGCTCAAGACCTGGTGGCGCAAGCCCGGCACCGGGAGCGACTGACATGCTGGCCTACATCGTCAAGCGCGTGCTGCTGATGATTCCGACGCTGCTGGGCATCCTGATGATCACCTTCGCGGTCATGCAGTTCGTGCCTGGCGGCCCGGTCGAGCAGATGCTGCAGGAGATGCGCGGCCGCGGCCAGGCGGGGGAGGTGACCGCCAGCGACAACACCTACCGCGGCCGCCAGGGCGTCGACCCGGCGAAGATCGAGGAGATCCGCAAGCTCTACGGCTTCGACCAGCCTGCGCACCTGCGCTTCTGGGAGATGCTCAAGCGCTTCGCGCGCTTCGACCTCGGCACCAGCTACTTCCATCACAAGAGCGTCTGGGAGCTGGTCAAGGAGAAGCTGCCGGTGTCGATCAGCCTCGGGCTCTGGACCTTTTTCATCTCCTACCTGGTCTCGATCCCGCTGGGCATCGCCAAGGCCGTGCGCCACGGCTCGCGCTTCGACCTCGTCACCTCCTCGCTCATCCTCGCGGGCTACGCGATCCCGAGTTTTGTGCTCGGGGTGGTCCTGCTGGTGCTGTTCGGCGGCGGCTCGTTCTGGCAGCTGTTCCCGCTGCGCGGGCTGACCAGCGACGGCTTCGAGCAGCTCTCGGCCGCGGGCAAGGCGATGGACTACCTGTGGCACATCGCGCTGCCGGTCACCGCGATGGTGGTCGGCAGCTTCGCGGTCACCACGATGCTGACCAAGAACACCTTCCTCGAGGAGATCCGCCGCCAGTACGTGCTGACCGCGCGCGCCAAGGGGCTCTCGGAGCGCGCGGTGCTCTACAAGCATGTCTTCCGAAACGCGCTGATCCCGCTGGTCACCGGCTTCCCGGGCGCCTTCATCGGTGCCTTCTTCACTGGATCGCTGCTCATCGAGACCCTGTTCTCGCTCGACGGGCTGGGCCTGCTGTCCTACGAGTCGGTCATGAAGCGTGACTACCCGGTGGTGATGGGCACGCTGTTCCTGTTCACGCTGATCGGCCTGTTCACCAAGCTGATCACCGACCTGTGCTACCTGTGGGTGGACCCGCGCGTGAAGTTCGAGGCCGCCTCGTGAGCGCCGTTCCGGTGCCGGGGGCGATGCCGCCGCCGGTGGGGGCGCCCACCGCCGACACGCCCACGGCGGGAGCCGCCCGCTCGCCCGCGCAGCGTGCCTGGCGGCGCTTTCGCGCGGACCGGCGAGGCTGGTGGAGCCTGTGGATCTTCACGACGCTGGTGGTGCTCAGCCTCTTCTCCGAGCTGCTGTCGAATGATCGCCCGATCGTTGCGCGCTACGAGGGGACCACCTTCTTCCCGCTGTGGAACACCTATCCGGAGACGCGCTTCGGTGGCGACTTCCGCACGCAGACCGACTACCTCGACCCGTTCATCCGAGGCCAGTTCGACACGCCGGGCAACTGGGCGGTCTATCCGCTCAATCCGTACCGCTTCGACACCATCAACTACTTCTCGCCGAGCCCGAACCCGGCGGCGCCGTCCTCGGTCAACGTGCTTGGCACCGACGACCGCGGCCGCGACGTGCTCGCGCGGCTCGTCTACGGTTTCCGGGTGTCGGTGCTCTTCGGGCTGGCGCTCACCGCGATCGGTGTGGTGGTCGGCGTACTCTCCGGGGCGGTCCAGGGTTACTTCGGCGGCAAGATCGATCTCGTGTTCCAACGCTTCATGGAGGTCTGGGGCTCGATGCCCGAGCTCTACCTGCTGCTGATCTTCGCGTCGCTGTTCGAGCCGGGCGTGCTGATCCTGCTGGTGATCCTGTCGCTGTTCGGCTGGATGGGCCTGTCGGACTACGTGCGCGCCGAGTTCCTGCGCAACCGCAACCTCGAGTACGTGATCGCGGCGCGTGCGCTCGGGCTGTCGTCGTGGCAGATCATCCGGCGCCATGTGTTGCCCAACAGCCTGACACCGGTGATCGCGTTCCTGCCGTTCCGCATGAGCGGCTCGATCCTGGCGCTCACCAGCCTCGACTTCCTCGGCCTGGGCGTGCCGCCCTCGACGGCGAGCCTGGGCGAGCTGCTGGCGCAGGGCAAGGCGAACCTCGACGCCTGGTGGATCACGCTCTCGACCTTCGGCGTGCTGGTGGGCACGCTGATGCTGCTGATCTTCATCGGCGAGGCGCTGCGCACCGCCCTCGACACGCGGCGGGGCTGAGATGATGAGCGCACTGCCCCGAGACGAGGCCCCGCGCGTCGCCACGCCGCTGCTGTCGGTCGAGGGCCTGACCGTCGAGTTCGACGGCCCGAACGGGCCGGTCCGCGCGGTCGACGGTGTGTCGTTCACGATCGCCCGCGGCGAGAAGTTCGCGCTGGTCGGAGAGTCCGGCTCGGGCAAGACGGTCTCGGCTCTGGCGATGCTGCGCCTGGCGGGCGACGCCCGCGTCGGCGGCCAGGTGCGCCTCGGCGGACGCGAGCTCGGTGCGTTGTCCGAGCAGCAGATGCGCGGTGTGCGCGGCAAGGAGATCGCGATGATCTTCCAGGAGCCGATGACCGCACTCAACCCGCTGTACACCATCGGCGACCAGATCGGCGAGACCCTGGTGCTGCATGAGGGCATGTCGCGCTCGGCGGCCCGTGCCCGCTCGATCGAGCTGCTCGAGCTGACTGGCATTCCGGAGCCGGGGCGTCGGGTCGACAGCTATCCGCACGAGCTGTCCGGCGGTCAGCGCCAGCGCGCAATGATCGCAATGGCGCTCGCCTGCAGTCCGTCGCTGCTGGTGGCCGACGAGCCGACCACCGCGCTCGATGTCACCATCCAGCGCCAGATCGTCGAGCTGCTCGACGACCTGCAGCGGCGCCTGGGCATGTCGGTGCTCCTGATCACGCACGACCTCCCGCTGGTGCGCCGCTTCGCCGACCGCGTGGGCGTGATGCGGCGCGGCCACCTGCTGGAGGTGGCACCGACCGCGCAGCTCTTCGACGCGCCGCAGGATCCGTACACCCGCGCGCTGATCGACACACGGCCGCGCCGCTCGGTCGAAGCGCTGCCGCCCGCCACCCCCGAGCTGATGCGCGGCGAGGGCGTCGGCTGCCGGTTCTGGTTCCGCTCGGGCTGGTTCTCGAAGAAGCCCTTCGATGCGGTCAAGGGCGTCGACCTGAGCGTGCGGCGCGGTGAGACTGTCGGCATCGTCGGTGAGTCGGGCTCGGGCAAGACCACGCTTGGCATGACACTGCTGCGGCTGTCCTCGGGCACGCTCTCGGGCACGGTGAGCTTCGACGGCGAGCGTCTCGACGGCCGCGCGCAGTCGGCGCTGCGGCCGCTGCGCCGGCGGATGCAAGTGGTGTTCCAGGATCCGTATAACTCGCTGTCGCCTCGGATGACCATCGAGCAGATCGTCGGCGAGGGCGTCGCGCTGCACCGGCCCGAACTCGACACCCGTGCGCGGCGCGACGCGATCGTGGCGATGCTCGGCGAGGTCGGGCTCGATGCGTCGGCGCTGTCGCGTTATCCGCACGAGTTCTCCGGCGGCCAGCGCCAGCGGGTCGCGATCGCCCGCGCCGCGATCCTGCAGCCGGCGTTGATGCTGCTCGACGAGCCCACCTCGGCGCTCGACGTGTCGGTGCAGCAGCAGGTGCTCGAGCTGCTCGCCGGGCTACAGCGCAAGTACGGGCTGAGTTACCTGTTCATCACACACGACCTCGCGGTCATCCGGGCGATGGCGCACAGGGTGATCGTGATGAAGGACGGGCAGGTGGTCGAGTCCGGCGAGACGCTCGCGCTGTTCGACGCGCCTCGGGCCGAGTACACCCGTACGCTGCTGGCGGCTGTCTCGCACTGAGCGGCTCGGCCCGCATGTCCTGAGCCGCGCGGACCGTACTCACCGGGGGAGGGGCACGCGTTCACCAGGCGGCCCGTACTCGCTGGGCGGCCCGTACTCGCTGGGCGTCCCACACTCGCTGGGCGTCCCACACTCGCTGGGCGGCGCGAACAGTGCCCGCGGCGCCCGGCGAACGCTGCGATCTCAGGTGCGTGGGCGTTTCGGATCTGGCTTCGCCACGGCCTTCACCGGCGCCACCACGGCCGGGCGGCTCGTGCCCTTGTAGTTGGCGCGCACCGGGTTCTGGGCCGAGCCGGACTTCAGGGCCGCCTTACGGGCGGGTACGCCGCGGGCGAGCTGGGTCGGCGTGCGGCCGGGGGCCACGGTCTTGCCGGCCGGTGCGGCCTTGGACTTCGCCGCCGGCGCAGCCGCCTTCGCGACGGCGACCGTGGCTGCGGTCGCCGCGGCAGCAGCGGCCGTCGCCTTCGCGGCTGCGGGCACGGTTGCGGGCGGCTCGTCGACGCGCGCCGTCGGCACCGCGGCGCGCGCGACCACCTGCCGCGAGCCGTCGACCGTGGTCAGCACCGTCTGCGTGGATGCCGCGCGCACGAGCAGGCTCGATCCGGGCGCGGCCTTCTTCACGCCGCCGTTCCAGGCCCGCAACTGCTCGATGCCCACGCCGTAGTTCGCTGCGACCGAGGCGACGGTGTCGCGCCTGCCCACGCGGTGATAGACCGCGGGCACGGTCACCTGCTCGTAGACCCTCGGTCCCAGGAAGGACTCGACCTGCATCTCGTCCTTGACCGAGGCCTGCGGCGCGATGACCTGCGTGCCTGCGAGCAGCTTCTTGCCTGCCGGCAGCCCGTTGGCGCGCAGCAGCTCGGCGGTACTCACGCCGCCGCGGCGCGCGACGTCGTCGATCGTCTCGCCGGTCTTGAGCGTGTACGGCTGCCATGAGGCCAGGGGCTTGTTGTCGAGGTCGTGCTTCTCGACCGCCTTGGCGAAGGGCTCGACCCGGTCGGCCGGCAACTTGATCGCGTTGTTGCGGCTGGCGGCGATCACCGGTCGGTTGTGCGCCGGGTTCAGCGCGACGAACTCCTCGACGCTCATGCCCGCGAACTGCGCGGCGAGCTTGAGGTCGATCGGCCGGGTCTTCTCGATCGTCGCGAAGTAGGGCTTGTTCGGGATGTCGGGCAGTGCCAGGCCGAGATCGTCCGAGCGCTGGATGATGTTCTTGAGCGCGATCAGCTTCGGCACATAGTTGCGCGTCTCAGCCGGCATGTTGAGCGACAAGTAGTCGGTCGGCAGGCCCTTGGCACGGTTGTTCTTGACCGCCCGGGCGACCGCGTTCTCGCCCCAGTTGTAGGACGCGAGCGCGAGGAACCAGTCGCGGTCGTGCATCTCGTAGATCTTCTGCAGGTAGTCGAGCGCGGCGCGCGTGGACTGCACGACGTCCCGGCGGTTGTCGACCCACCAGTTCTGCGAAAGCTCGTACTGCTTGCCGGTGGAGGGGATGAACTGCCAGAGGCCTGCGGCCTGCGCTGACGAAAGCGCCACCGGGTTCATCGCGCTCTCGACGAAGGGCAGCAGGGCGAGCTCGGTGGGCATGCCGCGCCTCTCCACCTCCTCGACGATGTAGTGCAGGTAGCGCCCGCCGCGGCCGAACATGCGCTGCAGCGCCTCGGGCCGCTGCAGGTAGAAGCGCTCCTTCTCCGCGACCAGCGGCGTGTCGAGCTCGGGCATCGAGAAGCCGGCGCGCATCCGGGCCCAGAGGTCGCGGTGCAGGTCGGCGGGCCGCGGCGCGGCGATGACGACGGCCGGCGCCTGTATGGCCGTGGCGGGGGCGGGGGCCGGCACAGGCACCGGGGTGACGGCGGGCGCGACCGGGGCGAGCGGCATGACGGGCGTGACGACCAGCGCGGGCTGTGCGACCGGCGCGGGCCCGACCCCGGAGCCCGGGCGTGCGACGGCCGATGCAGGTGGTGCCGTGACCGTTTCGCGCGTTTGCGCGCGCGAGACCGGCGCGCCGCCCGGGTCGACCTGGCCGACACCGGCGCAGCCGGTGAGAGCAACAAATCCGCCGAGCAGCACGGTGCGCAGGATGGCGCGCGCCGCGCCGTTCGAGTCGGATATCAGGGGGTTCTCCTAACTAACTGTTTTTGCAGGCCTATAAGGCCAGTCCGGATCCTACGTGCGGCCCCGGGGGTGGTCAAGCGGCGACCGGCGCGCGGGCGGCCGGGCGGCTCCGTCGGCGAAGCGGTCGCCGATGGCGCCGCGGGGGCGTCAGCGAAACCCGTCCTTCCACTGCCGGACGGCGGCGAACACCTCGATTGCGTCGACCGGGGCATGGCCCAGCCGCGCTTGGGCCGCCCGGCGAACGTCGGCGGCGCCGGTGCGCAGGAAGGGGTTCGTGGCCCGCTCCAGGGCGAGCGTGGAAGGTACGGTGGGCTTGCCCTCGGCGCGCAGTGCGGCGGTCTGGCGCTCGCGCTCGGCCAGCGGCGCGTTGCCCGGCTCGACTGCACGGGCGAAGCGCAGGTTGGACGTGGTGTACTCGTGTGCACAATAGACGAGCGTGTCGTCGGGCAGGGCCGCCAGCCGCCCGAGCGAGGCCGTCATTTGCGCCGCGCTGCCCTCGAAGACACGACCGCAGCCGCCGGCGAACAGCGTGTCACCACAAAACAGTACAGGGCGGGTGTCATCCTCGCCGATTCTGCAGGCAAAGAATGCGATGTGGTCGAGCGTGTGGCCGGGGATCTCGATGACCTCGAAGCGTGCGTCGAAGCCATCGAGCTCGACCGTATCGCCGGCACGCCAGCGCCGGTCGATCCCCTCGACGAGGGAGGCGGCGGGGCCGTGTACGACCGCGTCCGGGAATGCGGCGCGCAGCGCCGGCAGGCCGCCGACGTGGTCGGCGTGGTGATGGGTGACCAGCACGGCCGCCAAGCTCAGCCCGGCCGCGGCCAGCGCCTCGAGCACCGGGGCCGCATCGCCCGGGTCGACCACGGCCGCCCGGCGGCGCTCGCGATCGCGCAGCAGCCAGATATAGTTGTCGGCGAACGCTGGCACCGGCACGATGGCGGGATGGGGCGGCGCCGAGGCGTGCGGGACGCCGGGCGTGGAAGCAGGGTTCATCGGGGCGATTGCCGCCCCGGGGCGGGGACGGACGGCGTGCGTAACGAAACTTCGATCATACGCGGGCAGGGGGGGCGGGCCGTACCGGGCCGCGCTCGGCTCGCGCTCGTCATGGCCCTATCCGCAGGCGCGCGCCGAGCCGATGCCGACGCGGCGCCCGGGTCTGCCGAGGCCGAGGCCGAAGAGGCCGCGCGCCCGGCGCCGCCGACAGGCGGCGCCGATCCGGGCGGGCCGCCCGCATCGAAGGGCCCCGGGGACTGGCAGCACTGGCTGGCCTCGCCATCCGGCCGATACATCCTCGAATGGGAGCAGGCGCACTTCGACGAGGCCGTGGGCGACGTGTTCGGCTACCACGCCGTGCAGTGCGGCGAGCCCGATCTCGACGCGCTGCGCGCGAACCGGATGCCGCACCGCGTGCATGCGCTGCGCGGCGGCGACCCGCTGCCCGCTCACGACCGGCCGCGCGTGCGCATCGAGCACTTCGAGGAACTGCCTTTCGATTCCCACTCGCTCGACCTGCTCGTGCTGCCGCACGTGCTCGAATTTGCGCAGGACCCGCACCAGGTGCTGCGCGAAGCCGACCGCGTGCTGCGGCCCGAGGGCCGGCTGATCGTCTCGGGCTTCAACCCGGCGAGCCTGTGGGGCGCGCGCCAGTGGGCGCTGCGCGGCATGCTCACGCCCTTCCTGCCGCGCGAAGGTCACTTCATCGCGGTGCCGCGACTGCGCGACTGGTGCAAGCTCTTGGGGTTCGAGACCGAGCGGGCGCGCTACGGCTGCTGGCGGCCGCCGTGCCGAACCCAGCTCTGGCTCGACCGCACCCGCTTCATGGAGCGCGCCGGAGACCGGTGGTGGCCGATCTGCGGCGCGGTCTACATGGTGTCCGCGATCAAGCGCGTGCGCGCGATGCGGCTGATCGGACCGGCCTGGAAGCGCCGGTCGCACGCACGCGCCATCGTGGTGGCCAGCCCGCAGCGCAGCCGCATGCCGGACGATCGCACGGGCTGATCGGGACGGTCGGACATCGAGCGCACGGGGTCCTGGGCCGGATACCGAGTTGGCCTGACGATTAGAATGCAGCCCTCCCGTACGATCAAGACTCGCCCGGAGCCGTCCCGGCCCGGGCCGTCCGGATCCCTCGCAGAGAGCCAGATGCCCGCCGTTCCCGCCACTGCTGATGCAACCCGCTGGGTCGCCTACACCGATGGCGCGTGCGCGCCCAGCAACCCAGGTCCCGCCGCCTGGGGCGCCGTGATCCTCGGACCCGGCGGCCGCGACCCCGAGCATGCGCGAGGCTTTATCGGCCATGGCACCAACCAGATCGCCGAGATCGTCGCCGCCATCGAGGGTCTGACACGCGTGCCCGAGGGCGCCTCGGTCGAACTGGTCTCGGACAGTCAGTACGTGCTCAAGGGGCTGAGCGAGTGGCGTGCCGGCTGGGAGCGACGCAGCTGGCGCAACTCGAAGAACGAGCCAGTGGCCAACCAGGACCTGTGGCGCCGGCTCTTCGTGGTCGCCGACGCCCGCCGCGTCAGCGTGCGCTGGGTGCGCGGCCACAACGGAGACACCCTTAACGAGCTGGCCGACCGGCTGGCCAACGAGGCCCTGCGCGACGCCCGACGCTGAGGGGCGTCGCCGAGGCGCGGCGCAGCCGCCCGCCGCTGGCGTGGGGCTTCGTCAGCGTGTCGCGAGGAAGCGCGCGAGCCGCTCGACACCATCCTGCAGCGTGGCCGCCGGCCGGGCGACGCACCATCGCAGGAAGCCCTCGCCGCCGTCGCCGAAGGCCACGCCCGGCGCAAGACCCAGTCGGGCCTCGCGCACCAGCGCCTTGGCGAGCGCCAGGCTGTCGGGCTCGCCGTCGACGTGCAGCAGTACGTACATCGCGCCGTCCGGCGTCACCGGATGCACCCGCGGTACCCGGGCGAGCGCCGAGACCAGGGTGGCCGCGCCCTCGCGGACGTAGGCCTGGAAGGCCCGCGCGGCTGGCTCGCCGTCGCGGACCGCGGCCAGGCCGGCGCGCTGCACGAAGCCGGGCGCGCAGGAGGTGTTGAACTCGACGAGCTTCTCGACGTCGGGTGCGAGCGTCTCCGGCAGCACCAGCCAGCCCAGCCGCCAGCCGGTCATCTGCCAGGTCTTCGAGAAGGTGTTCGCGACCACCAGCCGCTCCTCGGGGTCGGCTCCGTCGAGGAACGACGGGGCGCATCCGGAGCCGTCGAAGACCAGTCGCTCATAGGCCTCGTCGGACAGGATCCAGATGCCGTGGCGCCTGCAGTGGGCGCGGACCGCGCGCATCGCGTCGGCAGGCATCACCCAGCCTGTCGGGTTGCCCGGCGAGTTCACCAATAGCATCCGCGTGTCCGGGCTGAGCGCGGCCAGCAGCCGGTCGACGTCGAGCGTCCAGCGTCCGCCCGCGTCAATCGTCAGCGCGATGGTCTCGACCCGGGCGCCGAGCACGCCGGCGATCGCGGTGAGGTTCGGCCACAGCGGGACGACCGCCACCACCTTGTCGCCCGGCGAGAGCAGCGCCTGCGAGGCGAGCATCAGCGCGGTCACGCCGGAACTGGTCACCGCGATGCGGCCGGCCCCGATGGCCGGACCTGCGCCGGCGTGCAGCCGGCTCGCATAGCCGGCGATCGCCTCACGCAGTTCTGGCAGGCCGAGGTTGGGCAGGTAGAAGGTGTCCCCGGCGTCGAGCGCCCGCTTGGCGGCCTCGACGATGAAGCCGGGGGTGGGCCGGTCCGGCTCGCCGAACCAGAACGCGAGCACGTCCGGCGCGCCCATCGCGGCGTTGGCGACTTCCCGGATGCGGGAGGCGGCTAGGGCACGGACGGGGTCTCGGGCGACGGCAGGGTGCATGGGGGGAATCCGGAGCGTGAGGGAATGCCTAACGAACCGGAAAGTGTAACGCTGCGTTCCGCCGATTCGTTGGGGGGGGGCGTGTTATGTTCGCGCGACTCGCCTCGGACTCTCCATGAACGTCAAGCTGATCTACACCGTGGTCGCGGCCGTTGGCCTCGGCGGCCTCGGTTGGTACGCGTACACCTACCAGAAGAAGAACCCCGCAGCGACCGGTTTCGAGGTGAAGGGCGGTGCGTCCAGCGCGGCACCTGCCGGGGGCGAAGTCAAGTCCGGCGATGCGAAGGGCGGGGAGGGCAAGGGGCTCGACGGCAAGGGTGGCGACGCAAAGGGTGGCGGCGGGGCCGGCGGGCCGCGTGGGCCGGTTGGCATCGAGGTCGCGAGGGTCGACAGGCGGCCTCTGGCCGATGAGGTGGTCGCGGTCGGCTCGCTGCGCGCCAACGAGACCGTGACCCTGCGCTCCGAGGTGGCCGGCCGCATCGAGCGGGTCGGCTTCGGTGATGGCGCACGCGTGCAGCGCGGCACGACCCTCATCGCGCTGGACGCGTCGGTCGCGGCGGCCGAGGCCGATCAGTCGCGCGCCGAGCTCGCGCTGTCGCGTGCCAACTATGAGCGCACCGTCGAGCTCGCGCAGCGCAATTTTGTGTCCGCCAGCGCCAGGGACCAGGCCGCGGCGAACCTGAAGATCCAGGAGGCCAAGCTGCGCTTGGCCGAGGCCAAGCTGTCCAAGTCTGAGATCCGCGCGCCGTTCTCCGGCGTGATGGGGCTGCGCAACGTGAGCCCGGGCGACTTCGTGAGGGACGGTGCCGACCTCGCGGTGATCGAGGACATCGCGACCATGAAGGTCGACTTGCGCATGCCCGAGCGCTACCTCGGCAGCGTCAAGATCGGGCAGATCGCGCAGCTCTCCTTCGACTCGCTGCCGGGCAAGACCTTCAAGGCGACGATCTCCGCGATCGATGCGCAGATCGATGCCAACGGCCGCTCGCTGCTCGCGCGCGGCAAGCTCGCCAACCCGGACGGCGCGCTGCGCTCGGGCATGTTCGCGCGGGCCCGCGTGGTGGTGCGCGCGAACGCAGAGGCGCTGACGGTCCCCGAGGAGGCGGTGATCTCCCAGGGCGCCGACACCTACGTCTGGAAGGTCGATGCCGACAAGGCGGTGCGCACGAAGATCGAGATCGGCCTGCGCCGGGATGCGCGCGCCGAGGTGCTGTCGGGTCTGGCGTTCGAAGACCTGGTCGTCACCGCCGGCCAGCTGCGGCTGCAGCGCGACGGCCAGGAGGTCAGGGTGATCGACCCGAACCGCCGGCCGCCGGGTGGTCCGGGTGGTCCGGGCGGAGCGGGCGGCCCCGGCGGGCCTGTGGGCTCCGGGTCGGTCGGCGCACCGAAGGCCGATGTGCCGATGGCGGCCGCCGCAGCCGCCGCAGCAGTCCCGGCCGCTGCACCGGCATCAGCACCGGTTGCAGCACCGGTTGCAGCACCGGTCGCCTCGAATTCGCCTGCCACCGCCGGCGCCACCGCGCCCGCGGCGTCCAGGTAAGCAACCCGGTTCCGCCAGAGGCTCGGCATGGTGCTGTCCGACATCTGTATCCGCCGCCCCGTCTTCGCGACGGTGCTGTCCCTGATCCTGATGCTGCTGGGCGTGGTGAGCTACCAGCGCTTGTCGGTGCGGGAGTACCCGAAGATCGACCTGCCGGTGGTCAACGTCGAGACCCGTTATCTCGGCGCCTCGGCGGAGATCATCGAATCGCAGGTCACCAAGCCGCTGGAGGATTCGATCGCCGGGATCGAGGGGGTCGACGTGCTGACCTCCATCTCCCGACCCGAGCAGAGCCAGATCACCGTGCGCTTTCGGCTCGAGCGCGACGCCGACTCGGCCGCCGCCGACGTGCGCGACCGCGTCGCCCGGGTCCGCCAGCGCCTGCCCCAGGATGCCGACGAGCCGGTGATCGCTAAGGTCGAGGCCGATGCGAACCCGATCATCTGGATGGCGTTCTCCAGCGACACGATGAGCCCGCTGGAGGTGTCGGACTATGTGAGCCGCAATATCAAGCCGCGTGTGCAGACGCTGCCGGGTGCCGCCGACGTGAGGATCTTCGGCGAGCGCGCCTACTCGATGCGGGTGTGGCTCGACCCCGACCGGCTCGCCGCCTACCGCCTGACGCCCCTGGACGTGGAGGACGCGCTGCGTCGGCAGAATGTCGAGATTCCTTCCGGCCGCATCGAGAGCACACAGCGCGAGTTCACCGTCGTCTCTCAGACCGACCTGCAGCGCGCCGGTCAGTTCGAGGACGTGGTCGTCAAGACCGTCAACAACTATCCGATCCGCATCCGCGACATCGGCCGCGTTGGCATCGCGCCGCGCAGCGAGCGCTCGATCGTACGGCTGAACGGCCGTGACGCGATCTCGGTCGGCGTGGTCAAGCAGGCCACCGCCAACCCACTGGTGCTGGCCGACGCGCTGCGCGCCGAATTGCCCAACATCCAGCGCGACCTGCCGCCGGGGCTGACCATCCAGATCGCCAACGACAATACAGTCTTCATCGACCGCGCGATCAAGTCGGTCTACAAGACCATCGCCGAGGCGGTGGTGCTGGTGGCGCTGGTCATCTTCCTGTTCCTGCACTCGCTGCGCGCGAGCATCATCCCCCTGGTCACGATCCCCGTCTGCCTGATCACCACCTTCGCGCTGATGCTGGCCGCGGGCTTCTCGATCAACACGCTGACGCTGCTCGCGCTGGTGCTGGCGATCGGGCTGGTGGTCGACGATGCGATCGTGGTGCTCGAGAACATCTATCGGCACATCGAGAACGGCATGTCGCCGATGGCCGCGGCCTTTCGCGGCACGCGCGAGGTCGGCTTCGCGGTCATCGCGATGACGCTGACACTGGCCGCGGTCTATGCGCCGGTCGCGTTCACGCCGGGCCGCATCGGGCGGCTGTTCGTCGAGTTCGCGCTGACGCTGGCGGGCGCGGTGGTTGTCTCCGGTTTCATCGCGCTCACGCTGTCGCCGATGATGTGCAGCCGGCTGCTGAAGCCTCACGGCAAGCGCACCTTCATCGGCACAGCAATCGAGGCGGTGCTCGACGGCATGACCCGCGGCTATGCCGCGGTGCTGCGCTTCACGTTGCGCAACCGCTGGCTGATCCTGATCGCCTACCTCGCCGTGGCCTACGCGTGCTACGCGCTGTGGATCGGCATGAAGAAGGAGCTGTCGCCGGTCGAGGACCGCGGCACGATCGTCTCGATCATCAACGGCCCCGATGGCGCATCGATCGGCTACACCGAGAAGTACGGCCGCCAGCTCGAAGGCATCGCCCGCACCATCCCCGAGATCGACCGCGCGTTCGTGATCGCCGGCAATCCCACGGTGGCCCAGGGCATCGCGTTCTGGCGCCTGACCGACTGGGAGAACCGCACGCGCAGCGTCCAAGACATCGTCAAGGAGCTGCAACCCAAGCTGCTGGCGATTCCCGGCGTGCTGGCCTTCGCCGTGGCGCCGCCCTCGCTCGGGCAGTCGCCGCGTGAGCGCCCGATCAACTTTGTCGTGATGACCTCTGATCCCTACGACACGCTGCAGCGCACACTGCAGCCGCTGCTGCGCGACCTGCAGACCTGGAAGGGTCTGCAGGGCGTCGACAGCGACCTCCGGCTGAACAAGCCCGAGGTGCGCCTGACCATCGACCGCGACCGCGCGGCCGATGTCGGCGTGTCGGTGGATGCGATTGGGCGCGCGGTCGAGACCATGCTCGGCGGCCGTCAGGTCACGCGCTTCAAGCGCAACGGCGAGCAGTACGACGTCGTCGTGCAGCTCGATCCGTCGGCCCGCTCCTCGCCGCAGGACATCGCCGCGATCTTCGTGCGCGGGCGCAACGATACGATGGTGCCGCTGTCGAGCTTGGTGGGCTGGAAGGAGTCGGTCAGCCCGCGCGAGCTCAACCACTTCGCCCAGCGCCGCGCGGTCACCATCACCGCGAACCTCGCGCCGGGCACCTCGCTCGGCGAGGCGGTCGACTACCTCGAGGCGGCGGCGCGCAAGCACCTTCCCAGCGGCTACGCGATCGACTACAACGGCCAGACGCGTGAGTTCAAGCAGTCGTCCTCGGAGCTGTTCCTGACTTTCGCGCTCGCCCTCGGCTTCATCTACCTGGTCCTGGCCGCGCAGTTCGAAAGCTTCGTCGATCCATTCGTCATCATGCTCACCGTGCCGCTTGCGATGACGGGAGCGCTCGCGCTGCTGCAGTGGAGCGGGGGGACGCTCAACGTCTACAGCCAGATCGGCCTGATCACGCTGGTGGGGCTGATCACCAAGCACGGCATCCTGATCGTGGAGTTCTCCAACCAGCTGCGCGAGGAGGGCCGGGCGATGCGCGAGGCCGTCGTGGAGGCGGCGGCGCTTCGGCTGCGCCCGATCCTGATGACCACCGGCGCCATGGTGCTGGGCTCGGTGCCGCTGGCGCTGGCGACCGGCGCCGGCGCCGAGAGCCGGATCCAGATCGGCATGGTGATCGTCGGCGGCATGACGGTGGGTACGGTCCTCACGCTGTTTGTGGTGCCGACCTTCTATACGCTGCTCACCCGCGGCAAGAAGTTCGGCGGCGCCCAGGCGGCCGCGGCGCAGGCCGAGGCCGATGCGGCCCCGCCCGTGCCGCACGGCGAGGTGGCGGCCGGCCACGGCGCGGCCGCTGTGGCGGTCGATCAGCGGCCGTCGGCGGCAGCGGGGTCCTGATGCGGCAGGTCGTCCTCGACACCGAGACCACGGGCCTGTCGGCGGCCGATGGCCACCGCATCATCGAGATCGGCTGCCTCGAGATCGTCAACCGCCGGCTGACTGGGCGCACGTTGCACCTGTACCTGAACCCCGAGCGCGAGATCGACGAGGCCGCGACAGAGGTGCACGGCATGACGTGGGACGACCTGCGCAACAAGCCGCGCTTCGCCGAGATCGCGGATCGGGTGCTCGAGTTCTGCGACGGCGCCGAGGTGCTGATCCACAACGCGGCCTTCGATCTGTCGTTCCTCGATGCCGAGCTCGCACGCGTCGGGCACGGGCGCTTTCGCGATCGCTGCGGCGGCGTGCTCGACACGCTGCTGATGGCGCGCGAGCTGCACCCTGGCAAGCGCAATTCGCTCGATGCGCTGTGCGACCGCTATGGCGTGTCGAACTCGCACCGCACGCTGCACGGCGCGCTGCTCGACTCGGAACTGCTCGCCGAGGTTTACCTGGCGATGACGCGCGGGCAGGACAGCTTCGAGATCGCACTCGATTCGGGGGACGGACGCGCGGACGGCGCCGAGCCGATCGAGTGGCCGCCGCGCGGCCTCGCGGTCAAGGCGGCTTCGGCCGCCGAGGTCGCCGCCCATGATGCGGGGCTCGCCGCGATCGGCAAGGAGTGCAAGGGTCAGGCGCTCTGGGTGAGAAGCTGCGAATAAACCGACTGCGCGTCTCGATCCTACGCCTGCGGTGCTCGCCGTACTCTAAGCACGGCTGCGCTCCTCGGCGCCGGCTCGGGCCTGCTCGCTAGGGTTTCTTCACAGCGTCTTGGCCGGGCCAGCCCGCCTGAACGCTGGGGCGTCCAGACCGTTCGCCGATTCCGGTTCGGTCGCTGGGCGTTCCGAGCCCGATCACGGTCCGTTCCAGGTCCGATCACGGCCCGCTCACGGCCCGCTCACGGCCCGCTCATCACGCCCGTCACAGCAGGCCGGTCTCGCTCGCCAGTCCGAAAGCGGCGGGCAGCCGCGCCGGGACCGACGGCGGCGTCTGCACTGATTTCGGCGCCGCCTGCGCAGCCTGGCTGCAGGCCCCGCTGCCCAGTCGCTGCAGCGCCTCCGCCAAGCGTGGATCGGCCTCGTCGCCGAACGGCAGGTAGGGCTCTGCCGAGACCGTGCAGGTCGGCGGCAGGCCATCGAACCAGTCGGTCAGGCCGTCGCGGTTGCGGCCGATGAAGCTGACGGCGCTGAGCACGATGTCGCCACGCACCTGCGGCTCGAAGCCGACCGGCTTGCCGCAGGTCGCGGTCCCGATGAGCGGGTCGTCGCGGAAGGGGCGCAGCCCTGCGATCAGCGACTCCGAGGCCGAGCAGGTGATGTCCGAGACCAGCCATGCGACCTGCTCGAACGCACCCGTGGCCGAACGCGCGGGTACCGGGATCGACAGGTCGCTCGCAAGGTTCGCGGCGTTATGGCGCAGCTCGGTGAAGACCTGTCCGACGGCACTGCTCGGGGCGAGCGATCCGGCGATGTCGGCCGCCACGTACAAGCGGCCGCCGCTATTCTCGCGCAGGTCGACGACCAGCGAGTCCGCGCCCGCCTCGCGCAGCGCCGCGATCGCCGCATCCCAGGCCGGCCGGGCGGTCTCGGTGAAGGTGAAGAGCGCGACGTAGCCGATGCGTGCGCCATCGCGCTCGATGACGCGGGTGGCCAGGATCGGCGTCACCGTGTAGCTCGCCTTGATGAGCTCGGCTTCGGTGACGGTGCCGTCCCGGCTCCAGCCGAGCCGTACCAAGAGCCCGACTTCGGACGGGCCCAGCGCCGCGGTCACGGTGCCTGCCGCGACCAGCGTGGCGGCGTCGACGCCGTCGATCGACTCGATCCGGTCACCGCGCCGAAGCCCGGCGCGATCGGCCGGGGAGCCGGGCATCACGATGCGCAGCACCACCGCGCCGGCCTCGATCCGAAGCCCGATCCCGAGCCCGACCGAGCTGCCCTCGTCGAAGAAGCCGTCGTAGGCGGCCCGCTTCTCGACGTAGCTGAAGCGGTCCGGCGGGTTCACCCGCAGGAGCTCGAGCGCCTGCGAGGCGGTCTCCAGCCCCGACAGGTCGGCCGCCGGGACGCGGTCTGCGTACAGGTATACGCCCGTCATCACCGAACGGACCCAGCCGCCCTCGGTGAGGTCCGCAGGCAACACCGTGCTGCCGGCCGCGTCCCTGGCGCTTCCGCCGCAGCCCGAGGCGAGCGCGGCGGCGAGGACGGCGCCCAGCACGAGGGCGGAGCGGCGGGTCATCCAGGTGCAGCGCCCCGGTCGCGGGGCGCGGCCGGGGAGGGGGCGCGTCGTGGTCATTGCGTGAGCCTAGCCTGCCTCGGACCGATGGCCAAGGCGCCGCCCGGCGGGCCGGCGGCCGCATTCCGGTAAAATCCCCGGTCCGCCCCGCCCTGCCGGCAGGGGGCGCCAGGAAGAGTCCCTTGAAAGAAATCCGCCACGCCCGCACCGGGCGCGATCGAAAAGCCCACCTGTCGGCCGACGCCGAGCGACTCGTCGCCGCCGCTCTAGGCCTCTCCAATTCGGGCAGTCGGGTCGAGGATCGCTACTGGGACGCCCAGCTCGCGCAGCGCATCGAGCGGCTGCTCGACACCGGGCATCCGCAGTCTATCCACGACGCGCTCGACCGGCTCAATCAGACCGATGGCGAGGCCTACGGCGCGTTGATCGAGGCGGTCGAGACCGCGGCCGAGTCGCTGGTCGTCGAGGTCGAAGGCCAGCGCTGGGACGTGCTGCTGGTCGCTGCACCTGTGGTCGCCTGGACGCGGTTCCGCATCCCGTCCGGCCCGATCGCGGCCGACACCGTGGTGTCGCTGTCGGCGCATTGGCAGGCCCACGTGCTGGCGCGCGACGTGCGCTTCCGGATGGCGCCAGTGCTCTACAGCGTCGACCAGCTGCCGCGCGACTTCGGTGAGCTGCGCCGCCTCACTCGCCGCCTCGGGCAGGCCGCGATCAGCCCCGGCGGGGCCGCGCCGCGCCTGGACCTGAAATCGCTTCCCGAGACCGCGGAGATGCTCGCCGACGGCCGCTTCCTGATCGCCGCGGTCGCCGTGCAGCAGGATGGCGCGCTCTTTCGCTGGCAGCTGCCCGAGTCGGGCGAGCATGCCTCGCGTGTCGCCTGCCTCGAGCAGTGGATCACCCAGGCCCGTCCCTCGATCGAGTCGCTGCTGCCCGGCTGCGGCTTCGAGTGCCTGCTGCCGGATGCCTACCACATCAACCTGCGCGAGGCCGACCGGCGTGTGCGGCCGTACGCCATCAAGGCGGCGGTTCACTTCCTCACACACGCGCTCGATCTCGAGCCCGAGGCGATCCGCGCGACCGTCGCGCCCTTCGGCGACGACCGGCCCGATGAGTACCGGATCGGGCTGTCGATCGGGGACGAGGAGGAGGTGGCACAGGGCGTCGTGTGGCCGCTGCTCGGCGCCGAGAGCGAGTCCGACGAGCCAGCGCCCCTCGAGCGGATCCGCGAGACGCTGCGCGAGGCCGGCGTCACCGACGTGCGCACCTGGGCCGACGTCACCGAGCCCGAGTACTGCGAGGATTGCGGCGTGCCGCTCTATCCGAACCACGCCGGCGAGGTGGTGCACGCCGAGATGCCCGAAGATGCCGAGCCCGAGGGCACGCACTTCCACTGAACGGGGCGCCGCGCCCGCGCGCGGCGCGGCGCGGGCCGCCCGGTCGGGTGCCGTATCATCGCGGGGCCCGATCGAAGGAGATCCTCCGTGAATCAACGCAGGAAAGTGCTGAGCGATTCCGCCCGCGTGGCGGCTGCGCTCGTTGCGGCCGGCTGGCTGCCCCAGCGTGCGTTCGCCCAGCAGGCGGGCGCGTGGAACAAGGCCGCCTTCGAGGCCAAGTCGGTCGGCGAGCTGATGAAGGCGGTCGGCGCCGGTTCCCCGGCCGAGAGCCGCGATGTGACGTTCACCGCCCCCGACATCGCAGAGAACGGCGCGGTCGTGCCGATCGCGATCGCCACCACCGCCCCCGGCGTACGCACGCTCCTGATCCTCGTCGAGAAGAACCCGAACACGCTGGCTGCGGCCTTCGACGTCACCGACGCGGTCGAGTCGAGCTTCAGCACGCGCGTGAAGATGAGCCAGTCCTCCGACGTCTACGCCGTGGCGATCACCGGCGACGGCCGGACGCTCTTCGCGAAGAAGGAAGTCAAGATCACCCTCGGCGGCTGCGGCGGCTGACCCAACGAAACGAGGCGAGCGCCATGGCAGATCCGATGCGCATCCGCGCCCAAGCCGCGGGTGACAAGACCACGGTCCGAGTCCTGATGAGCCACGAGATGGAGACCGGCCAGCGCAAGGACACATCCGGTAGGATCGTCCCGGCCTGGTTCATCCAGGAGGTCAGCGCTCAGCTCAACGGCAAGACCGTGATGACGGCGCAGTGGGGCCCCGCGGTCTCGAAGAACCCGTTCCTGCAGTTCGTGGTGAAGGGCGCGAAGGCCGGCGACAAGATCGGCGTGACCTGGGTCGACAACCGGGGCGACAAGCGCACCGACGAGGCGACGGTCGCCTGAAGGTCGCCCCCGTCCCGAGCGGACGGGCACCGCAGATCCGAGCGCGGTCTCAGGCGGCCAGCATGTCCGCCCAGATGTTGTCCGCCCAGGCGAGCGCGTAGCGCCCCTCGAGCTCGCTCGCCGCGGCCGACACGCCGCCCGAGCCGGGCACCGGCTTGAAGGTCTTGTCCGCCGCGTCGTACTGGTGGACCGAGGCCACGTGGATCACGTCGCGCTGCGTCACGAAGCTGTAGCAGGTGTTCATCACCACCGGTGTGGGGTTGACCAAGTCGCCCTTGAGCAGCTGCACGATCGCCGCCGCCGCGACCTTTGCGTGCTGGTTGGCCATGTGTCCAGACTTCGGCATCCCCGGACCCGGGAAGGTCGCATCGCCGAGCACGTGGATGCCCTTGACCGCGGTCGATTCCATCGTCAGCCAGTCGACGCCCACCCAGCGTTGGTTCATGTTGACCACGCCAGCCTTCTGCGCGATGTCGGCGGCGCGCTGCGGTGGCACGATGTTGAGCACGTCCGCACGCACATCGTCGAAGTCTGTCTTCGCGACGCTGCCCGACACTTCCTTGACCTCGGCATTCGGCCGGTACTCGAGGATGCCCTTGTAGTGATCGGCGAACGCCCGCTCGAAGAGCGCCTTCTTCGACTGCACCTCGGGGTTCGCATCCAGCACCAGCATCTTGGACCTGGGTTTCTGCGCCTTCAGGTAGCTGGCGATCATGCAGGCTCGCTCGTACGGCCCGGGCGGGCAGCGGTAGGGAGACTTGGGGATGGAGATCGCGACGACGCCGCCGTCGGGCATCGCGGTCAGCTGGTTGCGCAGCGCCACCGTCTGCGGTCCGGCCTTCCAGGCGTGGACGATGCGGCCGCTGTCGAGTGCGGCCGAGAGCCCGCCTACCTGCTCGCTCATGAAGTCGATCCCGGGCGACAGCACCAGCCGGTCATAGGCGAGCTCGGCGCCGTTCGCGAGCCGCACCGTGCGGCCCGCCGGATCGATCGCGACCACCTCGCCCTGCACGACCTTCACGCCCGCGGCCTTGAGCGTGTCGTAGCCGCGGGTGACGTCGCCGATCTGGCGGTAGCCGCCGACCACGAGGTTCGAGATCGGGCAGGACACGAAGGCGGCGTTGCGTTCGACGACGGTGACGTCGATGTTGCCGCCCCACAGGCGCAGGTAGCGTGCGACAGTGGCGCCGCCGAAGCCGCCGCCGACGACGACGACGCGTCCGAGCGAGGGGCCGGAGGCGCCCGGGGTCGCGCAGCCGGTGAGCGCCGTGCCGCCGAGCGCCGCGCCCGCGGCGAGCCACCGGCGGCGGGCCGGTGCGGACGGTGAGGAGGCGGGCAGGGAGTTCATCGTGGAGGGCCTCATCATCGGGCGGGTTTCTGTGCGGCGAAATGGCTGGCGATCAGCTGCAGCTGCGGCTCGGTGTAGCCCTTGACGATCTGGTGCATGATCGTCGCGGGGATCGCCCCGCTGCGGTAGCCCGCGAGGATCGTCAGCAGCTGGTCGGCGGGCCGTCCGGCCAGCGAGACCATCTCGCCGCGCGCCTGGCCGTTGGTGCCGTGGCAATTCGCGCAGGTCGCCGCGAGGTTGCGCGCGAGGGTGGCATCCTGCGCCAGCGCCGGGCTGCTCGCCGCGAGCAGCGCCGACGCGATCGCGCCGAGGGCGCCGTGTCTGAGCGGGGTCTTCATCGGGTGTCTCCGTGCGGGAAAGCGGGGCGCCGAGGGGCCGTCCTATTGGTGGCGGGATCCTACGCGACGAGCCAGGCTGGGATGGCGATGCCCATGGTTGTTCTAGAACTAAGCAAAGTCGCGGAACGATTTTGGCCGCAGCCTTCCCCCCATGCCCGCCGCTGAAGCGGGAAGACGCCATCGGATGAACACCCCCGGACCGTTGAGCCGGCAGCTGCTTCGCGCACTCCCCGCCGCGCTCGCGATCCCTGCGCTCGGCGCCCCCTTGGACGGCTGCAGCAGCGCATTCCCGGCGGTCGGTACCCGGCGTCCGGCCGGAGCAGACCTGTCAGGGAGCGAGCCGCTCGCGCTGCCAGTCGCCCTCGGACCGCAAGCGATAGACGAGCCGGTCGTGCAGCCGCGAGGGTCGACCCTGCCAGAACTCCCAGTAGTCGGGCTCCAGCCGATAGCCGCCCCAGTGCGGCGGGCGGGGCGGATTGAGCCCGTACTTCAGCCCGTACTCGGCGGCGCGAGCGACCAGCGTCGCGCGCGATGCGATCGGCGTGCTCTGCTCCGACGCCCAGGCGCCGATGCGCGAGGCGAGGGGGCGCGAGGCGAAGTACGCATCGGACTCGGCCTCGTCGACCCGCATGACCCGGCCCTCGATGCGCACCACGCGCTCGAGCGCGACCCAGTGGAACTGCAGCGCCGCGAACGGATGCCTCTCGAGTTCGCGGCCCTTGCGGCTCGTGTAGTTCGTGTACCAGACGATGCCCCGGGGGTCGAACTCCTTAATCAGCACGATGCGCGTCGAGGGACGCCCGTCGGATCCGACGGTGGCCACGGTCATCGCGTTAGGCTCTTCGAGCTTCGCGTCAAGGGCCTGCTGCATCCAGCGCCCGAACTGCTCGAGCGGGGCGTTCGCGGCACGGTCCTCGACGAGCTCGTCGCGGTCGTAGCTCTTGCGCAGATCGGCGAGTGTCTTGTCCATGAGGCGGAGTATAGGCACGCGGAGCGGCCCGACCGGCGGTCCGGGGCCGAGGAGCTCGCGTGTTACGATGGAAGCCTGGACGCGAGCAGCCAATCAGCGCGTCCTGCCTGGTTTCCTCCCGGGTTCCCTCCATCCCCCCGGACGTCCGCCTAGATTGGTGTCACTCGGCAAGAGCGGCAGGCTGTCGCTGGAACC
>JBIPLJ010000036.1:0-45454 GCA_044368415.1 Burkholderiaceae bacterium
GGATGCGCACCAGGTCGCCGCGCACCGTGCAGCAGATGCAGCCGTTGTTCATCTCGACGATCTGCTCGTCGCGGCTCTGCAGCAGCAGGTCGTTGTCGATTCCTTCCTCGCCGAACTCGTTCTCGATCACGGCGATCTTGTGGCCGTGCTGCTCGGTGAGGATGCGGTTGAGCAGCGTGGTCTTGCCGCTGCCGAGAAAGCCGGTGAGGATGGTGACCGGAACCTGGGGTTGTGCCATGACGAGTGCCCTGATCAGTCCTGCGCGAGCGGAGCCCGCGCGAAGTGCTCGAATGCCGAGGAAACATACTCGCGCGACAGCGGCTGGCGCACGATGAACACAATCCGGCTGCGCCGCGAGCCCGCAGTCTCTCCGCCGCCGTCCCAGTGCGCCGGCCACCGCCCGAGCCGCACCGTCGGATACACCTGGTGCTGCACGGCATGGATGGCGCACGGGCCGTCGCCCTCCACGTCGACGACGCCCTTGACCCGCAGCAGCGCGTCGCCGGCCACGCCGGTCAGCATCCCGAAGGCCTCGTCCAGCCCCTCGCGCGACAGCGGAGCGTCGAAGGTCAGTACGAAGCTGCGGATGGCGTCACCGTGGCGGGAACGGTCAGGATCGTCGTCGCCCGGGCCGTCGACGGGCGCCGGCCGCAGCGACTCGTCGCGCAGCCAACGCCGGACGTCGGCGCCACGGGAGGCCGGATCATACAGCCCCAGGCCGAGGACAGCGCCGGCATCGAGATCGCCCGCGACGGCATGCACGCGCGCCGCGCCCGGATTCAGACGGCCGAGCTTGCGCTCGAGCCGGGCGAGCGTCTCGGGCGCGGCCAGGTCGGGCTTGGTGATCACCAGCAGGTCCGCCACCGCGGCCTGCTTGACCGACTCGAACTGCCCAGAGAGCTGCCGGGCGCCGTGCACCGCATCGACCGTGGTCACCACGCCCTGCAGGCGGAAACGGGCCGCGAGCATCGGATCGGCCAGCAGGGTGTGCAGGATGGGCGCCGGATCGGCCAGGCCGGTGGTCTCGACCAGCACCCGCGAAAACGGCGGCAGTTCGCCGCGGTCGCGCCGCAGGACCAGCGAGGCCAGCGCGTGCGCGAGGTCGGTGCGGATCGTGCAGCAGATGCAGCCCGAGGCCAGCAGGACGGTGCGCTCGTCGAGGCGCTCGACCAGCAGGTGATCGAGGCCGACCTCGCCGAACTCATTGATCAACACCGCGGTGTCGGACAACCCCGGCTGACGCAGCAGCCCGTTGAGCAGCGTGGTCTTGCCGCTGCCGAGGAAGCCGGTCAGCACCGTGACCGGAACCGGCTCGGGCACGGACGGGACGGCGGCCAAGGCGCTCACTGCCCGTCGGCGACCGCGAGCGCGGCGGCCTCGGGCGCGGCCGAGCCGCGCCGCGCATCGTCGTGCAGCGCGCCGGCCTCGGCGGCCGCGCACTCGGCGCAGCGGCCGACCACGGTGAGCTCGACCGCGTCGCCGTCGAAGCCGTCGGGCAGCATGCCGCGTACCGTGCGGGCGAGCCGCGACGAGGACTTCATGCAGAACATGCGCTCGCAGCGGCGGCACTTAAAATGGCCGTGCTGCGCGCCATGGGCATGACCGGCGCCGGTGGAGGCGTCGTCGCCGTGCGCCGAGAAGCGCCAGACTCGGTCGGGGCCGGAGACCCGGTGCGACAGGCCCGCCTCGACGAGCCAATCGAGCACGCGGTACAGCGTGACGCGATCAAGCACTTCGCGGGCGTCGCCTTGCTCGAGGCGGCGCTGCACCTCAGTGTGCGTCAGCGCCTCGTCGGCCTGCAGCAGCACCGCCAGCACCTTGACACGCGCACCAGTGACCCGGGCGCCGGTCGCCCGCACCCGCTCGCGTGCCTGATCGAGGTTCGAGGCCAAGCGTGCCCTCCGCGTCGCAAGGCGCGAGTCTACATCCGTCGCAGCATCAGGCCCTTGAGGTACTCGCCTTCCGGATGGGTGATCGCCATCGGATGGTCGATTCCGGCGGCCAGCTGCCGCAGCAGCTGCGCATCGACGCGCGCATCGGCCGCGGCGCCGGCCACGATCCCGCGCAAGAGGTCGGCGGTGATCGCGCCCGAGCAGGAGAAGGTGAAGAGCAGCCCGCCGGGGGCGAGCAGGCGCAACGCCTTCAGGTTGATCTCCTTGTAGGCGCGCGCCGCGGCGTCGACGTGCTGCACCGACGGCGCGAACTTGGGCGGATCGAGCACGATCAGATCGAACTGCCGCCCCTCGGCGAGCATCGACTTGAGCGCGTCGAACACGTTGGCCTGCTGCCAGGTCGAGGGGGTCTCGAAGCCGTTGTCGCGCTCGTTGGCGGCGGCCATCACAAGCGCCTCGGCGCTGGCGTCGATGGAGGTGGCCTCGGCCGCGCCGCCGCGGCGCGCGGCCAGGGTGAAGCCGCCGGTGTAGCAGAAGCAGTTGAGCATGCGCCGGCCCGCAGCGTACTCGCCGACCAGCGCGCGGTTGTCGCGCTGGTCGATGTAGAAGCCGGTCTTGTGGCCGCCGACCACGTCGACCCGGTAGCGCACACCGTGCTCCACGACCGGCACCGGGGTCGGCGCCTCGCCGCGGATGGGGCCGGCGCGCAGCGTCAGGCCCTCGCGCTCGCGGGCTGCGGCGTCGGAGCGCTCGTAGACCGCCGCGCAGCCGGTGGCTGCGACCAGCGCGTCGACGATCGTGTCGCGCCAACGCTCGACGCCGGCCGACAGGAACTGCACGACCAGCTGCCCGGCGTAGCGGTCGACGACGCAGCCGGGCAGCCCGTCGGCCTCGCCGAACACCAGGCGCAACGCGTCGGAGCGCTCGCGCAGCGGCTCGCGTCGCGCGACCGCCGCGTGCACGCGGGCGGCGACGAAGGCTTCGTCGACCGACTCGACCTCGTCGAAGGTCCAGACCCGCGCGCGGATCGCCGACGACGGGCTGAACGCGGCCCGGGCGAGGAACCGGCCGTCAGCGCCGACGACGCGCACGGTGTCGCCCGGCGCGGCCTTGCCGCCCAGCCGCTCGACGGCGCCCGCGAATACCCACGGATGGCGCCGCTGCAGCGAGGCATCCTTGCGCGGCTTGAGGTGCAGCGTCGGCTCGGGGCGGTTCAACCGGACTCTCCGGGGCGCCGCCGGGTGCGGGCGCGCGGATGGGTCGCGTCGTAGACCGCGGCGAGGCGCTGGAAATCGAGCGAGGTGTAGACCTGGGTGGTCGCGATGCTGGCGTGGCCGAGCAGCTCCTGCACCGCACGCAGGTCGCCGCTCGACTGCAGCAGGTGGCTGGCGAACGAATGCCGCAGCACGTGCGGATGGACGTCGGACGGCACGCCGCGCGCCACACCCAGGCGCTTGACCAGGCGCTGCACGGCGCGGCCGGACAGCCGCGCGCCGCGCTGCGACAGGAACAGCGCATGCGGATCCGCGCCCGGCGTGACCGCCACAAAGGCCGCGCGCAGCGCGAGCCAGGCGTCGAGCGCGGCCAGTGCCGGCCCGCCCACCGGCACCGTGCGGCGCTTGCCGCCCTTGCCCAGCACCTGCACCTCGGCCTCGTCGCGGGTCAGCCAGCCGCCAGAGCGGTAGGCCCCGACCTGGACATAGCGGGTGTCGAGCCCGGTGAGCTCGGACAGCCGCAGCCCGCTCGAGTAAAGCAACTCGACGATCGCCTGGTCGCGAACCCGCGCGAAGGCATCGTCGGCGGGCGCGTCACCGTCGTCGACCGGCTGCACGAAGCGCAGCGCGAGGTCGGGCGGCAGCGCCTTGGGCAGCCGCTTGGGGCGGCGTGGCGCGCGCACGCCGCGAACCGGGTTGGCCAGCACGTCGCCGCGGACCGCGAGGAAGTCGAGGAAGCCGCGCCAGGCGGACAGCCGGCGCGCGATCGAGCTGGGTGCGAGGCCGGCCCGCGCTGCGGCTGCGACCCAGCGGCGCACGTCGGCTTCGGTGAGCGCAGCCCAGTCGCGCCCTTCGGCGAGCCGGCGCAGCTCTATGAGCTCGCGGCCGTAGGCCTCGAGCGTCCGGGGCGAGCAGGCGCGCTCGGTGCGCAGCCGGCCCAGCCAGGCGGCGACCGGGTCGTCGAGGGTGGCGGCAGTCGGCGCGGTGTGCATCATCGACCCGCCGCCGACACCGCCGTCGGGGTTCAGGGCAGCAGCCGGGACAGCGCGGCGCTGCCGATCTCGGCGATCCGCTCGAGGAACGCGGTGCCCATGCCGGCCTGGAAACGGGCTGGATCGGGCGAACCGAGCACCAGCAACCCGAAGGCGTGGGGCGCGGCGCCGACACGCACGGGCAGCAGCGCGATCGAGCGGGTCTGGCTGCCCCCGCCGTTCAGCCAGGCAGCCACGCTCAGCTCGGCGTTCGGGCCGCAGTAGGGCTGCTTGACGCTGTCGGCCAGGGACCGCGCCTCGGGCTCGACCGCGGCCGCTGCAGGCAGGTCGGCGTGCACCGCATCAAGCCCCCACAGGCGCAGCGCCGCTTGGGGCACCGAGAAGTCGTTCGCCAAGCCCTCCGCCACCCGCGCCGGCAGCTCGCGCACATCGCGCACCCTCAGCAGCTCGCGTGTCCAGTGCTGGAGCTTGGCCGCGATCGCGTCATTCTCCTCGCCGATACGCAGCAGCTCGGCCAGCCGCAGCTCCAGGACCTTGTTCTTGTCGCGCAGCAGGTCGACCTGCCGCTCGACGAGCGACACCGCACGCCCGCCGTGCGGATGCGGCACGGTGATCGATGCGAGCAGCTCGGCATTGGCGTCGAAGAAGCCGGGGTTGTCGCGGAGGTACTGCGCGACCTGGTCGGCGCTGGCATCGGGGCTGTTCATCGGGGTGTTCCGGTGTCGGTGCGAGGCGGGCGGAGCGGGGACGAGGCGGCCTAGGCCGCCTCGTCGAGCTCGATCTCGCCAGTGAAGACCGAGACGGCCGGGCCGGTCATCATGACCGAGGCGCCGCGCCATTCGAGGGTGAGCACGCCGCCGCGGGTCTCGACATCGACCCGCGCATCCAGCAGGCCGCGGCGGATGCCCGCGACCACCGCCGCGCAGGCGCCGCTGCCGCAGGCGAGCGTCTCGCCGACGCCGCGCTCGAAGACGCGCAGCCGCACGCTGGAGCGCGAGACCACCTGCATGAAGCCCGCGTTCACCCGGCGCGGGAAGCGCACATGCGACGCCAGCAGAGGCCCCTCTGTGCCGACCGGCACGGTGTCGACGTCCTCGACCACCTGCACCGCGTGCGGATTGCCCATCGACACCACCGAGACCCAGCGCTCGCCGCCCGGCAGGACCAGAGGCCACAGCAGGTCCTCGCCTTCCGGGCGGCCGGCGAGCCCGGTCGCGTCGAAGGGCACGCGCGCGGGTTCGAGAATCGGCGCGCCCATGTCGACGGTGACGCGCCCGTCGGCCTCCATGCGCGGCTCGATCACGCCGCCCATCGTGCGCACGCGCACCGACGGCTGGTCAGTCAGGCCCTGGTCGCGTACGAAGCGCACGAAGCAGCGCGCGCCGTTGCCGCACTGCTCGACCTCGCCGCCGTCGGCATTGAAGATGCGGTAGACGAAGTCGACATCCGGGCCGTCGGCGGGCTCCACCAGCAGCATCTGGTCGGCGCCGACGCCGAAATGCCGGTCCGCGAGCGCGCGCCACTGTGCGGGCGCGAGCGCCACGCGCTGGCGCACGCCGTCGAGCACGACGAAGTCGTTGCCCGCGCCCTGCATCTTGGTGAACTTGAGCCGCATGGTTTGATTATCGCTCAATCGACGTAGGGACTCGGCTCGCCCGGCGGCCGGGTCTTGAACCGCTTGTGCGACCACAGGTACTGAGCCGGCATCTCCCGGACCCGGGCCTCGATAAAGGCGTTCATCCGCGCGGTCGCGGCCTCGACGTCGGGGCCGGCCGGATCGTCGAACGGCGGATAGAAGGTGCCGACGTAGCCCTCGGGCGTCATCCGCGTCACGAACGGCAGCACGGTCGCGCCAGTCAACTCGACCAGGCGCGCGGTGGCGGTCACGGTGGCCGCGGGCACGCCGAAGAACGGCACGAACACCGCGTCGCGGGCACCAAGGTCCATGTCGGGCAGGTAGTAGAACGGCACGCCCTCGCGCATTACCCTGACCGCCGCGCGCACGCCCTGCTGGCGCGACAGCACCACTCCGGGGAAACGCTCGCGCCCGCGGCGCATCGTGGCATCGACCATCGGGTTCTTCTGGCGCTGGTACATGGTCACGAACCGGGACTTCATCGCGAGCCGCAGACCACCGGCGTCGAGCGCGACGAAGTGCGGCGCGAGGATGATCACCGGCTTGCCCCGCAGCGCGGCCAGCACCTCCTCGCCCTCGATGCGGACCAGCGCATCGATCCGCTCCGCCGGCCCGAACCAGAAGATGAAGCGCTCGAGGATGCTGCGCATGAACCACTGGAAATGCTCGCGTCCGAGCCGGAGCCGCTCGCGCTCGGTCATGTCCGGGTAGCACAGGCGCAGATTGACCAGCGTCACCTGACGCCGGGGCCGAGCGAGCCACCAGGCGAGGGTGCCGAGCACGCCGCCCAGCGCCCGCAGCATGGGCAGCGGCAGCCGGGAGACTGCCGTGAGGAGCGCGAGGCCGAGGCGCGTCCCGAGGTAGCCGCGGACCGGCGGGTTCGCTGCCGCACCGCTCAAGCGGGTCCCCCGGAGCCGTCATCCGCCGCCGGCGCACGCGCCGGGCCCTCCGCGCGCGGCGGCGTCTTGTAGCGGTTGTAGCCCCAGAAGTACTGTTCGGGAATGCGTCGGATCATGGTTTCCATCGCGCGATTGACCGCTTCGGGCGCGGCGTCGCCCTCGAGCGGCTCGAAGCGCACGCGCCAGCCGGCGCCGTCCGGCAGGCGTTCGCCGCAGGCAAGCAGCACCGAGGCGCCGGTGGCCCGGGCGAGCCGCTGCGGCAGTGTCATCGTGTAAGCGGGGCGGCCGAAGAACGGCGCCCAGACGCCGTCTCCGTCGCTCGGCACCTGGTCGGGCAGCACGCCGATGGCCTCTGCGCGCTTGAGCGCGCGCAGCAGGCCGCGCACCCCGGCGGCGCTCGCCGGCACCGGCCGCACGCCCGGCGACTCGCGCCCGGTCTCGACGAGCCGGCGCACCGAGGGCAGGCGCGGTGGCTTGTAGAGCACGGTGATCGGGCCGCTGCGGGCGACCGCCCGAGCAGCCGCCTCGAAGCATCCGAGGTGCGGCGTCAGCAGGATCACCCCGCGGCCGGCAGCCCGGGCGCGATCAAGCGCCTCCTGCCCCTCCACGCTGATCAGCGCCTCGACGCGCGCATCGTCACCGAACCACACGAACGGCGTCTCGCCAGCGGCGCGCCCCGCCTCCTCGGCGGAGCGCCGCAGCCGCGCGTCGTCCAGCAGGCCGGCGAGCGCGAGGTTGTCGGCCGACTTGCGCCGGTATCCGGACGACAGCGCAAGCGCCACGCGGCCGAGCACTGCACCGAATGCCTGGGACCAGCGCAGCGGCAGTCGGGCGACGAGACGGGCGAACCAGACGAGCATGGACCTCGGGAATGACCGCGTTGGAAGACCGCTGTTCGGGGCAAGGGCCGGATGCGGGGTGGCTATAATCTCGACGCCGCCGAGTTAATGGGACAACTTGCAGGGCGGCCTAGAAGTACTGCTAAAGCGTCGCCGATTCTCCGGAGCCGGCAACGCCGATCCGGTGCGAAGGTCGCCTTGAGGCGGCCATCTTACCGGCTGTCCGTCGCACTTCACGGAGAACACACTTGGCCAAGGATTTCCTCTTCACCTCGGAATCGGTTTCCGAGGGCCACCCCGACAAGGTCGCCGACCAGATTTCTGACGCGATCCTCGACGCCATCTTCACCCAGGACAAGTTCTCGCGCGTCGCCGCCGAGACGCTGGTGAACACCGGCCTCGTGGTGCTCGCCGGCGAGATCACAACCGGTGCGCACGTCGACTACATCGACGTCGCCCGCGAGACGATCAAGCAAATCGGCTACGACAACACCGAGTACGGCATCGATTACAAGGGCTGCGCGGTCCTGGTCGCATACGACAAACAGAGCCAAGACATCGCCCAGGGCGTCGACGAGGGCCGGGGCATCGACCTCGACCAAGGCGCCGGCGACCAGGGCCTGATGTTCGGCTACGCCTGCAACGAGACACCGGTGCTGATGCCGGCCCCTATCTACTACGCGCACCGTCTGGTCGAGCGCCAGTCGGACCTGCGGCGCGACGGCCGCCTGCCCTGGCTGCGCCCGGACGCGAAGTCGCAGGTCACCATGCGCTACATCGACGGCATGCCGCACTCGATCGACACGGTGGTGCTCTCCACCCAGCACGCACCAGACATCGAGCATGGCAAGCTGACCGAGGCGGTGATCGAGGAGATCGTCAAGCCGGTGCTGCCCAAGGAGCTGATCAAAGGCGAGATCCGCTACCTGATCAACCCGACCGGCCGCTTCGTCATCGGTGGCCCGCAGGGCGACTGCGGCCTGACCGGCCGCAAGATCATCGTCGACACCTACGGCGGCGCAGCGCCGCACGGCGGCGGCGCGTTCTCGGGCAAGGACCCCTCCAAGGTCGACCGCTCGGCGGCCTACGCAGCGCGTTACGTCGCGAAGAACATCGTGGCCGCGGGCCTGGCGCGCAACTGCCTCGTGCAAATCAGCTACGCGATCGGCGTCGCCCGCCCGACCTCCGTCATGGTGACGACCGAGGGCTCCGGCAAGGTCTCCGATGAGCGCCTGGCCGAGCTGGTGCAGGAGCACTTCGACCTGCGCCCGAAGGGCATCGTGCAGATGCTCGACCTGCTGCGCCCGATCTACCGCAAGACTGCGGCCTACGGGCACTTCGGACGCGAGGAGCCGGAGTTCTCCTGGGAGCGCACGGACCGCGCGGCGGCGCTCAGGGCGGCCGCAGGCTTCTGATTCCGGGCCGTCGGCCTGAAGGCGAAGCGCCCGGTGTACCCGGGCGCTTCGTCGTTTCAGAGTCTGTTGCGCGAGGCATCGCGCGATGAGCGCCCGCACCGGCGCGAGCCCGCCGCAGGCGGCTAGACCAGTCCCGCGGTCACCGCGTACCGAGTGAGCCTGGCCACGTCGTGGATGTCGAGCCGCTGCATCAGCTGGGCGCGATGGAATTCGACCGTCTTCGGGCTGATCGACAGCTCGCGGGCGATCTCCTTGTTCGACAGCCCGCGCGCCACGCAGCGCAGCACCTCGAGCTGGCGCCCCGTCAGGCCGCTCGGGGACGGTTCAGTGATGTCGGGGGCGTTCATCGCCTCGACCAGCACGTTCGAGATGCGCGGGCTCAGGTAGCGCTGTCCGGCGCTCACCGCATCGAGCGCGAGCTCGAGCTCGGAGAGCGCGAAATCCTTGGACATGAAGCCGTCTGCGCCGGTCTGCAGTGCACGTGTGACGAACTCGCGCGAGATCTGCGACGACAGGAACACGATGCGCACCCCCGGGTCGATCGCGCGGATCCATGCCACCGCGTCGATGCCCGACATGTCGGGCAGCATGATGTCCAGCATCAGCAGCGGCGGGCGCAGCGAGCGCATCAGCTCCAGGCAGCTCCCGACGTCGGCGGCCTCCGCGGCGAGCCGGTAACGCGACGAGGATTCGAGCAGCGTGCGCAGACCCGCCCTGACGAGGACATGATCGTCGGCGATGAGCACGCTCCGCCTGGGGTCTGAGCAGGGACCTGACATGCGGCTGAGTCTAAAGGCACCGCCCCGGTCGGGATCGTCCGAACTGGCGCCCTCAACTGCCGCTCCACCTTGGTTAGGAGTCGGTTTGCGCCCTGCGGCGCGCGGGGCCGACCGCGTGTCGGCCGCAAGGTGCCGGCTGTCGATGGCGAGTCGGTCTCGCCCCGCGGACCGCGCTCAGCCGGCGCGCGTGATCACCCGCAGCGTATTCGGCCGGCCGGCGCCTCGCAGCACCTCGAGGCGCGCGCCATTGACCGCTGCGAGCAACGCCGAGATCGGCAGCCCGAGGGCCAGACCGGTCGGATCGCCGACCGAGGCGGCCGGCCGGCCGGGACGCAGTGCCGCCAGGGCCCAGCGGGGCAGCGCCTCGCCCGGATTCGTCACCGAGATCTGGTAGCCGCCCACCCCGGGAGCACCACGAACCCGCACCGTGGCCCCCGCCGGCGCGTGCTGGCAGGCGTTGTCCACCAGCTCCTGCAGCAGCCGCGACAGGTCGCCGAAGTCGAAGCGCACCGTCGCCGGCACCACGTCGATCGCGAGCGAGCGGCCCCCGGGCAGCGGCGCGAGCGTGCGCCGCACCGCGACGTCCGGCGCGGTGGGCGCGAAACAGCCGGGTGCGTCCGGCACCAGCACCGGCGCGAGGGCGGCCATCACACGCGCCGTGTCGAGGCGCGTCGGCGGCGGGAAGGCCTCGCCCACCACCGGTCCGGACGCCAGCCGCTCCACGAGCGCGACGCGCTCGAGGAAGCGCGAGGTGTAACGCGAGGGCACCGATTCGGAATCGGGCGTCTGATGCCGGACGCGCAGCTGGCTCGGCAGCGTCTCGAATCGGATCGCGGACTGCAGGTAGATGGACATCGAGTGGCCTCGGCAGGGTGCTGGTCGTCAGACCGGGAGAACGTGGCCAGATCGTAGGGACACGCTGCCCGCGGCGCACCCGGGTCGACACCGGGGATTCGCCCCGGTCAATCCCCTGTCCTGCACATATCCGGACATCGGTCACGCCCGCGTCGTGACCTGCGTCACGGGATCGTCCACGTGTCCGAATACCCCGCGACCGATGGGCGGCGCTTTCGACCGGTTGCCGAAGGTCGCTATACTCGCCGCTGCCGAGGAGCGCTGCGACCCGAAGGGGCCAGGCTCGGCGATCACAACTGCGCTCGCAACGGTCATTCGACCCTTGCGGGCGTTTTGTTTTTCCGGCACGCCCGGGACCCTCAGCGGTCCTCGTGCCGGGCGAACACCGCGCTCGCCCAAGCCAGCGGCGCCCTCGGGCGTCCGAACCGACGGAGCAAAACAATGAGTGCTGTCCTGAAACCCGCCGCCTTCACCGACTACAAGGTCGCCGACATGGGCCTCGCGGCCTGGGGCCGAAAAGAGATCCGCATCGCCGAGACCGAGATGCCCGGTCTGATGGCGATCCGCGACGAATACGCCGCGGCGCAACCCCTCAAGGGCGCACGCATCACCGGCTCGCTGCACATGACGATCCAGACCGCCGTGCTGATCGAGACGCTGGCCGCGCTCGGCGCACAAGTGCGCTGGGCCTCGTGCAACATCTTCTCGACGCAGGACCATGCCGCCGCCGCGATCGCCGAAGCCGGGATCCCGGTCTTCGCGCACAAGGGCGAGTCGCTCGACGAGTACTGGGACTACACCCACCGCATCTTCGAGTGGGCCGACGGCCAGCCGACCAACATGATCCTGGACGACGGCGGCGACGCGACGATGCTGCTGCATCTCGGCACCAAGGCCGCCCGGGACATCTCGGTGCTCGACAAGCCGGGCAGCGAGGAAGAGATCTGCCTGTTCAACGCGATCCGCCGCCAACTGGCCAGCGATGCGGGCTTCTACGAGCGCCACCTCAAGGCCGTCGTCGGTGTGACGGAAGAGACGACCACCGGCGTGCACCGGCTGTACCAGATGGCTGCCCGCGGCGAGCTTGCGTTCCGCGCGATCAACGTGAACGACTCGGTCACCAAGAGCAAATTCGACAACCTGTACGGCTGCCGCGAGTCGCTGGTCGACGGCATCAAGCGCGCCACCGACGTGATGATCGCCGGCAAGGTCGCGGTGGTCGCCGGCTTCGGCGACGTGGGCAAGGGCAGCGCGCAGGCGCTGCGCGCGCTGTCGGCCCAGGTGTGGGTCACCGAGTGCGACCCGATCTGCGCGCTGCAGGCCACGATGGAGGGCTTTCGTGTGGTGACGATGGAGTACGCCGCCGACAAGGCCGACATCTTCGTGACCGCCACCGGCAACCGCGACGTCATCACCTACGCGCACATGGCGGCGATGAAGGACCAGGCGATCGTCTGCAACATCGGCCACTTCGACAACGAGATCGACGTCGCGGGCCTGAAGGAGCACTGCACCTGGGAGAACATCAAGCCCCAGGTCGACCACGTCATCTTCAAGGACGGCAAGCGGATCATCCTGCTGGCCGAAGGCCGCCTGGTGAACCTGGGCTGCGGCACGGGCCATCCGTCGTTTGTCATGAGCTCCTCGTTCGCCAACCAGACGATCGCGCAGATCGAGCTGTGGACGCACCAGGACGCCTACGACAAGGGCAAGGTCTACGTGCTGCCGAAGCACCTCGACGAGAAGGTCGCGCGCCTGCACCTGAAGAAGCTCGGCGCGATGCTGACCGAGCTGTCGGACGAGCAGGCGGGCTACATCGGTGTCCCGACCGATGGCCCGTACAAGCCCGACACCTACCGCTACTGAGTCCGGCCGTCCCTTGGGGCGCGCCGACGTCGAGCTGGTCGCACGCGGCCTGGCCGCATCGCGCAGTGCCGCGCAGCGGCTGATCGCCGACGGTGCGGTCTCCCGGGCCGGTGGCGCGCGAATCGAGCGGGCGTCCCAGCAGGTGGGGCCGCTCGAAGCGCTGCGGGTCGCCGACTCGGACGAGACCCGCTTCGTGTCGCGCGCGGGGGCCAAGCTGGCTCACGCGCTCGCCGAGGCAGGCATCGACCCGACGGGCCGCACCGTGCTCGACCTCGGCATGTCCACCGGCGGCTTCGCCGACTGCCTGCTGCAGGCGGGCGCGGCGCGGGTGGTGGGCATCGAGGTCGGTCACGGGCAGCTGCACCCGCGGCTGCGCGACGACCCGAGGGTTCACTGCGTCGAGCGACTGAACGTGCGCGACGCGACGCCCGAGCACCTGGCGGGCAGCGTGCCCGACGCGCCCTCCAACGGCTTCGATATGGCGGTCGCCGACCTGTCGTTCATCTCGCTCGCGAAGGTGTTGCCCGCGGCCGATGCGCTGCTCGCGCCGGGCGCGACGGTGCTGATGCTGGTCAAGCCGCAGTTCGAGCTCGGCCCGTCGGCGCTCGACGGCCGCGGCATCGTGACCGACGCGGCCGGCCGTGCACGCGCCTCGGCGCAAGTGGCCGACGCTTGTCGGGCGCTCGGCTGGGCCGTTCACCGTGCCTTCGACAGCGCGCTGCCGGGTGGCGACGGCAACCGAGAATCTTTCCTCCATGCGAGCGTGCCCGCCGCGCGCCCGCACCGAACCCGGATCCCACGATGACCCCGTCCCGCATTCCGGTCAGCTTCGAATTCTTCCCACCCAACACGCCGGAAGGGCTGGCCAAGCTGCGCGAGACGCGCCGTGCGCTCGCCGCGCTCGAGCCCGAGTTCTTCAGCGTCACCTTCGGCGCCGGCGGCTCGACCCGCGACAAGTCCCTCAGCGTGGTCGATGAGATCGCCACCGAAGGCCATTCGGTCGCGCCGCACCTGTCCTGCGTGGGAGCGACCCGCGAGGGCATCGCCGAGCTGCTCGAGCACTGGCGCGCGCGCGGCGTGCGCCGCCTGGTCGCGCTGCGCGGCGACCAGCCCTCGGGCATGGTCGACGTCGGTGAGTTCCGATACGCGTCCGACCTGGTCGCGTTCGTGCGCGAGCGCACCGGCGACTGGTTCCGTATCGAGGTCGCCGCGTACCCAGAGATGCATCCGCAGGCGGCCTCGCCGGCCGCGGACCTCTCGGCCTTCGTGCACAAGGTACGCGCAGGCGCCGATGCGGCGATCACGCAGTACTTCTTCAACGCGGACGCTTACTTCCGATTCGTCGACGCGGCGCGTGCCCAGGGCGTGACCGTGCCGATCGTGCCCGGCATCATGCCGATCACCAATTACACGCAGATCGCCCGCTTCTCGGACGCCTGCGGTGCGGAGATCCCGCGCTGGATCCGGCTTCGTCTGGCGGGCTTCGCGGACGACGTCGAGTCGCTGCGCGCTTTCGGCCACGACGTGGTCACGGCGCTGTGTGTGCGCCTGCTCGAGGGCGGTGCCCCGGGCATCCACTTCTACACGCTCAACCAGCCCGGCCCGAGCCGCGCGATCTGGCAGGCGATCCCGCGCTGACCGCGGGCTGCCGTCCGAAGCCAGACCGCGTCCGCCCGTCGGACGACCGTGCGGTCCACGCACCGCCGGCCCGTTAATCGGTTGGAACCGGACACGGTGGCCAGCTACCCTGTCCACAGGGGTGGTGCGGCCCGCCGCCCGCCCGGTTTCGACTGACGGACACGGATCGGTGCAGAACAGCAGGCACGAAGAGTTAATGGAACCCGATAACGCGGTGGCGATGATCACGGCGAGCCGTCGCTATCAGATCGCGTCCGAGTCCCTGGAGCTCGGCATGTTCATCGCCGAGCTCGACCGGCCCTGGCTCGACACACCTTTTCTGTTGAAGGGCTTCCTCGCGGACAGCCAGGTCGAGATCGACACGCTACGCAAGTGCTGCAGTTACGTGTACGTCGACCTGGAGATGTCGAGTCCCGAAGTGGCCGACTCGGTCCGTCGGGCGGAGATGCGCGGCGACGTGGCGCCGGCACCGCCCGAGCCACCGGCCAAGGTCGTCGCGTCCGCGGGACCCGATAAGACGCCGCCGCCGAAGGCGGCCCCCTTGGACAAGACGCACGTCGAGCGCCGCGGCGCGCTATCCGGCGCCGGCCGCGTGTTCAAGACCCGCGCGGACGTCCGGATCAGCTCCGACACGCGCCAGCGCTTCCGGGATTTTGTACGCCAGAGCTCGGGCTCGGGACGCGACGAAAACCTGGGTCTGCTCGCCCGCACCGTCGACTGGTTCCGCGGGCTGCGCAGCGGCAAGGCCGTTCCGGCCACCGCTGGAGACCGCAACCGCGCGAGCCGCGATGCCATCCGGGACTGGCTGCCCACCGACATCCAGCTCCGGACCTACAACGAGGTGCGCAGCTTCCAGCAGGAGCTACCTCGGGCCCGCTCAGCATTCGGCCGCGGTGAGGAAGCGCTGATGGCGGTGGTCACCGACGTGAAGGACGGTCGGGTCCCTCAGGTCGCCGCGGTGGCCGCCGCCGTCGATAACATGGTCGCGAGCATGATCGACAACCCCGACGCGCTGATGTGGGTGGGCCGGCTGCGCCAGGAGGACGCCAACCCCAACAAACATGGCGTGAAGGTCGCTCTGTACCTGATCGCGCTCGGCAGGCATCTCGGCTTCCCGAAGCGCGAGCTCGGCCTGCTCGGCATGATCGGCATGCTTGCGGACGTCGGCAAGATCCGGCTGCCTCGCGCGCTGCTCGACAAGCCCGGCATGCTGACTTCGGCCGAGTTCGAGCTCATCAAAGAGCACGTACGCCTGGGCGTCGACGTGTTGAACGAGACCGGCGAGCTGCCGATCGAAGTGGCGCTCGGCATCAGTCAGCACCACGAGCGGCTTGACGGCAGCGGCTATCCGAAGGGCCTCAAGGGCAACGACATCAGCATCTACGGGCGGATGGCGGCGATCGCCGACAGCTTCGCCGCGCTGATCGCGCCGCGCGCTTACGCGGACCCGTCGGCACCGCAGGACGCGCTGATGAACCTCTACGAATGGGCAGGCAGCTCGTTCCACGAGCCGCTGGTTGAGCAGTTCGTGCAGGCGGTGGGGGTCTTCCCCGTCGGCAGCCTCGCCGAACTCTCGAGCGGCGAGGTCGCGATCGTTGTCGCGCACAACCGAGTGCGCCGCCTCGAGCCCCGCGTTCTGGTGCTGACCTGGCCGGACAAGGCGCCGCTGGCCGAGCCAATCGAGCGCGACCTGTTGTCCTCATCGGGTTACAGCTCGAGGCGGCTGCGGATCGTGCGCGGTCTGCCGTCGGGGGCCCACGGGCTGAAGCTGCACGACTACTACCTCCCGGGAATCGCCCGCGCCACGGGCGTCCCCGGCTGAAGGGGCCGGCGCCGCGCGCAGGGCTCAACGGATGCCCTCGGAGGCCCTGGGCATCTCGATGCAGGTGAGTCTGAACCTGTCGGCGCTGACGCTAGAGGGCGCGACCTGGCTGGCGCGCGCTTCAACGCACAGTCCCTGAGTGCGTCGGAAACACTCGGGACGGCGTGACCACCGCGTCGAGCGCGCGGTCGGTCGGCAGCGGCTCAAAGCCCTCGAGCAGCGCCTCGTCCCAGGCCACGCCGATGGCGCGCGGCGCCGGCAGGCCGTCGGCGTCGAGCGCGGCCAGGCTGCGGTCGTAGAAGCCGCCCCCGTAACCCAGTCGCTGACAGTCGGCGGAGAATCCCACGCAGGGCACGATCAGGACCGTTGGCCGCAACGCGCGGTCGGCCGCTGGCCTCGGGATGCCCCAGACCCCGGGTACTGTCGGGTCCCCGAGACGCCACTCGACGAAGCGCAGCGGCGTGTGCGGGGCGTCGACCACGGGCAGCGCCAGCCGCGCGCCGGCCTCGGCCCAGCGCCGCGGCAAGGGATCGAGCGAGGGCTCGCCACGGATCGGCCAATAGAGCGCGATCGCCTGCCCGAAGACGTCGCCGAGCAACGCCTCGAGACGCCCGACGAGGGCCTGGTTCGCCATGTGTCGCCCGTGCGCGAGCGGCTGTCGGCGGGCCTCGAGAAGGGCCGTGCGGAGCGCCGTTCTCGCGGGATCGGCCGAGGGGGTGCGTGCTATCCTCGATGCGTCATTCCGGTCCGTCATGGCCTTCGGTCGGGCCTCCCCCCCTCGCAGTGCACAGCATGAAGTCGCCAGCAGGTTTCCGGCACGTCGGGCGGCTTCTGCCCGCGTTGATTGTAGGCGCGATCACCCTCGCCCCCGTGCTGCGGGCAGAGGCCTCGCAGCCCATGAACGCGAACTCGAGACCCGCGGCCAAGCCGGCCCAGAAGTCCGCAGCGCAGCCCGCGCCGCCACAACGTGCGGCCGAGCCGTCCAGTGCCGACGACGCTTTCATGCAGGCCCGAGCCGCCGCGGCGCGCGGCGACACCGGACGCATCGAGCAGCTTGCGCCGCAGCTCGGAGCAAGCCATCCGCTCGCCGGCTACGTCGACTACTGGCGTCTTCGCGGGCAGCTCGCCGAGGTGGGTGGCGACACCCCTGGCCCGCTCGACGCCGACGCACGAACCTTCGTAGCCCGGCATGCCGGCTCGCTGATCGGCGATCTCGCGCTCCGTGACTGGCTGATGTCGCTCGGCCGGCGACAGGTGTGGGGCACCTTCGACGAGGTGCTGCCCGGGCTGGTGGCCCGCGAGGACCTCGCCGTGCGCTGCTACGCGCTGCAGTCGCGCGCCGCCGGCAACGAGGCGGTGCTCGCCGGGGCGCGCGAGTTGCTGATGCAACCCCGCGAGCTGCCCGACGCCTGCAACGGCCTGCTCGGCGCGTTGATCGCCTCCGGGCAGGCGGGCGCCCAGGACCTGTGGTGGCGGCTCGAGGCCGCGCTCGAGTCGGGATCCGCGCCAGCCGTGCGTCGTGCGGCCTCCGCAGCCGTGCCGCGCCTCGAGCCGAAGCAGCTCGACTCGCTTCTTGCCCGGCCGGCCGGTGCGCTCCAAGGCGCGCCCTCACGCGAGGTCGCGGTCATCGCAATGACCACGCTGTCGCGCACCGATCCGGCCGAGGCCGCCGCGCGTATGGCCGACGTCGGCCCGAAGCTGCGGGCCGCCGACCGCAGCTTCGTCTGGGCACAGATCGCCGCCAACGGCATGCGCAGGCTGCTGCCCGAATCGAACGAGTGGGCCCGCCAGGCTCGTGGCGCGCGCGCGAGCGACGAGACCCTGGGCTGGATCACCCGCGCGGCGCTGCGCGCCGGCGACTGGCCGGCGGTGCGCACGACGATCGAGCGCATGAGCGAGGCCGGCCGCGCCGACCCGACCTGGACCTACTGGCTCGCCCGGTCGCTGGCCGCCGACACCGCGCGCCCCGAGTCGATGCACCAGGCACGCGTGCTCTACACCTCGATCGCGGGCCGGGCCGACTTCTACTCGCAGCTCGCCAGCGAGGAGCTGGGCCTGCAGCTCGTGCTGCCGCGAGCCGCCGTGCCGCCCGGCGAGGCTGAGCTCGCGGACGCGCGCGCCCTGCCCGGCATCGTGCGGGCGCTCAAGTTCTACGAGCTCGGCCTGCGCGTCGAGGGCAATCGTGAATGGAACTTCACCATGCGCGGCCTGGGTGACCGCCAGCTGCTCGCAGCCGCCGAAGCCGCCCGGCGCCTCGGGCTGCTCGACAGGACGGTCAATGCCGCCGACCGCACGCGCAGCGAGCACAACTACGCGCTGCGCTATCCCGCGCCGTTCTCCGAGCGACTGCGCCCGATCGCGCGCTCGCAGGGCCTGGACGTCGCCTGGGTCTACGGGCTGATCCGCCAGGAGTCTCGCTTCGTGAACGATGCGCGCTCGCCGGTCGGCGCCTCGGGCCTGATGCAGATCATGCCGGCCACCGCGAAATGGATCGCGAAGAAGATGGGCGCGCGCGACTTCACGCCTTCGCAGATCAACGAGCTCGACACCAACTTGCAGTTTGGCAGCTTCTATCTGAAGACGGTGTACGACGACCTCGACCGGTCGCCGGTGCTCGCTTCTGCCGCCTACAACGCGGGTCCGGGACGGCCGCGCTCGTGGCGCGGCACGCTGCCGCAGTCGGTCGAGGGCGCAGTCTTCGCCGAGATCGTGCCGTTCAACGAGACCCGCGGCTACGTCAAACACGTGCTGTCGAACGCCGTCTGGTACGCGGCGCTGTTCACCGGCGAGCCGCAATCGCTCAAGGCACTGCTCGGCGAGGTGCGGCCGGGTCCGAGCGCTACCGCGACCGCCTCGCCCGGCGGCGACTGACCGGCCGGCGCCCCCCCGGAGTCGCCCGCAGGGCCGACGCGGGCTGCCGCACCGCTTCGCGCTACGATGTCGGAAGCAGGCCGCCCTGTTGACTGCCCGATACCGGTCTGCCTCCGATCCCCTCCCCTTGTGCCGCCCACAGCGGAATCACCCATCCATGCTTCCTTCGCGCATCCTCGTCCTCGGCGGCTCCGGCTTCATCGGCACCCACGTGGTGTCGCGGCTGTCGGCGCAGGGCCGCCGCGTCGTGGTGCCCACCCGGCACCGCGAGCGTGCCCGGCACCTGATCCTGCTGCCGACGGTCGACGTCGTCCAGGCAGACACCACCGACCCGCGCGCGATGGCGTCACTGGCCGCAGGGTGCGACGCGGCGATCAACCTCGTGGGCGTGCTGCACGGACAGGCCGGCACCGGCACCGACCGCTGGGGCCCCCAGTTCGGCCGCGCCCATGTCGACGTGCCGGCCGCGCTCGTCGAGGCCTGCCGCACGCAGGACGTGCGGCGCCTGGTCCACGTCAGCGCGCTTGGCGTGACCGACGGCGGCAAGAACACCCTGCCCTCGCGCTACCTGCGCTCGAAGGCGGCCGGCGAAGAGAAAGTCCGGCAGGCCCGAGGTCTCGACTGGACGATCCTGCGGCCCTCGGTGGTGTTCGGCGCCGAGGACAGCTTCATCAACCTGTTCGCCCGCATCCAGCGCCTGTTGCCGGTGCTCGCGCTCGCCAAGCCCGAGGCGCGCTTCCAGCCGGTGTGGGTCGGCGACGTCGCGCAGGCGATCGTCAACGTGCTCGATACGCCCGCCACTGCCGGCAAGACCTGCGCGCTCGCCGGGCCCGAGGTGTTCACGCTGCGCCAGCTCGTGCAGCTGGCCGGCACCTGGAGCGGTCACCCGCGCCCGATCGTCGCGCTGCCCGTGGGCCTCGCACGGCTGATGGCGATGCTGATGGAATGGGTGCCCGGCGAGCCACTGATGACGCGCGACAACCTCGACTCGATGGCGCTCGACAACGTCAGCGCGCGTCCCATCGATCCGGACCTCGGCATCGCGCCCGCGTCGCTGCGGGCGATGGGCCCCACGCTGTATGGCGCCGGCGCCGACGCACGGTTCGACGACTGGCGCGCCCACGCGCGACGCTGACCGTGCCGGCCTCCGGTCTCGAGTGCTACGAGGTCGGCGGCGCGGTGCGCGACGCACTGCTCGGCCTGCCCGTCCACGACCGCGACTGGGTGGTGGTGGGCACGACGCCCGAGCGGATGTCAGAGCTGGGGTTCCGGCCGGTGGGCCGCGATTTCCCGGTGTTCCTGCATCCGGTCACGCACGAGGAGTACGCGCTCGCGCGGACGGAACGCAAGACCGGCCGTGGCTATCGGGGCTTCATCGTGCAGTGCGCCCCGGAGGTCAGCCTAGAGGACGACCTGCGCCGGCGCGACCTGACGATCAACGCGATCGCGCGTGCCGCCGACGGCACGATCATCGACCCTTGGGGCGGCCGGCGCGACCTGCAGGACGGCGTGCTGCGGCACGTCAGCGAGGCCTTCGCCGAGGATCCGGTGCGGATCCTGCGGGTGGCGCGCTTCGCGGCCCGCTTCGAGCGCTTCACGGTCGCGCCCGAGACCCTCGAACTGATGCGTGCGATGGTCGCCGCCGGCGAGGTCGACGCGCTGGTGCCCGAACGGGTGTGGCAGGAGGTCTCGCGCGGCCTGATGGAGCGCCGGCCGTCGCGGATGCTCGCGGTGCTGCACGCCTGCGGCGCGCTTGCCCGCCTGGTGCCCGAGCTCGATGCGCTCGCGCGGGACGCGGACGGCACGCGTCCAGCCGATCCGACGGATGCCGCCTCCGTCGGCCTGGGGGGGGTCGTCGACGCCGCGGCGGCGACCGATGACCCGCTACCGGTGCGGGTGGCCGCGCTCGCGCTCGAACCCGGCGAGTTTTTCCGGGAAATCGGCGGCAACAGCAACCGCGGCAGCGGCGACGACAGCGGCGCGAGCGGCGACACCGACGCTGCCGCCAGCGCCGCCGAAGCCGAGCGCGCGCGGCGTATCACCGAGCGGCTCAAGGCCCCCAACGAGGGACGCGACCTGGCAGTGCTCGCCGCACGCGAGCGGCGCGTGCTGTGTCATGCCGACACACTGGACGCCGGGCGGGCCGTCGCGCTGCTCGAGCGCTGCGACGCCTTTCGCAAACCCGTGCGCTTCGAAGGGATGCTCCGTGCCTGCGACGCGGCGCGCGCAGCCGCCGCCAAGCCTGCCGCCCGCCTGTCGGCGCCCGGCTCGCGGCTGCGTCGCGCGCTCGGGGCGGCCCAGTCGGTCGATGCGGGCGCGATCGCAGCGCAGGTCGGCGCGTCGGGCGGCGCCGGTCCGGCAGCGATCGGCGAGGCGCTGCGTGCGGCGCGCATCCGGGCCGTGGCAGCGGCGCTGAAAATGGGCAGCGACGCCATTTAGCTCTGGGCGCCGCAGGCACGGATCCGGACTCGATGCGCCTCCGGATGAACATAGAGACCGCAATCGCTGGCTGGCGACACAGATCCGTGATTAAGTGTCACGGCCGCGCCACCCGAGTCCTCACTATTGATGAAGCCGCATGTCGACTTGCAGGGGCTTTACCTGCTCGCGACCACCGTGACGCTGTTCGTTCTCGCCGCCATGGCGGGATTCGGCCTGCACGCGCGGCGGGAGGCCGTCGGCCGCGCTTTCGCGGCCGTGGCTGCCTCGTTGGCGTGCTGGACGGCGACCGTCGCGCTGCTGGCGCTGTCGACGCCGGAGGCGGCGCCGTTCTGGCTGAAGGCGAAGTACACGTTCATCGCGTTCACCCCGGTGACAGTGGCCTGGTTCGCGCTCGAGTTCACCGGCTCGATGCCCCTGCGCCGAGGCTGGGTGCTGGTCGCCCTCAGCGTGATCCCGACCATGCGCCTCGCACTGCTATGGACCGACGAGGGGCGGGGCTGGTTGATCCGCGAGCTCGTGTTCGAGCGCACCGGCAGCCTTACCCACGTCGGGCAGGTGGTCTACGGCCCCTTGCACCCGTATGTGATCGCCTACAACTACCTGCTGCTCTTCGGCGCCGCCTTGCTGGTGCTGATGTGGGCGGCACGAACCGGACCGCTGGCCCGCCCACAGGGGCTGGCGCTGGCAGGCGCCTCGGTCGCGCCGGTGGTGGCCAGCTCGGCAAAGCTGCTCGGCGTCACGCCGCCGGACATGGATCCGATGCCGCTCGCGCTCGCGGTGACGGGCGCGCTGATCTGCTGGTCGGCCCTTCGCCACCGGATGCTCGACATGACCCCCGTGGCGCGCGACGTGCTCCTGGACGCGATCGAGGACGGCATGCTCGCGACCGATGCGCACGGGCGCGTGATCGACATGAACCGCACGATGTCCGCGCTGCTCGGCGTCCCCGTGTCCGGCGCGCTCGGTCGTCCGGTGGGCGCGCTGTTCGCCGCGGCGGGCGAGCACGGCTCGGCCCTGATGGACGACCAGGGCGCGGCGTTCGTGACGCTGGGCGAGCGGCATTTTGCGGTCCGCACGGTGCCGCTGCAGGCCGGCCAGGGGCCCGCGTCCGGTCGCCTGCTGCTGCTGCACGACATGACCGCGCGGCTGCGGATGGAGGACGAGCGCGAGCTGCTGATCACCGAGCTGCGCCATGCGCTCGCCCAGGTCCGCACACTGAGCGGGCTGCTGCCGGTCTGCGCCTCGTGCAAGAGCATCCGCGACGGCAAGGGATGCTGGCGGCCCGCCGACGAGTACCTGCGCGACCATGCCGGTGCAACCGTCTCGCATGGCATGTGCCCCGACTGCACCGCGCGCCTGTATCCGTCGGCCTATCGCGAGACGGGCCATGCGGACTGAGCGCGGCGCCCCGCGATGAGTCGCAGCGTACTGGTCGCCGAGGACGACCGTGTGGTCGCCTACCTCGTCGAGCAGGTGCTGGTGGAGGCAGGCTACGCGGTGGTGATCGTCGAGGACGGCATCGAGGCGATCGAGTGCCTGCGCGCCGGCGCGGACCGCTTCGCGATGGCCGTGCTCGACTTGGTGATGCCGCGCGCCGACGGCGCGGCGGTGCTCGCCGTGATCGCCGAGCTGTGCCCCGGGCTGCCGGTCGTGCTGACCAGCGGCTTCAGCGAGGACTATGTGCGTTCACGGATCGGGAAGGCACCGATCGTGGCCTTCCTCGCCAAGCCGTGGCGGCCCGCGGCCCTGCTCGCGATCGTCGCGAGCGCGCTTGGGCCGCGCCCGCCTAACTGAAGGTCAGGCGCACCGCCTCGGCGACGCAAGCGGGCTTGTCCGAGCCCTGGATCTCGATCGTCGCGCGCATCACCAGCTGCAGGCCCGGGCGGCCGCCCGGGCCGCTGTCGGCCGGGGTGCACGACTGCAGCACGAAGCGCGCGCGCACCCGCGAGCCGCAGCGCACCGGCGACGGGAAGCGGACCTTGTTCAGCCCGTAGTTGATCGACATCGTCTCGTCGTCGATCGACAGGTTGCGCTGCGAGAAGCCAGCCAGCAGCGACAGCGTCAAGTAGCCGTGGGCGATCGTCGCGCCGAACGGCCCGCCGCGCGCCCGCTCGGCATCGACGTGGATCCACTGGTGGTCGTCGGTCGCGTCGGCAAACCGGTCGATACGGTCCTGCGTGATCTCTAGCCAATCGGTCAGCGCGATCTCCTGGCCGACCAGACCGGGGAGCTGGGCATGTGTGTAGTGCTGCATCGGTGTCGTCTCCTCGTGGGGTCTTCTCTTGGGGGTCTTCTCGTCAGGAGTCGGCTAGATGAGCCGGGCGATCAGCGCCGCGACGAGCGACAGCACGATCGTGGACATCAGCGGGATCGACCACTCCCGGCCAAACAGCCTGAAATTGAAGTCGCCGGGCAGCCGGCCGATGCCTAGCCTGCGCAACCAGGGCATGGCGCCCGAGAACAGGAACAGCGCGACCGCCGTGGCGATCAGCCATTTCACAGCGCGCCGCTCCGGTCGCCGCGCACGAATCCGAGCGGCACCGGCGGCATGCCCCGGCCGAAGGCGATCGCCTTGAAGAGTTCGCCCATCTCGGCCTCGGACAGCAGCGTTTGGACGGCGCCGAGCGCGCGCACCGAGCCGGGGTCGACCGCGCCACCGCGGGTCGCCTCGGCCAGGCGCTCGAGCAGCCCGCAGTTCAGGAGGAAGCGCGCCTGTGAGGTATAGCCGAGGAGCGCCAGGCCGGCGCCCGAGGCGGCGCGGGCGGCGGCGCTGAAGTCGACGTGCGCGGTGACGTCCTGCAGGCCCGGCCAGCGCAGCACGTCGCCGTGCGCATGGTGCCGGCGGTGCGCGATCAGCGTGCCCCCGTCGCGCTGCGGGTGGTAGTACTCGCGGGCGGGGAAACCATAGTCGACCAGCAGCATCGCGCCGCGGCTCAACGCGCGCCCGACGGTCCCGATCCAGGCGGCGGCCTGCAGGCCGAGCTCGGAGCGGTAGCGGCCCGGGCCGAGCAGCGCCCAGGGCACGTCGTCGGCGTGCGCGCCATTGCCGTCGTTGCCGTCGTTGCCGCCGCCGCCGTACGGGTCTGCCCGCACTGCCGCGCGCAGCGCCTCGGCAACCGCTTCGCGCAGCCCCGCGTCGGCCGGCCGCGCGGCCCAGCAAAAGCCACCCGCGTCGTCCACGGCGACGCCGATCTCGTCGAGCGCGCCATCACCCGCATGTTCGAACACGCGGACCGGCATTGCATCCAGCACTTCGTTGCCGACGACCACGCCATCGATCGTCGCGGGCAGCACGTCGAGCCACTCTACGGTGTCGAGCGCCTCGGGCACGAGTCGCTCGAGGGTCTCGCGCTGCTGCGCGCGCAGCGTGCCCGAGAGCTCGACGATCGCGTAACGGTGTGCGGGCCGGCCGAGCGCCCTGAGTGCGCCGAGCACGCCCGCGGCGAGCCGCCCGGTGCCGGAACCGAACTCGATCACCACCGGATCGCAGTGCGCGAACCACTCGGCGATCTGCGCGGCGATGCATTCGGCGAAGGCCGGCGACAGCTCGGGCGCGGTGACGAAGTCGCCGCCGGACCCGAAGGGTTGCGCCCCGCCCGCGTAGTAACCCAGTCCGGGCTCGTAGAGCGCGCGCGCCATCCAGGCGTCGAAGGCAAGCCAGCCGCCGCCGGCGCGAATCGCGTCGCCGATCCGGGCGGCAAGCACTCCGCTGTGCGCGAGCGCCTGCGGATCGGGCTGCGGCATCGTCATGGGGGCAATTCTCGCATGGCGCCTTCGCCGCGCCGACCGCGCGGGCACCCGCCCGCGGGCGCGCGGGTACACTTCCGGGTCAATGAGCGACCTTCACGCCCCCCCTCGCATCGCCCTCGTTACCGGCGCCGCGCGCCGTCTCGGCCGCGAGATCGCGCTCGCGCTCGCGCGCACGGGCTGGGACATCGGCGTGCACTATGGCGGCTCGCGCGACGATGCGCAGGCCACGGTCGAGGCGGTGCGCGCGCTCGGGCGGCGCGCGGTCGCGCTGCAGGCGCGCCTGGAGGACGAGGCCCAGGTGCTGGCCTTGCTGCCCGCGCTCGCCGAGGCGCTCGGCCCGACCACCTGCGTAGTCAACAACGCCTCGCGCTTCGAGTTCGATTCGGCCGCCGACGTCGGCTTCGCCTCGTTCCAGGCGCACCTGCTGCCCAACCTGGCCGCGCCGATCCTGCTCGCACGCGAGCTGTACCGGCAGCTCCCCGAGGACGCCGAGGGCGTGGTGGTGAACCTGCTCGACCAGAAGCTCTGGGCGCAGAACCCCGACTTCCTGTCGTACACGCTGTCGAAGGCCGGCTTGGCGGCCGCCACGACCATGCTCGCGCAGGCGCTCGCCCCGCGGGTGCGGGTCGTCGGCGTGGCGCCGGGCCTCACGCTACCGAGCTACCTGCAGGACGACGCGAGCTTCGCGCGGGCGCACCGCTCGCATTCCCCGCTCGGCCGTTCGAGCACCGCCGCCGACGTCGCCGCCTCGGTCGTGTTCGCGGTCGCCAACCGATCCATCACCGGCTCGAGCATCCTGTGCGACGGCGGCCAGCACCTGCGTCCGCTGCCGCGCGACGTGAGCTTCATGCCACCCGAAGGCGCCTGACCGTGGACACCCAGTCGATCTTCATCCGCGGCCTGCGCATCGACGCGCAGATCGGCGTCCATGCGCACGAGAAGAACCGCACGCAGCCGCTCAAGCTCGACGCCGAGCTGCAGATCGCCGACACCCGCTTCCATCCATCGCGCGACAAGCTCGACGAGGTGTTCGACTACCAGACGATCCGCGCCGCGATGATCGCGGTGGTCCGCGACGGGCACATCAACCTGCTCGAGACGCTTGCCGACCGCGTCGTCGAGCGCCTGCTCGCGATGGCCGAGGTGCGCGCGGTCCGCGTGCGCGTCCACAAGTACACCGCGTTCGACGACGTCGAGGAGGTCGGCGTCGAGATCCACCGCAGGAAGCCGGAATGAGCGCCACCGCCCCGCCCGCTACGCGCGCCCAGCAGAAGGTCGAGCACGAGCGCAACAAGCTGCACAAGCGGCTGTGTCGCCAGGTCGGCGAGGCGATCGGCGACTTCGGGATGATCGAGGACGGCGACCGCGTGATGGTCTGCATGTCGGGCGGCAAGGACAGCTACGCGATGCTCGACCTGCTGCGTACGCTGCGCGAGCGCGCGCCGATCTCCTTCGAGCTCGTCGCGGTCAACCTCGACCAGAAACAGCCCGGCTTCCCCGAGCAGGTGCTGCCCGACTACCTGCGATCGGTCGGAGTGCCGTTCCGCATCGAGGAGCAGGACACCTACTCGATCGTGCGCCGCGTGATCCCCGAGGGCCGCACCACCTGCTCGCTGTGCTCGCGGCTGCGCCGCGGCATCCTATACCGCGTCGCCGACGAGATCGGCGCCACCAAGGTTGCGCTCGGCCACCATCGCGACGACATCCTCGAGACCTTCTTCCTGAATCTGTTCCACGGCGGCAAGCTCAAGGGCATGCCACCGAAACTGGTGTCCGACGACGGGCGCCACGTGGTGATCCGCCCGCTTGCCTACGTGAAGGAGACCGACCTCGAGGCCTACGCAGACTGGAAGGCCTTCCCGATCATCCCGTGCAACCTGTGCGGCTCGCAGCAGAACCTCAAGCGCCGCGACGCCAAGGCCATGCTGCGCGACTGGGAGCGGCGCTTCCCCGGGCGCATCGAGACCATTTTCTCGGCGCTCGCCTGCATCGTGCCCTCGCACCTGATGGACCGCGAGGCCTTCGACTTCGCGGGCCTCGCGCCCACCGGCGTGCCCGACCCGGACGGCGACATCGCCTTTGATGTAGAGCCGGTGCAGGAGCCCGAGGCGCCCGCCCCAACGGTCGCCGCGGACGCGATCCCGATCCGCCGTCGCGCCGAGACTGGCGACGTCACGGCCCCCGAGGCGCGGCCCCCCGACTCCGAGACGCCCCGATGAACGCACCCGCCGCCCTCCCGGAACGCGCCGGCGTGCTGCGCTTCGGCATGATGCGCGACTTGATCCTAGGCGTGGAATCGGTGCTGCCCGCCGACAGCAACCTGCACGTCAGCGTGCAGACCCGCGAGGTACTCGACGAGATCGGCTGGCCGGCGCGCACCGCGATCTGACGCCCGGCATCCGCCCCCGAAAAATGGTCGTGCGCTCCCGGGGCCGGCGCGCGCCGAGGGGCCGCTACCAGCGGTAGGACACGCCTAACGACAGCACAGGCAGGCCGACGACCTTGCCGGTCGTGTCGCGCACCGTCTGCAACTCGCGCTCGAGCTCGGCCTGCGGATCGAGGCCGGTTTGCGCGATCTTGGCGCTCAGGCTCGGCGACAGCGAGCCGGTGACCGTCGGTGTGCCGATCAGCAGGCCCGCGTCGGCATGCATGCCCCAGCCCCGGGCGGGCGTGTGGCCCCAGCCCAGGCCCACGTACGGCATCGCCGACGGGAACTCGATCTTCGAGTCGTAGCGATCGGCCGGACCGACCGCCACCGTCGCGGTGCCGATGGTGATCGTGGAGCCGGTCAACGGCGCGCCGGCGAACTCGCCGCTCGACTTGCCGCCCGACAGCCCCGCCGTGAGGCGAAAGCCCCCACTGAGCGGATGCCAGTCGACGAGCGCCGCAAAGCGCGTGCTCTTGACCTCGCCCCTGTAGTCGATGCCGTCCTCCGCGAACGAGCGCGAGAGCGTCGGCACCAGCGAGGCCTCGGCGCGTGCACCGAGCTGCTCGCTGTAGGTATACCCGAGCCCGAGCGACAGGCCAGTGGTGCCCACGCCGGCGTAGACCGACTGTGCGGCGGCCGGCGCGACAGCGAGTGCGGACACGAGGAGGGCTGCGCAGGCGGGCAGGTGGATAGCGGTGCAGGCTCGGGACATCGGGGGCTCGATCCGAAGTAGCGACGGACGACTGTAGCTGCGGGCGCGGCGCCCCCCGCGCGCATCCCGATCGGCGGTCGCCCGATGCCGCCGCGCGCGGCACCGCGCCCCGCGGCCGGTACAATCGCCGCGCCACCCCGCCCTGCCCTGCCCGCGGCGCCGAGCTACCTACCGTGCGAATCAGCCGACTGTCCCGCATCCTCCTCGTCGCCTGGCGCTATGGTCTCGACGAGATCGCCGTCTCCGGCGCGCAGGCCACGCTCGGCTGGCGGTGGACGCTGGGCATCGGGCGCCTGATGCGCGTCGGCCGCCGCCTCGACGCGCCGCGCGGCGCGCGGATGCGGATGGCGCTCGAGTCGCTCGGCCCGATCTTCGTGAAGTTCGGCCAAGTGCTGTCGACGCGGCGTGACCTGCTGCCGCCTGACGTGGCCGACGAGCTCGCGCGGCTGCAAGACGACGTGCCCCCCTTTCCCTCAGCGGTCGCGATCGCCGAGATCGAGCGCGGTCTCGGGCGACGCATCGACCAGATGTTCTCGGAGTTCGACGCCGAGCCGGTCGCCTCCGCCTCGATCGCCCAGGTGCACTTCGCGCGGCTGCACGACGGCACTGAGGTCGCGGTCAAGGTGCTGCGCCCGGGCATGGCCGACGTCATCGACAACGACCTCGCGCTGCTGCGTACCGCAGGCAGCCTGGCGCTGCGGCTGTCGGCAGACGCACGCAGGCTGCGACCGCTCGACGTGATCGACGAGTTCGACCACTACCTGCACGACGAGCTCGACCTGGTCCGCGAGGCCGCCAACGCGAACCAGCTGCGACGCAACTTCGCCGACTCGACGCTGCTGCGCATTCCTGTGATGTTCTGGGACTTCTGCGCGCAGAACGTGATCGTCATGCAGCGCGTGCACGGCATCCCGATCGGGCGCATCGACCGCCTCGTAGAGACCGGCATCGACCTGAAGAAGCTTTCGCGCGACGGCGTTGAGATCTTCTTCACTCAGGTCTTCAAGCACGGCTTCTTCCACGCCGACATGCACCCCGGCAACATCCTAGTCGGCGACACCGGCGAGGACTTCAATCGCTACATCGCGCTCGACTTCGGCATCGTCGGCACGCTGTCCGACTTCGACAAGAACTACCTCGCGCAGAACTTCCTCGCCTTCTTCCGCCGCGACTACCGGCGCGTCGCCGAGCTGCACGTCGAGTCCGGCTGGGTGCCGCCGAGCACCCGCGTCGAGGAGCTCGAGGGCGCGGTGCGCGCCACCTGCGAGCCCTTCTTCGATCGCCCGCTCAAGGAGATCTCGCTCGGGCTGGTGCTGCTGAGGCTCTTCCAGGCGTCGCGCCGCTTCAACGTGTCGATCCAGCCGCAGCTGGTGCTGCTGCAGAAGACACTGCTCAACATCGAGGGCCTCGGCCGTCAGCTCGACCCGGACCTCGACCTGTGGGTGACCGCCAAGCCCATCCTCGAGCGCTGGATGAACGAGCAGATCGGCACCCAGGGGCTGGTCGACCGGCTGCAGCAGGAGATCCCGCAGTGGGCGCAGCTGCTGCCCTCGATCCCGCGGCTTGCACACCGCGCGCTCGCTGCCGCCGGCGAGCGGCGCGACGACCGCGCCCAGGAGAAGCTGCTCGCGCAGATCGTCCGCGAACAACGCGGCATCCGGCGCGTGCTGTGGGTCGGCGTGACGCTGCTCGCAGCGCTCGCGGGGCTCCAGGCCTGGCGCATCTGGGCTTAGGCGCACCGGGGCGCAGGCGGACCGCGCCGACTCGGGAGCGAACGCGTACGGGAATGGTTGTCGGGCCGCGCGCCGTCGGCTAGCGTGGCTGTGTTGCCGGCGTGCTCCGCCGGCAGACCCGTTGCCGCACGTTGCCGCCCGCCCTAGGGTCCGTGCCCGCCGCTGTCCGTCCGTGCCCCGATCCTGCAGAGGTCGCCGCCATGCTCGTCACCGCCGTCGCCGCCTACCTGCTGCTCACCGTAGCCATCGGCTGGTATGCCGCGCGCCGCGTGCACAGCGCGCAGGACTACTTCGCAGCCGGCCGCAGCCTGCCTCTCTACATGAACTTCGCGACGGTGTTCGCGACCTGGTTCGGCGCCGAGACCGTACTCGCGGTCTCCTCCACTTTCCTACGCGACGGCCTGTCCGGCGTGGTGGCCGACCCCTTCGGCGCGTCGGCCTGCCTGATCATCGTCGCGCTGGTGTTCGCCCGGCGCTTCTACCGGCTGAACCTGCTGACCATCGGTGACTTCTACCGCAAGCGCTACAACCGGACCGTCGAGATCGGCACCGGCGTTGCGATCACGCTGTCCTACCTCGGCTGGGCCTCGGCCAACCTGTTGGCACTGGGCATCTGCTTCAACGTGCTGTCGCAGGGGGCGCTCACCCTCGAGCACGGGATCATGTTGGGTGCGGCCGTGCTGGTGGTCTACCTGTACTTCGGCGGCATGTTCGCCGTTGCCTTCACCGACCTGTTCCAGACCGCGGTCATCGTCTGCGGCCTCGTCTATATCGCGTTCACCTTCGGCGACAAGGCAGGCGGCATGGACCGCGTGCTCGCCGCCGCCGCGTCAGAGGGCAAGCTGGTGCTGGTGCCGAGCCTCGAGCCGCGCGACCTGATCGCGCTGCTCGCAGCGTTCCTCACCATGGCGCTGGGCTCGATTGCGCAGCAGGACGTCTTCCAGCGCGTGACCTCGGCCAAGGACGAGCACACCGCGGTCAAAGGCACGCTGTTCGGTGGGGTGTTCTACCTGATCTTCGCCTTCGTGCCGATGTTCATTGCCGTCACGGCACTGCTGGTCGATCCGCAGGCGGTTGCAGCCGGACTCGGCAGCGAGGGCCGCGAGTTCCAGCTGATCCTGCCCAACCTGATCATGAACCACGCGTCCGGCTTCATCCAGGCGCTGTTCTTCGGGGCGCTGCTGTCGGCGATCCTGTCGACCGCCAGCGGCGCGCTGCTCGCGCCCACAGCGATCTTCACCGAGAACATCCTCAAGCCGCTGACCGGCGGGCGCATGGGCGACCGGCAGCTGGTGACGACCGCGCGCGTGATGCTCGTCGTGTTCACCGGCACGACGATGCTGTTCGCATTGAACAGCGAGGCCTCGATGTACGAGATGGTTCAGAACGCCTACAAGGTCACACTGGTGGCGGCCTTCACGCCGCTGGCGCTGGGCATGTTCTGGCGCGGTGCCACGCCCCAGGGCGCGGGGCTGTCGATCGTGCTCGGCCTGTCGGTGTGGATCCTGATGGAGACGCTCGCGCCGGACGCGCTGCTGCCGCCCCAGCTCGTCGGCCTGGGCGCGGCGCTCTTCGGCATGGTGGCCGGCTCGCTCGCGCCGCAGGTGCTCGGCGGGCGCGGGCATCCGGAGGTGGTGGACGAGGCGGTGACGGGGCGGCCGGCCGGTCCGCACGGGCATGAGCACGGGCATGGCCCGCGGCACGCTGCGGGGTCGCAGACAGGCGACTGAGCGCGGCGTCCTGGAGGCGCGCGTCTGCGTCCCCACGCCAGGGGCAGCGCCAAGTCCGCGGCAGCGCCACACATCAGTTTGCAGCAGTCCGCCGCCGCGAGCGGTCAGCGCACCGTCGTCGCCGGCTCGGGCACCCCCGCGGTCTGCTCCGGCTTGAGCGACTGCACGATGTCGATCCACTCCTGGAGCTTGCGCTGCAGGTACTGGCGCTGCTTGGGCGTGGCCCGTGCCAGCATCTGCGCGCCCATCGCGTCGCCCGCGGCGAGCGAGGACTCGGCGCCGGCCCGGTCCGGCCCATCGCGCAACTGTGCATAGCGCATCAGGTGCTCGCGCATCCAGCGCGTCGCCGTTGCCTCGTCCGGCCGCTCGACACGGATGCGCTCCAGCAGCGCGAACAGGTCCTGCTGCCGGCCGACGCGTTGCGCGTACCAGATGTCCTCGTTGTCCGGCGCCTCGGCGGCGAAGCGCCGCGCGAACTGCTTCTGCTCGGCGGTCAGCGAGCCGAGGAGGAGCTCGGCGCGCTCGATGTAGCGTCGGCTGCGCGCCTCGACGCGTTCGGTGCGTCCGGGCGGCATCCACTCGCGGCGCATCTTGTCGTTGTCGCGCCCGATCTCCTCGCGCATCCGGGTGAGCTGCGAGGGCCCGAGCGTTGCCGCGACCTCCGCGGCCGCAGGCGCCACCTGCTCGGCGATCGGCTTCCAGCGCTCGAACGCGGCGAACCGCCACGCGCGGATCTGGGCCTCGTCGACGTTGCCGGCAGCGACACGGCGCTGGATCTCCTGCAGGAACGCCTGGTAGTCGTCGAGCTGGGTACGACGGTGCCAGGCGTGCAGCGACTCGAAGCGGCGGGTGGCCAGGGCCTTCTGTTCGGTGTTCAGCGACAGGTAGCTGTCGGCCCGCCAAGCCGCAAGGGCGGGCAGATTGTCGTAGCCCAGCCGGGCCATCGAGCAACCCGAGGCGATCAGGCAACTGCTGACAAAAGGCACCCAGACCCTCAGGAGTCGCGTGCTAACATGGCTCGAGAACAGTGAAGAAATCACTCCAACCCTCTGATTCATAAACATAAAACCATGAACATCGTGGTGCTCGCAGCCGGCATGGGCAAACGCATGCGCTCGGACCTGCCGAAGGTGCTCCATCGGCTGGCCGGACGGCCCCTGCTCGCCCACGTGCTCGACACCTCCCGTACTCTATCCCCCGATCGCATCGTCGTGATCCACGGTCATGGTGGCGAGCAGGTCCAGGCCGCGCTCGGCGCACCCGATCTGGCCTGGGCGCGCCAGGCGCCGCAGCTCGGCACCGGCCACGCGGTGATGCAGGCGCTGCCGCATCTCGACGACGCCGTGCCCACGCTGATCCTGTACGGCGACGTGCCACTGACCCGGGCCGACACGCTGCGCCGCCTGCTCGAGGCCGCCGGCACCGAGCGCCTGGGCCTGCTCACCGTAGACCTCGAGCAGCCCGACGGATACGGGCGGATCGTGCGCGATGCTGACCGTCCGTCGGATGATGGTCGCGGGCCTGTCATGTGTATCGTCGAGCACAAGGATGCGGACGCCGCCGTGCGCGCGATTCGCGAAGTGAACACCGGAATCATGGTCGTGCCGACCCTCGTGCTGCGGCGCTGGCTCGGTGCGCTGTCCAACGACAACGCCCAGCGCGAGTACTACCTGACCGACATCGTCGCGATGGCGGTTGCAGAAGGCGTGCCCGTGGCCGCCGTGCAGCCGCGCGACGAGTGGGAGACCCTGGGCGTGAACAGCCCCGCGCAGCTCGCCGCGCTCGAGCGCGTCTTCCAGCGCAACCTCGCCGACGAACTGCTCGAGGCCGGCGTCTCGCTCGCCGACCCGGCCCGCATCGACGTGCGCGGCACGCTCGTGGCCGGGCGCGACTGCCGCATCGACGTCAACTGCGTGTTCGAGGGCACCGTGGTGCTGGGCGACCGCGTGCAGGTCGGCGCGAACTGTGTGCTGCGCGATGCCACCATCGGCGCCGGCACCGAGCTCCTGCCGATGTGCCATGTCGAGGGCGCCGTCGTCGGTGCCGACGCGCGGATCGGCCCGTTCGCGCGGCTGCGGCCCGGCGCGCAGCTCGGCGACGACACACATGTGGGCAACTTCGTCGAGATCAAGAACACCCGGTTCGGCGACCACTCCAAGGCTAACCACCTCGCCTACGTCGGCGACGCGATCGTCGGCCAGCGGGTCAACATCGGCGCCGGCACCATCACCTGCAACTACGACGGTGCCAACAAGCATGTCACGGTGATCGAGGACGACGCCTTCATCGGCAGCGATACCCAACTGGTGGCGCCGGTCACCGTCGGCCGCGGTGCGACGCTCGGTGCCGGCACCACCCTCGTGCGCGACGCGCCCGCCGGCCAGCTCACCGTCTCGCGGGCACGCCAGGCCTCTATCCCCGGGTGGAAACGCCCGGTCAAGATCCCGAAGACCCCCAAGGAGTAATCCGCATGTGCGGCATCGTCGGCGCAGTCGCGCAACGCAACATCGTCCCGATCCTGATCGAGGGCCTGAAGAAGCTCGAGTACCGCGGCTACGACTCCGCCGGCATCGCGATCATCAATGGCTCGATGTCGCGCGTGCGCGCGGTGGGGCGCGTTGCCGACCTCGAGGCCCGCACCCGCGAGCAGCACTCAGACGCGCCCACCGGCATCGCCCACACCCGCTGGGCCACGCATGGCGGCGTCACCGAGACCAACGCACATCCGCACTACTCCGACAGCGCGGGCATGCAGGTCTCGGTCGTGCACAACGGCATCATCGAGAACCACGAGGCGCTGCGTGCCGAGCTACGCGAGCGCGGCTACGTCTTCCAATCCGAGACCGACACCGAGGTCATCGCGCACCTGGTGCATTCGCTCGTCGGTGACGGCGCGCGGCTCTTCGAGGCCGTCCAGCAGGCGGTGCGCCGCCTGCACGGCGCCTACGCGATCGCGGCAGTCAGCACCGCCGAGCCGCATACCGTCGTCGGCTCGCGGCGCGGCTCGCCGCTGCTGCTAGGCGTCGGCCACGAGGGCAGCGGGCGCGGCGAGAACTTCCTCGCCTCCGACACCTCAGCGCTGCTGCAGGTCACCAAACACGTGACCTATCTCGAGGAAGGCGACGTCGTCGAGATCCGTACCGACGGCTACCGCATCGTCGACGCCGATGGCGCGAGCGTCGAGCGGCCCATCGTCGTGAGCCAACTCTCGGCCGATGCCGTCGAGCTCGGCATGTACTCGCACTACATGCAGAAGGAGATCTTCGAGCAGCCCGGCGCCATCGCCAACACGCTCGAGATGGTCACCGGCGCCGCGTCGATCTCGCCCGGCCTCTTCGGTGCCGACGCCGCCGAGGTCTTCGGCCGCACCAAGCAGCTGCTGATCCTCGCCTGCGGCACCAGCTATCACGCCGGCATGGTCGCCAAGTACTGGATCGAGTCGATCGCGAAGGTGCCGGTGTCGGTCGAGATCGCAAGCGAGTACCGCTATCGCGACTCCGTACCGCTCGACGGCACGCTGGTGATGACCATCTCGCAGTCCGGCGAGACCGCCGACACGCTGGCCGCGCTGCAGCATGCGAAGTCGCTCGGCATGACCGACACGCTGACCATCTGCAACGTGCCCGAGTCCGCGCTGATCCGCCAGAGCAAGCTGCGCTTCCTCACGCGCGCCGGCCCCGAGATCGGCGTCGCTTCCACCAAGGCGTTCACCACCCAGCTTGCCGCGCTCTTCGTGCTGACGCTGGTGCTGGCCAAGCTGCGCGGCCGCCTCGAGCCCGCACGCGAGCGCGAGCTGCTTGTCTCGCTGCGCCACCTGCCCGCGGCGCTGAACCACGTGCTCGCCTGCGAGTCCCAGGTCAAGGCCTGGGCCGAGCACTTCGCGCCGCGCCAACACGCACTGTTCCTGGGCCGCGGCATCCACTTCCCGATCGCGATGGAAGGGGCGCTCAAGCTCAAGGAGATCACCTACATCCACGCCGAGGCCTACGCCGCGGGTGAGCTCAAGCACGGCCCGCTCGCGCTCGTCGACACCTCGATGCCTGTGGTGGTGATCGCGCCAAACGACGCGCTGATCGAGAAGCTGAAGAGCAACCTGATGGAGGTGCGCGCCCGCGGCGGGGAGCTCTTCGTCTTCGCCGACCGCGACACCCGCATCGAGCCCGCCGACGGCGTGCATGTGATCAACCTGCAGGACCACGCCGGGCCGCTGTCGCCGATTCTGCATGTGCTGCCGCTGCAACTGCTGTCGTATCACGTGGCGCTGGCGCGAGGGACGGACGTGGACAAGCCCAGGAATCTGGCGAAGAGCGTGACGGTGGAGTGAGGGGGGGCCACAACCTCCGCGTACTGTCCACCTGAACGCGCTCGACGCCGCCACCCGATCGGACCTGATGGAGATCATCGACGACCGCGCTGCCCTCAAGGCCACGATCATCAGAACCCAGCTGCCGATCGACCACTGGCACGGCTGGATCGGCGACGCCATCCTCGATCGCCTGATGCAGAAAATGCAGCACATCACCCTGCGCGGGGAGTCGATGCGCAGCCGGGCACGCGGCCCAAACCCGCCTCCGACTGACCCGAAACGGTACCGATCGTGACCGACCACCCTTCAATCTAGCCTACACAGGGCCGGACCGGACAAGCCGGTCACGATCCCCGGATTCGCCGGTCATCTTCGCCGGAATACGCATCTGGCAGGGCCCAGCAACGAGGGAAGCGAAAAACTGTGAAGCAAATCCGCCAGGCCTGCGCGCTGTTTATCCTGGGTCTCCTGTCGCAGCCGGCCCACGCCGGGACCGTGCCCACAGATGTGCCAACCCTGGGCTATTCGCCGCAGAGCATGGATAGAACCTCGGACCCGCGCCAGGATTTCTACCGCTATGCAGCTGGCAACTGGCTCCGCCAGATCGAGATCGCACCCAGCGATGCCGATGCCGGCAGCTTCACCTTGCTGGCCCATCAACTCGACCGTCAGTTGCTGACCCTGATTCAGCAATCTGCTTCGGCCACAAGCGCGGCCAAAGGCAGCGCGCAACAGCAGGTGGGTGATTTCTACAAAGCCGCGATGGACGACGCGCGGCGTGACGCAGTCGGCCTGCAGCCGCTGGCGGCCGACCTGCGGCGCATTGCCGCGGCCGGCAGCAAGCCAGCTGAGCTCGGCACACTCGCGGGCCGTGTGCAGGACGCCTACGGCGGCTCTCCGCTGATCAATGCCTTCGCGATGCCCGACGCCAAGAACAGCAGCACCGCTGTGCTCGTGCTGGTACCCGGTGCGCAGATGCTGGAGCAGGACGAGTACGCCAAGCCCGAGTCGCAGCACCTGCGCGAAAGCTACCGCCGGTACATCGCCGCCCTGCTGACGGCGGCCGCGGGTGATGCGCCCGAGGCGGCGTCCAACCACGCGTCGCGCATCCTGGCTCTCGAGGCCCGCTCGGCCGCAGCGATGATGACGCCGCTGCAGATGCGCGATCCGGCCAACACCTACAACATGATGACCCTGGCTCAGGCGCAGGCCCTGGTGCCGGCTCTGGACCTTCGGGCCTTCCTGAAGGCGCAGGGCATCACGGCACCGGCGCGCGTGCAGGTGCTGGACGTCAACGCCTTGAGGGCGCTGCAGCGGCTGCTCACCGAGCAGTCAGCCGATGACGTGAAGCTGCTGCTGCGCTGGTACACCTTAGCCAGCCGCGCCTCAGAACTGGGGCGGCCCTACCGTACGCTGGAGGCCGATTTCACGCGCACCCGCCGCGGCCTGAAGGTCACGCCCGAACCCGAACGCGTGGTCACGCAGCAGATCGGCGCCCAGCTCTACCACCCCTTGTCGCAGCTGTACGTAGCGGCCAACTTTCCGGCTTCCGTTAGGCGCGAGATCACCGAAATGGTCGGGCACATCAAGGACGAATTCGCCACACGCCTGCGCAGCAACGCCTGGCTAGACGACGCGACGCGGCGGGCGGCCCTCGAGAAGCTGAACAAGATGGACATCCAGGTGGGCTACCCCGCCCAGTGGGTGGACTTCAGTGGGCTGGACATCCGCCCCGACGACCATTTCGGCAACGTGCAACGCGCAGCGCGTTTCGCGTTCCAACGCGAAGTCGGCCAGGTCGGCAAGCCCGTGCTCGGCAACCGCTTCGCCGTGGCCACCAAGACCACGCCGATCTCGGTCAACTCGGCCTATAACTTCACCACCAACACGATCGACATCACGGCGGCCATCCTGCAGCCGCCGTTCTACAAACCGGGAGCCGATGTGGCGGTGAACTACTGCACCATCGGCGCGGTGATCGGCCATGAGCTCACCCACGGCTTCGACAGCCTGGGCCGCCAGTTCGACCCGCAAGGAAACCTGCACAACTGGTGGACGGCTGAGGCCGACAGCCGCTTCAAGCACCGCACCGATGTTCTGATCGACCAGTACAACCGCTATGAGATCCTGCCCGGCCTGATGCACAACGGCGCGATGACCGTGACGGAGAACACCGCCGACCTGGGCGGCATCACGCTGGCCCACGCGGCCCTGCGGCGCTACGTGGCCCGCAACCCGCTGCCGGTGGTGGACGGCCTGAGCGCCGACCAGCGCTGCTTCGTCGCCTGGACGCAAATGTGGGCCTTCAAGGCGCGCTCCGAGCGGCTGCGCTACCTGGTCTCGGTCGACGTGCACGCCATCTCCTCGGTACGCGCTGTGGCGCCACTCCTGCACCTGGACGCCTTCCATGAAGCCTTCGGCACACGGCCGGGCGATACGATGTGGCGCGACCCCAAGCAGCGGATCGTGATTTGGTGAGGCGCGGCCCGGCGCGAGGCCTGCGCAGGCCGTCCAAGGCCTGGCTGGCTGCGGGCCCCTTGCTGGCCGCAGGTGCGGCGTCAGGCCAAGCAGCGCCGCAGCCCCAGCCGCCGGAAATCGAGCGCGCCTCGGCCGAATCGGCCAGCGTGCGCGTGCAGGGCGACGCGCTTTACGACACCGGCAACTTGTCCAAGTCCGGCTCGACGGTTCTCGACGCGGCTTTGGGCGGCGTCCCGCGCGGCCAGCTCACGCGCCTGGTCATCAGCTCCGGCGCGGGCGACACAATGGCCGACCGCCACATCGACGCTTGGGTGCGGAACAAGGCCCTAGTGGTCGAGGTCGACTTCATCTGCTTTTCGTCCCGCGCCAACTACGCCTTCCCCGCCGGCCGGGCAGGCGTGATCCGCGCCGATGCCTTCGTAGGATGGCATGGCAACGAGCGTCAGTTCAAAGTGCTGGCCGCGCGCAAGGGGCGGCGCCTGTCGGAAGCGCTTAGCCGCTACGGCTCCGGAGACCTGGCGCCCGAGCGACGGGCTGCCCTCGTCCAGGAGTTCCTCCAGGCGATGCCAGTGACACGACAGGCTGAGGCCGACTTCTACGCCAGCCTGAGCCTGAGCGACGCCTTCGCCGTCTGCGCCATCTGCGCCGTGGGCGATGCGCTTGGGCGTTTCGCTGGCCGACATGGCGCGCCTGGGCCTGAAGGGCGCCGGCCACCTCGGCGCCGGCTGCTACGAACAAGACTCCATGCGCTTGCGGCAGCACCTCGAGCCCCTGGGCGCCGACGACTGCCTGGCGCTGCTGAAATGAACCCTGACACCACACGAGGAAGCCCCTGTGACGCTTGACAACGCACGCGCCCTTACGCACACACAGCGCCTCGCGCGGCTGGAAGATCACTTCGGCGATTTCCCCTTCTACGCGGGCGTGCCCGTGGCCCTGTCGATGGGGCAATGGCTGCTCGTCATGGCGGGGGTGGTGGGCGGTTTTGCTGCGTTGGTGTGGCCCATACCCTGGCCTGGCGGACCTCTGGCGCCGATGATCCCGGCGGTGCTGTTCGTGGCCATCCCGCTGGCCGTGCTGGCGCGCGTGGCGCCCGGCCATTGGAGCGTGATCTTCGGCCGGGTGGGCTGGCGCGAGCTGCGGCTGATGGTCGGTTTCGCCTTGCTGAATGTCTTCGTCAGCATGGGCGTGGGCGCGCTGGTGCAGGCTTTCGCCGAGGTCACGCCAAACGCCGCCACCGGGCAACTCGCGGCCATGGGCAACGGCGAGCGCCTTGCCTTCTTCGCCAAGACGCTGCCGCAACTTCTGGGCGAAGAGGTGGTCACCGTGCTGCCGTTCCTGTTGGTGCTGACACTGCTGAGGCGGCACTCTGGCTTTGGACGCAAGAGCGCTGTGCTGGGCGCGTGGCTGGTGTCGTCTCTGCTATTCGGACTTATCCACCTGCCGACCTACAACTGGAACTGGGTGCAGTGCATCGTCGTCATCGGCACGGCGCGCATCGTGCTGACGATGGCCTGGATCCGCACAAAGAACATCTGGGTGTCCACCGGCGCGCACATCATCAATGACTGGCTGCTGTTCAGCTTCGCCCTGGTGGGTTCGGGCCTGGCTGCGAAGGCCTGAAGGCAGGTCGCGAGCACTCATGCAGCAGACCGGTTCCAAGATCATGGTTCTGGTGGCCGATGGAAATGTCCTGATGGGCAGGCGCCAGATAGCTCCAATCGCTTGATTGGGTCTCGGGCTATGTTTCCAATAGCCCTGTGCAGTTGTCAACCGACCTGCTCTCGCAAGCTGCGGTCAGCAGCAAATCGTTGTTCCGATGTCTGATTCGGAAACGTCGTAGTTCGTGACTCCGAAAGAATCGGCCGTTGCACATGGCAAAATGCATCAAGGTCAAACATCAGGCTGTTCCAGAATGGATGTGTTGTCGGGCGGCGACACTGTGGAGGGCGATCGCTGGCTTCGATGCATACGCATTTGGAGAATCGTGCGGCTCTAAGTTATTTCCCTGCGTGCCAAGCGCCTGTTCCGGGATGCAGTTCTTCGGGCGGCGACGAAACAGTCGTTTTTGTCAATCCAAACTCACAGCTTGTTCTGGAACGGATTAAACATGTTCAAGAAAGTCGCTCTCAGCCTGTCCTTTTGTTTGCCACTGACGGCAGGTGCCAACGATCTGTCGCTATCCTGTGAGGGGAAGGGGTCCATAGCAGCCACGGAAACGACAACGGTCAACCAGTTCAAGCCCGGTCACGCGGGGCAAAACCAGATGGGCGTTGCCACGACGCCGACGCGCCGCCCGTTCTCGGGTACCGGCGTGGTTGAAATAAAGACGGGCATGGCACGCATGCGTGTTCCGGACCCAATGATTCCAGTGTTGATGAGTGGTGACACCGGGGGGTGGTATCCGATCGAAAATCTGGGGATGAACGACAAGGAGATTACCGGTGTCGTGCACATCAACTTTCTCAGCCAGCCCAAATTTCGCATTGATCGAATGACCGGCTCAATGTCAATGAGCGGTGGGGCGGGAGATTTTGCTGGCAGCTGTACTGCAGTCGATCCAAATGCCAAAGCCAAGTTTTGAGCACAGCACATCAGGCAACAAATCGTTGAATTTCGAGCTTCATGTTTGAGCCCGGGCTGGACCGGCCTTACCTCCTGCTTCGCATGCAGGCGGCTCGACCTTCATCTTGTCGATAGTCAACTGCGCGATCTTCGAGGCCTCGTGGGAGCGCCGGATCTTGCCGCTCGATGCAGCGTTACTGGCTCGCGCTGCGGTCGGCAATGTCAGCTCTGAGGCTGTCGATCCGGGCCGCCGGCCTGGGTGTCGGCTGGCTGGTGCTGACCGATCGCTGGTCCGGCGGCGGCAACCGACTCCAATCCCTGCATAGCCGACCACAGAACATGGGCAAGGAGCCGACTCGAATCGGCTCCGGCAGTCACTGCACTCTCAGACGAGTTGGGCCAGTTGCGCGGGTTCCAGATGACACCATTGGCCCATGGGCAGGCCCAGCGAATCAAGTGTGAGCTTGCCGATCGCGCTACGGCGCAATGAGACGCAGTGATTGCCCGCCGCGGCCAGCATCCGCTTCACCTGGTGGTACTTGCCTTGGTCTATGCTGAGTTCCAGCAGATGCGTGTCCAGCATGCGCACCTGCGCGGCGATGGGCTTGTCCTCGTCGATGAGCTTCACCCCTTCCTGCAACTGCGCGATCAGTTGCGGCGTCACCGCCTCGAAGACGGTAGCTTCATAGATTTTGCGTACATGCCGCTTCGGCGAGGACTGGGCGTGGATAAAGCCGCCGTCATCGGACAGCAGCAGCAGGCCGGTGGTGTCATGGTCGAGGCGACCTACGGGCTGGGTATTGCGGTTGACGTATTCCTGCGGCAACAGGGTGAGGATGCCCGGATGGTGGCTGGACTTGCGCGAACACTCGTAATCGGGAGGCTTGTGCAAGCCGAGGTAGAGGTGCTGGCGAAAAGTCCATTCTTTGCCGTGAACGCTGAAGACCAGGCCTTCGCAGGGCAGGTCTTCATCGGCATCGGTGATCAACCGACCCGCCACGCTAACCCGCTCATTCCAGATGAGCTGGCGGCACTGCTTGCGGCTGCCGAAGCCCTGGCTGCGAAGGATTTTTTCCAGCGTCATGCTGCAGGCACCGATCCCGATGGGCTGCTGATGCGGTCCAGGCCGGTGAAAAAGCACTCCTGCCGGGACGTCAGTCCCAGTTCGCCGAGAAGCGCATCGATTTTTTCGGCAGCCCGCCGGCGCGCCACATCCTTGTTGAGGCTGGCGATGATGAGCTCGTTCTTCATGGAATGCTCCCAGCCCACCCGTTCGGCGGCGAACTCCGCTTGGCAACAGGGCGCCAGCACGATGATGCGCGCCGTTGCCGACAGCGCGAACCGGATGGCGTCGTCGATGGCGGTGTCGCAGGCATGCAGTGCTGTGACGATGTCCGCCCCGGCGGAAAGGCTGGGGCTGGCCATCCTCGACATGGCCTGATCGACCCGCAGGTTAAGGAAGGACATGGCATCGAAGCCGAGATGAGACTTTCCCGCTCCGCAATCCGCGGGTCTGATAGTGCTGTGTTTCTCGTCGTGCCGGTTGCGAAGGTGCGTTTTAACATGCGTGCGCTCGAAAGACCGATATCCAGATCGGAACGTGACCGACGAACGTCCTGACGCCGCTGGCAGGCGAGCTTGGACAGCAGCCATCCCGTGGCCGCGATGTGCCCGAGGGTGACCACCACGGACAGCCCGTGCAGCCACTTGAAGCGCTGGCGCTGGCCGGCGTCGGTGGCGCGGTTGATCGCTGGCATCAAGATCTGCCGCACGGGCACGGTGGTGACGGCCACCGCAGCCATCACCGCGGCATAGACGGCGTCTCGGGACCACCAGAGCAAGGCCGCCGCAGCCGATGTGACGATCACGAACGTGTAGAACCAGGGAAACGCGCGACGCAATACCTCCCTCGCGGTCTTCGCAGGCAACGCCTTGAACAGGAAGGCGGCAAGGCCGAATGAGTACAGCGTCATGCCACCAAACAACAAGGCCGTGATCAGGACGGCCCAAGACAACATCATGTTGTGACCCTTCAGTTCGATAAGTCACGAGTATCAGCCAGACTGGCATGAGCCCTCACGCGTGAGATCACGTTCGGGCCTTCGCCAGCCGCACACACGGGCCTGGCCGCGCGGAGATCAGCCCCGCTTGCGGAACACCACCACATGCTGCCAGGGCAGCGTGCTCACGGTGCGATCCCAGTCCAGCGCGAAGACGGCGGCCTCGCGTTTGATTTGCGCCTCGCTCATCTTGTGCAGCGGCTTGATGGGCACGCGCGGGTCCTCGGCCTTGTACTCGACGAACACAACACGGCCGCCGGGCTTGAGGGCCTTCAGCACGCTGGCCATCACCTCGTACGGATAGGCCAGCTCGTGATAAACGTCGACCATGATTGCCAGGTCCACCGACGCATCAGGCAGCCTGACGTCGTCGACCGCGCCAAGCCGAGCCTCGATCTGCGTCAGCCCGCTGCGCTTGGCGCCAGCCTGCAGCAGGCTGATCATTTCGGGCTGCACATCCACCGCCCAGACCTTGCCGCCCGGCATCACCGCAGGTGCCATGCGCCGCGACAGGTAACCGGTGCCGGCGCCGATGTCGGCCACGACCATGCCGGGCTGCAGCGCCAGGGCGGCCAGCAGCAGGTCGGTGCGTTCTTCGCGGTCACGCTCTTCGCGCTCGAGCCATCCTGCGCCTTGCCAGCCCATCACCGCCGAGATCTCGCGCCCCATGTAGCGCTTGCCGATGCCATCGGCACTGGCGGGCACGGGGGTGTAGCGCTCAGCCATTGCAGCGGGCTGCGCCAGTGCGGCGCCGGCTGCCAGCAGCAGGGCAGCCCAGGTACAGCGTCGGAACATTGCAGGGTTCATCGTAGTGCCATCAAGATACGAATTGCGGCGCATGAACCACGGCGTCATGACGGCAACGCAACGCGTGGCGAGCATCGGTGGGCGCAAGCTGCCGCCTCGAGCGTCAAAGTGTTCAGGCGTACTGTAGCGGTAGTCGGGGCGACCGCGCCCATGTGTCGATCTCTCGGGGAACGCGATTCAGATGGCAAGCGCCCGACGGACAATTGAAGCCTCTTGCGCGAACAGGATGACCAACGTGTGCGCGGCAGACCCACTTGCCACGGATCATGCCTCGCTCGGTAGGGCGCCCTCGACACGAAGGATTCACTGCCGCCCATCACCCGAAGCGACCGACACGCCTGACCTCGCACCGATCAATGCACCCGGGCGACGGCGCGTGCTCGGCGCGCTCGGCGCATTTGGCACGCTCGGCGCGACTCGGGCGATCACCGCTGCCGGCGCGCTGTCGATCCGGCGCGAGACCCATGCCTCGAGCGGCCAGATGGAAGCGCCTCCCCTCCCGCAAGGCGCAACCCTACTCGAATCGGTCGAATCCCCATTCAACGCAATCCGCGTCTACGAACTCAATGGCGCGCGCCTCATGGCCTTCGACGGGCAGTCGAGCGGCAGCGTGCAATCGGCCTGGCTGCCGGCGGATCCCGGTGCGCTGCTGGTCACCTACACGCGCCTGATGACGCTCGCGCTGGTGTATGCCGATCGGCACGGCAAGGCGGTGGTGGTGGGGCTGGGTGGCGGGCGCACGGCGGGCTACCTTGCCGCGACCTTCGCTCCGCTCGAGGTGCAGGCGGTCGAGATCGATCCGCAGGTCACGCGCCTGGCGCGGCACTGGTTCGACCTTTGTACCGACCGGCGCCTGTCCGTCACCCACGATGACGGACGGCGCTTCATCGAGCGGCTGGCCGCACCGGTCGATCTGGTCTTCGTCGATGCGTACCTGAACGACTCGGCGCCGCGGCACCTGACGACGCGACAGTTCTACGAAACGATCCGCGACCGGCTCGCCCCGGGCGGCGCGATGGCGCTCAACATCGAGCCGTACTCGCAGGCGCTGGGCGACGCGCTGCTGACGATCGAGGCCGTCTTCGGGCACTACGAGACCTACGGCGCCGGCAGCAACGTGGTGCTGATCTCGCGCCGCGGACCGGCGCTCGACACCCGCACGCTCGAGGCACGGGCCCGCGCGCTCGACGCCCGCTTCTCGCCGCGCCATGGGCTTCGCGAACTGCTCGATGCCCGCCAGCCGCTGACGCCGGCACCGGGTGCGCGGATCCGTACGGACACCTGAGGGCAGGTGGTGGTGGCATGCGCGCAGCGCTTGCCATCCGAGCCGACGATGCGACCCTCCGCGGTCGCGACCTGACGCCCCGCGTGGATCACCTTGCCCTCGGCACGCACCCGCGGGACCGCGTCGCTGAGCGGCCGACTTGGTGACCGTGTCCGGCGAGACGGTGACGGGCGCGGTGGTATCGAGTCCGATGGGTTTGACGCCCGCGCCGCGCCCGACTACGGTGGCCGCCTTCCGCCTCCCTGACACCGCCATGACCGACGCCGCCCGCGCTCCGACAGACGCCCAGCTGCGCGAGCTGTACGACTACTTCGTCCGCCCTGAACAACCCGAAGACCGAGCATTGATGCGGGTTTCGAAGCGATAGGCGTGCGCTGGATCTGCAGGAATGAGAAAATGTAGGCTGGTTTTCCTGCAGATCTGGCGAGGTTGGCGATGGG
>JBIPLJ010000114.1:0-3964 GCA_044368415.1 Burkholderiaceae bacterium
AGGGGACGAAAAAAAAGCGCCAGGTTGCCCTGGCGCTTTCCATGCTCGGATCAAAAGCCGGCGTGGGCCGGCATCCGGTCAGAACAGGTGACGCACACCGATCGAGAAGCGGTTCGCGCCGTCGAGCTTGTTCGCGGCGGTCGAGGGCTGGAGATTCGACACGTCGTTCAAGCCGTAGGCAGCGTACCAGTTCGTGCGCTTCGACAGCGGAATCGAGTACGCAACGCCCAGTTGCAGGCCGGTGCCGCCAGCGGCGGCCGTCGCGGTGCCCGTGGTGGAGTAGACGTTCAGGTTCGAGACGTCGACCAGGATGGCATTCACGAACAGCGTGCCCGGGCCGAGATTGGCAAAGACTTGGCCCAGGATGTTCGAAATCTTCGGCTCGTTGCCGGAGATCTGTTTGTAGTTGAGCTCCGTGTAACCCACCGACAGACCGAAGTTGGTGAACTTGTACGAAGCGGCTGCCGCCAGGACGCTCTCGGTGGCCGTGTTGGCGCCAGCGGCCGTCGACCAAGGCTTCGAATCGATGCTGTGGTAGCCGGCCGTCAGGTACAGGCCGCCGAGCTGCCAGCTTGCCGCGGCACCCCAGATGTCGCCGCTGCCGGTGGTGCTCGAGCCGGGGCTGGCAGAGCCCGCCGCGTTGTTCGTCAGGTTCTCGCCGAAGGCATAGGTCGCGTACACGGTCAGGCCGCCCATCGTCGGCGACTTGTAGGCGATCGAGTTGTCCAGACGGAACGGGCCCTGGGGGGAGGCGACGTTCAGGTTGTTGCCCGAGAGGCCCGCCCAGTTGTTGTAGAAGCCGTAGACCGTGGCATCGGCCGGGAGCAGCGCCCAGAAGATCGGGCTGTACTGGCGACCAAACGTGATGTTACCGAAGTTGGTCTGGAGACCCACCCACGCCTGACCGTTCCAGAACTTGTTGTTCGTCGACGAGTTCGAGGCGCCCGGGAGCAGGAAAATCTGGCCGCCGATTGTGTCGCCCGTCGAGATGTCGAGGCGGTGCTCAAGCGTGAAGATGCCCTTGAGGCCACCGCCGATGTCTTCGACGCCGCGGATGCCGAAGCGCGAGCCGCTCTGCAGGCCGCTGCTCACGCGAAAGCCGTCTTCGCCGTTCTGCACGGCTTGGGTAGCCGAGGAAATCGAAGAATTGGCCTGGGCGTCCGAATACTCGACCGACGCGTCCAGGATACCGAACATGGTGATCGACGATTGCGCCTGAGCGAACGTCGGCAAGGCGGCCGCAACAGCCACTGCGAGAAGCGATTTCTTCATTGATCAATCTCCTAGGTTTCTGGATTCCACAGGCGCCCGGACGAACCCGACACCGCAACTCCCCGAGAAAACTCTTCGGCCGGAAGTTGCCGCTATTCTCGCCAAAAAGTGCCGGTGGGCAAAGGGAAAGCGCCTCCGGCTGCAGGGCGTGGGGCGTACTCTGTGGCTAAACGGCAACAGGTCCCGGCGCGGCCCTGGCGCGGTCCGGGTGCCCTCCGGGTGCCGTCCGACGTCCGTCCGTCGGGCGCCGGGTGCACGAAATCCGCCCGACTACAATAGATCCTGATGCAAAACGATCCTTCCCTGCGACGACTCACCCCGCTCGACCGGCTTCTGGCCGGCGCGGGCCGTGCGATGGGTGCGATCGCCGCGGCGCCGGGCGCCAGCCGCCCGACGCCGCGCCCGGCCTCCGAGGTGCTCGGCGATCCGCTGCCCGACGCCGACCGGCGTCTGGCCGGGGCACTGATGCGCGTCAACCACGTCGGCGAGGTCTGTGCGCAGGCGCTCTACGAGGGCCAGGCCGCCACCACCTCCGATCCTCAGCTGGAGCGCTTCTTTCGCGACGCCGCGGCCGAGGAGGGCGACCATTTGGCCTGGACGCGCGACCGGCTCGATGAGCTCGGCGCTCGGCCGTCGCTGCTCAATCCGCTGTGGTACGCCGGGGCGTTCACCTTCGGCGCGATCGCCGGCCGGATCGGCGACCGGTTCTCGCTCGGCTTTATGGTCGAGACCGAGCGCCAGGTCGAGCGGCACCTGGCCGGGCATCTCGAGCAGCTGCCCGAGGGCGATGCCGCGTCGCGTGCCATCGTCGAACAGATGAGGCGCGACGAGGGCGGCCATGCCGACCAGGCCGAGGCGCTGGGAGCGGCACCGCTCCCCGAACCGGTCCGGGCCGCGATGCGGCTCGCGGCCCGGGTCATGACCGGCACGGCCCACCGGATCTGAGTCCGCGGTTTCAGTCCTCGACGATCTCCCAGGTCATCTTCAGCTCGGCCGTCCGAGCCAGCATCGCGGAGGCCGAGCAGTACTTGTCATGCGACAGCTTGATCGCGCGCTCGACCACGTTCGGCTTCAGGCCGCGGCCGCGGACCATGAAGTGGAAGGTGATGGTGGTGAAGACCTTCGGATCGGTCTCGGCCCGGTCCGCCTTGAGCGCCACCTCGCAGCCCCGGACGTCCTGGCCGCTTTTCCTGAGGATCAGCACGACGTCGTAGGCGGTGCATCCGCCGGTGCCGAGCAGCACCATCTCCATCGGCCTGGGGCCGAGGTCCCGGCCTCCGCCTTCGGGCGCGCCGTCCATCACCACAGCGTGGCCGCTGCCGGTCTCGGCGACGAAGCTCATCGTGCCCGGGCCGGTCCATCTGACGAGGGTTTCCATATTCATGCCACTCTGTTGCGTTGTTGCGTTGCGGGAGAACGAGGGGTCGGGCACTGCTCAGGAGGTGGCCTGGGTCCGCGGGAAACCTCGGCCATTCCGGGGTTAGAGGCGATTCTCTGCTTTGATGCCCCGGTCATCTTGCACAGCACAATCGGGCGGTGCTAACATCGCTCCATTGATCGCGTCTTGCTGGCCGCTGCCGCTGAATTTCACGCCGCGATCTCCGCTGTCTCCTCCACCCTCCTCAAAAAGGTGGATTCAACCCGGGCCTCACCGCCCGGGTTTTTTTCGTCCTGCGTTCTGGGCCCGTGTATCTGGGTCCGTGTATCGCTGCTTGATCAAGTTTTGACGCCGGGGCGCGCTTCCGGTTATGATAGTCGGCTTCACAGAATTCGTCAGGCCATGAAGACCTTCTCCGCCAAACCCCACGAAGTGCGCCACGACTGGTTCGTCGTCGATGGCACCGACAAAGTCCTCGGGCGGCTGGCCGCGGAGATCGCGTCTCGCCTTCGCGGCAAGCACAAGCCCGAGTACACCCCGCACGTTGATACCGGTGATTTCATTGTCGTCGTGAACGCCGCGCGGATCCGTGTCACCGGCTCGAAGCCGCAGGACAAGAAGTACTACCGCCACTCGGGCTACCCGGGCGGCATTAGCGAGACCAACTTCGAGAAGATGCAGGCCCGGTTCCCCGGACGTGCGCTCGAGAAGGCGGTCAAGGGCATGTTGCCCAAGGGCCCGCTCGGCTACGCGATGATCAAGAAGCTCAAGGTCTACGCAGAGTCGTCCCACCCGCACACCGCCCAGCAGCCGAAGGCGCTGGAAGTCTGACCGCAAGCGCTCCGCGCACCAGGACTCACCCATGATCGGTGAATACAATTACGGCACTGGCCGCCGCAAGACGTCGGTGGCTCGCGTCTTCATCAAGAAGGGCAAGGGCGACATCGTCGTCAATGGCAAGCCGCTCGATGCCTACTTCGCCCGAGAGACTGGCCGTATGGTCGCTCGCCAGGCGCTTGAAGTTGCCAACATGGTCGGCGTGTTCGACATCAAGGTGAACGTCGCCGGCGGTGGCGAGACCGGGCAGGCCGGTGCTGTCCGCCACGGCATCACCCGTGCGCTGATCGACTTCGACGCGACGCTCAAGCCGGCCCTCTCGGGCGCCGGCCTGGTGACTCGCGATGCCCGCGAGGTCGAGCGCAAGAAGGTCGGCCTGCACAAGGCGCGCCGCCGGAAGCAATTCTCGAAGCGGTGAGTGGGATTCGAGTTTCGGGGGGCGGCCTCGGCCCCAAAACCAACCGCCGGGCCCCACCT
>JBIPLJ010000038.1:0-40755 GCA_044368415.1 Burkholderiaceae bacterium
CACCAATTTCGCCCCGGGGTGTGTGGTTTTCGTTTTGGGGGCCCCTGCGCCCCCCGAAACTCGACGGGCTGGACCACTGGTCCGGCCATCCCACGAACGACCGGCGCATGCTTGCGCCGGGCTGGTGGCTCGAAGCTGGGAATTCGCCGATAGGTGACTGGATCCCTACCCTCAAAAAAGCCCGCCCAACCCGGCGGGCTTCGTGCTTTCAGCGCCCCCGACCCTGAGCCATGCAGGGTCATCCCCTGCTCGATACACTTCCCGAGTCTGGAGACAACTATGAACGCCGTCACCGAAATGCCCGCCCCCCTCGTCTTCACCGACAGCGCCGCCGACAAGGTTCGCCAGCTGATCGACGAGGAAGGGAATCCCGAGCTGAAGCTTCGTGTCTTCGTGCAGGGCGGCGGATGCTCCGGCTTCCAGTACGGGTTCACGTTCGACGAAGAGACGAACGAGGACGACACCGTGATGGAGAAAAACGGCGTGTCACTGCTCATCGATGCGATGAGCTACCAGTACCTGGTCGGTGCGGAGATCGACTACAAGGACGGCCTCGAAGGCGCACAGTTCGTGATCAAGAATCCGAACGCGACAACCACCTGCGGTTGCGGGTCCTCGTTCTCGGCCTGATGTGTTTTCAGGGCGGTGCGCCTGCGCGCACCTCTCTTGACGCCGCGCCCTTTCCGCCAGCCAATCCCCGAGTGATCTCAGCGAGCCGGGTGGGGCGAGTAGATCGCGCCCAGCACCCTCGGTGCGCGCGCTCCGGTCACGGCGGGCAGGTTGCCCGGCCGTCCGGCCAGCCGCTCCCTTGCCAGCCACGCGAAGGCGAGCGCTTCCACGGCGAAGGGGTCGATGCCTAACGTGGCGGTCGAGCTGACCTCGACCGGCGCGAGCCTCGCAGCCAGCCGTGACATCAGGTGTGTGTTGTACGCACCGCCCCCGCAGATCCGGATTTCCTCGGCCCCTAAGGCCAGGCAGGCATTGGCAATCGTCACGGCGGTGAGCTCGGCGAGCGTCGCCTGCACGTCTTGCGTCGAGGGCGTGTCGCCCCCCATCTTGGCGAGCCGGTCGTCCAGCCAGGCCGGCGTGAACAGGTCCCGGCCGGTGCTCTTGGGTGCCGGCATCCGGAAGTAGGGCTCGTCGATCAGGTGGTGGAGCAGCGTCGGCGAGACCCGCCCGTCGGCGGCCCATGCGCCGTCGCGGTCGAACGACATGCCCCGGTGCCGCTCGCACCAAGCATCCATCAGTAAGTTGCCAGGACCAGTGTCGAAACCTGTGACCGTTCCGCCTCCGGACGGCAGCAGGCTGACGTTGGCGATACCGCCGATGTTCACGATCGCACGGCGTCGGGTCGGCGAGGCGAACGCCAGGGCGTGGAACGCAGGCACCAGCGGTGCGCCCTGTCCGCCCGCGGCGACGTCGGCCGAACGCAGGTCGACGACGGTGGCGCAGCCGGTGCGCTCTGCCAGCCGCGCGCCGTCGATCAGCTGAAGCGTGTAGCCGAGCTCGGGTCGATGACGGATCGTCTGGCCGTGGGCGCCGATCGCGGACACGGTGCCGCCGCCGGCCCATTCGAGCAGTTCGGTGGCGACCTCGGCATAGAGATCGGTGAGCGCGACCGTGGCGAGCGCGGCACGCGCCAGCTCGTCCATGCCGGGCTGCTGGAGGGCGAGTAGTTCGGCACGCAGGAACGCCGGCATCGGGCGCGACGCAAAAGCGATGGTCCGCAGCGATGCGCCGGGCGAACTTCCGTCGGAGGCCGCGAGCACGCCGTCGACCGCGTCGACGCTCGTTCCGGACATCAACCCGATGTACATCGGGGCAGGGTCTCTATTCGAAGCGCGCGGCCATCTGGGTGTCGAGCAGCCCGAAGCGCGCGCGGTACTGGCCAGCGAGCGCACCGAAGCGTGAGCGGTCCTCGCCAGTCAGGGTGCGAACCGGCTCTTGGGCGACCACCGCCATGGGGTCGACATGCTGGCCGTCGATGTGGAACTCGAAATGCAGGTGCGGGCCGGTGGCCCAGCCCGTCTGGCCGACCGTGCCGATGACCTCGCCCTGCCGCACGGGGCTGCCGGGCTGCAGGCCGGCAGCGAACTGGTTCAGGTGGGCGTATAGCGTCATGTGCCGGCCGTCGTGCTTCACGACCACCACGTTGCCGTAGCCGCGCTGCTGGCCGACGAAGTCGATCGTGCCGTTGGCGACTACACGGACGTTGGTGCCGACCGGGGCCGGCATGTCGACGCCTTTGTGGGCGCGCCAGTCGCGCAACACCGGATGCAGGCGGTTCTCGGTGAAGCCCGAGCTCACTCGGGTGAACTCGAGCGGCGATGCGAGGAACGGCCGCGCCAGGTTGCGGCCGTCGAAGGTGTAGTAGCCGCCGTCGTACCAGACCGCCTCGAGCTTGCGCTGACCGCCTCGGAACTGCACCGCCAGGATCTTGCCGACGATGGGCGGCTCCAGGCTGCCGGCCTCGCGCAGTGTCTCGTAGACCACCCGCAGCCGGTCCCCGCGGCGGAGGTCCTTCTGCAGGTCGACATCGGTGCCGAACACGTCGGCCATCTTGGTGACGACGTTGTCCGGGATGTCGGCGACGTCCAGCGCCTCGATGAGCGAGCGCCGGATCTCTGCGCTGCGGGTCTCGATCGAGCGCTCGATCGGCACGGCTTCCTCGAAGGCGCCGAATCCGGCCCCTTCGCGGACGATCACCAAGCGGCGGCCGAGGGCATCGGGATCGTCCCCGGCTAGGCGGTAGCTGAGGCGCTCGACGCTGCGATCATCGGCGACGACCGCAGACACGGTGCGCCCGGGGCGCAGTTCGAGCAGGCGGCGAGCGACCGGGTCGCGGCGCACGAAGGCGGCGAAGGCGGGGTCGTCGGCGCCCATCCGCGCAAGCAGCGAGGCGACCGTCTCGCCGCGGCGAATCTTCTCCTGCTGCACGAAGCCGGCATCGGACTCCAACAACACGGGCGCGAGCGCGACGGATTCGATCTTGGTCTCGGACGGCGGTAGAGCGGGTGCGGACAGCGGGGCGACGCCGAAGGCCGTGACCGCTGCAAATGATGTGACCGCGCCGATGGCGATTGCGAGGCTCTTGACCTGGGGAAACCGCATCTTGAAGGGGCCGTCTCGGGTCGGGAAGGTGTCGGGTTGGGGCACGTGGCCCGCTGGGCTATGATCCGTGGCCCCGCGAACGGGCAGACCGGCAGCTCGTGCCGCATCGATGACCGACCGCCGACGGGCGACGACTTGCCTCGCAGCTTGAGCGCGCGATTGTAGCCGAAACCTGATCCCGAAACCGAAGCTAGGCATAAGCCTCCAAGTATCGCCGATGAGATCCCCGTCCGCTATGCATAAATCCGCCGAGCCGCTGGTCCCGGAATCCGCCCATCGGGCACTAGCGGTCGCGAAGCGTGGCTGCGACGAACTGCTGGTCGAGCAGGACTTCCTGCGCAAGCTGGTGCGCTCAGATGCCACCGGAGCCCCCCTGCGTATCAAGCTCGGCCTGGACCCGACCGCCCCCGACCTGCATCTCGGTCATACGGTCGTGCTCAATAAGATGCGGCAAATGCAAGACCTGGGCCACACGGTGATCTTCCTGATCGGGGACTTCACGGCCATGATCGGCGACCCGTCGGGGCGCAACCAAACCCGTCCGCCGCTCACCCGCGAGCAGATCGATGCGAATGCCCGCACCTATTTCGAGCAGGCAAGCCTGGTGCTGGACGCGTCGCGCACCGAGATCCGCTACAACTCGGAATGGAGCGACCCGCTCGGGGCGCGCGGAATGATCCAGCTCGCGGCGCGCTACACGCTGGCCCGCATGCTCGAGCGCGACGACTTCACCAAGCGCTACAAAGGCGGGATTCCTATCTCGGTCCATGAGCTGCTCTACCCGCTGATGCAGGGCTACGACTCGGTTGCCCTGAAGTCGGACCTCGAGCTCGGCGGCACCGACCAGAAGTTCAACCTCCTGGTCGGTCGCGAGCTGCAGCGTGAGTACGGTCAGGAGCCGCAGTGCATCCTGACGATGCCGCTGCTGGTCGGGCTCGACGGCGTGGAGAAGATGTCGAAGTCCAAGGGCAACTACGTCGGTATCGCCGATGAACCCGACGACATGTTCGGCAAGCTGATGTCGATTTCCGACGATCTGATGTGGAGCTACTTCGATCTGCTGTCTTCGATGACGATCGAGGCGGTCGCGGCATTGCGCGCCGAATGTGCGTCCGGCCGCAATCCGCGCGACGCCAAGGTCCTGCTCGCCGCCGAGATGGTGGCTCGTTTCCACGGAGCGCGTGCGGCCGAGGTGGCCCGTGAGGGTTTCGATGCGCGCTTCGCGCGCGGCGCGCTGCCCGAGGACCTGCCCGAGGTCTCGATCGCCGGCGCGCCGGTCGCGATCGCGCAGCTGCTCAAGCAGGCCGGGCTGGTCAGTTCGACCAGCGACGCCATGCGCAACATCGAGCAGGGCGGGGTGCGGATCGATGGCGACAAGGTGTCCGACAAGGGCCTGAAGCTCGGCGCCGGCACCTTCGTCGTGCAGGTCGGCAAGCGCCGCGCGGCGCGTGTGACCGTGGCCTGATGCCGCGCCCGGGGCGTCGATGATTGCGCTGATCCAGCGCGTCGCGCGGGCCCATGTCGAGGTCGGCGGCGCGAGCGTCGGGGCCATCGGACCGGGGCTGCTGGCGCTGGTCTGCGCCGAGCGCGCAGACTCGCCGCGGCAGGCGGCGGCGCTGCTGGCGAGGCTGCTGGCCTACCGGATCTTCTCCGACGAGCGTGGCCGGATGAACCGCTCGCTCGCGGACGTGGTGGGTGGCTTGCTGCTCGTGCCGCAGTTCACCCTGGCTGCCGATACCCGCAGCGGGTTGCGTCCGAGCTTCACGCCTGCGGCCCCGCCGGCAGTCGCGCGCGTGCTGTACGAAGACCTCGTGTCGCGGGCCCGGCTCGCCCATGCGGCGGTCGAAACAGGTATCTTCGGTGCCGACATGCAGGTGCATCTGGTCAACGACGGGCCGGTCACGTTCTGGCTGCGCGCGGATCCGGAGGCAAGCGTTTCGGACGAGGTCCCGACATGAAGCTGTGGAGCGATTCCTTCGTCGACGGCGAGGCCATTCCCGCCGAGTTCGCCTTCGCGCGCGTCGACCCGAAGCACCGCGTCGCACTGGCGCCCAACCGCAATCCCCACCTGGCCTGGTGGGACCTGCCTCCGGCCACGCGCTCGCTGGTCCTGATCTGCCATGACTTCGATGCGCCGAGCGTGCCGGACGACGTCAACCATCCGGACCGGGAGGTCGTGAGCTCGCTGGCGCGCGTCGACTTCCACCACTGGGTACTGATCGACCTGCCGCCGGAGCTTGCGTCGATCGCGGCCGGCGAGTTCTCCGACCAGGTCGTCCCGAAGGGCAAGGCCGGGCCGAAGACGCGACACGGTGCGCGGCACGGGCTCAACGACTACACCGCGTGGTTCGCGCAGGACCATGACATGGCGGGCGAGTACTACGGCTACGACGGCCCGTGCCCGCCGTGGAACGATGCCTTGATCCATCGCTACCAGTTCGCGATCCATGCGATCGACCTCGAGCGGCTGCCGTTGGAGGGCCGCTTCACCGGGCCGCAGGTGCTCGCCGCGATGCAGGGTCACCTGCTGGCGCGTGCCACGATCTCCGGTTGCTATAGTCTGAATCCCAGGCTGTCTGCGCAGCCGGCCCCGCCTGCCTGATCGGATTGCCCCCTTCGCGGGGCTGCGACTGCCGCCCCGGATCTCTACCGACGATGCCCCCGACCGAACTGATCCTGCTGCGCCACGGCGAGACCGACTGGAACCGCGAGCGCCGCATCCAGGGTCAGCTCGACACGCCGCTCAACGACGAGGGTGTCCGCCAGGCGCGGGCCGCGGCGCGCCGCCTCGCCGCCGATCGGGCGAACTGGGGCCTCGTTTCCGCTCCCGGTGGCCCGGCGCCGGTGATGGTCAGCAGCGACCTGATGCGCTGCACCCAGACGGCCGAGCCGATCGCAGTCGCCCTCGGGCTGAACTGCACACACGACGCCCGGCTGCGCGAGCGCGGATTCGGGGTCTTCCAGGGCCGGACCTATCCCGAGATGCAGCGCGACGATCCGGAGCGTTTCGAGCGCATGATGCATCGCGATCCGGACTTTGAGGTCGAGGGCGGTGAGTCGCTGCGCAGCTTCGGTGGGCGCGTCGAGTCGGCGCTCGTCGGGCTGGCCACTGCGCACCGGGGCCGCACCGTGGTCGTGGTCACCCACGGCGGCGTGCTCGACGTCGCCAACCGGCTGTGCCGCGGCCTCGCGATCGGGGCGCCGCGCGATTTCGAGATTCCCAATGCCGGGCTGAACCGGCTGCGTTTCGACGGCGAGCGCTTCGAGCTGCTGGTCTGGGGCGACGTGGGGCACTGGCAGGACTCGCTCGACGAACTCTGAGCCCGCGGCGGTGCGGGCAGCCCTGCGGCGGGCACATCCCGCGCCGATCCCTTACAATCGCGGTTCGTCCGCGTAACTGGCGAGTAAGGGTGAATCGACACCGTGAAACGCGGATCTGGTGGCCCCTCGGGCCATCCGCCGTTCGCCTGGGGCCGGCCGCGGGTTTCGCGGTGCAAGCGCCGTGTGCGGGCAAATGCCGGCCGCACGGACCCCCCGACTGCACTGAGGATTCAGCATGTACGACCGCAACCAAGGGATCGCCCAGGTCGATCCCGAGCTCTGGCAGGCCATCCAGGCCGAGGACCGCCGCCAGGAAGCCCACATCGAGCTGATCGCGTCCGAGAACTATGCGAGCCCGGCAGTGATGGCGGCTCAGGGCTCCCAGCTCACGAACAAGTACGCCGAAGGCTATCCCGGCAAGCGCTACTACGGCGGCTGCGAGCACGTCGACGTCGCGGAAGCGCTCGCGATCGAGCGCGCCAGGCAGCTCTTCGGCGCGGACTCTGCCAACGTGCAGCCCCATTCGGGCGCCCAGGCCAACCAGGCGGTGTTCCTTGCATTCCTCAAGCCGGGCGACCGGATCATGGGCATGAGCCTGGCCGAGGGCGGGCACCTGACGCACGGCATGCCGCTCAACCTGTCGGGCAAGTGGTTCGACGTGGTGTCCTACGGGCTCGACGCGAACGAGGCGATCGACTACGAGGCGATGGAGCGGCGCGCGCGCGAGACGAGACCCAAGCTGATCATTGCCGGCGCGTCGGCCTATTCGCTGCGCATCGACTTCGAGCGCTTCTCGCGCATTGCCAAGGAGATCGGTGCGATCTTCATGGTCGACATGGCGCACTACGCCGGCCTCATCGCCGCGGGCGTCTACCCGAACCCGGTGCCGCACGCCGACGTCGTCACCTCGACCACACACAAGAGCCTGCGCGGTCCGCGCGGCGGCATCGTGCTGATGAAGGCCGAGCACGAGCGCGCGATCAACTCGGCGGTGTTCCCGGGCCTGCAGGGCGGGCCGCTCATGCATGTGATCGCGGCCAAGGCGGTGGCCTTTCGCGAGGCGCTGCAGCCCGCGTTCAAGGACTACCAGAAGCAGGTGATCTCGAACGCGCGCGTACTCGCCGAGACGCTGATCGGCCGGGGACTGCGGATCGTCTCGGGCCGCACCGAGTCGCATGTGATGTTGGTCGACCTCCGCGCCAAGTCGATCACCGGCAAGGAGGCCGAGGCGGTGCTCGGTCAGGCCCACATCACAGTCAACAAGAACTCGATCCCGAACGATCCGGAAAAGCCGTTCGTCACCAGCGGCATCCGGCTCGGCACGCCCGCGATGACCACGCGGGGCTTCGGCGAGTCCGAGGCGCAGCAGGTGGGCCACCTGATCGCCGACGTGTTCGACGCGCCGCGTGATGCGGCGAACATCGACCGCGTGCGCGCGAAGGTCGGTGCGCTGACCGCGCGCTTCCCGGTCTACCGCTGAGGGTCTAGAGGGGCCGCGCGCGCGTGGCACAATTCGCGCGATGCGCTGCCCCTTCTGCGATCACACCGACACCCAGGTCATCGAGACCCGCGAGGCAGACGACGGCGACGCGATGCGTCGTCGGCGCCGCTGTGCCCACTGCGACAAGCGCTTCACCACCTACGAGCGTGTCGAACTCTCGCTGCCCGCGGTGGTCAAGAAGAACGGCATGCGGGCCGACTACGACCGCCGCAAGCTGCGCGCCTCGCTTGCGCTTGCGCTGCGCAAGCGGCCGGTGACCTCTGAGGCGGTTGACGCGACGATCGGTCGCATCGAGGAGAAGCTGCTGTCGCTCGGGGGCCGCGAGGTGCCGAGCGAGCGCATCGGCGAGCTGGTCATGCGCGAGCTCGAGAAGATCGACAAGATCGCCTACGTGCGCTTCGCGTCGGTGTACCGGGAGTTCGGCGACGTCGACGAGTTCGCTTCGGCGGTCGAGGAAGTGCAGCCTAAGGCGGGGAAGGTTCGAAAGAGGTAGGGGGGCGGCCGGCAGCGGCCAGTGGCGGTTGCGGCCTACGCACCCGGGTTCCGGCAAGCATGCCGGAACCTCTTGAGCCGGCAGCGGCCAGTGGCGGTTGCGGCCTACGCACCCGGGTTCCGGCAAGCATGCCGGAACCTCTTGAGCCGGCAGCGGCCAGTGGCCGCTGAAACCCCGGCTCAAGCCCAGACCACCGGGCCCTTCTGGGCGTACCAGGCGTCGAGCTTCGGTGCCACCTTGTTCTCGATCCGCGCGCGTCGGATCTTCATGGTGGGCGTCAGCAACCCGTTCTCGATCGAGAAGGGCTCCTTGGCGATCACCAGCATCTTGAGCTGCTCGTAGTCGGCGACCCGCGCGTTGACCTGCCTGAGCCGCTCGCCGAGCTCGCGCTCGACCTCGGCGCGTACCGCCGCATCGCCGACCTTCGGGCGAAGGTCCTCGGCCAGCACGACCAGGCCGTAGGCTGCCTGCTGGCCCACGCCGGAGACCATCACCGTCTCGATCATCGGGCTCTCGCCGAGCATGTTCTCGATCGGCGCGGGCGCGACGTACTTGCCCTTGGCCGTCTTGAAGAGCTCCTTGGCGCGGCCGGTGAGCTTGAGCATGCTCCGCGCGTTGCGCTCGCCGAGGTCTCCGGTGCGAAAGAAGCCGTCGGGCGTCAGCGACTCGGCGGTCAGCTCGGGCTGCTTGTAGTAGCCGATCATCTGGCCGGGCGACTTGATCAGCACTTCGCCGTCCTCGCTGATCTTCACCTCGACGCCCGGGTAGGGCACGCCCACCCAGCCGGGTGCGCTCGCATCGGCCTTGGAGCCGTGCGAATACGCGAAGTCCTCGGTCATCGCGTAGCCCTCCATCAGGTTCAGGCCGAGGCGCCGGTACCAGGAGATGATCTCGGGAGGGATCGGCGCCGAGCCGCTGCCGGCGAGGCGGACCTGATCGAGTCCGAGGCCGTCGAGGATCTTCTTTCGGACGATGCCGCCGAGGATCGGGATCTTCAGAAAGAGGTCGAGCTTCTTGGGCGGCATCTTCTGGAGTACGCCCTGCTGGAACTTCACCCACAGGCGGGGTACCGAGATGAACAGCGTCGGGCGGGCACGGCGTACGTCGGTGACGAAGGTCTCGAGGGATTCGCTGAAGTACACGTGCGGAGACGCCACGAATGATGCGGCCTCGATGAACGAGCGCTCGAAGACGTGCGCGAGTGGCAGGTAGGAAATCAGCCGGTCGCGCTCGCTATAGCGCTCGCTCTGGCAGATCCGCTCCGCGCTCACCGATACGCGCCCGAAGCTGTGCATCACGCCCTTGGGTGTGCCGGTCGAGCCCGAGGTGTAGATGATCATCGCCAGCTCGTCGGCGCCGCGCGCCCGTCGGCCTGCGAGCGGCTCGGTCCGGGCGACGATCTCGTCCCACTGCTCGTGGCGCGTCGCCGGTGCAAGCGGGAAGGCGATGCGAGGCATACCCTCGGGCACGCCCGGCTCCTGCTGCCCCCAGCTGTCGAGCTTGCCGACGAACAGCAACTTAGAGTCGCTGTGCTCGAGCACGTAGCGGATGGTGTCCTGGCCTTCCGTCGGGAAGATCGCGACCGTGGTGCCGCCCGCCATCCAGATCGCCAGTTCGGCGATGAAAAAATGCGCGCAGTTCTTGGACAGGATCGCAACATGCGCGCCGTCGCCGATCCCGCGCGACCGCAGGTGGGTAGCCATCCTGCGGGCCTGGTCGACGACCTCGGCCCAGGTGTAGTCGATAGTCTTGCCGCCGTCGAACGGCTGCGTCAGGAACACCCGGTCTGAATGCGCCTGCTCGTGGTTGTAGATGTGGTCAAGGATGGACTTGGTTTCGGGCACGGCATCTCCTCCGCTCAGGGTGTTATCCGATAAGCCTAGCTGCATTGTCGCGCCATACCAAGCATGGTCGACGTTGCAGGGGGGGCAGGACAGGGTGGCCCCACGCTAGAATCAGTGGATGTTCACCTCCGCCGACCACGGATTCATGAGCCGGGCGCTCGAGCTGGCCCGACTCGGGCTGGCGAGCACCACGCCAAACCCGAGGGTGGGCTGCGTGGTCGTGAAGGACGGGCAGGTCGTCGGCGAGGGCTGGCATCGGCGCGCCGGCGAGCCGCATGCCGAGATCGTCGCCTTGGGTGAGGCGGGCGGCCGGGCCCGCGGCGCCACGGTCTACGTCACGCTCGAGCCGTGCAGCCACTTCGGCCGCACGCCGCCCTGCGTCGATGCGCTGGTCGAGGCTCGCGTGGCGCGCGTGATCGCCGCAATGGAGGACCCGAACCCGACGGTCAACGGCCGCGGCCTGGCACGGCTGCGCGATGCCGGCGTCGACGTGCGCTGCGGGCTGCTGCAGCACGAGGCGACCGAGCTGAACATCGGCTTCGTCGCCCGGATGTCGCGCGGTCGGCCGTGGGTCAGGCTGAAGGTCGCGGCCTCACTGGACGGGCTCACGGCGCTTCCCGACGGCAGCAGCCAGTGGATCACCGGCGAGGCCGCGCGCCGCGACGGGCATGCGTGGCGGGCCCGGGCCTGCGCGATCTTGACCGGCATCGGCACGGTCCGCGATGACGACCCGCAGCTCACCGTGCGTCGTGTCGAGACGACGCGCCAGCCGACGCGCATCATCGTCGACTCCCGGCTCGAGATCGACCTCGAGGCGGCAGTCCTCAAGGGCGGTGCGTCCTGGATCGCGTGCGCCGTCGACAACGAGGACAAGGTGCGCGAGCTGCGCGATCGCGGCTGCGAGGTGCTGCGGCTGCCGAATGTGCAGGGCAAGGTCGATCTCGCCGCGCTGATGGCCGAGTTGGGCGCGCGCGGCCTGAACGAGATCCACGTCGAGGCTGGCCACAGGTTGAACGGCTCGCTGGTGCGGGCCGGGGTCGTCGATGAGCTGCTCGCCTACGTCGCGCCCGCGCTGCTCGGCAGCGGGCTGCCGATGTTCTCGCTCGAGGCGCCCGCCGAGCTCGAGGGACGCCGTCGCCTGCGCTTCACCGAGGTCGAGCGGCTCGGCGACGACCTGCGCCTGATGGCGCGATTCTGATCCGGTGCGCCCGGTCCCTCTTTCCCGAATCCTTCCCGGAGCGTCTCCCCCATGTTCACCGGCATCGTCGCGGCCGTCGGCCGCATCGAACGCATCGACCCGCTCGGCGAGGGTGCCGGCGTGCGCCTCACGGTCGACGCCGGGGGCCTCGGCCTCGGCGACGTCGCCGTCGGCGACTCGATCGCGATCCAAGGCGCTTGCATGACCGCGATCTCGATCGACGGCACACGCTTCGCCGTCGAGGTCTCGCGCGAGAGCCTGTCGAAGACCGCCGGGCTCGATGCGCCCGGCGAGGTCAACCTCGAGAAGGCGCTGCGACTGTCCGACCGCCTCGGGGGCCATCTGGTCAGCGGGCACGTCGACGGGCTCGGCGAGGTGGCGGTGTTCGAGTCGGTGGGCGAGTCGTGGCGGCTCGACGTGCGCGTGCCCGCTGGACTGTCGAAGTACCTCGCCTACAAGGGCTCGGTGACGGTCGACGGCACCAGCCTGACCGTCAACAGCGTCACCGACCTGCCCGACGGGCGCTGCGACGTCAGCATCAACCTGATTCCGCACACCATCCAGTCGACAACGCTCAGGCGTCTGGCGCCCGGCGCGAAGGTGAACCTGGAGATCGACCTGATCGCCCGGTACGTGGAGCGGATGCTGCTGGGCACCGAGCCCCGCAGGACGTAGACCGCGGGCGGGCGTCGGCGCTCGCCGCTGCGTGTCGAGTCAGTGTGTGAGTCAGCGTCTCGGACGCAGGGCCCGCTCGGAGGCGAACAAATCGCTGGCGGTGGCCTGCAGTACGCGCGACTCGAACGCGCCGACGTCGCCGTCTGTCCAGTCGCCGGCGGCCGCCACGCCGCCGTGGACCAGTCCCGCCACCGCCGGATCCGGATCGGCTGCGACGAGCGAGTCGGCCACCGCATCGACGGCACGGCAGGCATCCCGGAAGCTCAGGCCGATCACCTGGCGCACGAGGGTTGTCGCCAGCAGGTCGACCCGCTCGGCAAGCGGCGTGTCGTCGGCCCGCTCCGCCGTCGGACCCTCGCGCCCGACGAATCCGAGTGCCATGCCGTACAGGAAGGCTGCGAAGGCGTCGCGCCGGGCGTCGTCGCCAATCGTCTCGTCTTCGCCCGCGACCGTGCGCGCGTGTCTCGCCGCCTGCAGTGCGGGCGGCTCTTCGGGGCCGGAACGGGATGGGGCGGGCGCCATCGCGCGAAGTGTACGCCGCGCGCCCGACGTGCCGCGTTCAGCCCGCCGCAACGCCCTCGCTCGCGCGCCACGTCAGCGTTCGACGAGCGTGCGGAAGTAGGCCTCGCGCGAATTCGTATACAGCGCGTGCCGCATCTCGACCCAGGCGATGACGTCGGCCGCGGACATGGGCTTGGCGAGGTAATAGCCCTGGATCTCATCGCAGCCCATCGAGGCGAGCGCGCGCAACTCGGCGACGGTCTCGACGCCCTCGGCGATCGTCCGCAGCCCGAGCCGCTTGGCAAGGTCGATGGTCGAGCGCACGATCGTCTCGTTGCCCCGGTTCGTGTTCATGCCGCTCACGAACGACCGGTCGATCTTCAGCTCGTGCACCGGCAGCTTCTGGAGCTGCTTGAGTGTCGCGTAGCCGGTGCCGAAGTCGTCGACCGAAAGCCGCACCCCGAGCGCGGCGATCGACTCCAGATTGCTGAGCGCGTTCTCGGTCTCGCTCAGGAGCCCGCTCTCGGTGATCTCGAGGGTAAGCCGGCCGGCATCGAGCTTGCGCTCGGCCAGGATCTCTGCCACGCGGCCCGACAGCGCCGGGTTCTCGATGTCCTGCGCGGACACGTTGATCGAGACGGTCAGCAGCATGCCCCGCGCGGCGATCTCGGCCGCAAAGCGCACGCCCTCGGCGATCACCCACGGGGTGATTTCGCGCATGAAGCCGGTCTGCTCGGCGAACGGGATGAACTCCCCGGGCGGCACGCGGCCGCGGGTCGGATGGTTCCAGCGCACCAGCCCCTCGAGGCCTACGATGAGCCCGCTCGTGAGGTCGAGCTTGGGCTGGTAGTCGAGCACGAGTTGCTCGCCCTGCAGGGCGGTGCGCAGCTCGCCCAGCATCGACAGGTAGCTGCGTCGCACCTCGTGCAGCTCGCCGTCGAACAGCTCGACGCCGCCACGTCTGCGCTTGGCGCGGTACATCGCGGTGTCGGCGTGGCGCAGCAGCGTGACGTCGTCGTCGCCGTGCTGCGGATGCACCGCCAGGCCGATCGACAGGCCGATGTCAATCAGCTGGTCGCGGTGCGCCAGCGGCGTGCGCATCGCCGCGAGGATCCGCGTGCAGACTTCGCGGCCCGCGTCCTCGTTACCCACCAGCAGCAGCACGAACTCGTCGCCGCCCAGGCGCGCGACGGTGTCGGTCTCGCGGACCGTCGCGCGCAGTCGGCGCGCGACCTCGCGCAGCACGGTGTCGCCGGCGGCGTGTCCGAGCGTGTCGTTGATGAACTTGAACCGATCGAGGTCGATCACCGCGACGCAAAACGGCGTGCGGGCCCGTCGCGAGATCGCCAGCGAATGGCGGATGCGCTCGGTGAGCAGGGTGCGGTTCGGCAGGCCGGTGAGCGGGTCCGACAGGGCGGACTCGATGATCCGCTTCTCGCGGGCCGCGGACGTCGACACCAGCAGGTTCACGCGGCGCGCCAGCATGCCGACGTCATCGTGCAGGCCGCTCTCGACGCGCTGGGAGTAGTCGCCGATCTGGGAGCGCTCGAGCACGTCGATAATCTTGCCGATGCGCCGCCCCAGCCATCGCCCTGCGCTCGACAGCAGGGCGACCGAGATGATCAGCCCGGTCGCCGCGCTGCCGACGAGCAGCATGCCGGGTGAAGGAGACCAGTCCAGGCCGTAGATCAGCGCCCCGAGCAGGCCGTGGGCCAGCAGGATCACCGCTGCGCCGGTCGCCGGCAGCAGGATCGGCAGGCCGAACTTCGGGCGCGTGCCGGGCAGGGGCAAGGTGTCCTCGGGTTCGGTGGCGGGCTGCAGCGGCTGCGCGGCCGCCGGACGCCCGATGCCGCGCCGTCCCCTGCCCGAGCTCGCCCGTGCCTGCGCGGCCCCTGGACCCCCTGCGCTGGCGTGCGGGCGGGCTGTGCCGCTTCGGCCCGCGTCGGGCGAGGGCTGGGGCGGCCCGGTGCCCGGCATCGCCACGGGCGCGTCCGACACGCCGGGGCGCGGCTTGACGCTGTCGGGTGGTGGCGTTGCGGAGAGCACAGGACGCATCGTGGGCCGAAAACGGAACGACCCACTCTACAAGCCGGCGCGCTGTGCCCGTCCTCGCCGGGGACAGCCGGTGGTTCGCGGGCGACGCATGCCCTCGTGGCGTGTGCCTTGGCGCAACATCGGGCTCGCGCGGGCGGGCGCGGTGTGCCCCGCCCGCCGCCGCCATGCGACCCGCGCCGGGCACGCCCGGCGGCGTGGCGCGCGCCCGGCCCATCAATACCCGCGCGCTTACTCGGCCTTCGCGCCCGACGCCCTGACGATCGGCCCCCAGCGGGCGACCTCGGCCCGGTTCATCTCGGCCATCGTATCCGGTCCAGCGCCGATGATCACGTACCCGAGCTCGGTCATCCGCTTGATGAATTCCGGCGACTTGGTCCCCCTGACCGCCTCGTCCGCCACCCGCGAAACGATGTCGGGCGGCGTGCCCGCCGGCGCCGCCAGTCCGAACCACACACCCGACTCGTAGCCAGCGACCCCGGCCTCGGCGATCGTCGGCAGCTCGGGCAGCGTCGGGTCTCGACGGGCGCCGGTGGTGGCGAGCGCGCGCAGCTTGCCGCTGCGGATATGCGGCAGGGCGGACGGGATATTGTCGAACATCAGGTTGACCTGTCCGCCGAGCAGGTCGGTGAGCGCCGGCGCGCTGCCCTTGTAGGGCACGTGGACCATGTCGACGCGGGCGATCTGCTTGAACATCTCGCCAGACATGTGGATGCTCGTGCCGCTGCCGCTCGAGGCGAAGGTCAGCTGTCCCGGCTGGGCACGCAGCAGCGCGAGCAGCTCGGCAACCGAGTTCGCCTTCACCGACGGGTGCACAACCAGCACGTTCGACAGCGAGACCAGGGCCGATACCGGCGCGAGGTCCTTGTTCGGGTCGAACGGCATCTTCGCGTATAGCGCCGGGTTGATCGCCTGGATCCCGCTCGTGGTCATGAACAGCGTGTAGCCGTCGGGCGCTGATCGCACCGCCTCGATGCCGCCGATGTTGCCGCCGGCGCCGGGCTTGTTCTCGACGTTGACCTGCTGACCGATCGTCTTGCTCAGCTCCGCGGCGATTGCGCGAGACGCGATGTCTACGGCGCCGCCCGGCGGGAACGGGCAGATCAGGCGGATGGGCTTGTTCGGAAAGGCCTGCGCACGTGCGGCGGGTGTGATCGCGGCGAGCGCGCCGGCGGCGAGCGCCAGGGTCGCTGTCCTGCGGTTCGGGTTCGTCGGCATGGTGGGGTCTCCTCGGTCTCGCGCGCTGCGTCGCGCCAGGGTGCGCGTTAGTGTAGCCGCGAAGGCGCGAGGACGGCCCGGCGGCTTCCAGAGCGAAGTGGCGTGCGAATCCGGTAAGATCAGTGGGGCGCCACGTCGCCTGTGGAGCCCGCCATGTCCCGTCCCGCCACTCTGCCCCTGCACGCCGTGCCGCCCGCCCCGACACCTTCGCCAGGCGCCGCAGTCTCTTCGACCGAAGCCATCATCGCCGAGCTGCGCGCCGGCCGAATGGTGATCCTCGTCGACGAGGAAGACCGCGAGAACGAGGGCGACCTGGTAATGGCAGCCGACTTCGTCACACCCGAGGCGATCAACTTCATGGCGCGCTTCGGCCGCGGCCTGATCTGCCTGACGCTCACCGAGCAGCGCTGCCGCCAGTTAAGCCTGCAGCCGATGGTGCAGGTCAACGGCACGGCGCACGGCACGAACTTCACGGTCTCCATCGAGGCGGCCGAAGGCGTGACCACCGGCATTTCCGCGGCCGACCGCGCCCGCACCGTGCAGGCGGCCGTCGCTGCGGACGCGCGCCCCGAAGACCTGGTGCAGCCCGGCCACATCTTCCCGCTGACGGCACAGCCCGGTGGCGTGCTGATGCGGGCCGGCCACACCGAGGCCGGCTGCGATCTCGCGCACCTCGCGGGCCTGACGCCGGCCTCCGTCATCTGCGAGATCCTCAAGGACGACGGCACGATGGCCCGGCTGCCGGACCTGATCGAGTTCGGTCGGCAGCACGGCCTGAAGATCGGCACCATCGCCGACCTGATCCAGCACCGCAGCGCCACCGAGAGCCTGGTGCAGCGCCTCGGCGAGCGCGAGGTCGCGACACCGTTTGGTACGTTCCGCATGGTCATGTTCCGCGACACGCCGAGCCACTCTCCGCACATCGCGATGGTGCGCGGCAGCTTCGGCCCCGAGGACGAGGTGCTGGTGCGGGTGCACGAACCGCTCTCGGTGCTTGATCTGCTCGAGGTCGATCGCGGCGGCCATTCGTGGTCCGTGCACCGCGCGCTCGAGGCGATCGCCGCGCGCGGCGCGGGCGTGCTCGTGATGCTGAACTGTGCGCAGGACGGCCAGCGCCTGGTGTCGCACTTCGAGGCGCTGAACGCGCCGCCGGGCAGCGCCCCGCGGCCGCGGCGCGCCGCCAAGATGGACCTTCGCACCTACGGCGTCGGCGCGCAGATCCTGCGCGACCTGGGCGTCGGTCGGATGCGACTGCTGTCTGCACCCCGGCGCATGCCCAGCATGGCCGGCTACGACCTGCAGGTCGTCGGTTTCGAATCCCAGCCCTGAGGAACGACGTGGACATCGAGGTTTTTAACGCGGATCTGAACGGAGAGGGGCTGCGCGTGGGCATCGTCCAGGCGCGCTTCAATGGCCCGATCGTCGACGCGCTGCGCGAGGCCTGCGTGCAGGAGCTCGGGCGGCTCGGCGTGGCCGAGGACGACGTCTTCGCCTGCTCTGTGCCCGGCGCGCTCGAGATTCCGGTCGTGCTGCGACAGCTCGCGCAGAGCGAGGAGTTCGATGCGCTGATCGCCCTGGGCGCGGTGGTGCGAGGCGAGACCTATCACTTCGAGGTGGTCTCCGACCGCAGCGCCGAGGGCGTGATGCAGGTCTCGCTCGACTTCGACACCCCGATCGCCAATGCGATTCTGACAGTCGACACCGACGAGCAGGCCCACGCGCGCACCAAGGAGAAGGGCACCGACGCGGCACGGGTCGCGGTCGAGATGGCCAACCTCGCCGCGTCGCTCGCGACGCTCTCGGGCGACGACGACGACGACGACGAAGACGCGTGACCCTGCGACGATGAACGGCACCGAACGAGCCTCCCGGCCTCCGCGCCTGCCCGAGGCGCCCGACGTGCGCACGCCGCCCAAAAGCGCGCGGCGCCGCTCGCGCGAGCTCGCGATGCAGGGGCTCTACCAGTGGCTGCTGTCGCGTGAGGACGCGGGCGCCATCGAGGCGCACCTGGCCGCGACCTCGCCGAGCTTCGACAAGGCCGACCTCGAGCACTTCAAGGAGCTGCTGCACGGCTCGATCCGCGAGATCGACGTGTTGCACGGCCAGATCGAGCCGTATCTCGATCGCCGCATCGCCGAGCTCTCGCCGGTCGAGCACGCGACGCTGCTCATCGGTGCCTTCGAGCTGGTCCGCCACCTCGAGATCCCGTATCGGGTGATCATCAACGAGGCGGTCGAGCTGGCCAAGACCTTCGGCGGCACCGACGGGTACAAGTACATCAACGGCGTGCTCGACAAGGTCGCCACCGGGGCCCGCCCGACTGAGGTCCGGCCGCGGTGAGGCCGGCCGCGATGAGTTCGGCCGCGATGAGTTCGGTCGCGATGAGTTCGGCGCGCGAGCGCGGCCGCCTGCGCGCCGCCTGAGGCCGTCTCGCCGATGGCCGGCCCCGGCGAGTTCGAGCTGATCCGCCGCTACTTCGAGCGTCCCGCGACGCCGGGTCGCGCGCCGCTCGGCATCGGCGACGACTGTGCGCTGATCGCCGCAGGCGACGAGGGCGTGCTCGCGGTCTCCACCGACATGCTCGTCGCGGGACGCCACTTCTTCGATGACGTCGAGCCCGAGGCCCTCGGGCACAAGGCGCTCGCGGTCAACCTGTCCGACCTGGCCGCGATGGGCGCGCGCCCGCTCGGGTTCACGCTCGCGCTTGCGCTGCCGGGCTCCGACGAGTCCTGGATCGGCGCCTTCGCCCGCGGCCTCTTCGCGCTGGCCGATGCACACGGCTGCGAGCTGGTCGGGGGGGACACCACGCGCGGCCCACTGAACCTGTGCCTCACCGTGTTCGGCAGCGTGCCACCCGCGCTGGCGCTGCGCCGCGACCGCGCCCGCGTCGGCGATGACCTCTGGGTGTCGGGCACGCTCGGCGCTGCGGCCTGGGCGCTTGCCTGCCGGCTGCAGGCCGGGGCGTGGCCGGTCACCGGCGGCGCGGCGCTGGCTCGGGCGCGCGAGCGGCTCGAGCGGCCCGCGCCCCGGGTCGCGCTCGGCCTGGCGCTGCGTGGGGTCGCTCATGCCGCGATCGACCTGTCAGACGGGCTCGCTGGCGACATTGGCCATGTGCTCGAGCGCTCGTCGGCTGCGGCGGGCGTCACGCTGGGTGCCGACCTCGAGGCCGCTGCGCTTCCGGTCGACTCGGCGCTCGACGGGCTGCCCGAGGCGCGGCGGCTCGAGCTCGCGCTGGCCGGCGGCGACGACTACGAGCTGCTGTTCGCGGCGCCTGCCTCGGCACGCGACGAGGTCCTCGTGGCGGGCACGCGCGTCGGGCTTACACTCTCGCGGATTGGCCGGATCGAGGCCGACGCAGGCCTGCGCCTGCACGACCCGCTCGGCCGCCCCATCGCATTCAATGCCCGATCCTTCGACCACTTCCGCTGAGCCGCCGGGCGGCCCCGAGCGCCTGCGCGCCGAGCCGGTGCCCGAGCGCGTCTGGACCCGACCGAGCTTCGCGTTCATGAAGCCGCGGCTCTCGCGTTGGATCGCGCTCGGCTTCGGCAGCGGTCTGTCGCCGGTGGCCCCCGGCACGGTCGGCACACTGTGGGCGTGGGCGGCGTTCGCCGCGCTCGACCCGTTCCTCTGGGACGCCGCGTGGTGGGGGGTGATCGCGGCCTCGTTTGCCATTGGCTGCTGGGCGTGCGAGCGCACCGGGCGCGACCTTGGCGTCTCGGATCACGGTGGCATGGTGTGGGACGAGGTGGTCGCGTTCTGGGCCGTCCTGCTGATCGTGCCAAGCGGATTCACCTCGCAGCTGGCTGCCTTCTTCGTCTTCCGGGTCTTCGACGTGCTCAAGCCGCCGCCGATCCGCCAAGTCGACCGCAGGGTGAAGGGCGGCTTCGGCGTGATGCTCGACGATGTGATCGCTGCGTTCTACACGGTGCTGACCTTCGCGATCTGGATGGCGGTCGTCCGATGAGCGGGGATCGCAATGCGCCGGAGCCGGGGCAGGGGCCCGACGAGGCCGCCGTCATCGCGGCCGGCGCCGCGCTCGGCCTGCGGCTGCAGGCAGTGGGGTTGACGGTCGTCACCGCCGAGTCGTGTACCGGCGGGCTCGTCGCGCGCGCCCTGACCGAGACCGCGGGCTCCTCAGCCTGGTTCGAGCGTGGGTTCGTGACTTACTCGAACGAGGCCAAGTCCGAGTCGCTGGGCGTGGCGCACCTGACGCTGCGCGCGCATGGCGCGGTCAGCGAACCCGTTGCCTGTGAGATGGCGCTCGGCGCGCTCGCGCACTCGCGTGGCGCGCTCGCGCTCGCGGTCACCGGAATCGCCGGGCCCACCGGGGCCGTGCCGGGCAAACCGGTCGGCACGGTCTGCTTCGGCTGGGCGCTGCGCGCGCCGGGCCTCTGGGACGACGCGCCGCTGGTGTTCACCGCGACGCTGCGGCTGCGCGGGGACCGCGCCGAGATCCGGCGCCGCGCAGCGCTGTATGCGCTGTCGCACGCGCTCGGGCGGCTCGACGCCGAGCTCGCCGACCGGCCGCCCGCGGGCTGAGCCCGACACGGCCCGGGCCGGTCGCGGCCCTTCGGCGTAGATCGAAAGGCTGATTGTTTGTACAGTGGTTCCGTGCGATACTCTTTCGCATCAATAACCCGTCGGCTTAGTGCTGTTCCGGCCCGCCGACACCCGCCACAGGATCCGTCAATGGACGACAAGTCGAAAGCCGAGAAGGCCAAGGCGCTGGCCGCTGCGCTGGCCCAGATCGAGAAGCAGTTCGGCAAGGGCTCGGTGATGAGGCTGTCCGACGCCGAGGTGGCCGAGGACATCCAGGTCGTGTCCACCGGCTCGCTCGGGCTGGACATCGCCCTCGGCGTCGGCGGCCTGCCGCGCGGTCGGGTGGTCGAGATCTACGGCCCGGAGTCGTCGGGCAAGACCACACTGACGCTGCAGGTCATTGCCGAGATGCAGAAGGTCGGTGGCACCTGCGCGTTCATCGACGCCGAGCACGCGCTCGACGTCCAGTACGCACAGAAGCTTGGCGTCCACCTCGACGAGCTGCTGATCTCGCAGCCGGACACCGGCGAGCAGGCGCTCGAGATCGCCGATGCGCTGGTGCGCTCGGGTTCGGTCGACATGATCGTCATTGACTCGGTCGCGGCACTCACGCCCAAGGCCGAGATCGAGGGCGAGATGGGTGATTCGCTGCCCGGCCTGCAGGCCCGCCTGATGTCGCAGGCACTGCGTAAGCTGACCGCCACCATCAAGCGGACCAACTGCCTGGTCATCTTCATCAATCAGATCCGGATGAAGATCGGCGTGATGTTCGGCAACCCCGAGACCACCACTGGCGGCAACGCCCTCAAGTTCTACGCATCGGTCCGCCTCGACATCCGTCGTACCGGCTCGATCAAGAAGGGCGAGGAAGTCGTCGGTAACGAGACCAAGGTCAAGGTCGTCAAGAACAAGGTGGCGCCGCCGTTCCGCGCCGCCGAATTCGACATCTTTTACGGCGAGGGCATCTCGCGCGAAGGCGAGATCATCGACCTCGGTGCGACGGCCAACGTCGTGGAGAAGAGCGGCGCCTGGTACAGCTACAACGGTGAGCGCATCGGCCAGGGCAAGGACAACGTCCGCGAGTACCTGCGCGAGCATCCCGAGACCGCGCTCGAGATCGAGAACAAAGTCCGCGAGCACTTCGGCGTCAAGCCCCGCGGGCTCAAGCTGATCGAAGGCGGCAAGGGGGCGGCGGCGGCCTGAGGGCCGTTGCCGTACTCGCGGCCGGGATCGGTAGCCCGCGATGGGATGGGGGTTCGGTGGTGGCCGCCCGGCGGGCCGCCGCGCCTCCGCCTCGCCTCGCAAGGCGGTACGTCCCGGGCTGTCGCTCAAGGGGCGTGCGCTCAAGCTGCTCTCGCAACGCGAGCACAGCCGGTTGGAACTCGGGCGCAAGCTGGCGCCTCACGCCGAGTCGGCGGACGAGATCGAGCCGCTTCTCGACGCCCTTGAGCGAGATGGCTTCCTGTCCTCGCAACGGTTCGCCCAGAGCCTCGCGCACCGGCGTGCGCCACGCTTCGGACTTCGGCGCATCGAACAGGAGCTCGGCGCCCACCGCCTCGACCCCGCGGTGGCCGGCCCGGTGCTACATGGCCTGCGCGACACCGAACGCGAGCGTGCGCTCGTGGCTTGGCGTAAGCGCTTCGGCGAGTCCGCGGCGGATCCCGCCGAGCGGGCCAGACAACACCGGTTCCTCGCCCAGCGAGGGTTCACCGGCGACGTGATCCACTGGGTACTGCGTCACGGCGCCGCGCTAGCGTCCGACGAGCCGTCCGGATCCTGCTGAGGGGTCGCACCCGTCCTCGCCCCTCGCACCGGGCCTGAACGGGGGTCTTGATCCCGAAGTCAGTGTGTTAAAATCGGGGGCTTTGTTCTGCTCGACTCCGCCCTCCTGCCACATGGCTCTGTCGCTGCCTTGCGTCGCACGTCAGCCGCTCCACCGCCGAGCCTTACAGGTCGAGGCGTTCCAGCGGGAGGACGGGCTGTTAGAGCTCGAAGCACGTCTCACGGACACCAAGTCCCATCCGGTCGAGCTGCTCGGCGGGATGCTTCCCGCGGGCGACCCGGTGCACGACATGACGCTTCGCGTGACGCTTGATGACACCTTCACGATCGTGGCCGCTGAATCGGCGTCGATGCGCGTGCCGGTGCCCGGCACCTGCGACGCGATCGCCGACCGGTACCAGCGGCTCGTCGGGCTGAACCTGCTCCGGGGGTTCCGGCGTGCGGTCCATGAGCGCCTCGGGCGTGTCCAGGGCTGCACACACCTCGCCGAACTCACCGCGGTTCTCCCGACCGCGGCGCTGCAGGCCTTCGCGCACCTCGCGCGCAAGGCCGATGTGATCGATTCCTCCGAGCCGCCGTTCTTCATCGGCCACTGCCATGCGTACGATCGCAGCGGCGATGTGGTCCGGCGGCATTATCCCCAGTGGTTCGTCCAAGCTGATTGAACGGGAAAAACTGCGATGAAAATCCATGAATACCAGGGCAAGGAACTGCTCAAGCGCTACGGCGTCCGCGTCCCGCGCGGCGTCCCGTGCTTTAGCGTCGACGACGCACTCAAGGCCGCCGAGGCGCTCGGTGGGCCGGTTTGGGTCGTGAAGGCCCAGATTCACGCCGGCGGCCGCGGCAAGGGTGGCGGCGTCAAGGTCGCCAAGTCCATGGCCGACGTCAAGCAGTACGCGTCGCAGATCCTCGGCATGCAGCTGATCACCCACCAGACCAGCGCCACCGGTCAGAAGGTGCGTCGCCTGTTGGTCGAGGAAGGCGCGGACATCAAGAAGGAGCTGTATGTCGGCTTGGTCGTGGACCGGGTCACGCAGAAGGTCACCGTGATGGCCTCGAGCGAGGGCGGCATGGACATCGAGGAGGTCGCCGACAAGACCCCCGAGCTCATCCACAAGGTCAGCGTCGAGCCCTCGAGCGGCCTGTCCGATGCGCAGGCCGACGACCTGGCCGCGAAGATCGGCGTGCCGCCGGACAGCGTCCCGCAGGCGCGGGTGATTTTCCAGGCGCTGTGCAAGGCGTTCTGGGAGACCGACGCGAGCCTGGCCGAGATCAACCCGCTGATCCTGACGGGCAAGGGCGAGGTCATCGCACTCGACGCGAAGCTCAACTTCGACTCGAACGCGCTGTACCGCCATCCGGAGCTGGTCGCGCTGCGCGACCTCGACGAGGAGGATCCGGCCGAGATCGAAGCCTCGAAGTTCGACCTCGCCTACATCCAGCTCGACGGCAACATCGGCTGCCTGGTGAACGGTGCAGGCCTGGCCATGGCCACGATGGACACGATCAAGCTGTTCGGCGGCGAGCCGGCGAACTTCCTGGACGTGGGTGGTGGCGCCACCGCCGAGAAGGTCACCGAGGCCTTCAAGATCATGCTGCGCAACCCGGAGCTCAAGGCGATCCTCGTCAACATCTTCGGCGGCATCATGAAGTGCGACACCATCGCCGAGGGCGTGATCACCGCGTCGCGAGCGGTCGGGCTGAAGGTGCCGCTGGTGGTGCGCATGAAGGGCACCAACGAGGACCTCGGCAAGAAGCTGTTGGCCGAGTCCGGCCTGCCGATCATCGCCGCCGACTCGATGGCAGAGGCCGCCGAGCGGGTCGTGGCTGCCGCGGCCAAGGCCTGAACCCCCCATTCGGAGCGAATCGACATGTCGATCCTGGTCAACAAGAACACCTTGGTCCTCACACAGGGCATCACCGGCAAGACCGGTCAGTTCCACACGCGGATGTGCCGTGACTACGCCAACGGCAAGCACTGCTTCGTCGCCGGCGTGAACCCGAAGAAGGCCGGTGAGGACTTCGAGGGCATCCCGATCTTCGCGTCGGTCAAGGATGCGAAGCAGCAGACCGGCGCCAACGCGTCGGTGATCTACGTGCCGCCCCCCGGCGCCGCCGCGGCGATCTGGGAAGCGGTCGAGGCCGACCTCGACCTGGTGGTTTGCATCACCGAGGGCATCCCGGTGCGCGACATGGTCGAGGTGCGCGACCGCATGCGCCGCGAGAACCGCAAGACGGTCCTGCTCGGGCCGAACTGCCCGGGCGTGATCACGCCGGACGAGATCAAGATCGGCATCATGCCGGGCCATATCCACAAGAAGGGTCGAATCGGCGTGGTCTCGCGCTCGGGCACGCTGACCTATGAAGCGGTCGGGCAGCTGACCGAGCTCGGTCTCGGCCAGTCGTCGGCGGTGGGCATCGGCGGCGATCCGGTGAACGGCCTGAAGCACATCGACGTGATGCGCATGTTCAACGACGATCCAGAGACGGACGCCGTGGTCATGATCGGCGAGATCGGCGGCTCCGACGAGGAGGCGGCCGCGCTCTGGATCAAGGACAACATGAAGAAGCCGGTGGTCGGCTTCATCGCAGGTGTCACCGCGCCCCCGGGCAAGCGCATGGGCCACGCCGGCGCGATCATCTCGGGCGGCAAGGGCACGGCGCAGGAGAAGCTCGAAGTGATGGCCGCCTGCGGCATCACGGTCACCAAGAATCCGTCGGAAATGGGTCGGCTCCTGAAGGCCGCGATCTAGCAGCACGACCCGGGCCGGCTGGCCCGGGCAGACGGCGCGACCGCGTTCTCGCGGCGCGCCGTCTTCTCATCTGGGAAGCGTCTGAACATGGACATCGGTACCGCGGCCTTCTGGCTCGCACTCGGCCAGATCATCATCGCGGACCTGCTGCTGGCGGGCGACAACGCGGTCGTCATCGCGCTGGCGGTGCGCTCGCTGCCCGCCGCGCAGCAGAAGAAGGCAATCATCTTCGGCACGGTCGCGGCCGTGGTCATGCGCGTCGCGCTGACGATCGTGGCCGCGCAGCTGCTGACCTTCCCGTACCTCAAGCTGATCGGCGCGGTGCTATTGCTGTACGTCGCGGTCGGGCTGCTGCTGCCCGATGACCACGACGAGGCGTCCATGCCGGGTGCCAAGGGTCTGAACGGCTCGATGAGTTCGGCGATCCGCACGATCCTGATCGCCGACCTGGTGATGAGCCTGGACAACGTGATCGCGGTCGCTGCAGCTTCGCGCGGTGACAACACGCTGCTGATCCTGGGTCTGCTGATCTCGATTCCGCTGGTGGTCTACGGCAGCACACTGTTGCTCAAGGTCATCGAGCGTTACCCGGTGATCATCTGGGTGGGCGCAGCGCTGCTGGGTTACGTTGCCGGCGACATCGCCGTCCACGATCCCGCGATCGAGTCGTGGGTGGCCGAGCAGGCGGCCGCCCTGGGCATCTCGGTGGCCAACCTGGGACGCATCGTCGGTGTGGCAGGCGCGCTGTTCGTGCTCGGGCTGTCCAAAGTGATGCTCAACCGACGCAATATCGCCGCTCTCTGAGCGGCCGTGCGCCGCGGTGCCCCGAGCACGGGGTGTCGCGGTCGCGGTGCGAGTCCGGCTGTAACCGGCGGTGCGCGTCGGGTCGTATCCGGCGGTGCCGCCGGGCGGGTGCTGTCACCCGTTCGTGATCCAGTTCCTTCGACCGCTCTGCCCGGGCCGATAGATTGCCCGGATGTCGGAAATCGCTCACGGACTCGAGGCGTTGGCCTCGTGCGTGTCGGGCACGCTCGCCGAGGGACCGCAGGCCGCCGTCCCCTGGGCGATCGTCACCGACCCTGGGCCTGCGCGCCGCCACAATGAAGACCGCTGCACTGTCGATGCGCTGCACGGCTTCTTTGCGCTCGCCGACGGCATGGGCGGCTACAACGCCGGAGAGGTTGCCGCCGAGATCGCGGTGCGCACGGTGTCGCAGCTGCTCGGCGCGCTGCACGGCGCGGGCCTGTCCACGCCCGATGCGCTGCAGCGCGCGGTCGCAGGCGCGCATGCCGGCATCGTCGATTATGCGCACACCCGACCCGAGTGCCTCGGGATGGCGACGACGCTGGTCGCCGCCTCGATCCGCGACGGTCGGCTGACTGTCGCGCACGTCGGCGACTCACGGGCTTACCTGCTGCGCGCGGGCATTCTGCGTCGCCTGACGGTCGATCATTCGATCGGCCAGCGCATGTTCGACGAGGGCCACCTGACAGACGCCCAGGTCCGCCGGCTGCCGTCGCGCGGCATCCTGACCCGCGCGCTCGGCATCGAGTCGGAGCCGCCGCACGCGGATGTGGTGACGCTCGACTGGCTCGAGGGCGATCTGTTGCTGCTGGCCTCCGACGGCCTCACCGACTTCCTCGACGACGCCGCGCTGCTCGTGGTGCTCGGGCATCCGGCCGAGTCGCTCGAGGCGAGGGCACGGGCCCTGGTCGCGCGCGCCCTCGAGCGCGGCTGCACCGACGATGCGACGGTGCTGCTCGCCGGCGGCGAGCGCGGCGCGCACCTGCCCCACTGAGCGGCAGCGACCGCTCCGTCCCACCTCACACCCCCCCCCCGGACCCTATGCAGCAGCGCGCCACGGCCGCCGTTCCGAAGCTGGTGCTCAGCACCGGCGATCGTCTGCTGCGCCGGATCGTCATCGACAAGCCCCGGCTGACGATCGGGCGACGTCCGTTCAACGACCTGATGCTCGACGACCTGACGGTGTCGGGTGAGCACGCGGTGGTCCACACCGCCGAGGGAACGAGTGCGATCCACGACCTGCGCAGCCGCAACGGCACGCTGGTCAACGGCGTGGCGGTCACGCAGCGCACGCTCGCCGATGGCGATCGCATCGACATCGGCATCTACCGCTTGCACTACGTGCTCGAGCGCGAGCCGACCGAGGGCGCCCCTGGGCCGATGCCCGATGGGGGGGCGGCGCCGAGCCTGGCGGTGCTGTCCGGGCCGCAGGCCGGCGGTACGGTCCGGCTCGAGCGGCCGATCGTCAGCATCGCCGACGCGATCGGTCAGGTCGCGGTGGTCGCGCACCGCCGCAACGGCTGGGTGATCACACACCTCGAGGGCTCGAGCTGTCCGTTGGTGAACGGCGAGTCGATCGGCCTCACCTCGCATCCGCTTCGCCCCGACGACCTGATCGAGCTCGGCGGCACGATCTTCCGCTTCCAGTCGGCCGCCCCTCCCTGAGCCTGGGACCGTGGCGCTGCGCGACGTCCTCTCGATGCGAACGAGGAGGCTGGTCCTGGGCCTGGGTACGGTCGCGCTGGCGATCGCCTGCGAGCTTGGGATGGTGTCGCTGCCGCTGGTCGGCACGCTCGACCGCTACCTGTACGACACTCGGCTGCGGCTGCAGCCGGCGCGGCCGAACAACCGCGTGCTGATCGTCGACATCGATGAGCGCAGCCTGAGGCAGCAAGGCCGCTGGCCGTGGTCGCGCGAGACCCTCGCGAAGCTGACGACCACGATCGCGAAGGAGGGCGGGGCGCGTGCGGTCGGTTTCGACATGGTGTTCGCCGAGCCGCATGCCCAGCAGGATCCGCCGCTGATACGCTCGCTCGCCGGCGCGCCCGTCGTGCTCGGCTACTACTTCTCGAGCGAGCTGGGGGCGGTCTCGACCGGCATGCTGCCGCCGCCGGTGTGGCCGTCCTCGGTCCTCCAGGAGCGCAGGATGTCGGTGACGGCCTGGAACGGCTATGGCGCCAACGTCGTGCCGCTGCAGCGCGCCGCGCGCAGCGCCGGCTTCTTCAACCCGGTGGTGGATCGTGATGGCGTGGTGCGTGCGCTGCCGCTGCTGGCCGAATACAAGGGGCAGCTCTACGAATCGCTCGCGGTGGCGATGCTGCGCGTCTATTTCGGTGGTGCGCCGCTCACGCTGCGCTCCGACGGCCTGCATGCCGACAGCCTGAGCTTCGGGCAGGGCGGGGGCCTGGCACGCGTGCCCATCTCCGAGGGGACGACCGCGCTGGTGCCCTTCCAGGGGCGGGGCGGGCCGAGCGCCTCGCGTTTTCGCTACGTGTCCGCGACCGACGTGCTCGAGGGTCGTATCGAGCCCCGACTCTTCCGCGACCGGATCGTGCTGATCGGCACCTCCACGCCGGGGCTGACCGACCTGCGTGCGACGCCGGTCAGCGATGTCTATCCGGGCGTCGAGATCCATGCGTCGCTGATCGCAGGCGCGCTCGAGGGCACGATCCGCACCAAGCCCACCGAGGCGCAGAGCATCGCGGCGGTCGCGATCGCGGTGGTCGGCGGTGTGGCGGCCCTGGCCATGGCGGGCGCGGGCGTGCTCGGCATCGCGGCGACCACGATGGTCGGGCTGTCGACGATGTTCGCCTGGAATGCGATCGCCTATGCGAACCTCGGCTGGGTGATCCCGCTCGCCGCGGGAGTGCTCGCGCTGGCGATGGTCGCGGCGATCAACCTGGTGGCGGGCTACGTGACCGAGGGCCGGTCGCGGCGCGCGGTGATCGGCCTGTTCGGCCAGTACGTCGCGCCGCAGCTGGTCGAGCGCATGGCCCATGATCCGGACAACGTCCCGCTCGAGAGCCGTAACAAGGAGCTGACCATTCTGTTCGCCGACATCCGTGGCTTCACGCGGATGGCCGAGAGCATGGATCCGCAGCAGCTGCGCGACTACCTGAACCGCTTTCTCACCGCGATGACCGAGGTGATCCATGCCTACAACGGCACCGTCGACAAGTACATCGGCGATGCGGTGATGGCCTTCTGGGGCGCACCGGTCGACGATCCGAAACATGCCGACCATGCGGTGGCCGCGGCGATCGCGATGCAGCGCGAGGTGGCCCGGCTCAACCGCGAGTTCGAGGCGCACGGCTGGCCGCCGCTGGTGGTCGGCATCGGTATCAACACCGGCGTGGTCCGGGTCGGCGACATGGGCTCGCGGCTGCGCCGCGCGTACACCGTGATCGGCGACGCGGTGAACCTCGCCTCGCGGCTCGAAGGCCTGTCCAAGAAGTTCGACCTGCCGATCGTGATCGGCGACGCCACGCGCCGTGCGGTCCGCGCGATCGCGCTGCAGTACGTTGCGCAGACCGAGGTCTACGGCCGCACCGAGCCGGTGAAGGTCTGGCAGCCGGTGCCGCCGGACACGATGGGCTATGCGCCGCCGCCGCTCGATGCGGTCGCCGCGGTCGCGGCGGCGTCGCTGCACGTGCCCGCTCGGGCGCCGATCGCATGAAGCTGCGTGTGCTCGGCTGCAGCGGCGGGATCGGCGCGCGGGCGCGCACGACCTCCTTCCTCGTCGACGACGACATCCTGGTCGATGCCGGCACCGGCTTGGAGGACCTGTCGGTCGAAGAGCTCGAGCGGATCGACCATGTCTTCCTCACCCATTCGCACCTGGACCATGTGCTCGCGCTGCCGCTCCTGGTCGACTCAGTGGGCGCGCGGCGCAGCCGACCGATCGTCGTGCACGCCTTGCCCGAGACGATCGCGGCGCTGCGCCAGCACATCTTCAACTGGGTGATCTGGCCGGACTTCACCGAGATCCCGCACTACGACCGTCCGTGGATGGTCTTCGAGCCGATGGTGCTCGGTGCGACCGTTACCGTCGGCGCGCGCTCGGTCCGCAGCATTCCGGCCAACCACACGGTGCCTGCGGTGGGCTTCCATGTGTTCGGCGAGACCGGCTCGCTGGTGTTCTCCGGCGACAGCTGGCCCACCGACGAGTTCTGGCGTGTCGTCAACGCCATCCGCGACCTGCGCCACCTGATCATCGAGACCGCGTTCTCCAACAAGGAGCGCGATCTCGCGATCATCGCCAAGCACCTGTATCCGATCGAGCTCGGCGAGCAGCTGCAACGGCTGCGCACGACGCCGCAGGTGCTGGTCACACATCTGAAGCCCTCGGACGCGGACACCATCGCCCGCGAGATCCAGGCCTGGGCGGGCCGCTCCGAGCCCAGGCTGCTCGAACGCGGGCAGGTCCTCGAGTTCTGATTCATCGGTGCCCGTCCGGGTGCCGCGATGCTCCCCCCTTCGAGATGCGAGAGGTCGCCGGTCAACCGGCACATCCGGCCGTTCGCGCGCCTTTGCGACGAAATGCGGCGCATACACGCCGCAGTTCGTGACGCATCGCGTCACCTGCGAATCGCGCCGGGTGACGGATCGCGTCACCTCGCTGATGTGCTGTTGCATCGATGTTTGCCGCTCGTGGGTGCGTTACGTCCGTCCGTCCCCCGATGGCCGTGCAACGCGTGATGAATGTCACGCTGGCATGGAAGTGGCTCTAGTCACTTCGTCCACCGCGGCGGTCGCGGTTTGGGACGTCCCTAACGGAGCAGTCTGAAATGAACAAACAAGTGCAGAAGGGTTTCACGCTTATCGAGCTGATGATCGTTGTGGCGATCATTGGTATTTTGGCGGCGGTGGCGATTCCGGCTTATCAGGATTACACGGTGCGGGCGCGGGTGTCGGAAGGTCTGGCGATGGCCGCCGGCGCCAAGACCGCGGTCATTGAGAACGCCGCCTCGGGCACCAGCTTCGACACCGGCTGGACCTCGCCGGGCGCGACGCAGAACATTGCTTCGATGTCGATCAACGCGACCAGCGGTCTCATCACCGTAACGTACACGACCCGTGCCGGCGCGACTACCGGTAAAACCGACATTACGCTGACCCCGGCCCCGACCCTGGTCGTCGGTGTGCCGCCGGCCCAGGTAGTCACCTGGACATGCGCAGGCAACCTCGAGGCTAAGTTCAAGCCGGCCAACTGCCGCTGACGTATCCCGGGCAACAAACGCCCTGCGGGGGGTAGTGCCCACAGTCTCGTTTCGGCTTGAAGCGGCCGGGCGAGCAATGCTGCCTAGTGCTCGCATCGCCCTGCCCGCGCCTCTCCCTTTACTGCCAAACCTACCCACTCGTCCAAAGAGAGCAAACATCATGAAAAACATGCAGAAAGGCTTCACCCTCATCGAACTGATGATCGTTGTGGCGATCATCGGCATCCTGGCCGCTGTGGCCATCCCGGCATACCAGGACTACACGGTGCGGGCGCGGGTGTCGGAAGGTCTGGCGATGGCTGCCGGCGCCAAGACCGCGGTCATTGAGAACGCCGCCTCGGGCACCAGCTTCAACACCGGCTGGACCTCGCCGGGCGCGACGCAGAACATTGCTTCGATGTCGATCAACGCGACCAGCGGTCTCATCACCGTAACGTACACGACCCGTGCCGGCGCGACTACCGGTAAAACCGACATTACGCTGACCCCGGCCCCGACCCTGGTCGTCGGTGTGCCGCCGGCCCAGGTAGTCACCTGGACATGCGCAGGCAACCTCGAGGCTAAGTTCAAGCCGGCCAACTGCCGCTGAGGCTGGTGGATCGATCCCCCGGGCTGGGAACGGTAACCGTCCTCCGCCAGGTCCCAAGCGCCGCAGGCACCTCTTGACGCCCATGGTTTCCGACTTCGGCCTGCCCCCGTACTCCGAGAAGACAGGCCGTTCAGTCGGCCGCCTTCGCCGCACGGAGGACGCCGGCTTTACCCTGATCGAGCTGATGATCGTCGTGGCGATCATCGGCATCCTGGCCGCGGTTGCCATTCCTGCCTACCAGGACTACACGGTCCGAGCGAGGGTGTCGGAGGGGCTGGTGGTCGGCGCCGCGGCCAAGGCCCTCGTCGCCGAGAACGCGGCGGCCGGCACCGCGTTCGGCCTGGGCTGGAATTCGGTGGTCGGCTCCGCGAACGTCACGACCGTGACGATCGAATCGGCGAACGGCGTCATCTCCGTGACGTTCACCACGCGCGCGGGCGGCGGCACGCTGACCCTCGAACCGACGCCTGCGCTCGAGCTCGGCGTCGTAGCTCCGACCGTCGTCCAGTGGCGGTGTGGAGGCGGCACGCTGGCGCCCCGATACCGGCCGGCGAGCTGCCGGTCATGACCGCGGCGCACGCCTCGCTCCGCGGCGTCGGGCGGGTCCTCTCCACACGCTTTTCCGTTGGCTTCGCGCTTCTGTTCTCGGTGCTCGCCAGCATCGGCTGGTGCGTGCTGGACGGCCCGTCCTGGAGCTGGGACCGTGCGCACTATCACGACTATGCCGGTCACGCCTGGCTCGCCGCACGGTTCGGGGAGGGCCTGTTGCCAGGCGGCTCCCAGGCGTTCCTGAATCCGCTGGGGTACGTGCCGAGGGCACTACTGGCCGAGGCCGGATGGGGCGAGTTCGCGATCGCCGTCGCGACGGCTGCGTTCCAGGGCCTGGCGTCTTGGGCCGTGTGGCTGATCGCTCGTGACCGCATGCCCGGTGCGGACGGTCATCTGCCGGCCGCGATGATGGCCTTCCTGACGCCGCTCTACCTGTCGCAGCTCGGCAGCAGTTACCTCGACGTCACCTCCGGTGTTTTCGTGCTCCTCGCCGTCTGGGCCTGCCGCCGCGGCGCCGACGAGCGCCGGGCCGCGCTCGCCTTCGTGGCGCTGGGCGGCGCGGCGATGGGCATGGCCGTCGGCATCAAGCTGAGCAACGCGATCCCGGCGGCAATCGCCGGGATCCTGTTCGTGGGGTCGCGGCACGGGCGCAGCGGGGCGCGGGCGGCGGTCGGCCTGCTGGTCGCGCCGCTCGTCTATGGCGTGGCGGCAATCGCCGGGATGGCGCTCACGTACGGCGCCTGGGGGGGCATGTTGTACCGCCGGTTCGGTAACCCATTCTTCCCGGCGTTCGATAGTCTTTTTAATCCGCAGGTCGCCGTCGCGGTCGCCGCAGCTCCGCCCCTGGACGGCGATGCGATGGATTCGGTCCTGGACCGCCTCGCTGGACTGACCCGCATCTCCGGCGGACGGTTCGTGCCGCAGTCGATCGATGAGCTGCTATCGCTGCCGTGGCGCATCGCGGATCCGACCTTGCCGATGAACATGGCCTACGTCGAGTGGCACGCCCCGGACCCCAGGCTGGCCGTCTTCATCGTGCTGGCCGCCTGTCTTGCCGTGGCGTTGCCGTTCAGGGCGGCGCGCGCGGCGGCGACAAGGCTGTCGCCGGTCACCTCGGCACGTATGGACCTTCGGCTGACCTGCTTCGTCTTCGTCTGGTTGGCTCTCTGGGTCTTCACGTCGTCCAACGGACGCTACGGCGTCGCACTGCTCATGCTCGCGTCGGTGCCGATCGTGCAGGGCGTGCATCGGCTGCTCGCGCCGGGCCGGGCACGCAACGCGTTGCTGGTCGTGCTGGTCGTGCTCCACGCCGCGTTCGCGATGGGCATGCAGGACCGTGGCGATCAAGCGGCGGGCAGCACGTGGGACGGGGCCGCCCTGCGGGTGGCGGTGCCGCCGGAGCTGCGCGAGCAGCCGACCCTGCACGTGGTGACGTCGAACTTCTCATGGTCGTACTTGATCCCTAGCCTGCACCCGCGTAGCACGATGCTCGGCCTGAACGCGATGTGCAGGGGCGATCGCTGTCATCCCGACCTCGGCATCGAGCGCGCGCGCGCGTTACTCGGAGAGTGGGCGGGCCGGGTGCGCGTGCTCACCGCGGCGAACTTCGTGAAGGACGGTGTGCCCGGGATCGACGACGGCACGCGGGCCGCGCTCAACATGCAACTCGCGGAGCTGGATCTACGGATCGCTCCCGGACAATGCGATACGATGAATGTCAGCCCGATGTTCGGGCAGGTCTGGATGGTCGAATCCCTCGTGACGGGGATCTTGCGCGTGCCCTCCCGCTTCGGCGTGAGCTGCCGCCTGGAGCCTGCTCCCGGCGCGGCGCAGGTCGCGCGGGCTACACGTGATCGCCATCAAGCAGTGTTCGAGGCGATCGCGCGGGCCTGCCCGCGTGAACTCGGCGGAGCATCTGGCCCCATCCTATGGCTCGGCGAAACCGCCTGGAGCCAGTACTACATGGCGCGCGACATCCGAGTCGACATCCGGGACGGGCAGGTGAGCGCGATCAGGATCCTTCGCTCGAAGCGCGAGCTCGGTACGGTCGGGGATGTCCTGACGATGTGGTCGCCGAAGCGCTGCACCGCGCTCGTCTGGCCGATCGACGATCGTGCCGAGCAGCGCAATGCCGCGCAGTTCTGAGAGCATCTCCTACTTGACCAGCCCGCGTATCGGATGAAGGTCTTCGGGGTCCGCGCAGGCTGGTCGACACGAGACTCTGTCCGGATTGCGAACTGTGCGATTGTCGGTGACCCGAGGGCCACCAACCGAGTGCGGGCGATCGTGTCGTGAATGGATAAAGCTCTCGAGGCGCTCGACGCCAGGTGCTGGTCAAAGATCGGCCGGGCAGCGGCGTCCGGGCATGCCGCTACGTGCGGGTCGACGGCGGGCCGGGACCGCTGTGCTGTGCCGCCGCTGCGGGGATTGAGATGCGCATGATGGCCGGCCTGACTCGCACCCGCCGGATGCCCGTCGTGCTTGGCGCGATCCTGAGCGCGGTATCGCCGCCAGGTGCCCGCCGACTGTGCGGGCCCGCAGTCTGGGCCGCTTGCGCCGCTGCCTGCCCGGTCGGCGCTGCGCGTCGCGGCGTTCGCAGCGGTCTGGTAAGGCGCTTGGACGCCGACGTCGCCGAACGGCGGGTACGGGCTGCCGCTACTGATGCTGCTTTCACTCGCGCTCGCCCATGGCACGCAGCTGCTGCTCGCGCCGGGCCGCGCGCAGATCTCCGGGATCGGGGTGCTGCTCGCCGCGCATGGCGCGTTAGCCTTCGTTCTGCCGGATCCCCCCGGCGCCGCGACCCGATGAGGTGGTGGGCCGAACACTCGCGCCATGTCGATGTTCCCGCGTTACTGCGCGACGAGCCCTGGCTAGGCGTGCCGGTCTCGATGTTCTCCGGGACCTACCTGCTGCCGGCGATGCATCCGGCGAGCGGGCATGGGCACGGGTTTACAACCTCCGGGAGCTGTTGTTGACGGTGAGAGACCACACTGCGTAATCGACGTCTCGCAGCCCCTTCCGGGTCAATCTGCTCGGCGTCCACGTGGACTGTGGGGCGCTGCGTCGCGCGGGGACACGCCCGGGGCCGGGGCCTTTGACCCCGCTAGCTTTTCAGCGGCGCTGCCGGCCGGCCCCGCTGAGCGCACGTGTACCCTGCGAGCGTCGACGCGGCGCCATTCGTCGCGTCCGGTCCGCGTTCGTCTGCCCACGGAACGCAGGGCGGGGGCGCGACCTATCATTGACCTGAATGCGCGCCGGACTTGCCGCGGCCGCGGGCCACGATTCGTGCCCGTGGGGCGAGTCGCGGCGACCGACCGCGCGAATGGCCCGCCCGGTGCATGAGAACCGATCCGACTCCATGAATTCTCCTTCCAGTGCTGCATTAATTCACGAATCGTTGATCGATGTCGCCGGCTCTGAGCGCGGGCCGGCAGCGGGCCTCGTACGGTGCCTGCAGGCCTTCGCGCTGCGGATGTCGAACCCCATCGAGGCGGTTGTCGCATGAAGCGGGCAGCTCACCACATCCGCGTCGACATCCGTCCGTTGACATCCGTCGACTGTGGGCCCTGCTGTCCCTGCGCAACCAAGCCCGGAGCCGGTGGCTGCTGTGCTTGGCGACCGCCACTGGGTTCGCGGAAATGATCGAGACCGAGGCTTTGATCGCGTTAGTGGTTGTGCTGTCGACGCTGCGGGAACTGCTCGGCAATCCGATCCCTCGCTCCGGGCTGCAGGCGGTCTGCGCCTCGATCCCAGCCGATGTCCGCGTCACCGCCAGTCAGGGGTTCGCCGCGGCCTCGTTGATCAGGGCCGTGCTCCGGATCGTGCCGGTCCGCGGCGTGACGAGCTGGGCGAACATCGGGGGCGCGATGCTCGATGAGACAAAGCTCCGCCGACCGATTCATCAGTCCTACGCTGTGAGGATGGCCCGCCATACGAGCGCACTGTTTTCGGCGGCGACCTCGTGGTCGCACCCCCTCGTCCAAGGCGTGCTTATCGAGCGTTTGGCGACGACAGGCCGGCATCCGTCTTCTTGTGCCGAGCCCAGACCTTGACACGACCCAAGTTCAGCCTGATCGTCGCGACCGTCGGCCGTTCGGACGAATTCGCGCGGCTCTTGGACTCATTGCAGGCGCAGACAACGGACGCGTTCGAACTGATCGTCGCCGACCAGAATAACGACGACCGCATCGCGGGGCTCATCGCACGCGGGACGTGGCGGTTCAACGTGGTGCACCTGCGCCTCAGCGTGCGCGGTTTGGCCCGCGCTCGTAACGCCGGGCTGCGCGTTGCACGAGGCGAGGTAATCGCCTTTCCTGACGATGACTGTTGGTACGAGCCGGACACACTCGAGAGCGTCCGCGCGCTCCTAGACGCGCATCCCGAGACAGACGTGCTTTCTGGCCGCTTTGTCGATGGCGACGGGCGCGGCGAGAAGAAGTGGCCTAAACGCCCAATGCGTGTCAAGCGCTTCAACCTGTGGCGTTGCACTATCTCGATCAGTCTGTTCCTGCGTCGTGCGGTATTGACAGCCGTGCCGGGCTTCGACGAGTCCCTGGGTGTCGGGGCCGGCACGCGGTTTGGAGCGGGCGAAGAATCGGACTTCTTGTTGCGATGTCTCGCCGCGGGGAAGCGGATCGATTACCAGCCCTCGATCGTGCTGCGACACCCGCTCAAAGACCGCGTCTACGACGATACCGCGACTCGCCAAGCGCATGCGTATGCCGTCGGAGTCGGGCGAGTTCTTCGCATTCACCAGTATCCTTTCTGGTTTCTGGCAGGTGCAGTCGCGGTACCCGCCCTCGGATCCTTCGCGGGCATCATGCTTGGCCGGCGGGACGTGGCGCGGCTGCGCTTGGGGATCGCGAGCGGTCGGCTGTCGGGCTGGTTCGCAAAGTGAGCGGAGGCGGTTATTGGTCCGACGTCCTGAGCGCAACGCCAAGCCTGTAAAGCACCTGAAGGTCAGTCGAATCAGAATCTGAACGGCGCGGAGTTCAGACATGTTGCTTAACGATCGCGATTCGTGCGGCGCCTATCGCCTGGGCCTGCGAGAAGGGACACAATCTCTGTGCGCGAGCCGGTTTTCGGGAGCTTGAACCGATGAAGCGCTCGCCGTATAGGATGGCGAACAGATTCGTTGCGATCTCCCGCCCTCGGGGCGATCTTGTCGACTCCTGATTGGCGACGAAGCTCAGCAGTTTCACGTTGCGAGCAACAGAGGGGTAAGCGAGCTGAGGCTGTCGAGCGGAGTTCTGGTCTGGAAAAACTTGCCCGCCCCATGCTCGGCACAGCCGCGTCGGTCGGCCAATACTGTCGCGCTCTACACGAAACGGCATGAAGCCCGCATTCACCGCAAATAGAGAGTAACACTCAAGTCAACTATTCGACTCGTTGTTTTGGTTACTTGCCCGGCGGGAATAAGTAGCGTTATTAATGGCCTAAACAAAAGTAATGCTTAAAGCCACTCTTCGAAATAGCCGCCCATACCGAGCCTTCGTTTTTTGGCGGGAGTTCGTAGAGTGGGCGAAAAGATCATATGCGTCGCCAAGTCCTCATTTCGTAAAGCAATCGGTTTTGATTCGTAACGGTTTTCCTGGTGCTACCTGGGTTGAAACCGGTACATACCTAGGCGCAACAACGGAGTTATTGGCAAGGCATGGCTCTTCAGTTTATAGCATCGAGCCTCAGCCAATTCTTTACGAAAACGCAAAAGTACACTTCAGTTTATTTCGGAATGTTGAAATTATAAACGGTTTGAGTGAAGATATTTTCCCGGTCTTGCTCCCCACGCTTTCTGGCGATGTAAACTTTTGGTTGGACGGGCACTTCTCGGGGGGTGTGACGCACAAAGGGTCGGTGGATACGCCGATAGTTGAGGAGCTCGAAGCCGTATCGTCTAACATGAAAAGATTTAGTAATATATGTGTAATGGTGGATGATGTGCGATGTTTTAATCCAGAGGTCGCAGAGTATTCGGCCTACCCGCCTTTGATCCAGCTCGTGGAATGGGCTGAAGGGGCTGGTCTTCGGTGGCATGTGGAGCATGATATATTCATAGCTAAGACGAGATAGATCTCCTAAACGTCATGCTTGACGTTGGTGTGTTTTTGACGCGCGGGTTCGGCTAAGCGGCGAGGTGAGTGCAGCAGTCTCGGCCACAGACGCCGGTGAACATGAATGGCGGCATGACAAATGCAACAACTACCACGCCGCGCGCCGCTTGCGGCCGATTGCGGCGTGCAGGTGAGGATGGGCGCCATGCTTGGTATCCCGGTGCGGCGTGGACTGGCGAGGAGGTGCGAGCATCTACGCTGCCGGGCGAGGGGGTATTCGGCAGTATTTGATGATTGTTACGGGCGGGGTTACTTGCAACATCAATTGTTATTCGCAATTCTGCGCGAAAGAGGGCGGCAATGGTTGGCTGGGGCGAAAAATTCGGAATTTATGCCAGGAGTCCATTGAGGCTGCCGAAATTATTAATGCAAAGGATAGGGCGCCTCTATAAATTGCATGTCGTCAAAGATGAGTTAGAGATAACTGTAAGTAAATGGTTTAGAGACGGCGGTGACAAATCCCTAAGGCTTGATTATGCCTTGACGAGCGAGAGTGTCGTATTCGACTTGGGCGGCTACAAAGGGGACTTTGCCTTTCAAATTAACCGCAAGTACGACTGCTATGTTTACGTCTATGAGCCTGTTAATAAGTTTTATCTCGGATGTGTCGAAAGATTCAAAAACAACAATAAAATAAAGTGCTTCAACTACGGGCTGGCCGACCGGGGTGGCGCTCTTTTCGTGGGCGATGACGAGGATGGGTCGAGCGCGATTAGAAACAACAAATCTGGCGGCTGCGAAAGAGTTCTCGTCAAAAGCTTTCTCGACGAATTCAACGACCTGGGGTTGCCTCGCATAGATCTGTTGAAGATAAACATTGAGGGCCCTGAGTTTACGCTGCTACCCCACATTATTTCAAGCGGCGTAATAAATAATATTACAGACATTCAGGTCCAGTTCCATGACTTCTATCCAAACGCAATCGCCTTGCGCGAAGAGATCAGGGGCGGGCTGTCTGGAACTCACGAAGAAAAGTGGAATTATCCCTTCGTCTGGGAGTCTTGGGCAAAAAAGGCTGAGCCGGCTCGGCTGCGCATTGATGTGTAAGGGCGCGGGCCGACGTCGTCGTCCCGAATTGTTGTTTTAAACCTGCTGAAGTTGTGTGCTAAGTTCGGTGTGTCGATAACGCATGCGTGTCAGAGCGAGTTGCGTCCCGAAGCTGAGCCGTTGTTCGCTGTGTGCCGTAGGCCCAAATGGCTCGCAGCAGGCGCGAAAAGGCTCGCAGGCCTTTCTTGGCGACCATCCGCGCAGCAGTCGGCGGATGTTGCGGTCCGGCCTGCATCGTTCGCATGTTTCGTGTCGCGCTCGAGCCGGTTGCCGATGCTGAGCGGCCGGCTGCGCACTCGGCATTGCGCCGAGGTCGCGCGGACGAGCCGACTGCTTAGGCGCCGCGCCGAGGGCCGACGAAGCGGGCCACGAACGAGAGCCCCGCTCCCGCTAAGAAGCGCGGGTCGAGGGTAAGTATCGCCTCGCGGATGAACAGCCCGCATGCCTCGGAGGAAATTCGACTCCGGGTGAGCTTAGTAATTTGGTTCGGATGCTGCCGGTAGCGCAACAGCGGCTTGTCTATGTTGGCAAATCGGACGCCCGCTCGCCGCATCCGCAACCAAAGGTCGAGGTCTTCCACGCCGCCTCCATATCCTCCGGCTGCAGTGAGCACCGCGCGGCGCATCATCACCGAAGGGTGCACGACCCCGCCTTGCCACCACTGAGTGCGCCGGATCGCGTCGGGCTGGGTGGGCAGTCGACGCCGCTTAGTGCCCAGCGCAACGCCCTGGTCGTCAATCAGCACGATCTGAGTGCCCACCACGCCGATGTCCGGACGCGCATCGAGCAACGCCAACTGCTCAGCGATCCGCTGCGGCTCCGATATGTCGTCGGCATCCATCCGCGCGAGGTACTCGCCGCTCGACGCATCGAAGGCCCGGTTCAACGCGTACGAAATCTGCCGCAGACCGCAGAGCACGATCGTCACCCGGGGATCGGGATATCGCTCGCGCAGCGCCGCCCCCTGGTCTGACGCCCGGCCGTTGAGTGCCACTATGACTTCCAGATCCGCGAAGGTCTGATTCAGAATACTGTAGAGCGCGCCCTCGAAGTATTCGTCTATTTCGGCAACGGGCATCAGGACGGAGACGCGGGGCATCAGGTTCTCTCGGGCTGTGGCGGCGAGTGCCCCGAAGGCTACGTGGCTGCACTCGGCATTGTAGTGCCGGGTTGTCATGGGTGTTCTATCCGCTACACACGCAGCACCGTACGTCGGCCCCGGCGGGACGATCCGCCGCGAGCTACGCATGTCCAGAAACCTAGAGATACGATACGAGATGGATTTAGGTATCTCTTTGGTGTCGGAGATTTGACGCTCCAGTGCAATCGAAAGGCAGGCGGCTCAGCGTGGTGTTTTTCTGTAACGTCGTCAATGCGGGGCTCGCCAGGGGGGGGGGGGGGGGGGGGCTCGCCGGGGGGGGGGGCCCACGGGGCCGGGCGGGCAACCCC
>JBIPLJ010000147.1:0-4338 GCA_044368415.1 Burkholderiaceae bacterium
AAGGGTTCGTATTTTTCATGGCCAGGGCGCGCAACAACGGTAAGGACCGCGCGGCAGGATTTTCCGTCACCAAAGCCCCAACTCCGTCCACCGGTTCGTCTCCGGGTGCGGCGGTCGGAACATATGAAACGCTCAACATGCCGCGTGCATTCGCAGGCTTTTCTGGCCATAGCACCATGGCGGTCGCGAAAGAGGATGCCGTTGGGCGAACCGTAGCGAGTGGTTCTGGAAGCGGCACGTCATATGCACACAGCAAGACCCCGCCTTCACGCACCAAGGTTTGCGTTACCGCCGCCAGTAACCCAGCGCCGAAAGAATAATCATGGCATCCAAGACTGATAGAGGGCGCGGTGGAACGTACAGCGATGTGCCAATACCCGGCCGCCGCATTGTGAACTGAGTTATGAAATTGGGTTGGCGATATGATCACACCGGCAGGATCGTGAAGAGCTTCCAGAATGCCGCCCACTACCGCACCATCGCCATTGCCACTTGCAAAAACTGTCTCGAGCAATTCAGGGGCTGCGACATCGGCGCAAGCTTCAGTCGCCGCGCTCAGCGCAAGACGTACCGTAAGGCTCGTGCGTCTTCGTTCTGTGGGCGACAATAATGTCGGCGCGGGCACTACCACATCGCGACGCTCCCAAGGTATGGCCCCGGCGAGTATGGCTTCGCTCGCGGCCCAACCGGGAAGCCCTGGTCCTATGACGGCGACGCCGCCAATCCAGCACTGCAAGCGGTCCGCATTCATGTTGGGTAGCCTATGATGAGGCTACAATTGCTCCCACCAAAGCCAAAGGAATTGCTCAAAACGCGTCTGATATTGACCTTTCGATTGGCGGTGGCGACATCGCTGGTGAAAGTTTCGTCTGGCGCATCCACGCCAAGGCATCCAGGAATCAAGCCAGCGTCGAGACACTCTATAGCAACGCACGCTTCAATGGCAGCGGAAGCGCCCAAAGTGTGCCCGGTCCAACCCTTTGTGGAACTACAAGGCACCCGATCCGCAAAAACATGGCTGACTGCCTTGTCTTCCATGGCGTCATTGGCGCGCGTACCCGTGCCGTGAAGATTGATATAATCAATCTCATCAGGCGTCAGCTGCGCTGCCAGCAGCGCAGCGCGCATGGCAGTGACAGCGCCTAGCCCCTCTGGGTGCGGGGATGACATATGATGCCCATCGCTGCTGGCTCCAGCGCCGAGAAGTAAAGGCTGGTTCTCAGCCATTGGGCGTTCCAGTAGCATCAGGCCTGCGGCCTCACCGATGCTGATCCCGTCTCGATCAGCGGCACAGGGGCGCGTTGGCCTGCCTCGGCTAAGTAATTCAAGGGAGGCAAATCCATGCAGTGTCATGCGACAAAGACTATCTACGCCCCCGACTACGGCCGCATCCACAAGACCGGCGGCGATCATATCTGCCGCAACCATGCTTGCACGCGCGCTGGAAGTGCAGGCGGTCGAAATTGCCATCGCAGGTCCCTTAAGCCCAAAGCGCGCGCGAACATAAAGCGGCAGAGATTGCAGGTCTTGGGTCTTCGCGTAATCGAAATCCGCGGGTAGCGCGCTGCTGGAGGCAGAACGGCGGGCATAAGCATCCTCCGCCTCACCAATGCCGGAAGTGCTGGTTCCGAGCACGACGGCGATGCGAGCCGATCCATAACGTAGCCGGGCACGATCCACCGCTGCGGCAAAGCCATCTGTGCGCAGCGCCAATTCAGCCAGACGGTTATTGCGGCAGGTGAAGCCCGCTAGGTCCTGTGGCAAGGCGACATTCTCGAGCCCGGCAACACGACCAATCCAGATATCCTTCGGCATATCCGGTGCATCACAGGGGCGGAGCCCACTTTGACGTCGCAGCAACCCGTCGCGCAAGGCCGTTGTTCCAGCACCTAGCGCGGTGACTACGCTGCATGCGGTGATGGCCAAGGGCCAGATGGTTCCTGCCCTAGCCATGGGTGGCAGACCGGCGGGACATGGCTAAGGCCAAAAGAAAAGCGCTGATCACGCCTATTGAAACCGTTAGACCAATACCCCTCAAGACCGGTGTCGAACATAGCGCGAGCAGCCCAAAGGTGAGCAGCGTGGAAATCGCACAATTCAAGACCGCCCCTATTGTATCATCTGATGTGGCTTCTGGATCATTATCCGATCTTGCAACGAATAAAGCATAGTCCATAGCGAGGCCGGCAAGCAACAAAAGTGATGCGAGGTGAAAAAGACTGAGTGTCTGGCCCATGATCATGAGGGCGGCCAGTGTTACCAGGATGGCGCCTCCTATTGGGGCAGCAACATCCACGGCCAGTCTTGCGCCGCGTAAGCCGATAAGCAGCAAAATAAAGACGAGTATTCCGCCCATCGATGCCCAGAGGAGAGTGGCGCCAGCGTAGTTCATGAGCATCGCCTCCGTCTCCGCCTTGATGTCTATCAGCAGAATGCGCGGCTCTCCAATATCAGCGACCGCCTTGGCTAATGCGTCCTGATCCTGAACCCTCCGCGCGAGTGCCAGGCCACCATTGGCGTAGAGTAGCGGCGCCAGCCTGGCCGACAAAATTGGCGCTCCTGCGGAAAACGCCGCAAAATCCAGTGGCGCTAGGTGATGGCTTTCCGCGATTGCCGCCAGAAATGGGGCAAAGGCATTTTCACGAAAAGGCAGTCCTTTTTGTGCTTCTGTCAGCGCAGCGGCTAGTGCCGGTATGCTTGGCAATGACGCTCTTCTTGCTTCCTGGGTAGTAGGGCTTGGCAGATAAAGACTCGGCGCATCCACCCCTTCCAGGGGACGCCCCTGGCCGGTAATGGGTGCCAGTGCATTGGTTAATCTCTCAGACAAAGAAAGAATTTCCGCCTCACTACCAGGTCCCAGGGCGAACACGATGCGCGTATCCGGCGCGCCCAATTGCCGACGCAGTTCTGCATCAAGTGCCTGAGCTTCTGAGGGTAGCGGGCTGAGAGCGCCAATGTCGCGCTGAAGCTTGGGGCCGCCGCCAATGAAAAGCAGGCCGAGTGACGCCAGAAGAATGGCTGAAGCAAGACGCCGACGCCCGCGTAACATGCCAAGCGCACGCAGAAGCCAGCCGGGAAGAGGCCGTGCTGTTATGTGTGCGTCAGGCAATAACCAAGGAAGAATCCGGACGGTTGTCGCGGCGGCGACCAATAAGCCAGCGGTAGCGAAAACGCCCAGTTGCATGAGGCCAGGAAAGCCAGAACCAAGCATGGCGGCCAAACCGGCGGTCGCGCTGGCGGCGGCCAAACGCAAGGTCGGCCAAATGCGATGTGCCGTATCGGCCAAGGTTTCATTCGCGCGGCGTAGGGTTACCAGCAAAATCGCATAATCAACTGTTACGCCCATCATCGTCATGCCAAAGCCGATCGCAATGGCATGAACCGTGCCGCCGAATAGCAGCGCGCAAGTAGCCAGCCCGGCAATGGCGCCCGCGCCCAGCGGAACCGCAGCCAAGGCGATCAAGGTAAGGGAATGGTAGCGCCACCATAAGAAAATCGCGAGCAATAGTGCCGAGGCTACGCTCAATGTCTCAACATCGGCGCGTATGGCCCGCTCTACCTCGGCAGCAAAAACACCAGCGCCACTTAGCAATAAGCGTGCATTGCCTGGATTGGTGGCAATAAAAGCTTGCCGGATGGTTGCAATCGCATTGGCCTGCGCGTCGGTATTTAGCCCTCCCGCACCATTGATGCGTGCGACAATCAGGGCGCGGGGTGGCGTGGCACCGCGTGCGAACCATGCCCCTTCGCGCGCGTCCACTTCAGTCTCCGCCAACCATGCGCGCGCAATGCTGAAAAATTCGCCCGTTGGATCGGCGAACCCAAACCGTACAACCAGTGGTGAGGCGGCGCTACGCAGACCATCCAGCAAGCCGTCCAGCTTCTCGTGCAGAGCGTTACTGGTGAAGGTCTCGGGTGTCATTTGGTTCGAGAGCAGATAGCGATACCGAAATATAAGTTCCTGCTCTGCTTCCGGCAGATCAATGTTGCCTGCGCCCACAAAGGCAAATTGACCGGAATTCCTGAGGCTGGCTGCGGTTTCCCTCGAAATACGTGCCAGTTCCGCCGGCGGCGCCCCTTCGATTCCAGCCATGAGGAGGGTAGTGACCGGGCCTTCGCGCATCTGCCGGGACAGGAAAGCCGCTGTTGGTGTTGTTCCTTCTGGCAATAATTCCGAGAGGTCCGTACGAATCCGCACCACGCTTGCCAGGGCCGCACCAAGGCAAATGAGCAGCAAAAGGGCCGCATAAAGTCGCCTCACAAAAGCGGCCCAATCCGCATATTTGAAGAGCTGTTGCTTTCATCTGTATCGACGACCAGTATCTGCGCCCCATGGCC
>JBIPLJ010000111.1:0-4319 GCA_044368415.1 Burkholderiaceae bacterium
GTGGTCATCACCCGCTCCGGCGAAGTGCTGATCCAGGACGACAACGGCCGCGAGCGCGAGCGTCACAAGGTGCCGTACGGCGCGATCCTGCAGGCCGGCGACGGCAAGCAGGTCAAGGCCGGCACGATCCTGGCCACCTGGGACGCGCTGACCCGCCCGATCATCACCGAGTACGCCGGCACCGTCCGCTTCGAGAACGTCGAGGAGGGCGTGACCGTCGCCAAGCAGATCGACGACGTCACCGGCCTGTCGACGCTGGTGGTCATCGACGCGAAGCGGCGCGGCTCGTCGGCCAAGATCGCCGCCCGTCCGCAGGTCAAGCTGATCGACGCCAGCGGCCAGGAAGTCAAGATCGCCGGCACCGACCATGCAGTGACGATCTCCTTCCCGGTGGGCGCGCTGATCACCGTCCGCGACGGCCAGGCTGTGGCGGTCGGCGAGGTGCTCGCCCGGATCCCGCAGGAGTCGCAGAAGAATCGGGACATCACCGGCGGTCTGCCGCGTGTGGCCGAGCTGTTCGAGGCGCGTGCGCCGAAGGACGCCGGCATGCTCGCGGAGGTCACCGGCACGGTGTCGTTCGGCAAGGACACGAAGGGCAAGCAGCGTCTGGTCATCACCGACATGGACGGTAACCCCAACGAGTTCCTGATTCCGAAGGACAAGAACGTGCTGGTCCACGACGGCCAGGTGGTCAACAAGGGCGAGCTGATCGTCGACGGTCCGGCCGATCCGCACGACATCCTGCGCCTGCTCGGCATCGAGGCGCTCGCGCGCTACATCGTCGACGAGGTGCAGGACGTCTACCGTCTGCAGGGCGTGAAGATCAACGACAAGCACATCGAGGTAATCGTTCGCCAGATGCTGCGTCGCGTGCAGGTCGCGATTCCGGGCGACTGCCCGTTCATCGTCGGCGAGCAGGTCGAGCGCTCGGAGATCCTGGACGAGAACGACAAGGCTGTCGCGGCCGGCAAGCTGCCGGCGACTTACGAGAACATCCTGCTGGGCATCACCAAGGCGTCGCTGTCCACCGACTCGTTCATCTCGGCGGCCTCCTTCCAGGAGACCACCCGGGTGCTGACCGAAGCGGCGATCATGGGCAAGAAGGACGACCTGCGTGGCCTGAAGGAGAACGTGATCGTCGGCCGCCTGATCCCGGCGGGCACGGGCCTCGCCTACCATCGCGCCCGTCGCGAGAAGGAGAACGCCGAGGCGCAGGAGCAGCAGGCGCTGGCTGCGGCCGAGGCGCTGTTCTCGCAGCCGACCGCGCTGGATGCTCAGCAGGCCGAAGCCGAGGCGCAGGCCGCGGGCGAAGAGGGCGGCGCGAGCTGACCTTCTGCGTCGAGCCTTCGATAGGGAAACGCCCGGCGATGCCGGGCGTTTTCTTTGTGCTGTTCGCGTTGAGCTGTGACGGTATGGCTGTCGAGCCAGCCGCCTGAAGCGTCATTCTAGTGCGAAGAGACAACGCAAAAGTAGTTTCTCGACACGACACAATAGTAGTTGGATTCCAGGACGCAATAGGAGTGTAATCGCACCGTCCGTTACCTCGGCATCCCCTTCCGGACTGAAGATGGCCACCGCCAACGAAAAACTCGCCGCCTCGCTGCAGGAGCTGAAGGCTGTGCAGGACAGCGGCCACCGTGCCATCACCAGCAAGGCGCTGTCACGTACGCACCGAGAACGGCTCGTGCGCGCCGGATTTCTGGAGGAGGTCATCAAGGGCTGGTACCTGTCGACCCGCCCGGGTGAGCAAGTCGGAAGTACCGCCGCCTGGTTTGCAGGCATGCGCGACTTCGTGGCCGGCTACTGCACCGAGCGATTCAGTTCGGCTTGGCACCTGAGTCCGGAGCAGTCGCTCCTGCTGCTATCTGGCGAGCGCAGTTTGCCGCGGCAACTGCAGATCTGGGCGCCGGAGGGCAACAACCAGGTCGTCGGGCTTCCGCATGGGTGCTCCCTGTTCTTGTACCGGGCGCGCGCGACGCTGTCTTCGGTGGAATCCGAAGCGGAAAAGGGCCTGCGGCTGGTCCGCCTGCCGGATGCTCTGGTGGCGGTCGGCCCGGGCTTCTTCACCCAAAGCCCGATGGCTGCGCGCATCGCGCTAGGCATGGTCGACGACCCGACGCCGCTGCTCGAACGGCTGCTCGAGGGCGCCCACTCCACCATTGCGGGCCGCTTGGCCGGCGCCTTCCGCGCGCTCGGCAACGAGTCGGTTGCCGACACCTTGGTCGACACGATGCGCAGCGCGGGCCACACCGTGCAGATGACGTCACCGTTCGAGCAACCGCAAGCGCCCTTGGCGGGCGGACGGCCGGAGTCGCCTTACGTCCAGCGGCTGCGACTGACCTGGACCCAGCTGCGCCAGTCGGTGCTCGATGCTTTTGATGGGGTCCAACCGAGTCTTTCGCCGTCGCGGTCCATTGCGACGCAGCTGTTGCAAGACGCCGAGTCGCGCTATGTTGCGGACGCTTATCACTCTCTGTCCATCGAGGGCTACAGGGTTTCGTCCGAGCTCATCGAGCTGGTGCGCAGCGGCAGATGGGACCCGGAAGGCGCGGACCGGCAGCAGCGCGACGCGATGGCCGCCAAGGGTTACCACGAGGCCCACACGCGTGTCATGGCGTTCATCGAGCGGGCGCTGCAGCAGCCGAATGGCGCGCTAAAACTGCAAACAGAGATGAGCCGGTGGTATGTCGCGCTCTTCAGCCCGAGCGTCCAGGCTGGTCTGCTCGAGCCCGGTGACCTTGCCGGCTGGCGCAACGACCAGGTGTTCATCAAGGGCGCACGGCATGTTCCGCTTCCCAAAGAGGCGGTGCGCGCCTGCATGCCCGTGCTCTTCGAAATGATGGAAGCCGAGCCGGACGCTGCCGTGCGCGCGGTGCTCGGGCACTTCCTCTTCGTCTACATCCACCCGTACATGGACGGCAATGGCCGCTTGGCGCGCTTTCTGATGAACGCCATGCTGGTCAGCGCGGGCTACGTGTGGACCATCGTCCCTGTGCAGATGCGCAACGAGTACATGAGCGCGCTGGACAGCGCCAGTTCTGCAAGCGACATCGGGCCCTTTGCCAGACTGGTGGCACGCCTCGTCAAGGAGCAGACCGCAGCGCCGCTGCCGCGTCCCTGACCACCGGGCCGGGCAAGCGGAAGCGGCGCGCTCATGGTCCAGCGGTTGGGGCGCGGGCGTCTTCACGCTCGTGCGACTGGCGCCTGAAACACTGAGGCAGCAGACGAAGGATCAGCACTGCTGCGAACGCTGCGCTGGCCGTTGCCGCCCAGTGGGCCCAATCGAGCTGGAGCGGTCTGAGTGGATGGCCGGGCAGGAAGTTAATCACCCCAAGCGCGATAGGTGTGATCGCGAGCAGGCCGAGCATCAGCATCGCGCAGAGCAGCCGCATCGCTCCCACACTGCGCTGATCGCCGCTGAAGACCCACAGCCATAGGCCTGCGAGGCCGACCGTCCCGGTCATCGCCCACACGGCTGGGACAAAGCCCCCCCTCGCACGCTGCCTCGAGCCAGCTCGGCCACTCCCAGTTCCAATTCATCCTGGCCCTCCGAAGACCGATGTCAACGTTCAGGGTCGAGCCGCTCAGGTGGGCCTTGTTGAAGTCCTAACCCTGGTCGCTTAGGCGCCGGCAACCACCGCTGCCGCAGCATCAAGCCCGCCCTCGCCGTGCGGCACGCCGATCGCCTTGAGCCCCGCGCCGATGCAGCCCAGCGTGCCCATCAGCGAGTGGGCGCTCAGGTGGCCCATGTGCCCCACCCGGAAGAAGTCGTGCCAGCGCGGATCGTCGGGCGGCGCCATGCCGATCCCGATGCCGAGCGTGAGGCCCGCCTGCTGCTCGGTCCACTCGCGCAGCCGCGTGCCGTGCCCGGGCAGTTCCAGCGCGGTGACCGCATGGCTGCGGTGGGCCGCATCGCGCACGTTCAGGTGCACCCCGCCCGGCCGCTCCCAGGCCTCGAACGCCGCCCAGACCGCGCGCGCGAGCGTCGCATGCCGGGCCCACACCGCCTCGATGCCCTCCTCGTGGACGATCATGTCGAGGGACTCGCGCAGGCCGTGCAGGTGGTGCGTGGGCGCCGTGCCGTTGAAGCGCTGCGAGGGCGTGGGCGGGTCGGCGCGCGGCCGCCAGTCGTCGTGCCGGGTCACGCAGTCGGCGCGCTCGCGGGCGCGGTCGGCGCGCTCGTTGAAGAACACGAAGGCCATGCCGGGCGGCAGCATCAGGCCCTTCTGCGAGCCGGCGAGCAGCACGTCGACGCCCCAGGCGTCCATCTCGATGCGGTCGCAGCCGAGCGAGGCGATGCAGTCGGCCTGCAGCAGCGC
>JBIPLJ010000150.1:0-4277 GCA_044368415.1 Burkholderiaceae bacterium
GCATGACCTCGCCGGCGTCCATCACGGCGGTGTAGCCGCCGAGCAGCAGCGCCTCGGTGGGCTCGGTGGTGGCGTAGACCACCGTCGAACTTCCGGCGGCGAAGAGTTGGGTCAACTCGTCGCGAAGTTCTTCGCGCAGTTTGTAGTCGAGGTTCACCAGCGGTTCGTCGAGCAGCATCAGCGGCGCGTTCTTCGCCAGTGCTCGAGCCAGCGCCACACGTTGCTGCTGCCCCCCCGACAGCTCAGCAGGCAGGCGCTTCAGGAAGGGCTCGATGTGCAGCTTGGCGGCCAACTCGTTGACGCGCTCGGTGATGCCCCTGTCGTGGCGCAGCTTGAGGGGTGAGGCGATGTTGTCGAACACCGTCATCGAGGGGTAGTTGATGAACTGCTGGTAGACCATGGCGACGTTGCGCTCGCGCACCGGCACGCCGGTCACGTCCGCGCCATCGACACGCACCACGCCGTCGGAGGGCGTGTCGAGCCCGGCCATCAGCCGCATCAGCGTGGTCTTGCCGGCTTGGGTGGCCCCCAGCAGCACCGTCACGGCGCCTGGCACCAGCTCCAAATCCAGCGGATACAGGTGGGTTTGAGGGCCGACCTGCTTGCTGACTCGCTCCAAGGTCAAGAGCATGGCCGGGCCTTCGTGTTCATGTCGCTCACGGTCTCGCTTCCACGATTGCGGGTTGGGTTCGCCAGTGCGCGTCGCACCATCGGGCCACTCGCTCGCGCTCGGCGGCGCTCATGTGCAGGCCGAGCTTGGTGCGTCGCCACAGCACGCTGTCAGCGCTGAGCGCCCATTCATGCCGGTGCAGATAGTCGAGCTCGGCCTCGAACAGGCCGGGCGCGATCTCCTCGCCCAGGCCCTCTGCCCCCACCACTTGGTCGATACGCGCACCGTAACAGCGGGCCAGGCGGCGGCGCAGGCGGGCAGGCCATTTCGGGTGGCGTTGCGCCAAGGCCTGATCGAAACGCTCGAAATCGCTGTCGGGACGAACCGGTGGCCCGATCCAGGCGCTGAGGTCGCCGCCCGGCAGGAAGGCCCCCGCCGTCCACGCCGGCTTCTTCACCCCGAGGTGCTGGCACAGCCCATCGGCGGCTTCTTCCGCAAGCTTTCGAAACGTGGTGATCTTGCCGCCCCACACGGTGAGCAAGGGGGCGTGGCGGGTGTCGAAATCTAGCTGGTAGTCGCGCGTCACCGCCGAGGCGTCGACGGTTTCGTCGCCCAGCAAGGGGCGCACACCGGCATACGACCAGACCACGTCAGCGGGGCTGATGGGTGTGGCGAAATAGCGGTTGGCCTGTTCGCACAGGTAGGTGATCTCGCTGTCATCAATACACGCCTGGCCGGCCGGGCCGTCGTGTTCCACGTCGGTGGTGCCGATCAGCGTGAACTCGCCTTCGTAGGGGATGGCAAAGATGATGCGGCGGTCGGCGTTCTGGAAGATGTAGGCGTGGTCGTGGTCGAAGAGCTTCTTCACCACGATGTGGCTGCCCTTCACCAACCGCAGCGTTTTCGACTCGTGCAGGTGCGCGTGCTCCTGCAGGAACTGGGCGGCCCAGGGCCCAGCGGCATTGACCAGCGCGCGTGCGCTGACGTGGCGGCGCTCGCCGTGGGTGCTTTCGATCTGAATGCTCCAGCCGGCGGCATTGCGTTGCGCGTCCACGCAGCGCCAACCGGTGAGCACGGTGGCGCCACGCTCGGCAGCGTCCAGCGCATTGAGCACGACCAGGCGCGCGTCGTCGACCCAGCCGTCCGAATACACAAAGCCTTGGGTGAACTGGGCTTTCAGCGGTTGGCCGGCCACATGCGAGCGCATGTCGATGCCACGCGAGCCGGGCAACACCTCACGCTTGGCCAAGTGGTCGTAGAGAAACAGGCCGGCACGGATCATCAGCGCGGGGCGCATCGAGGGATCGTGCGGCATCACGAAGCGTAGCGGCCACATGATGTGCGGCGCGCTCTTGAGCAGCACCTCGCGCTCGGCGAGCGCCTTGCGCACCAACGAAAACTCGTAGTATTCGAGGTAGCGCAGCCCGCCGTGGATCAATTTGGTCGACGACGACGAGGTGTGCGCCGCCAGGTCGTCTTTCTCGCACAGCAGCACCGACATGCCGCGACCCGCGAGGTCACGCGCGATGCCTGCGCCATTGATCCCCCCACCCACGATCAACACATCACAGGTGGTACCGGGGGGCGGCGTCTGGCTACCTGGGGGGGGAATAGCGGGGGCGCCCGGGTGCGGGTGGTTCAAGCTGTCTCCTGACGAAAAACGGTCGAACGACGAACATTCTGCTGAAGGCGGGCCCCCGCGGGTCTGCCCCGGGGCCACGATTTCATCACGAGCGCGTTCGGTTTTTGATCGCTTATTTTCTTCTTCTTTCCTTTTAGCCCACAACCGACGCTTGCGCAAGCTCGCGATTCAGCATTTAGAGGCGCTATGCCGTTTCGTGTGGAATACGACACCTCATGGGGACCCCGGACTCTTATGGCGCGGCAGCCTGCGAGCCGATGGGCGCAATAGAGCTGCCGGACGTGGAGATGACTGAGGCCGAGTTGCAAGACTGGACCCGCAGGTTCAGTCAGCGCCCAGCCTGAACACAGCCACCGTCTCGGTCAGGCGGTTCGCCTGCTGCTTCAGCATCTGCGCCGCGGCCGTGCTTTCTTCCACCAGGGCAGCATTCTGCTGAGTCATCTGATCGAGCTGATCCACCGCCTGGCCCACTTGGCCAATGCCGCCTTCTTGCTCGACCGAGGCCAGCGTGATCTCTCCGATCAGCTTGGACACGCTTTCGACCTGGGCCACGATCTCTGACATCGTGGCACCGGCGCTGGCCACCATGCGGCTGCCGCCTTCGACCTTCTCGACGCTGTCCGAGATGAGGCTCTTGATCTCGCGTGCCGCCTGGGCGCTGCGCTGCGCCAGGCCGCGCACCTCGGATGCCACCACCGCAAAACCGCGCCCTTGTTCGCCGGCGCGGGCCGCTTCAACGGCTGCGTTGAGCGCCAGGATGTTGGTCTGGAACGCAATGCCATCGATGACACCGATGATTTCCGTGATCTTCTTGCTGGCCGACTGGATTTCTTCCATGCGGTGCACCACCTGGCCCACCGCTTCGCCGCCCTTGCCTGCCAGGCTGGAGGCCGCCACCGCCAGATCGCTGGCCTGGCGCGCCGAGACCGTGGTTTGCCGCAAGGTTACGGTCAGCTGGGTCATCGACGCGGCGGTCTGCTGCAGGTAGTTGGCTTGTGTTTCGGTGCGGCCGCTCAGATCCTGGTTGCCCTGGGCGATCTCGCTGCTGGCCGACTCGACCGACTTCGCCGCCGACTGAATACCCTGCACCACGCCGCGCAGGCTGGTCTGCATATCCTGCATCGCCGCCAGCAGGCTGGTGGTGTCTGAATGGCGCAGTTGAACCGGCACGCTGAGGTCTCCATCGGCCATCTGGCGCACGATCTGACGCACCGCCACCGGTTCGCCGCCGAGTTGACGCACCAGCGAGCGGGTAATGGCCCCGCCCATCACGATACTCAGCACGACCGCCAACACTGCAGCCCCGAGCAAGGCAAAACGGGCGAGGGTGAAGTTGGTGTTCATCTCTTCGACGCTGGCAAGCGTGTGCTCGCGCTGCAGATCGATCAGGGACTGCAAAACGTTGAACCACTCGGTTTGCGGGCCCTGCACCTTGTCTTGCAAGGTCTCGCCTGCGGTCTCCTTCATGCCACCCAGCGCCTGCTCGATCGCTTCGTCGTAGAGCGGCCACACCACGGAGCGCAGCTTGCCGACCCGGGCATACAGCTCTTTTTCATCTTCGCTGACGAGCAACTGGCCCAGCGCGTCATACGCCGCCATGAAGTCGGTGCGCGACTTGGCGGCCAGCGTCTGCTGTTCGGCCTGAACTTCGGACTTGCGCGAAATGATCAGGTTGCGCACCACCCGTGCGCCAGCATCGACTTCGCCCCTCAGCTTGAAGGCCAACTCGGTCTTGCGATTGTTCTCGCTCACGATCACATCGACCCGGGTTTTCACTGAGTTCAGCACCCACCAGCTGCCGCTCGCGATGACAATCAGCAGGCCTACCGCCACGCCGAACCCCATGGCCAAGCGCGCGCTGACTGAAAAACCCGTTCGCTGCCCCATTGCGCTCATCTTTTAACCCCATTGACCTGAGTACCCAGAAGTTGAACACACGGCTTCGTCGACAGCGCTTGAATAAGCGGGATGAAAAGCGGGTACTTCGGCCCGCTGGGCCCCAGCTCGGGGAAAAGGACGATCTTC
>JBIPLJ010000085.1:0-13578 GCA_044368415.1 Burkholderiaceae bacterium
GCGATGACTGCGTTGAGTTCGGCACGCTTGGGGGCGTACTTCTTCACCAGCGCCTCGCGCTTCTTCTCGCGCTCGATCAGGGAGGTCTTGGCCACGTGTCGAACCCTCAGTTACGGAACGGGAAGCGAAAGGCGGTCAGCAGCGCCTTCGCCTCGTCGTCGGACTTGGCCGTGGTGGTGATGCTGATGTTCAGCCCCCGCACCTTGTCGACCTTGTCGTACTCGATCTCGGGGAAAATGATCTGCTCTTTCACCCCGAGGTTGTAGTTGCCGCGGCCATCGAAGGCACGCCCCGAGATCCCGCGGAAGTCACGCACACGCGGCAGCGCGACGGTGACCAGGCGGTCCAGGAACTCGTACATCCGGTTGCCACGCAGCGTGACCATGCCGCCGATCGGGTAGCCGGCGCGGATCTTGAATCCGGCGATGGCTTTCCGAGCCTTGGTGGTCACTGGCTTCTGGCCGGCGATCTTCACGAGGTCGCCCATGGCGAGCTCGAGGAGCTTCTTGTCCGCGACCGCCTCGCCCACGCCCATGTTCAGCGTGATCTTGGTGATGCGCGGGACCTGCATGATCGACGTATACCCGAACTGCTTCATCAGCGCGGGGGCGATCGAGTCGCGGAAGGTGTGCTGCAGACGTGCCATGTCGCGTATGTCCTCAGGCCTTGACCTGCTCGCCGCTCGAGCGATACACGCGGACCTTGGTGCCGTCCTCCAGCACCTTGAAGCCCACGCGGTCGCCCTTGCCGGTCGCCGGGTTGAACAACATCACATTCGACTGGTCGATGGGCATGGTCTTCTCGACGATGCCGCCGGTGATGCCCTTCATCGGGTTCGGGCGAGCGTGCTTCTTGACGACGTTGATGCCGTCGACCATGACGTGGGCGTCATCGACGCGCGCGGCGACGGTGCCGCGCTTGCCCTTGTCACGACCAGCGATGACGATTACCTCGTCGCCCTTGCGGAGTTTCTGCATGTCGGGCTCCTTACAGCACTTCAGGCGCGAGCGACACAATCTTCATGAAGCGCTCGGTGCGAAGCTCGCGCGTCACCGGCCCGAAGATGCGCGTGCCGATCGGCTCGAGCTTGGCATTGAGCAGGACCGCGGCGTTCGCATCGAACTTCACGAGCGAACCGTCCTGGCGGCGAACACCCTTGGCGGTGCGGACCACCACGGCGTTGTAGATCTCGCCCTTCTTGACGCGGCCACGCGGCTGCGCCTCCTTGACGGAGACCTTGATGATGTCGCCGATACCGGCGTAGCGGCGTTTGGAGCCGCCCAACACCTTGATACACATGACCGAACGCGCGCCGGTGTTGTCGGCGACGTCCAGCGTCGACTGCATCTGAATCATTGCGCTCTCCCAACTTGATCCGAAGTCGACCCCGCATCGCCAAGGGGCGGCGCGGATCCGCTGCGGTCAGTCTTGGTCCCGTGGAACGGGGTGGATTTGTCTTTCAGGCCGCTGCGCGCTTACTCCCTGTGGAGTGAGCTTGGCCTGAAAAACTAGGTCTTCGAGTATAGCACGTTTCGCAGGTTCGTCAACGGCGACTTTGGCGAAACCCGCGAGTCGATGCTCAAATCAGCTTGCTCGCCTCGATGCGACGAACGACCGTCCACGTCTTGGTCTTCGAGATCGGCCGGCATTCCTTGATCTCGACCAGATCGCCCTCGAGAAGCGCCTCCTCGGTGTGGGCGTGGTACTTGGTCGAGCGGGTGATGTACTTGCCGTACAGCGGATGCTTGACCTTGCGCTCGATCAGCACTGTGACCGTCTTGGTCATCTTGTTGCTGACCACACGCCCGGTCAGCACGTGCTGGTCGCCGGCGGCGGGATTCTGGTCGCTCATTTCGCGGTCGCCTTCTGGTTCATCACGGTACGCACGCGGGCGATGTCTCGACGGGTCTTGCGCAGCTGGGCGGTGTTGCTCTGCTGTTGCGTCGCGATCTGCATGCGCAGCGAGAAGTGGGCCTTCATCAATTCGGACAGCTCCTTTTGGAGCTCGTCCGCGCCCTTTGTCCTCAGTTCACTGGCTTTCATGTCGTGTCCTTGGCGCTCAGGCGCCGACGTGGCGAGCCACGAAGACCGTCGAGATCGGCAGCTTGGCCGCAGCGAGCGCGAACGCCTCGCGAGCCAGCGTCTCTTCGACGCCGTCCATCTCGTACAGGACCTTACCCGGCTGAATCTCGGCCACGTAGTACTCGGGGTTGCCCTTGCCGTTGCCCATGCGGACCTCGGCAGGTTTTTGGGAGATCGGCTTGTCCGGGAAGATCCGGATCCAGATCCGACCACCACGCTTGATGTGGCGAGTCATCGCGCGGCGAGCCGCCTCGATCTGGCGGGCGGTCAGGCGACCGCGGCCGGTGGCCTTCAGGCCGAACTCACCGAAGGAGACCGAAGTGCCGCGGGTCGCGATGCCCTTGTTACGGCCCTTCTGTTCCTTGCGGTACTTGCGACGTGCGGGTTGCAGCATGGTCGTTCCTTATTCGCCCTTGCCTTCGGCAGGCGCGGGAGCGGCGGGCGCGGCAGCACCGTCGGCGGGTGCCTTGCGAACGCGCTTGACTGTCGAGCGGGGCGCGTCGGAGGACGGCGCCGCGCCTCCGGTGGAGACGCCACCATCGGCCGCAGGGGCCGGGCGACCTCGACCGGGGCCACCCGCACCGCCGGGGCCGCCGGGACCGCGTCGGTCCCCGGCACCCGGACGGCCGCCGGGGGCACCGCCCGGACGGCGCGGACGACGGTCCTCGCGGTCCGGCGGCGGGGCGGCATCCTTCTCGGCGACGGCTACGTCGCCGCGTCCCAGGGTATCGCCCTTGTAGACCCAGCACTTGACGCCGATGATCCCGTACGTTGTCACCGCCTCGGAGAAGCCGTAGTCGATGTCGGCACGCAGCGTGTGAAGCGGCACGCGGCCTTCGCGGTACCACTCGGTGCGGGCGATCTCGATGCCGTTCAGACGACCGGCGCTCATGATCTTGATGCCCTGCGCGCCGAGCCGCATCGCGTTCTGCATCGCACGCTTCATTGCGCGGCGGAACATGATCCGTTTCTCGAGCTGCTGCGTGATCGAGTCGGCGATCAGCTGCGCATCGGTCTCCGGCTTGCGGATCTCTTCGATGTTGACGTGCACCGGCACCTTCAGCATCCGCTGCAGGTCGGCCTTGAGGAGCTCGATGTCCTCGCCCTTCTTGCCGATCACGACACCCGGGCGCGCCGAGAAGATCGTGATGCGCGCGTTCTTCGACGGGCGCTCGATGAGCACTCGGCCGACGGACGCGGCGCGCAGTTTCTTGCGCAAGTAGGCGCGGACTTTGATGTCCTCGTTGAGCATCCCTGCGAAGTCTTTGCTGTTGGCGTACCAGCGCGACGACCAGTTACGGCTGACCGCAAGGCGGAAGCCGGTCGGGTGAATCTTTTGTCCCATGTCCTCGGTTCCTTCGCGCTCAGTTACCGACCGTCACGTAGATATGGCACGTCTGCTTCTCGATCTTGACGCCCCGGCCCTTGGCCCGGGCATCGAATCGACGCAGCGATGCGCCCTTCTCGACGTGGATGGTCTTGACCTTCAGCTCGTCGACGTCGGCACCGTCGTTGTGTTCGGCGTTGGCGATGGCCGACTCGAGCACCTTCTTGACGATCTTCGACGCCTTCTTGGGTGAGAAGGTGAGGATGTTCAGCGCCTGCTCGACCGGCTTGCCGCGGACGAGATCCGCAGCGAGCCTGCCCTTCTGGGCGGAGAGACGAACACCTTGCAGTGTGGCTTTGGTTTCCATGTCGTCTGTCCTTACCGCTTGCCGGCTCCGCCCTTGCCCTTGACCGCCTTCTTGTCGGCCGCATGGCCCTTGAAGGTACGGGTCAGCGCGAACTCGCCGAGCTTGTGCCCGACCATGTTCTCGTTGACGAAGACAGGAACGTGCTGCTTGCCGTTGTGAACGGCGATCGTGAGCCCGATGAACTCGGGCAGGATCGTGGACCGACGCGACCAGGTCTTGATCGGTTTCTTGTCCTTGATGGCCTGCGCCGCATCCACCTTCTTGATCAGGTGGTCGTCGACGAACGGCCCTTTCTTGACGGAACGTGCCATGGTCAGCCCTTATTTCTTGTGCCGGCGCTGCACGATCATCGAGGTCGTGCGCTTGTTGCGACGCGTGCGGTAGCCCTTTGTCGGCTGACCCCACGGGTTGACCGGCACGCGGCCTTCGCCTGTCTTGCCTTCGCCACCGCCGTGGGGGTGGTCCACCGGGTTCATCGCGACGCCTCGCACGGTCGGGCGGATGCCCTTCCAGCGGGTGGCGCCGGCCTTGCCGGTCTGGCGCAGGTTGTGCTCTTCGTTGCCGACTTCGCCCAGCGTGGCGCGGCATTCGATGTGCACGCGACGGATCTCACCCGAGCGCAGGCGGACCTGCGCGTAGGTGCCTTCACGTGCCAGCAGTTGCGCGGACGCACCCGCCGAGCGGGCAATCTGGCCACCCTTGCCCGGCAGCATCTCGATGTTGTGGATCGTGGAACCCACCGGGATGTTGCGGATCGGGAGCGTGTTGCCGGAGCGGATTGGCGCCTCAGCACCCGACATCAGGGTGGCACCGGCGGCGACGCCGCGTGGCGCCAGGATGTAGCGGCGCTCGCCATCGGCATAACACAGCAGTGCGAGGTGCGCGCTGCGGTTCGGGTCGTACTCGATGCGCTCGACCTTGGCGGGGATCCCGTCCTTGATCCGCTTGAAGTCGACGATCCGGTAATGCGACTTGTGACCGCCGCCGCGATGGCGAGTGGTGATGTGGCCGAGGTTGTTGCGCCCCGAGCTGCGGATCTGCGGCTCGACGAGCGACGCCAGGGGCTTGCCTTTGTGCAGGCCCGGCGTAACCACCTTGACCATCCCCCGGCGGCCGGGCGATGTCGGCTTGAGCTTGACGACCGGCATTTACTTCGCCTCCGCGAAATTGATTTCCTGGCCGGGCTTCAGGCTCACGTACGCCTTGCGCACGTTGCGCCGGCGACCGTTGAAGCGACCGAAGCGCTTGGCCTTACCTGCCTGGTTCAGCACCTGGACGGACTCGACCTCGACCTTGAACAGCAGCTCGACGGCCGCCTTGATCTCGGGCTTGGTCGCGTCCTGCAGCACGCGGAAGGCGACTTGGTTGTTCTTCTCGGCGACCATCGTGCTCTTCTCAGAGACGATCGGGGCGACGAGGATCTGCATCAGACGTTCGGCGTTCATCCCAGCATCTCCTGGACCGTCGCGAGCGCAGGCTTGGTGATCAGCACCTTGTCGAAGTGCACCAACGAGACGGGGTCCGCATTGCGCGCATCGACAACCAGCACGTTCGGCAGATTGCGCGACGCGAGCCACAGGTTCTCGTCGACGCCGTCGGTGAGGACGAGGACCGACTCGAGGCCCATGGTCTTGAGCTTGTCGACCAGCAGCTTGGTCTTCGGCGCGTCGAGAGCCAGGCCCTCGACGATGGCCACACGATCCTCACGGGCCAGCTGCGACAGGATCGAGCACATACCCGCGCGATACATCTTGCGGTTGACCTTGTGCGAGTAGTTCTGGTCGGGCGAATTCGGGAAGATCTTGCCACCCCCGCGCCACAGCGGCGACGAGGTCATGCCCGCACGTGCACGGCCGGTGCCCTTTTGGCGAAACGGCTTCTTCGTGCTGTGCCGGACCTCCGAGCGGTCCTTCTGCTTGCTGTTGGCGCTGCGCGCGTTCGCCTGATAGGCGACCACGACTTGGTGGATCAGCGGCTCGTTGAAGTCGCGACCGAACACGGTGTCGGCGGCGGCGATCGTCGACGCCGGCTGGCCCTGCTCGTTGAGGAGCTTGAGTTCCATCTGTTCGGCCCCTTACTTCTTGCCGGCTTTGGCCGGGTTCGTCGGGCCGGCGGCCTGCACAACCCTCGGCACACGCGGCAACCCGCCCTTGGCGAGCGGGGTCTTGACCGCGGGAGTCACGACGACGGCGCCGCCCTTGGCACCCGGGACTGCACCGCGAACCATCAACAGACCCCGCTCGGCGTCGACGCGCGCAATGACGAGGTTCTGGATGGTCTTACTGTCGTCGCCCATGTGGCCGGACATCCGCTTGCCGGGAAACACTCGGCCCGGGTCCTGCGCCATGCCGATCGAGCCCGGCACGTTGTGCGAACGCGAGTTGCCGTGCGAGGCCCGGCCGGAGGCGAAGTTGTAGCGCTTGATCGTGCCGGTGAAGCCCTTGCCGATCGAGGTGCCCGCGACGTCGACCTTCTGACCTGCGGCGAAAAGGGCGGCCGGAATCACGGCACCGGGAACCAGGTCGCCGAGCTTGTCGGCGGCAACCCGGAACTCACGCAGTTCGTGGCCCGCCTGCACGCCCGCTTTTGCGAAGTGACCGGCCTCGGCCTTGGTGACACGGGATGCGCGACGGTCGCCGAAGGCGACCTGCACGGCGGAGTAGCCGTCGGACTCGACGGTCTTGATCTGGGCGACGCGGTTGTTCGACACATCGAGCACGGTCACGGGAACGGCATCGCCGTCGTCCGTGAAGATGCGCATCATGCCGACCTTGCGTCCCACAAGGCCAAGGCTCATGTTTGCTCCGATCCCGGCTGCGATTGGCCGGGTGAGGTTCGAGCGAGGCCACTGAGGCCCTCGCAGGGGTCCGTCGGGTGACCTATGGCCACCTCGTGCGGAAAGCCTTCGAGTATACCCCTGTTCGCTTCGATGGCGCAAGCGTCTGTGATGCCACCCTTCGGTAGGGGCGCCGGAGGGCGAAGGGCTGTCCACCCAAGCGGGCGAGCCCGCCGGAACGCCGTCAGGCGCCCCGGCGGGCTCGCGGGCCGGTCAGCGCCGTTGGGCGCGCGTCGTCAGGCGGCCTTCACCGCGCGACGGCGGCGGGAGAACGCGGCGGCCGCACTCAACCCGGCCATCATGAACGCCCATTCTGCCGGCTCGGGCACCGGTTGCGCGTAGGTGATGTCGCCGTATACGTGGTAGGCGCCGGTCACGCTGAACGAGCCGATGGCCGAACTGTCCGAGACATAGCCGATGAAGGCGCTCTCGTTGATGCCGCCGCCCGCGATGGGCGACTGCAGCGGGCTGGCCGCGATCAACGCGCCGGTAGTGTCGAACACGGACAGACGCAGGTCGCCCGCGGGCGGCGCACTGGTGTCGACCATGAAGCGCACGCCCACGAACGCGCTCGACTGGCCCGGATTGAGCGAGAACGTGACGGAATTGTCGTCGAACGAGAGGCCGCTGACGAAGGCGCCGGCGGACGCGCCAGCGGGCGTATCGGCCCACGGCGAGATCGCCTGCCAGGTACCGTTGCCTCCGAGGGTGGCGGCGCCCGTCTCGCCGATCACGACGCCGGTGCCGGCGTTGGCAAGCGAGAACGGGCCGGCGCCGAGGCTGGCGACGCCGGAGCTGCCGAGGGTCGCGGCGCCGATGCCGCCGAGGCCCAGCTCTAGCAAGCCGGCGCCCGGCTGGGTGGCGACAAAGCCCTCGGCGTGCGCGGCGCTCGCCAGGCCGCCGGCGAGGATCGCGGCGAGGATGCGGATACGGATGGTCATGGGTGTCTCTCTGCAGTGTTGAGCTTCAGATCGCGCCGATCTTGCCGCCGTCGTCGCGAGTGATGACCAGCGTCGACGAGCGGGGTTTCACTGGGGCGGCGCCGCTGAGCGTGGTCGGGCCGTTGTTGCCGTTGTCCGGCCACGAGCTTTTCTGGGTAAAGGAGCCGACCCAGTCCTCGCCCGGATGCTGGATACCGACGAACAGCGTCTTGCCGTCCGGCGTGCCGGTGATGCCGGTCACCTCGCAGTTCGGCGGGCTGGTCATGAACCGGCGGACCTCCTTGGTGGCCGGGTCGGAGGCCAGGAGCATGTTGCCGCCGATGTTGACCCAGTCGCCGGTCGCATCGCCTTGCTGGTCGGTCTGGATCCAGAGGCGGCCGTCACGGTCGAACCACAGGCCGTCCGGTGCACCGTAGTCATCGCCGTTGATGTTGCCTTGCAGGTTGGCGCTGGCGTTCTGCTTGTCGCCGGCGAGCGCGTAGATGTCCCACTCGAAGGCGGTTGCGGCGACGTCGCCACCGGCGTCGCGCCAGCGGATGATGTGGCCGTAGATGTTGTTCGGACGCGGATTCGCGGCGTCGACCGGGGGTCGAGCGGACGCGGCGGTGGTTGTTCCGGCGGGGGCGTTCACCGACGCCGGCGACGAGCCGCGGCGGTTGTTGTTGGTCAGCGTGAGGTAGATCTCGCGGGTGGTCGGATGGGCAGCGACCCACTCCGGGCGGTCCATCTCGGTGGCGTCGACGCGGTCGGCGGCCTGACGGGTCTTGATCAGCACCTCGGCCTGATTCGCGAAGCCGTTTGCCGCGGTCAGTCCGTTCTGGCCGTGCACCAGGGGCAACCAGGCGCCGGTACCGTCGGCGTTGAACTTTGCGACGTAGAGCGTGCCCTCGTCGAGGATGTCGCGGTTCGCGGCGCGATTGGCCGGGTTGTACTTGCGCGCGGCGACGAACTTGTAGACGTAGTCATTGCGCTCGTCGTCGCCGGAGTACACCGCCAAGGTGTTGTCCGCGCCAACCACGACCATCGCGCTCTCGTGCTTGAAGCGGCCGAGCGCGGTGCGCTTGATCGGCGTCGCGGTCGGGTCGAACGGATCGATCTCGACGACCCAGCCAAAACGGTTCGGCTCGTTGCGGTTCTGGTTGAGGTCGAAACGCGAGTCGACCTCGTGCCAGCGGTAGCCGAAGCCCCCGGCGGTCAGGCCGTAGCGGCTCTCGCCGGGGGCCGGCGTGAACGCACCGTTGGCGCCGAAGTAGCCGTTCCAGTTTTCCTCGCAGGTGAGGTAAGTGCCCCACGGCGTCGAGCCGTGCGCGCAGTTGTTCAGCGTGCCGAGCACCTGGGTGCCGGCCGGGTCAGCGGCGGTCCGCATCAGCGCGTCGCCGGCCGCCGGGCCGCTGATGCGGCAGGGCGTGTTGCCGGTGATGCGACGGGCGTAGGCAGACGGGCGCACGACCTGCCAGGCGGCACCGGACTTGCGGGTCTCGAAGACCGACACGCCGTGAGCGGCCTGCGAGGCGCGCACCTGCGCGAGCGTCAGCGCGCCGACGGCCGGCGCGCTGGCGAGGTTCCAGAGCAGCAGCTGATCGGTGTACTCGTGGTTCACCGCGATCAGGCCGCGATCGCTCGAGAGACCACCGCGGCCCGCAAACGGGAAGAACTCCATGCCGTCGACGTGCATGCCGTATTGCTGGAGTTGCGCGGCCTCGGTCTGCGGCAGGTTCGGGTTGTACTGCGGACCGCCCGAGATCGGATCGCCCCAGCCCATCAGCACGCGCACAGTGTAGCCAGCCGGCACGGTGCAGCGGTCGGTCATCGGCACGCGGTTCGCCGGCACCGCGGTGAAGCCCAGACCGCCGGTCGCCGCAGGCGCGGTCGGGTAGGCGTTGGCGCGATTCGGCAGGCCGGCACCGAGCAGTGCGGTGAACGCGACGGCGCTGGAACCCTTGAGGAACTGGCGGCGTGGGTTCTCGTCGCGATCGATCAGATCGGCAATCGTCGGGCGGGACGACGGCGCGAGCGACACATCGTTGGCGGGGTGGTGCTTCGGGTGCTTCATCGGATGTCCTTCCGGTGGGTGGGCTGACCGGATGAGCATCTCGTGAGACTCCTAATCGGAAACGACGACCTGTCCCGGTTACTGGTCCAATAGGCCTACTGCCCGGGGGTGCGTTCGCGCCGTCCGACGATGACAGCGGCGATCAGGGCGTGTTCTTGCGAGCCCGCAGCGCGGCGCCGAGGCCGAGCGCCAGCAGCCCGAGGGCCCAGAGTGGCAGCGGCGCTTCGGCGTCCGAGCCGCCGCCCGGCACGGGCGCCGAGGCCTCCACCACCAGCGTGGGTGCGACGGACGCGCTGCCGCCCTCGCGACTGGAGAACTGCTTGGCGGATTGCGGGATGCGTTCTTCGCCGATCAGGATCCAGCCGTGGTTCGGCGCGCTCCGGTCGACCCAGCCCTGGACGTCGGCGACGATCCGCGGCGTCGACGGCCAATCGTAGCGCAGGCCCCAGATCGTGCCGACCAGCACCGACGTACTGGGGGTGGCGGCGAAGTCGCCGCCTCGCGTCGCCCAGGCCGTGCCAGGGTGGACGCGACGCACCCAGGTGACGTCGCCGGCCGATGCCGGCGCACCGACGCCGCCACCGCCGCCGTTGGCAGGCCCCTCGTTCCAGGCGGCAAGGACGCGATGGACGGTGACAGGGTGCTCGCCCCGGGCCCGGTTCTGGAGCAGCGACAGGCGAACCGAACGCACGGTCGAGCCGGGCGGGATCGCCGACACGTCGAAGCGCAGCAGCATGCGCCGTCTCGCGCCCGAAGCGATCATCGAGGTCCAGACGTGCGGACCGATACCGTCGGCCCGCGACTCGAACTCGGCCGTGCCGTCGTCGAAGATCGTCGCATCCGAGACCGCGGTCAGCGTGTAGGTCGCACCGTGCGCAACGAGCGGTGCCCCGACCAGCATGCAGGCGAGCGCCGCGGCGCCGATCGACTTCCGATACGGCGAGAGGACGGTCATGTGCCGCTCCCGATGGCTGACAAGGTTGGCGACTGTGCGCCGCCAGCCTTTTCAGGCCGATGACCCGCGACGGAGCCGATCGGCAGCGTCACCCGGTCCGGTCGGACCGGGCCGGATCGTCCACGAGCGCCTGTCGGTGCAGCCGCGTCGCCCTCGCCCTTGCACATGGCACGAGGAGCCCCGAACATCGCTCGGCGCTGTCAGCCCTGCCCGGAGCCCCCCTTGTCGAGAATCGTCGCATTTGCTGCGCTATTCGCCTTGCTGCTGGCCGGCTACGAGTCCGCCCGCGACAGCGCGCTGGAGCGCTTCGTCGTCGACGACCTGACCGTCGGCACGGCCGCCCGCGTGATCGGCGCGTTCGATCCGTCGGTGGGGGTGCGGGCCGAAGGGTCGCGCCTCGTGGCGCCCGGTGGCGGTCTGGTGGTGCTCGCTGGGTGCGAGGGCGTGGACGTGTTGCTGCTGCTGTCGGCGGCGATGGCGGTCGCGGCGCTCCCTTGGCGAGCGCGGCTCGCGGGGCTGGCGGCCGGTGCGCTGCTGATCTTCGTGCTGAACCAGGCGCGGGTCGTCGGTCTGTTCTATGCGTTCAGGATGGACCGCGAGCTGTATTCGATGCTCCACGGCGTCGTCGCGCCACTGATGATGGCGGTGCTGGCCGGAGCCTTTTTTATCCTGTGGCACGCGCGGTTCGGCCGGTCCCGGAGCACGGCGGCAACGTGACCGGGGCGCTCGCATCCAGACTGCTCGGCGCGGGCGCGTTCGTACTGGCGATGGTGGTCGTCGCGGGCAGCGCGATGATCGATGGCATGCTGCCGCTGCTCGCTGCGGGATTCGTCGGTGTCGCCCCCGAGTTCGAACTGCGAACGCTTGCGCGGCGCCCCGCCGGGGCCACCGAGGCGCTGGTCGCGGAGGTGGCGCTCGCCCGGCCGGTGACGGTGGCGGGTCGGGTCTATCGACCCGACCCCCGTGGGACAGCCTGGTCATCGACGCCGGCCGGGCACGTGCTGCTGATGCCGGCGCTGGTGGCGGTGCTGGTACTCGGATGGCCCGCGGCCGGCACCCGTGAATGGGCGGCGCGACTCGCCATCGCCGTGCTCGGCCTGCCGGCGCTGATCGCGTTCGACGTACCCGTCGTGCTGGCGTCCGGTGTCTGGGACCTGTTCCCGGGTGCCGCGACACGCGCAGGCCTGACCGGGGCCTGGGCGGCATTCATGGACGGCGGCGGGCGTGTTGCGGTGGCGGTGTTGCTCGGCGCGGGGGCGGTCGCAGCGGGTCGGCGCTTCAAGGGCAGCCGCACTCCGGATCGCTGAAGCGGCCGGACCCGCGGCCGCGCCCTCAACGCTCGAGCCGCACCGGCAGAAAGAACCAGAAGAGCAGCGCGAGCGATGCGCCGATCGCACCGAGGGTCACGGCGCTGCGCCAACCGCGGTTCGCGCGGGCGAGCACCACCGCGTCCTCCACCCAGATCGTCTCGCAGGCGCCATTGCCGGTGTCGTCGCGCCGCACGCTGGTGCCGCGCCGGAAGGGCGTTCCTGCGTCGTGGGCGTATTCAGCGAGCCAGCCCTTGATCAGGACCTGGTCGCCCGGGCGTACCGAGCGCAGCAGCTTCGCTGTCGTCGGGTTCGTGGTCAACAGGTGGTTGTTGGAGATGCCGGTCTGATCGAACTGCGACCAAGTCTGCGTGTCCTTCGACGCGACGTAGCAGGTGAAGCTGCCGCTGGCGTAGGACAGCTCGCGGTAGAGGCCGCTCTTCAGGTTGTCGCCCCAGACGATGCACAGGTCGGCGACGTTGAGATGGTCCTTCCACCAGCTCCGATGGGTCGGGTTCCACCAGACCGAGGTGTCGTGGCGGCTGACCACCATCCCGCGCAGCGCATAGGTGTAGAGGGGCCGGACCGTGTAGTCGACCCCGCCCCGGGAGACCCCGAAGGGGGCACGGCGCTCGGCGACCTGGGTGGGCTCGGGCAGAGAGGCCGCGAGCACCGAGGCGGGCGGCGGCAGCCGATCCCCGAACCACAGCCCGCCCGCGACCAGGAACAGGCTCGCGGCGAACAGCAGGCCGTTGAGGGTGTGCATCATGGGCGGTCGGCGGACGGCGTCAGGTAACGTCGACCGTATCCCGGGCGTCCCGGAGGCCGCGCGTTGCACGGGATCGAAGGACGCGACGGCATGACCGCCGGTGCAGCCTGCAATGACACAGGGCCGCCCGAAGGCGGCCCTGGAGACGTCCGGTGCGCCGGAGCAGTCCGCTTACTGCAGCTTGATCTCGACGTCCACACCCGCCGGGAGGTCCAGCTTCATCAGCGCGTCGACGGTCTTGTCCGTCGGGTCGACGATGTCCATCAGGCGCTGGTGCGTACGGATCTCGAACTGGTCGCGCGAGGTCTTGTTCACGTGCGGCGAACGCAGCACGTCGAAGCGTTCGATCCGAGTGGGCAGCGGCACCGGGCCGCGGACCACGGCGCCGGTGCGCTTGGCAGTCTCGACGATCTCGGCGGCCGACTGATCGATCAGCTTGTAGTCGAACGCCTTGAGGCGGATCCGGATTTTCTGGTTTTGCATGTCGATTCCTCGAAAAGAACGGTGGACGGGCCTGTGCCGCAGAAGCCCCGTCCGAATATGGACGCTACGAAGTCGCGGAGAAATCGTAGCGAGCAGGCCCGAGTTCGCGGCGAGGAGCGGAGCCGTACGTGATGTACGGCGAGCACCGCAGTCGCGAAATCGGGACGCGCAGTAGATTTATCCGCGGCTTCGTTATTCGAAGATTTTGGCGACGACGCCGGCGCCGACGGTGCGGCCGCCTTCGCGGATCGCGAAGCGCAGGCCCTGCTCCATCGCGATCGGGGCGATCAGCGTGACCGTCATCTTCACGTTGTCACCGGGCATCACCATTTCGGTGCCCTCGGGCAGCAGCACCGAGCCGGTCACGTCGGTCGTGCGGAAGTAGAACTGCGGCCGGTAGTTGTTGAAGAACGGCGTGTGGCGGCCGCCCTCGTCCTTCGACAGCACGTACACCTCGC
>JBIPLJ010000086.1:0-13396 GCA_044368415.1 Burkholderiaceae bacterium
AGCGTCGCGCCGCCGAGCATCATCTTCAGGCCGTTGTACTCCGGCGGGTTGTGGCTGCCGGTGACCGCGACGCCCGAGCCGCAGCCGGTCAGCACCGTCGCGAAGTAGACGACCGGCGTGGGCACCATGCCGATGTCGATCACGTCGACGCCAGCCGAGGTGATGCCGTCGGTGAGCGCGGCGATCAGGCGCGGGCCGGAGAGCCGGCCATCGCGACCCACCACGATCGAGGCGATGCCCGCCGCGCGGGCCCGCAGGCCGAGCGCAGCGCCGATGCCGCGCACCGCAGCGTCGGTCAGCGTGACGGTGGCAGGGTCGCCGTCGACGATGCCGCGGATGTCGTAGGCCTTGAAGATCGAAGGGGAGATCAGAGTCGACATGGGCAGCCTCGGGAGATGGGCCGCCCGATTATAGTCAGCCGGGCCCGATGTCCTGCGGGCGCCGTTCCGAGGCGGCGCGCACCATCCTCGCCAAGCCTTCGTCCACACTCACCGGCGGTCGCCACCCGAGACGGTCCCGCAGCAGCGAGGCGTCGACCTGCAGCGATCCGATCAGCCGGGAGACCTCGGCGCCGCGACCGAGCGCGGACGCCGCAGCCTGCAGCAGGCCGGGCGGCACCGGCAGCAAGCGCGGTCGGCGGCAGACGGCACGCGCGATCCGCCGCACGAGCTCGGGCGTCGACAGGTCTTCACCGTCGGCCACAAGGAAGGTACCGCCTGCGGCCAGGGGATGCGTGGCTGCCACTTGCAGCGCGTCGACGAAGTTGTCCACCGACAATAGACTGCGGCGATTGTCGACCGAAGCGAACGGCAGCGGCGCACCTCTGAGGACCCAACGCAGCAGGCGCTCCAGGTTGCCCTTGACCCCGGGTCCGTACATCAGCACCGGCCTGAGCGTCACGAACTCGAGGCCGGTGGCGGCGGCGATCCGCTGCAGCCGCTGCTCCGCCTCGAGCTTGGAGATGCCGTAGGGATCGGCCGGCTGCGGCGGGCTGTGCGCACCGAAGGGGTAGCCCGGCAAGGTCGACTCGCCGTTGACCTTGATACTGCTCGCGAATACGAGTCGCCGCACCCCGGCCCGTGCCGCGGCCTCGGCGAGGCGCACCGTGCCTTCGACGTTAGCGGCCCGGAAGGCCGCCAGCGGATCGGCCGAGGCGTCGTTCATCACGTGCACACGGGCCGCCAAGTGGATCACACAGTCGACGCCCTCGAGCGCCTCGTCCCAACGGCAGTCCGCGGCTAGATCGCCGACCACGACGGGCACCACCGACGGGTGCGCGGCAGCCATCGCGGGCGAGGGTGCGCGCAGCGCCGCGCGCACGGGCGCATCCGCGCGCAGAAGCGATCGCAGCAGGACATCACCCACGAAGCCGGTGGCACCCGTGACGAGAACGGGTCGAATTTCACGCAACATGATGGGTCGACGGGAGCGCCGGGCAGACCCGGAGCCGGCCCGGAAGGGCGCATGACGGGCTGTATGATGTCATTTTCCAGCCAACAAGAAGAACATGGCGAGTAGCCCCCCCCCCAGTTCGATGCTGCGGCCGGCGTCCCTGCCCGACGTCGGCGAACTGAAGCGATTCGGCATGTGGCTGGCAGGCGGTGCGCTGTGCGGCGCCGTGCTGGGCGTCCTGCTGACCACCGTGCTGACCCCGCGCTGGCAAGCTTCGGCTCAGATCCGGCCGGGGCAGATCGCCAACAGCTCCCTGGTCACGACCGTGATCGAGTCCCCCGCCCGGATCGCCGAGCGCGTTAACTCACAGGCGTTCGCCGACGCCGTGAAGGCGCGGCTCGATCTGCCCGCTGGCGACGTCGACGCGCGTTCGCGCATCGTCGACGATTCGCTGCGGGCAAGCGTGCTCGAACGGGCGGCGCTCGTGTCCATCAAAGTCGAAGGCTTCTCGAAGGACGAGGTGCTCCGGACGGCCGAAGCGGCGCTGAAGCAGCTCGCCGATGCCCATGCGCCGATGTACCGCCCCACCGTCGAACGCATGTCCACCCAGTTGGCCGAGATCGATGCCGACGTCCGGCGCATCGAGTCCGAGCGTACGCGTCTGCTCGCCACCATCACGGCAGCCAACTCGAGAGACCGGGCCGCTGAACGCTTCTCGGAAAGCGTCCTGATCGGCAACCTGATCAACATCCGCGATTCCGAACTGCGTACCCTGCGCGACCGCGCCGCCTCGATCAAAGAGGCGCTGTCGCCGGAGCGCAACTACCCGACCGGACCGATCGACCGCGTGGTCGTGCCGGAGCGCGTGTTTTTCCCCCGCCGCTCGATATTCGCAGTGGGCGGCATGATCGTGGGAATGATGTCGGGCGCGATGCTCGCACTCGTCGTGCGGCTGCGCCGATGACCGAGCCGCTTCGGATCACGATCATCACGGTCAGCTTCAACTCGGCGGCGACGATCGCCGACACCCTGGAGTCGGTCGCGGCCCAGCACTATCCGTCGGTCGAGCACATCGTCATCGACGGCGCCTCCACTGACGGGACACAGAAAGTCGTGTCGCGCCATTCGGGACGGATCGCACGCTTCTTGAGCGAGCCCGACCGCGGCGTCTACGACGCGATGAACAAGGGCATCGCGCTGGCCACCGGCGACGTGGTCGCGTTCCTAAACTCCGACGACATCTTCGCGACTTCGGATGTGCTCGACCGGGTCGCGCAGACGATGGTCGATCCGGACCTGGACGCCTGCTACGCGGACCTTGTGTATGTCGACAACTTGCACGACGAGCGCATCGTACGAGACTGGCGTTCAAGGGACCACACACCGGGGCTCTGCCTGACCGGATGGATGCCGGCACACCCGACATTCTTCGCACGTCGGGACGTCTACCGCCGATTCGGCGGCTTCGATCTCGAGTTCCGGCTCCAGGCCGACTACGAGCTGATGCTGAGGCTGTTCGAGAAGCACGGCATCCGCTCGCGTCACCTGCCGGAGCGATGGGTGCGGATGCGCACCGGTGGGATGAGCAACAGCAGTTGGCGCAACGTCGCCCGCGGGAACATCGAGGCCTATCGCGCCTGCCGCAAGAACGGCTATCCGGTCACGCCCTTCTTCATCGTCCGCAAGGTCGCCTCGCGCCTGCCGCAGTTCATCGCGGCACGGCTGCGTCACTGACCGCCCGATCGCCTCGCGGCCAGCGAGGCCGACCGCCGCAGGACCTCGAGGAGCAGCGCGACCCGCCATCGCAGCATCTGCCAGGCGGACTGACTCGCTGACGGACTGACGTTGCCGCCGTGGCGCCGGTAGCGCAGCAGGGGCTCGGGCAGATATCGAATGCGTCCGACACGCGTCGCGATCGCGCCGATCCACATGTCGTGCATGGGCGCGCCCTTTGGGATCGGCAGTGCAGCGTCGATCACCACACGTCGCACCGCCAGCGCACAACCCAGGTACCGGTTGCGCAGGATCGTCGCCGCCAGGCTCCCGGCGAAACCACCCCGCGTGGCCATGAACGACGGCTGAGACACGTCGCCAAGCTGATCGATCATCCGCGCATCTGAGATGACGAGCACGCACCCGGGATCTTCCTGAAAGGCAGCGACGAAGGTGTCGCGCTTGGCCGGTTCCCACACGTCGTCCTGGTCCGCCAGGAACACGATGTCGTGGCGGGTAAGCGTCAGCGCCCGCTCGAAGCTAAGGCGCACGCCAAGATTCCTCGGATTGCGGCTCACGCGGACCCGGGGATCGGCGATCGACGACAGCCACGCCCAGGTGCCGTCGGTCGAACCGTCATCGATGATCACCAGTTCGTCGTCCGCACGCAGCGAGGCGAGGATGCTCGACACCTGGGCGTCGATGTAACGCATGCCGTTGTAGGACGCCATGGCAACCGACACGACCGTGGGCATCGGGTTCTCAGGCACCCTGACCTCCGGGGGCGGCCTGCGACACCGGGGGCGCGAATGCTGCAGGCGGGGTGTCCCGGGCGAGCACCCGCAACGACAGCATCGCCATCAGCACGATCGACATGCCGATCGGGTTGTTCAGGAACGGGTTGGTCGAGGTCTGCACGTAGACGAGCAGCACCGAGCACCACCATGCCGCCGCGAGCATGCAGTGTTCAGGCGAGCGGACGGCGGTCAGGAACCATCGAGTGGCCATCGCAAAAGGCGACAGCCAGAACAGCAGAGACGGAATGCCAGCCTTCCAGAGGGACCACAGGAAGGTGTTCTCGAAGAGGAGACGTTCGTTGAACGGGGCACCGAAACCTTCGCCGATCAGCATCGCGCCGAACGACGCGTTATCGACGAAGAACGCCCAGTCGCCGCCTCGGATCGCATTGGACATCTCCCTCTGCTCCAGATACTGCTGGTCGAGGCTCGGCAGGTAGGCGAGCACCACCAGCCCGACGGCGACGATCACCGGCATCGAGGCGACCAGAATGCGCCGATCGCGGATCGCCAGCAGCGCCAGCACCGCGATCGAGGTCGACAGCACGAAGCCGCGTGTGAGCGTCAGCACCAGGGCGACCGTGACCAGCACCGCCAGCGGCAGGGAGGCCGGCGACCGATGGGCGAGCAGAAACACGATGCCGACCCCGAGGTACAGGAAACCCTTGTAGAAGAAGAAGGTGTCGCCCCGGAAGAAGAACTCGCCGGTGTCGTTGAAGAGGGGGTAGATCCGAGCGAAATCGAGCAGGCGCAGCGTCAGCCCGGTCCAGACGACCAAATAGGCGAGCGCGAGCACGAGGCCTGCGATCCGCAGCAGCCTTGCCGCGAGCCGGACGTCGCCGGGCGTCTTGAGGCACAGTGCGAAAAACGGCGCAATCAGTACGTAGATCAAGGGCTTGATATCGGTGGCGATGTCGGCCGTCGGGTACCCGGCGAGCACGCCGATCACGACCGCGCCCGCATGCGTGAGCAGGAATGCCACGACCACGCCCAGCGCAAGGCGCTCCTGCCCGTCGACCGCCGCCCAGCCAGTAGGGCGTCCCACGAGGAAGACCGCGGTGACAGCCATCGCGATACCGAACAGCACCATCCGCAATGTTAGCGGACCGATCTCGACCAGTCGGCCGCCGCCCCCGAGAAACAGGTCGAGTGCGACGATCACGAATAGCGCACGCAGCATCAGCCTCTCACAGACAGGCAGGCGCGAAGGGCGAGCCAGGATAGCGCGGGCGCGCATCGCGCGAGCCGCAGTGCCCGCAGCCCGAGCCGCAGGCGATAGGCCCACCGGGCCGCCGTTGGCAGATCCGCCATGAACTGCCGCTCCGCGCACAGTACGTTCCGGAAACGCAGCTCAGACATCGATCCCGGGTCCTTTACCGACAGCTGGTGAGCGATGTCGCAATCGATCCCGGCGATCGGTCGGCCGCGTCGATGCAGTTCCCGGAACACCCAGTGGTCGAGGAAATCGAGCCAGAACTCGGCCGGTATCGGCATCAGCGCCTGCAGGTCGGCGGTTCGGATCAGCGTGCCCGACGCGATCGCCGTGGGCACGCCGGCGCCCGCCCCGCCCGCGTCGCCGAGATGTCGAGGCACCACCCGCCCGCTCGGCAGGATGACTGCCGGAGACACCAGCCGGCCGTCGTGTTCTACGCGCGGCACCAGCGCCGCGACACCCGCGTTCGACGGATCGGCGATCGCCCGGCCCACCGCGGCCGCGAAGCCCTCGGGCGGGAGGGTGTCCTGGTCGAGCAGCAACACCCACGGCACGCCGAGCGCGGCCGCACGGCGGCACGCCTCGGTGTACGCGGCCCGTGTGCCCCCGTTGTCGCGATCGGACACGTACTCGAAACGCTCCCGGTCAACGGGAGGCGGGCCGACCGGCTCGGGCGAGTTGTCCCAGACCAGGAGCTGGCGAAGCGCGGGCGCGGGCGCGGGCGCGTGCCGGTCCGAGACGTCCGCATCGCGCCAGCCGCGCAACAGCGGTATCGCGGCGGCATCGCTCCACGCGCGGCGATAGACGACGATCACGGCGTACACGCCGCAATCGTCACGCTCAGACCGAAGTGCCATCGCCCGACTTCCCGACCACTGGCGGGATCTCTTCTCCCCCTTCCGGCGCGGCGAGTCGTACAGCGTCTTCCACCGCCTGGACGACGAGCGCCGCCAGCGCCCGGGCGTTCGGGGTGGCGAGCACCAGCCGCGCTCCCGAAGGGCAGACACGGAACGCCCCGCGCAGGTAGTCGAGCGGATCGGGCACGTGTTCGATGACGTGGCTCATTGTCACGGCGTGACAGGGTCAGAACCGGGCAGCCTCGAGCCCCGCACGGCGGAAGCCCGCGACATGTACGGGATCCGACAGCGCGGTGCGGGGCACCTCGGCGGCGTTGCCGTCCATCTCGACGCCTTCGACCTGCCAGCCGATCGACTGCATCCGTTGCAGGAAACCGCCGATGCCGCAGACCACCTCAAGGACCCGGCACGCCGCTCGGAAGCGCAGGTCCATAGACTCGAACTCGAGTTACTCCCGCAGGAACGGGACGGCCAGCGCCAGCCTGGAACGCAGTCCGATCCGCTCGCCGGACGCAGCGCGGCGCACCCAGTCGGCACCCAGCGCCTGCCTGAAGCCCTGCATCCAGGCCGGCGGAGGATCGGCGAAATAGCTGCAGTAGGTCGCTTAGAAGCCAGCGATCTGTGCCGCGGTGGGCATCGGAGAGACCCACAGCCGCCGTATCGGTCGCAGGCGGCGAGCCCCCAGCCGCCAGGCGCAACAGACAGGAGACCGCTCAGCCCTAGGTACCGGATCGTGCTGGCGCTCCGGAATGCAAGCCAGCCCGGGTCTGACGGCCGGTCTTGGTCGCGCAGAGGAGCCGTCGTCATGGCTGCATTCTATTCGATCGGGACCGCAGCACGGCCGTGGGCAGGTCGGCCCTGAACCGCAACACAGCGAGGACCAGAGCCGTCAGCGCGGGGAGCGCGCAGCCCGCGATCCGCATTGCGGTGTCATCGATCGTCGCAGAGGCGAACGAGACAAGCGTCAGAATCACGATCAGCGCGACGACGCCTCGCGTACCCCAGGACGCGGCGGCCTCGCTGCGCGGCCGAGAGAGCCACAGCAGCGCGATGAAATCGACGAGGATCCGCAGCGTCCAGGCGAACGCCGCACCCGCCACACCCCATTCGCGGGCGAGCAGGTAGATCGACACCAGGAACAGCGGCAGTTCGAGCAGGTGCAGGATCGCCGTCTGATCGGCGCGTCCACGAGCCTGGATCGCCGCATAAGGGACCTGCGCCAAACTATTGAGCAGCACGCCGAAGCAGAACACAAGCATCGCAACCGCGCCCTCGCGCGCGAACTCCGGGCCGACCCACAGCGCGAGCACCGGCCCGGCCGCCGCGCCCAACACGAGGGTGAGCGGAAACAGCGCGAGGTACAACGCCAACAGGCCCTGCCGCTCGATGCGCAGCACAGCGCCGCCGGCATCGCCGCCCGCATGCAACTCGGCCATCTTCGGAAACAGCACGCTGGTGAGCGCAGACGCGACGATCAGCAGCTTGGTGACGATCTCCTGGGGCGTGACGTACCAGGCGACCGCGCTGAGCGACAGCAGCGCGCCGATCACGAATCGGTCGAGGTAGCTCATTAACGGGCTGACCACGTTGCTCACCGTCAGCCAGCCGCCGAAGCCGAGCAGACGGCGCAGCACCTCGGCATCGTAGGGCCCGGGTCGTAACGCACCCGGCAGCAGGCGCGACACGTAGAAGGCATGCAGCCCGCAGCCGAGCGCCCGCAGCGCTGCGAGGACCCATGCGATCGTACCGAGATCGTTCCAGCCGAGCCGCACGACCGCCAGCGGCGCCAAGAAGGTCAAGGCGCCTGTGGCGATCCGGATCAGGTTGATCGGACGGAACGCGGCCATCGCCTCCATCGCACCGCGCAACCCCGAAGTCAGCACGACGAAGGGCATCGCCCAGGCCATCGCCCGAGCCGCCCTCAGGGCCTCCTGCGGATCCCGGAGATCGCGCAGCAGCGTCACGCCCCAGGGAGCCAGCACCCATAGCAGGACGCCCGCGCCGACGCCAAGCAGTCCCAGCAGCACCAGCGCGTTGACGGCGATCACCCTCGCTTCCTGCGGTCGCCCCGCGCCGATGGCGGCCGACAGCTGCTGCGTGACGGCGCGACCGAGACCCAGGTCGAACAGTCCGAAGTAGCTGACCACCGCCCAGACCAGTGTCAGCAGACCGAAACGCGGTGCACCGAGCGCCTCGATCAGGGACGGGATGCAGACGACGGCGACCAGCAGCGGGGTACCGAGCCCGAGCAGGTTCCAGGCAGCGTTGCGAAGGATCACGCCGTGGGTCGGAATGTCGGGAGCTTCGATCGGGGCATCGGACGTCCGAGGGAACCGCCAAGGTGCGAAAGGATACTGCGAGGCGGCATCGACACCTGGAACCGATGCGCCACTGCTTGGGCAGCAGCCGCGCCGGACGATTAGAATGTCCGGTTTACGTCAGTGTACGGCGTCGGCGCAACTGCGTCCGCCGACCCCCAATGACCAACGAAGACTGGAGTCCGCTCCTCGCGGCCGCACTCGCGGCCGCCGTCTGCGCAGCGGTCCTGTGGCTCATTCTGGGCACGAGGCTTGCAACTTGGGTCTTGGACCGTCCGAACGACCGGTCGATGCATTCGCGCCCAATCCCTCGTATCGGCGGGCTCGGCATCCTCGCGGGGATCGTGGTTGGCCTCGTGGCGGCGGCCATCATGACGGGCAACATTGGGGTTCCGGTGGCAATCTGGGCCGGACTCGGCCTGCTCGTGGTGGTGTCCGTCATCGATGACCTGCGCAGCCTGAGGGCCTCGGTACGGCTGCCGTTGCATCTGCTCGCTTCCGGCGTTGCGATCTGGGCACTGGTCCCGCAGGCGGGCTGGCCTACCGCCGTCGTCCTGACGCTGCTCGTCGGCTGGATGCTGAACCTATACAACTTCATGGACGGATCGGACGGACTCGCGGGCGGACAGGCTCTGATCGGTTTCGGCGCGTATCTGGTCGCCGCGCTGCTCGGAGGCGACCTGCCGATCGCGATCGCGTCGGCCGCGATCGTCGGCGCCTGCGCCGGGTTCTTGGTGTTCAACTTTCCGCCCGCGCGCATCTTCATGGGCGACGCAGGTTCGACCTCGCTCGGCTTCCTAGCCGGCACGCTCGGCCTGCTCGGCGCGGTCCGCGGGCAGTGGTCGCCGCTGTTTCCCCTGCTCGCCTTCCTGCCGTTCGTGTTCGACGCCAGCGCGACGCTGGTCCTGCGCCTCCTTCGAGGCAGCCGCGTCTGGGAAGCACACCGCGAACATGCCTACCAGCGGCTGAACATGGCCGGCTTCGGGCATCGTCGGACGGCCCTCGTGTATTGGACGCTGATGGCCGGCTGCGCGGCGGTGGCGATCGCCACGCGCGAGGACGCCGCCGCCGCAGCGGCCGCGTTGCTGGCGGCGCATGCTTGCCTCTACTATGCTGCCCAGCGTCTCTGGAGCCGTCGTCAGTCCAGCCCGAAGCCTTCCTGATAAAGGACAAGTCCATGTTCGGCCGGAGGTTCTCCCCCCCGACGCTGATCGCGATCGGCTACGACCTGATCGTCGCAGTGCTGGCCTGGACCATCGTGTTCTTCGCGCGATGGAATTTCCCTGCGCCGCCCGAAGCACAGGCCGTGCTGCTCGAGACGCTTCCCGTGGTGGTGGCGATAGAGATCGCCTGTTTCGCCCGGTTCGGGCTGTATCGCGGCATCTGGCGCTACGCGTCGATTCACGACGTCAAACGGATCGTCAGCGCGGTCGGCTCAGCGGCGCTACTGGTGCCTTTGGTGCTCCTTCTTTGGCGGCACGGCCTGGGTGTACCGCGGGTCGTCTATCTGTTCAATCCACTGCTTCTGGTGCTGTTCATGGGCGGCGGCCGGATCGTCTACCGATGGTGGAAGGAGCACCGGCAGTTCCGCGATGTCCGCCGCAAGGGCCGACCGGTGCTCCTGCTGGGTGCGGGCGATGCGGCGCGGCGCCTCCTGCTCGAGATCGAGCGCAGCCCGTCGTGGCTGGTGGTCGGCCTGCTCGACGACAACCCGAGCAAGGTGGGCCGCGACATCGCCGGGCTGCCGGTGCTCGGCACCTGGGACGAGCTCGCAGACGTGGCGCAGCGCAACGACTGCCGCCACGTGATTCTCGCGACCCCCGGTGCCAACGCAGGCGTCCGTCGTCGTGCTTTCGAGCACTGCGAGAAGGCCGGGCTGAACCTGCTGGTGGTGCCCGACCTCGACGACCTCATCAGTGGCAAGCACAAAATCTCCGAGATTCGTCACGTCGAACTCGACGACCTGCTCGGGCGTGATCCGGTCCTGCTCGACACCGGCGGCCTCGCGCAGCAACTCGGAGGCCGCGCGGTGCTTGTCACCGGCGCCGGCGGCTCCATCGGTTCGGAGCTCTGCAGGCAGATCGCGCGCTTCGAGCCGCGGACACTGATCCTGCTCGAGCTCAACGAATTCGCGCTGTATCGCACCGTCGAGGACTTCGCGCGGCTGTTCCCCGCACTCAAGGTCGTGCCGGTGATCGGTGACGTCAAGGACCGCCGGCGCCTGGTCGAAGTGTTCGACCGGTTCGCACCCGAGGTGGTGTTCCACGCTGCGGCGTATAAGCACGTGCCGCTGCTCGAGGAACTCAATGCCTGGGAGGCCGTCCGCAATAACGCACTGGGTACCCGCACGCTCGCGAACGTCGCGGCAGAGTTTGGTGTCAGGAAGTTCGTGTTCATCTCTACCGACAAGGCCGTCAATCCGACCAACGCGATGGGTGCGACCAAGCGGATGGCCGAACTGATGCTCCAGTTCCTCCACGCTCAGCGCGGGCTGCCGGTGGTGATGGTCCGTTTCGGCAACGTGCTCGGCTCCAGCGGCAGCGTCATTCCGAAGTTCAAGGAGCAGATCGCACGCGGCGGCCCCATCACGGTGACCCACCCCGACATCACGCGGTACTTCATGTCGATCCCGGAGGCCACGCAGCTTGTGCTGCAGGCCGGACTCATGGGCGCCGGTGGCGAGATCTTCGTGCTCGACATGGGCGAGCCTGTCCGGATCGTCGACCTCGCCCGAGACATGATCCGGCTGTCGGGCCTGACCGAGGAAGAGATCGGCATCGAGTACAGCGGCCTGCGCCCGGGCGAGAAGCTCTTCGAGGAATTGCTGGCGAGCGACGAGACCACGCTGCCCACCCGTCACCCGAAGTTGCGAATCTCGCGTTCGCTCGAGCCGCCGCTGCCGGCCTGGGACGCATCGGTGTGCCTCTGGATCGAGGCCGGCTCACCCTGCGACGACGCCCGGGTTCGCGGATGGCTCAGGCACTTCGTGCCCGAGTACGGGCCCGCGCACGGTCTCGCGGTGGAGGCGCCGATGGTGACCCTGCCGGGAGACACGGCAGACGGGTCCGAGTCGGAGCCCGCGCCGGGCAGCCCGGCTGCCGCCGCGTTGTCGGCGCGACTGGTGCTCGTTCCCACCGGCAGCGACACCGACCCGTCGGCCGACACTGTCATCGACCCGCCTCCGCGCCGGCCGGGCACAAGAATGCTTGAGCGATGAGCCTACCGTACACGCGAGGCCCATCGCGAATCATGCGCCCCGGCTCCGACGGATGACGCTCGCGATTGGGGACCTGCAGGGCTGCGAACAGAGTCTCGCCCTCCTGCTGGAGCGCTGCGGCCCCGAGGCACGAGGGCCGCTCTGGTTCGCCGGGGATCTCGTCAACCGTGGCCCCGATTCGCTCGGCGCGCTGCGCCGGGTGCGGGAGTTCGGCGCGCGGGCGACGGTGGTGCTCGGCAATCACGATCTACACCTGCTGACCACCGCGGCCGGAGTGCGCAGGCCCCGCCGCGGCGATACGCTCGACGCCGTCCTCGCCGCTCCCGACAAGGACGCGCTCGTCGACTGGTTGCGAGCCCGGCCGCTGGCACACTTCGCCGGAGGTCACCTGCTCGTCCACGCGGGGGTGTTCCCTGAATGGAGCGCCGAAGCTACGGTGGCGCTGGCCGCCGAAGTCGAGCAAGTGCTGCGCGGCCCGGAATGGGTCGACTTCCTGCGGATCATGTATGGCGATCTGCCCAACCGCTGGGACGACGCCCTGTCGGGAGACGATCGGCTGCGCGCGATCGTCAACGGCCTCACCCGGATGCGCTTCGTAGACGCTTCGGGCAGGATGGACTTCAAGGTGAAGGAGGGCGCCGATGCGTCCCCGCCCGGGCTGATGCCATGGTTCGACGCTCCTGACCGTCGGACCGCGGACGTCACAGTGATCTTCGGCCACTGGTCGACACTGGGTCTGGTTCAACGGCCGAATCTCATCGGCCTCGACACCGGCTGCGTCTGGGGCGGCGCGCTGACCGCGGTGCGCCTGGCCGATCGCCGCGTGTTCCAGGTGCGCTGCCCGCAGGCCCGCGCTCCCGGTCGCGCCTGACCCTAGCGGGTGGCCGCGCCGAGCGCGGCGCGCAGCGTCTCGGGCACCGTGTCCTCGAGCTCGAGCCCCAGGCGCGCGCCGATCGCCTCGCGCGCCTGGCGCGCGACGAGCTGGCGCTTGAGGCCTGGCGCCGGCGCGATCGCAGGCAGCACATGCACCTCGACGATCACCTTCGGATGCCCGGTGATCGCCCACAGCGACTGCAGAAACGTGGTGTCGCCGATGAAGATCGCCGCATGGCTGGGCTCCCCGTCCGGATCCATGTAGCGGATGCCGATCGGCACCATCGGCGCACCTGCGTTCAGCGCCGCCTGCACGAGGTTGCCGTGGAACGGCAGCAGCCGCCGGCCGTCGCTGGTTGTGCCCTCGGGGAAGACCGCAGCCCTCAACCCGGCCTGCATCTTCTCGCCCATGCGCAGGATGACACCATGCACCGCGTGCCGCCGGCCGCGCTCGATGAACACCGTGCCCGCGCGTCCCACCAGCGTGCCGGCCAGCGGCCAGGACGCGATCTCGGACTTCGCGGCGAACGAGGCGGGCGCAAGGCTGTCGATCGCGAAGATGTCGAGCCAGGACACATGGTTCGACATCAGCAGCCGGCCGTCGCCGGCACCGTGGCGGCCGCGCATCGCCGACAGCGGCTCGGCACCGGGCGCCACACACTCGCGGATCTCGGCGCCGCAGCTGCCCACGACCCTCCGCGACCAGGTCGCGATCAGCCACTCGCGCCGGCCGGGACCCACCAGCGGGAAGATCACGAAGACGGTGAAGAGCCCGCCGAGGAGCAGCGCAACGAGCGCCGGCAAACGCCAGAGCCGGCGCAGCACGACCGGTCAGTCGTAGAGATCGGCGTCGCGAAGGCGCGGCGCGGCCGCGTCCTTGGCCGCCAGAGTGGGCGTGGCACCGTCGAGCGGCCAGTCGATGCCGACCTCGGCATCGTTCCAGGCGAGGCTGCGGTCGTGCTCGGGGTACCAGTACTCGGTGGTCTTGTAGAGGAAGTCGGCCGACTCGCTCAGCA
>JBIPLJ010000037.1:0-43485 GCA_044368415.1 Burkholderiaceae bacterium
TGTTGATCGCGACGAAGTCGGCGAAGTCGAGCATGTCGATCTTCTCGAGCTGGCTCGCGGCGCCGAACTCGGGCGTCATCACGTAGAGCGTGGCGTCGACCAGCGGCACGATCGCGGCGTCGCCCTGCCCGATGCCCGATGTCTCGACGACGATCAGGTCGAAGCCGGCAACACGGCAGGCTGCGATCGCGTCGGGCAGCGCCTGGCTGATCTCGCTGCCAGCGTCGCGCGTGGCGAGCGAGCGCATGAACACATTCGGATGGTCGATCGCGTTCATGCGGATGCGGTCGCCGAGCAGCGCGCCGCCCGACTTGCGGCGGGTCGGGTCGACCGAGATGATCGCGATGCGCAGCGCGTCGTCCTGGTCGAGCCGGAAGCGGCGCACCAGTTCGTCGGTGAGACTCGACTTGCCGGCGCCGCCGGTGCCGGTAATGCCGAGCGCAGGCGTCTTCACCGTCTCGGCACGGGTGTGCAGCTCGGCGCGCAGCGCGGCAAACCCTGCGGCATCGAGCCCGCCCGGGGGCGTGCCGTTCTCCAGCGCGGTCATGAGCTGCGCCAGCGCGCGGCGCGAATGCAGGATCGTCTGGCGGCCGGCCTCGGTGGCGGGGCTCGCGTCGGCGGGCAGCACGATCGCGTCGAGCGAGGCCGGTGCATAGGGCGCGAGGTCGATGTCGCAGCGCGCGATCATGTCGCCGATCATCCCGGCCAACCCCATCTTCTGGCCGTCCTCGGGCGAGTAGATGCGCTCGACGCCGTAGGCGTGCAGCTCGCGGATCTCGGCCGGCACGATCACGCCGCCGCCGCCGCCGAATACCTTCACGTGGCCGGCGCCGTTGGCGCGCAGCAGATCGATCATGTACTTGAAGTACTCGACGTGGCCGCCCTGATAGGAGGACACCGCGATGCCCTGTACGTCCTCCTGCAGCGCGCAGTCGACCACCTCTTTGACCGAGCGGTTGTGGCCCAGGTGGATCACCTCGCAGCCCATGCCCTGCAGGATGCGCCGCATGATGTTGATCGACGCATCGTGGCCGTCGAACAGCGAGGCGGCGGTGACGAACCGGACCTTGTGGGTCATCCGGTACTCGGCGAGCTTCTTGGCGTCGGACAGGTCGGTCATGCGGGGGTCTCCGGCAGGGGGCGGGGATCGTCGGCGCGTGGTCCGACCGGGCCCGTCGGCGATGTCCGGTGAGGCGCGTGCGTCCGCGGGGTTCCGTCGATGTGATCTTCGACGATCCGGCGCTCGAAGGCTAATTGACGTTAACGTCAACGTCAACGTCAACGACGCCGCGGCCACGCCGCGAGCATCGCCCGGCCGTACCCGATGGCAGCACCGCTTATGCTTGCTCCCAAACGCCCTGCCAATGCCCCACTGCTCCGCCCCGCCGGCCGTCCCCCTGCTGCTCGCGCTCTCGCTGGCCGGAGCCGCAAGCGCCGCGCACGCGCTCGACGAGCGCACCCTGGCCCCGGTCGTCGTCACCGCCTCGCCCGACGACCCGCTCGGCACCACCGACGCCGCCTCGCGCGGCAGCGTCGACGCCGCCCGCATCCAGGCTCGCCCCGCGCTGCGCCCGGCCGACGTGCTGGAGTGGGTGCCCGGCCTCGTGGTCACGCAGCACTCCGGCGACGGCAAGGCCAACCAGTACTTCCTGCGCGGATTCAACCTCGACCACGGGACCGACTTCGCGACCTCGGTCGCCGGCGTACCGGTCAACCTGCCGACCCATGCGCACGGCCACGGCTACACCGACCTGAACATCCTGGTGCCCGAGCTGGTCGAGCGGATCGACTACCGCAAGGGCCCGTATTCCGCGGCCGACGGAGACTTCGCCTCGGCCGGCGCGGCCGATATCCGGCTGCGCAGCCGCCTGGCCGCGCCGGTCGGGCAGCTCACCGTCGGCGGCAACGGCTACCGGCGGCTGTTCAGCGCGGTCTCGCCACGCCTCGGTGACACCGACCTGCTGATCGGCCTCGAGGCCCTGCGCAACGACGGGCCCTGGGAGGTGGCGCAGCGCGCGCGCCGCACCAACGCCTTGGTGCGCTGGTCGGGCGGCACTCCATCGGACGGCCAGGACCTGACGCTGATGGGCTACGACGCCCGCTGGACCGCGACCGACCAAGTGCCTCAGCGGGCCATCGACGCGGGCCTCATCGGACGCTTCGGCTCGCTCGACCTCACCACCGGCGGCGAGAGTTCGCGGCTCAGCCTGTCGGGCGGCTGGCGCCGCAGCTTGGATGACGGGCGCATCGAAGCGAGCGCCTGGGCGCTGCGCTACAGGCTGAACCTGTTCTCGAACTTCACCTACGCGCTCGACCGGCCCGACACCGGGGACCAGATCGAGCAGGCCGATGCACGTACCGCCTTCGGCCTGCGAGTCGCCCGCAGCTGGCGCCTGCCGATGGCCGGCGTGCCGTCGACGGTCACGCTCGGCGTGCAGGCGCGCCACGACCGCATCGACGTCGGCCTGTACGACACCGAGGCCCGCGAGCGCCGGACGACGGCGCGCAGCGACCGGGTGGCCGCTGCGCAGGCCGGCGTCTTCGGCGAGCTCACCACCTTCTGGACCGATCGGCTGCGGACGGTCACGGGCCTGCGCGTGGACCGGCAGGACAACCGGGTTGACGCCTCGCTGCCGGACAATGGTGGGCGCAGCGCGCAGACGCTCGCCTCGCCGAAACTGGCCGTCGTGCTGCTGCCGCTCGAAACGCTCGAGACCTTCGCGAGCGTCGGCCGCGGCTTCCACAGCAACGACGCGCGCGGCACCACCGCCCGCATCGATCCGCGCGGCGGCGGGCCGGTCATCCCTGTTCAGGGCTTGGTCCCGACGCTGGGCAGCGAGCTCGGCCTACGCTGGGCGCCGGTGCCGGGCTTCGTCGCCTCGGTCGCGGCCTGGCGGCTGAAGGTGGGCTCGGAGCTGATTTTCGTCGGCGACGCCGGCACCACAGAGCCCAGCCGATCGAGCCTTCGGAAAGGCGTTGAAGTCAGCGCACGCTTACTCCCTATGCCTTGGCTAGCATTGGACCTTGACCTTGCCTCGTCGAACGCACGCTTCACCGACGACGACCCGGCCGGCGCGTTCGTGCCCGGCTCGGTGTCCCGCGTGGCCTCGGCCGGCGTCACCGTGCAGCGGCTCGGGCCGTGGTCCGCCGGGCTCCACGTGCGCCACGTAGGCCCGCGGCCGCTGGTCGAGGACGGCTCGGTCCGCTCGGCCTCGCGCACCCTCGCCGACCTGCGGATCGGCTTCAGGGCGAGCGCCGGCGTGGATCTGCTGCTCGACGTCTTCAACCTCGCCGACCGCCGCGCGAACGACATCGAGTACTTCTATCGGAGCCGGCTGGCCGGCGAACCGGCCGCCGGCGTCGACGACCGGCACGTGCATCCGGCCGAACCGCGGACGGTCCGGCTGTCGCTGCGCATGGGGTTCTGAGGCCGCCCGTTCAGATCTCGTCGATCGCGTTGCGCGTCGACACTCGAAGGCGACCGGCGCCTCGACGATCCGAGGCGGTGCGCCCGCATTCGACGGCGACGTCGTGACGCCGACCGCGTCGACCTCGCTCTCGTCCAGCGGCAGCCGGTCGATCAGAGCCGCTCGAGGATCGTCACGTTCGCCTGGCCGCCGCCCTCGCACATCGTCTGCAGGCCGTAGCGCTTGCCGCGCGAATGCAGCGCGTACACCAGCGTGGTCATCAGCTTCGCGCCCGAGCCGCCGAGCGGGTGACCCAGCGCGATCGCGCCGCCATTGACGTTCATGCGGTCGCGGTCGGCACCGAGCGCCTTGAGCCATGCGAGCGGCACCGAGGCGAAGGCCTCGTTGACCTCGAACAGGTCGATGTCATCGATCTTCATGCCGGCCTTCTTCAGCGCCCGCTCGGTCGCCGGCAGCGGCGCTTCGAGCATGATCACCGGGTCGTGACCGATCAGCGTCAGGTGGTGGACGCGCGCAATCGGCTTGAGCTTGTATTGCTCGAGCGCACGTTCGCTGACCACCATCAGGCCGGCCGCGCCGTCGCAGATCTGGCTGGCGTTGGCCGCGGTGATCGAACCGCCTTCCTGCAGCACCTTGACCGACGAGATACCGGCCAGGCTCGCGTCGAAGCGGATGCCTTCGTCGATGGTGTGGTTCTCGTCGACGCTGGAGCCGTCGGCGCGGCGCACGGCCACCGGTACGATCTCGGCGGCGAACGCACCGGCCTGGGTGGCGGCGATCGCGCGCTCGTGGCTCGACAGCGCGTAGGCGTCGAGGTCCGCCTTGTTCAGGCCGTACTTCTTCACCATCATCTCTGCGCCGATGAACTGGCTGAAGTCCGGGCCGGGGTACTTGGCGCGGATGCCGGGACTCATGTAGTGGCCCATACCGTTCTTGGCGGCGAGGATCGTGGGCGAGGCCATCGGCACGCGGCTCATGCTCTCGACGCCGGCGGCGATGACGACATCCATCGTGCCGGACATGACGGCCTGCGCGGCGAAGTGCACCGCCTGCTGCGACGAGCCACACTGGCGGTCGACCGAGATGCCGGGCACGTGCTCGGGCAGCTTCGAGGCGAGGACCGCGTTGCGCGCGACGTCGGTCGCCTGCTCGCCGATCTGCCCGACGCAGCCCATGATCACATCCTCGACGAGCGCCGGATCGATGCCGCTGCGGTCGACGAGCGCGTCGAGCACCTGAGCGGCGAGGTCGACAGGGTGCCAGCCGGACAGCCGGCCGCCCTTCTTGCCGCCCGCAGTGCGCGCGGCGGCGACAATGAATGCTTCAGCCATGGGTCGGGTCTCCTGGTTCCGGTCTGAGGGGAATCGAGACGTCGAGTTTGGCACGAAGCGCCGGGCGTCGCGCGCGGCGGTTCCACTGCGAGTCGGCGTCCGGGGCGGCTTGCGCCGCAGGCGCGAGGCACCCGGGCGCTGGACACGGACGCAGGGCAGGGTGCCCGATACCTCCGGGGCGATCCGGGCCTTGATCTCGACGTTGCGGCCACAGGTCAGTGCAGCGTCGCGAAGTCGGCGAGACGGACGATTCGGCCATTCGCGCGTGCGGCGCGCCAGTACCGCTCGTCGGCGGTGACCAGAACCGCATCGGAATGCTCGAGCGCGATCGCGTGGTGGAGCGTGTCGAACACGTGCTGTCCCGTCTCGATGGCAAGCTCGACGGCCCGAACGAGCGCGGCTGCGTCGTCGACGATCGCGACCTCGACCTGCTGCAGGTCGACGAGGTCGCGGAGCGCCGTTCCAGGCGCCGCTCTCGCGAGGACGGCCGCGACCTCGGCAAGGAGGTGCGGCGGCGCGATGAGGCGAAACTCGCCGTCCCGGGCCCCGTGCACCAGTCGTCGCGCGGCTGAGGCATCGACCTCGCCCCCGACGTCCGCAAACAGCCACTTCAGCGCGACACTCGCGTCGATGACGAGTGCGCGCGCGATCACGCTCGCCCCTTTCGACGCGCGGCCGCCAGGCGCACCGAACCGATGCGCGGCGCGTGCGCCTGCCGTGCCAGGATGCGGTCGATAGCGGCGACACTGGTCAGGCGGCGCTGTTCACGCTCGATCGCCTCTCGCATCAATGCGGCGATTACGGCGCTCTTGTTCTGCCCGTCGAAGGTCTCGTTGAACGCATCCTTCAATTCCTGAGGGACGCTGAAATCGACGGTGGCCATGTTCGCGGTTTTCCTTCGTCGTTGAATTGTTGAAGATTTCAACAACTCGTTCGCGTACTGATCGAAACCCTGGCGGATCGGCGCCTCGAGCACGATGCGGCGAAACAGCGGGACCTCGCGCGGGGCGTCTGCGACCCGGATCCCGTGGTCCCAGGCGATCACATACCAGCAGTCACGCAGCCAGGCGCGGTAGGGCTCGGCTATTCCCGTCTCCTCGTTTCGCCGCAGCGCGATCGTCCGAGCATCCGTCAGAACGCCGATGCCGCCCGCTCGCGCGCCGCGCGCACCGCTACCAGGATCATGGCGATGCCGACGCCGAGGGTGACGCCCGCCGCGACGTAGGCGTACCAGTACTCGACCATCACCGTCGCTCGGCGCTCGGAGACCAGCTCGATCACCATAGAGAACCCCAGCCCCGTCACCCCGCCGATCAGCGCGCCGAGCAGCGAGCGCGCAGCGACAGGCCGGGTGGCCGCGTCGCGCAGGTACCAGAGGGCGAACCCGAGCGCGACCGGCGCGAGGCCGGCGAGAACGAGGCCGATCAGCCAGGCGACGAACATTCGGAAGAACCGGGGCAGGTGGCGGAGCGCCGCAGCGTACTTCGGGTGGGATGCGCGGGCAAGGCGCGCGAGGACAGACGCCTCGGCTCAGGGCAATGCGGCCGAATGGCGTGGAGCGTTCCGGGCGCCCGGCAGACGGTTGCTCGTGCGGGCGTCCGACACCGCCGAACTCACGTCTTGAAGGCCGAGACCGCAGCGACCAGCCGCTCGGCCTGTTGCCTGAGGGCTCCGGACGCGGCATGACCTTCCTCGACCAGCGCCGCGTTCATGCGGGTCCCGTCCTCCATGCGTTCGATCGCCACGCCGGCCTGGCCGATGCTCTCGCCCTGCTGCCCGGTCGCCATGGCGATCTCACTGACCGCGCCGCTCAACTGCTTGATCGAGCCGACGATCTCGTCCATCGTGTGGCCAGACTGCTCCACCAGCGACGTGCCCTTCTCGACGGACGCCCCGTTGCGCTCGATCAGGCCCTTGACCTCGCGGGCGGCCTGGGAGCTGCGGTGTGCCAACGCCCGGACTTCGCTCGCGACCACCGCGAATCCGCGTCCCTGCTCTCCAGCCCGCGCCGCCTCGACCGCGGCGTTCAGCGCGAGGATGTTGGTCTGGAAGGCGATCCCGTCGATCACACCGATGATCTCGCCGATGCTGCGTCCGCTGGCGCTGATGTCCTGGATCGTGTCGACCACCTCGCTGACCATCCGGCCGCCCCGCGTCGCCACGTCAGCCGCCTGCCGTGCAAGCGCATCGGCTTCGCGGGCGCTGCCCGCGTTGCTCTCGACCGTGCTGGTCAGCCGGCTCATCGTCGCCGCGGTCTCGTGCAGCGCATCCGCCTGCGCGACGGTGCGTTCGCTGAGCGTGTCGTGGCCGACGTTGATCTGATCCGCGGCGCTCGCGACCTCTACCGCGTTGCGACGCACTTCACCGACCAGCTCGCTCAGCTTGCCGCGCATGATCTCGAGCGTGCCCTCGAGCGCGCCGACGCTGTCGCGACGCACGCTCGTGTGGACCGGACCATGCAGGCCGAGATCGCCTTCGGCGATCCGTCGCGCGAGGGCCGCGCAGCGCTCGACCGGCCGGTCGATGCTGCGCAAGGTCATGCGCGAGATCAGCAACACGAGCGTGACCGAGAGCATGAGCGCTCCGAGCGCGAACCCCTGGGAGGTCGACTGCAGCGACAAGAAGGTCTTCTCGGACTCGGCCGCGAACACGCTGGATGCCTTGACGGTGGTGTCCACATCGGCCCGATGGGCCAGGTAGAGCGCATGCACGCCTGCCAGCGCAGCACGCGCCGCCTCGCGGTCACCCGCCGTGAGCGGTTCGATCACCTTGGCCCCGGCGGCATCGATGAATTGGGTGGCCGTATCGTGCTGCGCGCCGAGCAGCAAGCGCGTGAGCGCGCCGGCCGGCTGGGCCTCCCAGTACTTGACCCGCGCGGCGTACTCGTCGCTCAGGCGTGTGTGCTCGCGCCGGGCCTGCGGCGGGTCGATCGAGCCCTCGACCGCCTGCGACAGGATCAGCCTGAGCTCGATCAGGTACATCGGCGGTGGCAGGATGTCGGCGACGACGTCCTTCGCGAAGAACACATTGCCGGCGGCGTCGCTGGCCGCGCGGTGCGTCCATTGGGACTGGGCTGCGATGAGGGCCGCGGCCACGAGTCCGCTCGCTCCGAGCAAGGCGACGGATCGCTTCAGGGTAGTGATGAACCGCATCGATCTGCTCCAGGTGCTGCCGGTACCGCTCGCCCCGTGACCAGGACGGCACCGATCGCATAACAGGAGTATCCCGCGGCGGTCGCGGCGGGCTCGACCGGAATAGCGGGCGTTTTCCCCGGCATATCGCTGGGATCCCGGAGAATCGGAATCGACGGCCGCGACCCCGGTCACGGGCGAGACTCCGATTTGCCCGGGCGGTGGCGAGCCGGCTCGATGTCGAGGCGCTCGAGCCCGTCGTACATACAGTGTCTTGCGCGGGACGCCGACCGGGTCGGCTCCGGTACCGTCGTAGACGGTCGCCCCGCGGAACAGCGTCGCATCGGCCATGGCCGCGCCTCCTTCGTCGTCGTCCGCGGCGCCTCGGGCGCCGCGCGGAGGCCGGACGATCGCCGAGGCCACATCGATCGGTCAATGCGCCATGCCGGGCATTGCCGGCACCCGACCGATGCCGTGGCAGGATGCTTGGATGGCACCTCCTCTGAATACCGCCCCCCAACGGCCCGAACGGCGACGGGCCGGCGCCCTGGTCGCGGCCCTGCTCGCGGCCCCGGCGCTGTCCGCCCGGGCGCAGGTCGAATCGAGGACGGTGCGCACCGCGCTCGCCACCCTCGAGGTGACCGAGTTCGCACGCGGGCTGCAGCACCCCTGGGGGCTCGCCTTCTTGCCCGAAGGCCGAATGCTGGTCACCGAACGGCCGGGTCGGCTGCGTCTCGTGGAACCCGACGGTCGGCTGTCGGCACCGCTCACGGGCGTGCCGACCGTACTCGCGCAGGGCCAGGGCGGTCTGCTCGGCGTCGTGCTCTCGCCCGGCTTCGCGACCGATCGAACGCTGTTCCTGTCATACGCCGAACGTACACAGGCGGGCGGGCGGACAGCGGTGGCGCGCGCCGAGTTCGACGGCACCGCGCTGCGCGACGTCCGCACGATCTTCCGACAGCAGCCCGACGCCTCCGGCGGCAACCACTGGGGCGGGCAGATGGTGTTCGGCCGCGACGGCCTGCTGTTCGTCACGCTGGGCGACCGGTTCTCACTGCGCGACAAGGCGCAGGACCTGGGCACGCATCTGGGCAAGATCGTGCGAGTCCGACCCGACGGCTCGGTGCCGTCCGACAACCCCTTCGTCGGCCGCGCCGGCGCGCTGCCGGAGATCTGGTCGTACGGCCACCGCAACGTGCAGGGCGCGGCGCTGCATCCGTCGACCGGTCAGCTCTGGACCCATGAGCACGGCCCGCAGGGCGGTGACGAGCTCAACGTCGTGCTGGCCGGCCGCAACCACGGCTGGCCGGTGGTGACCTTCGGACGCGAGTACGGCCTCGGGCTCCGGATAGGCGAAGGCACCGAGCGCGACGGCATGGTCTCGCCGCTGCTGCAGTGGACACCGTCGATCGCACCGTCCGGCATGGCCTTCTACACGGCCGATCGGATCCCTGGCTGGAAGGGCCAACTGCTCGTCGGCGCGCTCGCCCGCCGCAGCCTGTACCGGATCGAGCTCGACGGCGAGAAGGTCGTCGGACAGGAACGAATGCTCGAGGGCATCGGGCGCCGGATCCGCGACGTCCGGGTCGGGCCGGACGGCCTGGTCTATCTGCTGACCGACGAGCCCGAGGGCGCCATCCTGCGGCTGAGCGCGCGCTGAGGCGGCCCGGCCCCCGCAGCCGCCCTGCGCGCCCTGAGCGCCCCGGCCGCCCTGCGCGCCCCGGAAGCCTCAGCGCCCCGTGCTGCCCACCCGCGTGGCCATCGCCAGCCAGCTCGCGCCGACCGCCAGCAACGCCCCGCCAGTGAGCACCGTGCGCAGCGTGAGGAACCAGCGCGGCACCGGAGTGTCGCGGTAGAGCAGCCAGTCGATCACCAGCGCGACCAGCAGTCCGCCGAAGAGCAGCGGCAGCGAGGTGTCGGTGGGGTACAGGGTCACCACCCAGCAGAACACCGACGGAGTCACGCTCCACAGCATCCGGGTGACCGCCCGGAAGTCGACGATCGAGGGCGAGGCGAGCGTCACACCCCAGTGCAGCGCGCCCAGAAAGGTCAGGATCGCGGCGGCGTAGTGCGCCTGGGAGCGCAGCACGCCGCCGAGCTCGGCCGGCGGCGACAGCCATGAGAACAGCGCGTGCGAGGCGAAGGGCAGGAGCCCGGCCAGGCCGAGGATCCAGGCGAAGCGCTGGGTGGCAGGGATGTCGCGCGAGTCGGTCATGGATGAACGGGTCGTGTTTCGGCGGGTCGTCTCGGGCGGATCGTGGTCTCAGCGCGAGACGATGTTCCAGTAGCGGGTGAACGACGTGCAGAATTGGTCGGGATCGGCCCACTCGCGCGGCACCGCTTCGATGACGGCCCCGAACCGGGCCGCCGCCGCGATGGCCTCACGCCAGCCGGGCACGAGGGCGTCGCGCACCACCGGCTCGAGGCCCGCGTCGGCGAGTGCCCTGAGCACACGATGAGCGTCACCGAGGTGGACCAGCGCCACCTGCCGGCGCATCGCACCCAGCACAAACGCCCAGCGACGGGCGGACCACGGAAAGCGCGAATGATACGGCGCGTGCAGCAGACCAACGCGCACCAGAGGCCCGCCGTCGCGCGGCTCGCCGAGCGACCAGGGGTGGACGATGCGAACGCGCGTCTCGCCGGCCGCAGTGCAGGCTGCCGCCACCTGCGCGAGCCAGCCGGCCTCGTCGATCGTCCGCAACCCGGCCAGCGTGTCCGCAGGGGGCGCGGCAAACACGGCAGGCGGCTCGGTGGCGGGCTGCGCACCGCGTGGACCGGACGGCTCCGGCCCGACGTCGGGCGCACCGCGCGCGAGCGCTTCGAGCGCCTCGTACGAGCGGTCCACCACCGTGCCGCGGCACTGCCAGTCGTGCGGCGCGTAGCGGGCGACGTTGCCGGCATCGAAGACGTAAGGCTTGGCCGAGAAGGTCGCCGCCACCCACTGCCAGCTCAGGTGGTTCGCGCCCAGGTCGCCGTCGAGCAGGTGCGCGTGCATCCAGTCGGCGCCCGCCCGCCAGTGCACCTTGCGCAGGTGCACGACATACGAGGCCACCCACATGCGCGCGTGGTTGTGCAGCCAGCCGGTCGTATGCAGCTCGCGCACCGCGAGGTCGACGGCGGGCACGCCGGTGCGCGCCTCGAGGACGTCGGCCGGCATCGCCGAGGCGTACCGGCCCGACCACGGCGGCGCACGCACGTCGTCGAGAATACCTTCGCCGAGATGCCGCCATGCATGGCGGAAGTATTCGCGCCAGCCGAACTCGTAGGCGAGCTTGTGCGACACCGGCACGTGGTGCCGCATACGAATCGCGGCGAGCACATCCGGCACGTCGAGCAGACCGTGCGTGAGGTATGGCGACAGCCGCGTGACCGCGCCGTCGAGTGCGTTTCGCGTGCGCGCGTACGCATCGGGGTCGACCGAGTCGAGGCGGGCACGGGCGGCTTCGGGCGTCGCATCGAAGCCGCTTGCGTTCGGGGGCGGGAGATCGTCGGACATGCGAGTAGCGTAGTCCGTCGGGCCGGTCGGCGCCATGAAGCCCCCCGGTCTTGCCCCCTGGCGCCCCGAGTGTCGGCCGTACGCGTTCGTCAGACGTGCCCGAGGAGCCGTGCCGAGCGGCGGCGGGCTGCCGCGCCGGCGGCGCCGAGACCGGCGAGCAGGATCATCCATTCCGCCGGCTCGGGCACCGGTGTGAGCACCACGTCGTCGACCGCGATCGCCGACGACACCGTGAAATCGCCGACGTCGACGACGCCGAAGCCGATCCGCACGGTGCCACTGTCGGTGAAGACGAACTCGCCCGACTGCCAGCTGCTCGACATCCAGTCCAGCGACTGGAGCCCGCCGCTCCCCGGCAGCACCACCGACTGGGTGTAGCCGCCGAGCTCTGCCCCCCCGAGCCGAATCAGCGCGCCGTCGATCGCAGCGAATGCATAGTCGGCCCCGGTGTAGTCCAAGGTCAGGAACTGCCACGTGAAGCTTAGGCGGTCGCCCGCCGAGACGGTCAGATTGCGCGTGAAGCCGGAGCCTTCGTACGCGCTCACGACCGGAGCGTCCGGGTCGAGCGCTCCGGGAACCAGCCCGAAGGCGGTCTCGAGGGCCAGGCCGGCGGAGATCGGCTCGGCGCCGGTCACGTTGGCCGCCCCCGCTGCGAACGGCAGGTCGTCGCCATAGGCGACGGAGGCCGTCGTGGCAACCACGTGATTGACCAGGGACGGGGACAGCGGCTGCGTGTTGGTGGTGCCGGCGAGCGGGAGGCCGGTGCCAAGAGGAGACCCGGCGTCACCGACGGCTGTCCATTCCCCCCCCGACAGCGAGGGGGCGGGACCGAAGCCGAGAACGGTCTGCGCGCCCGCGAAGGATGCTGCGGTCCCGAGCGCGACCGTGGTCGCGACGGCGGCGAATGTGTGGGCGAGCAGGTAACGGGCAGTCATCGGTCGTCTCACTGGAGGACGTAGTCGCGGGCCGGCACGATCTGCGCAGGCGAGACGTTGCGCAGCAGCACCAGCGGACGTGCCACGGACGGGCCGGCACTGCCGTCCGCATCGATCGACAGCAGCGTGCCGTTGGCAACCGCATTCAGCCGGATCACGCCCGCCTGGACCGCGTCGCCCTGTGCGGCGGCGATCGACACGAGCAGCGCCGACAGGTCGATGCGATCGACACCTGGGACGAAGTCCATGATCGTGTCCTGGCCGTCGCGCACGCTGGTGTAGACGAACACGTCGCGCCCGGCGCCGCCGGTGAGGGTGTCGGCACCGGGCCCGCCCTCGATCCGGTCGTCGCCCGGGGTGCCGGTGATCGTGTCGCGCCCGCCGGTACCGTCGATCGCGCGGACCAGCGACAGACCGACGACGACCGGATCGTGGTCGGATGAGCGGTACGGGGTCGGTGCGTACAGCGCACCGACCTGCGAGGCGGACTTGAACTCGACGTTGTAGTCGAGCACCGACGGCTCGTCGGAGTTGATGGCCCAGTGGACCGCGCCGCTGACCCGAGCGGCCGCCGCAGGCGAGGCGAGCGCGTAGTCGAGCGTGCCGTTGTTGCCGTCGAAGGTATAGCTGTACGCGTTTGGATCGAAGCGCAGCGCGAGATTCTCGAAGCCGGCCGACTCGAGCTCCTCGATCGGATCTTCCTTCGCGTAGCTGTTGAGGTCGCCGAGCAGCAGCACGCGGTCGGTGCCATAGGCGATCTGCACCGACTGCGACACGAACTGCTGCAGACGGCGCGCCTGAAGCGTGCGGCGCTCGTTCCAGCAGCCCTGACCGTCAGACTGGTCCGCGTCGGCGCCGGCGGCGTCGGAGCAGCTCTTCGACTTCATGTGGTTGACCGCCACCGCGAAGCGCTCGCCATTCGGCAGCACGAAGCCCTGCGCAAGCGTCGGACGGTTGTTGACGGCGTCGGTGTCCGAGATCGCCGGACCGACCGGCACGACCCGCGCGGGCTTGTGGATCATCGCGACCTGGATCGCGTCGGTTCCCATGTTCGCAGGCAGCACGACCGCCGAGTAGGTCGGCGTGCCGATCGCGGCGTTGAGCGCCGCCACGAGCTGGTCGACGGCGACCTGCCCATTGCGCTGGATCTCCATCAGCCCCACGACGTCCGCATCGATCGCCCTGAGCGCGGCGACGATCTTGTCGCGCTGACGGACCTGTTCAGCGGCGCTGTCGGCCCCCCGGCAGTCGTTGCGGCTCAGGGACGGCAGGCACTGCGCCCCGGACTGGTCCACCGTGCTGAAGTAGTTGAGCACGTTGAAGGCGGCCACCTTCACGTTGCCGCCCACAGCAGGCGGCGCGGTCCGACGCGGGTTGGCACGCACGAAGACCGGCGCCACCGTCGGAGTGATCTTGTAGTCGCGCGGACCGGCCGAGTCGGCACTCACCAAGCCGTGGTCGATGACGCCGGTCAGGTTCACGACGGTGTCGCCGGCCCGCAGCGTGCCGTCGGCCGTGAGATAGGGCACCGGGTCCGGGTTCTGGATACTCGAACCATCGTCGAGGACAAGGCGCCGACGCGCGTTCTCGGCGGCGAGCGCGATTGCATCCACCGTGCCCGGACGGTGCACCTGCGTCGGCTGGTACAGGCGCCCGCCCGCGGACAGCGTCGCCTGACCGTACCGGCCGAGAAAATAGTTCTGCGAGACGGTGAGCGGCGAGACGATCCGCACCAGCATCCCTTCGTAGCGCTCGAGCTCGCCCTCGAAGACCTCGGGCAGCACGATGTCGACGGGCGCGAGCGCCACGCCCGATGAGCGCACCAGGATCCCGGTTGGTCCGGTCAGCTGGGTGAGGGTGTTGAACTCGACCACCGTGCCGGTCAGTCGAAGCTCGTTGCCGACCAGCGCCTGCGCGGGCGGGGCGGTGCTCGTGAAGACGAACACGCCTTCGGAGGTCGCAGGGTCCGCGTCGGGCACCAGATCTTGGATGTAGAAGCCGTTGTTGGTCACGAACGTGACGACCCCCTCGGTGGTCACCGTCTGGCCGGTGAGCGGCGAGGCACTGCCCGCGCCCTGGATCGCGCTGATGCGCGTGACGGCGCCGCCGGTGACCGTGACCGCGACGGTGCACGACGCGGTCTGCGAAGCATCGTTGCCGAAGGTCACGCCGAACGCGTACGCGCCGGCCGCAAGCGAGCCCGGCAGGTCGAGCGACACACTCAGCGTGCCGCCCGTCGACGCGGCGGGCACGAGCGACGACAGCGTGAACGACGGCGACGGGCGGGTCGCGGCCGCGGCGTTCACCACGCTGTCGGCATCGGTCGCCGTCAGCGTGACACTCAGCGCAGTACCCGCTGCGACGCTCACCGCGGGGCAGATCGGCACGATCGGCGCGTTGGCGAAGGTGCACGGCGCAAACGCAGTCGAGCTGTTGCGGGGCGACGGGGTCGCGGCCTGGAAGTCCGCCAGATTGTCGTCGCTGTCCTGGCAGGACGATCGGCGGCGTGGCGCGAGCGCGCCGGATGCAGCCGGCGCGGCGGAGGCCTCAGCATTGTTGGCGGCGCCGTAGCTCACCCGGTCGATGACCGAAGCAAGCTGGGTCGGGGTGCAGACGCCCGAGCCGCAGCCGAGCGCCGCAGTGCCGCCGACGAGCGCGACCTTGCCGGATGCACCGGCCATGTCGACACTGGCTGCGTGGTCGGCCGCCGGCAGTGACGCCGCGCCGGTCTGGGTGCCCGCGAAGAGCTGCACCAGGAAGTGCTGGCCGGGCTGCAGCGAGAACGCCGGCAGGGCGACGATCTGCCCCGCCGTGTTGCCGTAGTTGCCGGTCGCCGAGCCGTACTGCAACGACATGCCCGACAGCGAGACCGCCGAGGCGCCCCCGTTGAACAGCTCGACGAAATCATTGCGGTAGACCGCGCCCGAATTGCTGCTGCCGCCGTAGACCTGACTGATCACCAGCCCAGAGGTCGATGCATGACCGGACAGCGCATGCGTGAGGAGCACGCAGGCGGCAAGCACCCGCAGGCCGGCGTAGAACAGGATTCCGACGAACGACCGGACCACGGTTGCACTCCTCGATGTGGCGACGGGTGGCACCGTTCGAGCCTGAAACCCCGTCGGCGCTGCAGTCCCAGAGCATCGCCGACTGCGATGAACCCCGGACGGCTCGAGGATTGAGCCGTTTGTACCCAGCCGCCAGGGAGCGCCGGACCATTCGGATAGGCGTGTTATGCGCGGGCATCGCCCCGCCGCCGGGCTCAGCGCACCCGGAACCCGTAGATCGCCTGCGTGCAGCGCAGCCCCGCCAGCAGGGCCACCGGGCGGCCATCGGCGAGGAACACGCGGCGCGTGATCACAAGGCCCAGCCCCTCGAGGAAGTCCTCGAAGTCCTTCGGCGTCGACAGGTGCAGGTTCGGCGTGTCGTACCAGCGGTAAGGCATCTCTCGCGAGATCGGCATACGCCCGCGCAGGATCGACCAGGCGTGTGACCAGTGCCCGAAGTTCGGGAACGACACGATGCCCTCGGCGCCGAGCCGGCTCATCTCGCGCAGCACGCGCTCGGTCTGGTGGGTCGCCTGGATCGCCATCGACAGCACAACGACGTCGAAGCGGCAGCCCGAGAAGATATCGAGGCCAGCCTCGATGTCCTGCTGAATCACGTCGACACCGCGGCGCGCGCAGGCGAGCACCTGCGCGTCGTCGATCTCGGCGCCGTAGCCGGTGCAGCGCTTGGCGCGCTGCAGGTGGTCGAGCAGCGCGCCGTCGCCGCAGCCCAGGTCGAGCACATGCGCGCCCGGAGCGATCCAGTCGGCGATCAGCGCGAGGTCGGGTCGCAAGCCGTTGGCATCGGGACGCTGCGAGGCGGTCACGGGCGGGGCGCCGTTCGCCGCGCCGAACGGGGAGGCGTACGCGCTCATGCCGCGAGCGCCGCGCCGTCGCGGGCGGTCGTGCCGGCGCGGGCCGGCGCACCCGGCAGCGCCGCCGCGATCCGGTGGAAGTACGCGCCCACCAGGCCGTGGTAGCGCGCGTCGTCGAGCAGGAACGCGTCATGCCCGTGCGGCGCATCGATCTCGGCGTAGGTCACGCGCCGGCGGTTGGCGAGCAGCGCGGCGACGATCTCGCGGCTGCGCTCGGGCGCGAAGCGCCAGTCGGTGGTGAACGAGGCGACCAGGAAGTCGCAGCGCGCAGGTTCCATCGCCGCAGCCAGGTCGCCGCCGTGTGCGCTCGCCGGATCGAAGTAGTCGAGCGCACGGGTGATCAGCAGGTAGGTATTCGCGTCGAAGTACTTCGAGAACTTCTCGCCCTGGTAACGCAGGTACGACTCGATCTCGAACTCGACATCGAATGTGAAGCGGTAACCGTCGCGCAGCGCCGTGTCCGTGGCGTGCCGACGCAGCGTGCGCCCGAAGCGCTCGGCCATCGTGTCGCCCGACAGGTAGGTGATGTGGCCGATCATGCGCGCCACGCTCAGGCCGCGCGCGGGCACGGTGTCGTGGTCGTAGAAGCGCCCGCCGTAGAAGTCCGGGTCGGTGACGATCGCGCGGCGCGCGACTTCGTTGAACGCGATGTTCTGCGCTGAAAGCTTAGGCGCGGTCGCGATCGCGATGCAGTGGCCGAGCCGCTCGGGAAACAGCGTGCTCCAGGCCAGCGCCTGCATGCCGCCGAGCGAGCCGCCCATCACCGCCGCGAAGCGCTCGATGCCGAGCGCGTCGGCCAGGCGCGCCTGCGAGCGCACCCAGTCCTCGACGGTGACCACCGGGAAGTCGGGGCCGTAGGGCCGGCCGGTCGCCGGATTGACCGACATCGGGCCGGTCGAGCCGAAACACGAGCCGAGGTTGTTGACGCCCACAACGAAGAACCGGTCGGTGTCGAGCGGCTTGCCCGGTCCGACCATGTTGTCCCACCAGCCAAGGTCCGAGGGGTCGGTGGCCGAGGCGCCGGCGACATGGTGCGAGGCGTTCAGCGCATGGCAGACCAGCACCGCGTTGTCACGCGCTGGCGAGAGCGTGCCGTAGGTCTCGTAGACCAGTTCGTAGCCGGCGATCGACGCGCCGCTGGCGAGCGCGAGCGGTGCGTCGAAACGGAGGCGTTGCGGAGCGGTGGCCCCGACCGAAGCGGTCATCGATGTGTGTCCCGTGATCATCGTTCGCGCAGCCGCTCCAACCCCGACTGCACGCGCGCCGGGTCGTCGGCCGCGAGCAGGCGTGTGACGCGCGTGCGCAGCCGCCCGGCGTCACAGCGCAGGATCTCGCGCTTGATGCGCAGCAGGCTCGCCGGATGCATCGAAAACACCCGCAGCCCCATGCCGATCAGCAGGCGCGTCGCCTCGAGGTCGCCAGCCATCTCGCCGCACACCGATACCGGCTTGCCCGCGCGCTCGGCGGCGCGGATGGTCTGCGAGACGAGCTGCAGCACCGCCGGGTGGAAGGGGTCGTACAGCGAGGAGACCGCATGGTCGGCGCGGTCGATCGCAAGCGTGTACTGCACCAGGTCGTTGGTGCCGATCGACAGGAAGTCGAGCCGGCGTGCAAAGAACGGCGCGGTCAGCGCTGCGGCCGGCACCTCGATCATCCCGCCCACCGGCACCGGCGGCATCTGCCTGCGCAGGCGCTCGGAGAGCTGCTCGCGCGCCTGCGCGATCAGGCGCAGCGTCTGGTCGAGCTCGTGGCCGTGCACGAGCATCGGGATCAGCAGCCGCACCGGACCGTGTTCGGCGGCGCGCAGGATCGCGCGCAGCTGCTCGAGGAACACGTCGGGCTCGGCGAGGCTGTAGCGAATCGCGCGCTGACCGAGCGCCGGGTTGGGCGACGCCGCGGGCTCGTGGCCGTCGTCGTCGCCGTCGAGTGCCTTGTCGGCGCCGATGTCGATGGTGCGTATGGTGACCGGGCCGCCCGCCATGCCGAGCACCGCGTCGCGGTAGGCCTCGTACTGCTCGTCCTCGCCCGGCAGCTCCCGCCGGTTCATGAACAGGAACTCGGTGCGGAACAGGCCCACGCCCGAGGCGCCCGCCTCGCGCGACTGCGCGGCCTCTGCGGGCAGCTCGATGTTGGCAAGCAACTCGATGGGCACACCGTCGAGGGTCGCCGAAGGCACATGCACCAGCCGCGCGAGCTGCTTGCGCTCGAGCAGGCCCAGCACCATCCGGTGGCGGTACTCCTCAAGCACCGCGGCGTCGGGGGCCACGATCAGCACGCCGGTGTCGCCGTCGATCACCAGCCAGTCGTCGTCGCGGACCATCTGGCTGGCGCGGTCCAGGCCGACGACCGCGGGCACGTTCATGCTGCGCGCGAGGATCGCGGTGTGCGAGGCGGTGCCGCCCAGGTCGATCGCGAAGCCGCCGGCGTGCTTCAACTGCAGCATGTCGGCTGGCGAGATGTCGTTCGCCACGAAGATCAGCGGCACGTCGCCGGGCAGCGCGCGGGCGCGCAGCGCACGACCCGAGCCCGACAGCACCCGCAGCACGCGGTCGGCCACCTGCGTGACGTCGCGCCCGCGCTCGCGCAGGTACGGATCCTCGAACTGCTCGAACTGCCCGGCCAGGTGCTCGGCCTGCGAGGCGAAGGCCCACTCGGCGTTCTGCCCGTGCGACTCGATCGCGACCGTCGCCTGCGGCGCGAGCGAGGGGTCGTCGAGGATCATCGCGTGGACCTGCAGCAGCGCCTGCGCCTCGACCGGCGCATCGGCCGGCAGGTGCGCGCCCAACGCCTCGAGCTCGGTGCGCACGGTGGCGACGGCGCGGGCGAGCCGCGCAGCCTCGCCGGCACGCTGCGCGAACTCCACCCGGTAGCGCGGCACGTCGATGAGCCGCGTCTCAAGCACCACCGCACGGCCGACAACGACGCCGCCGCCGATACCGGTTCCATGCAGGGTGAGCATGGCCCCGCGCCGCCTCAGCGACCCGGCGGGTCCGAGGGCTCGGGCGGGCACGCGCCCTCGCCGAACCCGGACCCCACCAGTTCCGCGAGCGCACCCAGCGCCGCGTCCTCATCGGGGCCGTCAGCCTCGATCGTCAGCGTCGCGCCGCGCGCGGCCGCCAGCATCATCACGCCCATGATGCTCTTGCCGTTCACGCGCCGCGTGCCCTTGGAGAGCCACACGACGGACTTGAAGCGTGTCGCGGTCTGCGTGAGCGCCGCCGAGGGCCGCGCATGCAGCCCGAGCTTGTTCACGATCGTCACTTCGATCTGCTTCACGCCTCGTCTCCGTCGGCCCGCGCATCAATGGGCAGGATGGTCTCGCGCACGCCTTCCAGCAGCATCGCGGCCACCTGGTTCGGCGGCCCGCGGCGATGGGTCAGTGCCTTGACCAGCAGCGGCAGGTTCACCCCGGCAATCACCACGATCCGATTCGGCTCGGCGAGCCGTGCGGCGATGCGCGCCGGCGTCGCGCCGAACAGGTCGGTCAGCACGATCACACCCGAGCCGTCATTGATCCGCGCGAGCAGCTCGCGCGCCGCCTTCAGCGCGAGCTCGGGATCCTCGTCGGGGATCACGTCGAGCGCGGCGAGCTGCGGCGGCATGCGGCCGAAGATGTGCCGCGTGCAGTGGATCAGCGCGGTGCCGAGCGGCTCGTGCGAGACGACGAGGATGCCGATCATCGCGGGCGCGCGACCTCGCGCTCGAGGCACTCGACGTAGAGCGCCGCGACGTCGAAGCCGGTCTGCTCGGCGATCTCGCGAAAGCAGGTCGGGCTGGTCACGTTCACCTCGGTCAGGCACTCGCCGATCACGTCGAGGCCGACCAGGAAGAGACCGCGCGCGAAGAGCCGGGGTGCGAGCGACTCGGCGATCCTGCGGTCACCCGCCGTCAGCGCTTGGGCGCGCCCGGTGCCGCCGGCGGCGAGGTTGCCGCGCGACTCGCCGAGCTTGGGGATGCGGGCGAGCGCGAACGGCACCACCTGCCCGCCGATCAACAGCACGCGCTTGTCGCCGTCGGCAATCTGCGGCAAGTAGCGCTGCGCCATCACGCTGCGCGCGCCGAACTGGTTCATCGTCTCGACGATCACCGACAGGTTCGAGTCGTCGGCACGCGCGCGGAAGATCGACGCGCCGCCCATGCCGTCGAGCAGCTTGAAGACCGCCTCGCCGTGGCGCTGCACGAAGGCGCGCAGCCGCGCCGGGTCGCGCGTGACCATCGTATCCGCGGTGAACTCTGGGAACTCCGCGATCGCGTATTTCTCGCTGTGGTCGCGGATCGCACGCGGGTCGTTGAAGACGCGTGCGCCTTCGCGCACCGCATGCTCGAGCAGGTAGGTGCTGTAGACGTACTCGAGGTCGAAGGGCGGGTCCTTGCGCATCAGCACGGCGTCGAACGCCGAGATCTGCTCGGCGCGCGGCTCGCCGCTGCGCCACCAGCCGTGTGCGTCGTGGCCGGCCTCGCCGAGCTGAGGACCGGACAGCTCCAGGCCCGACGCATCGGCCCAGGCGTGCCCATCCTCCAACCAGAGCTGGCCCTGCTCGCAGAAGGCGAGTGAATGTCCGCGTGCCGCGGCCGCGACCATGATCGCGTAGGTCGAGTCCTTGTAAGTCTTGAAGGACTCGATCGGGTCGGCGACGATCAGGATGCGCATCGGGGTCCTCGGCGCGACGGCGCAGGAACGGGTATGGAGCGGGACGCCGCTTCAGCCGAAGCGGGTGGGGTCCGGGTCGGTCTGCTCGAGCTCGAGCGAGGCGGCGAGCAGCGCGAGGCGGGCGACCACGCCGTACGCGTAGAAGCGGTTCGGCGGGCAATCCGGGGTGCCGCCGGCGTCCGGCATGTTGCACGGCGCAGCGAAGGGCAGCGGCACGAAGCGCGAGCCCGGCGCGTTCAGGTTCTCGTCGCGGCCGCGCTCGCCGTGCACGCGGTAGAAACCGCCGACGACATACTTATCGACCATGTAGACCACCGGCTCGGCAACCCCGTTGTCGACCGTCTCGATCGTCGGCACACCTTCCTGGATGATCACCTCGCTGACCTCGAGGCCCTCCTTGACCACCGCCATCTTGTTGCGCTGCTTGCGGTTGAGGTTCTGTACCTCGGAGGCGTCCTTCACCGACATGATGCCCATGCCGTAGGTGCCGGCATCGGCCTTCACGATCACGAAGGGCGTCTGGTCGATCCCGTATTCCTTGTACTTCGCCCGGATCAGCTTGAGCGTGGCGTCGACGTTGTTCGCCAGGCACTCCTCGCCCTCGCGCGCCTGGAAGTCGACCTTGCCGCAGGTGGAGAAGTACGGGTTGACCAGCCACGGGTCGACGTCGAGCAGCTTGCCGAACTGGCGGGCGACGTCGTTATAGGCCGAGAAGTGCTGCGACTTGCGGCGCACCGCCCAGCCGGCGTGCAACGGCGGCAGCAGGATCTGGCCCTGCAGGTCGCGCAGGATGTCGGGGATGCCGGCGGACAGGTCGTTGTTCAGCAGGATCGCGCAGGGATCGAAGCCGTCGAGCCCGACACGTCCGTTGGCACGCACCAGTGGCTCGATGGTGAGGGCCTGCCCGTCGGGCAGCTCGACCCGGGTCGGCGCGGTGATCTCGGGATTCAGCGTGCCCAGCCGCACCGCCAGACCCGTCTGGCGAAGCAGCGCAGCGATCCGCACCACGTTCATCAGGTAGTAGGTGTTGCGGGTGTGATTCTCGGGAATCAGCAGCAGGTTCTTCGCGTCGGGGCAGTACTTCTCGATCGCGACGGTGGCCGCCTGCACGGCCAGCGGCAGGGCCTCGGCCGAGAGGTTGTTGAAGCCGCCCGGGTACAGGTTGGTGTCCACCGGCGCGACCTTGAAGGCCGCGTTGCGCAGGTCCACCGAACAGTAGAACGGCGGCGTGTGCTCCTGCCACTCCATGCGGAACCAGCGCTCGATACGCGGCGTAGCGTCGAGGAACTTGCGCTCGAGTTCCAGCAGCGGGCCGGTCAGCGATGTGACGAAATTGGGGACCATGAGCGTCAGGGCGTCCTCGGGCGGCCATTGTAGCCTCGGACCGCCGGAGCTTGCTCGGGGTCCCGGCGCCCCCTCATGTCACCGAAACACCACCGTCCGGTGCCCGTTGAGCATCACCCGATCCTCGAGGTGGTAACGCAGCGCACGCGCCAGCACGGCCCGCTCGACGTCGCGGCCGTAGCGGATGAGGTCGTCGACGGTGTCGCCGTGCTCCACGCGGACCACGTCCTGCTCGATGATCGGCCCCTCGTCGAGGTCCGCCGTCACATAGTGGCTGGTCGCGCCGATCAGCTTCACCCCCCGCTCGAACGCCCGGTGATACGGCTTGGCACCGATGAAGGAGGGCAGGAAGCTGTGGTGGATGTTGATCACCCGCCCCGGATAGCGGGCGCAGGTGTCGGGCGGCAGGATCTGCATGTAGCGCGCGAGCACAAGGGTGTCGACCTCATGCCCCTGCAGCAGCCGCTCGATCTCCGCGAACGCCGCCGGCTTGGTCTCGGGCGTCACCGGTACATGGTGGAACGGAATGTCGTGGACCTCGACGTCGCGCCGCAGGTCATCATGGTTGGCGATCACACACGGGATCTCGCAGCGCAACTCGCCCGCGCGCCAGCGGTACAGCAGGTCGATGAGGCAGTGATCAAGTTTGCTCACCAGCAGCGCCACGCGGCGAGGCACCGCCGAGTCCGACAGCCGCCAGGTCATCTCGAAGCGGTCGGCGATCGGGGCGAACGCGTCGGCGAAGCGGTCGCGGCCCTCGGGCAGCGATGACGCGAGGAGTGCGTTGCGCATGAAGAAGCGCCCGCGCTCGCGGTCGGCATGATGGTTGGCCTCGAGGATCCAGCCGCCCCGCTCGGCGATGAAACGGGACACCTCGGCGACGATGCCCACGCGGTCGGGGCAGTCGATGGTCAGCGTGTAATGGCGTTCGGAGAGCATCGGCGGATTATGTCCGAGCCTCGCGGCGCACTGCCAATCTAGAAAAAAACGCGCCGGGCGAACCCGGCGCGAATCGATCCAGAAACGAGAGGAAACACCTAGAAAGTGATACCGGCGATCCCGGGGATCAAGAGTGGTAGGCCGACTCGCCGTGGGCGCTGATGTCGAGGCCTTCGCGCTCCTCGTCCTCGGCTACCCGCAGGCCGACGATCATGTCGACCAGCTTGTAGGCCACCAGCGAGACCACGCCGGACCACACGATCGTGGTCAGCACCGCCTGCAACTGGATCCAGACCTGGCCGGAGATCGAGTAGTCGGGGTTGGCCGCGTTCGTCACGTAGTCGAACACCCCCGTGCCGCCGAGCGAAGGCGCCGCGAACACGCCGGTCAGCAGCGCGCCGAGGATGCCGCCCACGCCGTGTACGCCGAAGACGTCGAGCGAATCGTCCGCACCGAGCATCCGCTTCAGGCCGTTGACACCCCACAGGCACACGACGCCCGCAACCAGGCCGATCACGATCGCGCCCATCGGGCCGACGAAGCCGCAAGCCGGCGTGATGGCGACCAGACCCGCCACCGCACCCGAGGCCGCACCCAGCATCGAGGGCTTGCCCTTGCTCATCCACTCGGCGAGGGACCAGGCCACCGTGGCTGCGGCGGTCGCGACGAAGGTGTTGACGAAGGCGAGCGCGGCCACGCCGTTGGCTTCCAGGTTGGAGCCGACGTTGAAGCCGAACCAGCCCACCCACAGCAACGCCGCACCGACCATCGTAAAGGTGAGCGAATGCGGGGCCATCGACTCGCGGCCGTAGCCGACCCGCTTGCCGACCATGAAGGCACCCACCAGGCCAGCGATGCCCGCGTTGATGTGTACCACCGTGCCGCCCGCGAAGTCGAGCGCACCCTTGGCCCACAACCAGCCCGCGTTGGCGGTGACGGCCTCGAGGGTCTTGGCGTCGGTGATCGCGTCGGGGCCGTCCCAGTACCAGACCATGTGCGCGATCGGCAGGTACGAGAACGTGAACCACAGCACGCAGAACAGCAGCACCGCCGAGAACTTGATGCGCTCTGCGAACGCGCCGATGATCAGCGCCGGCGTGATCGCCGCGAACGTGCACTGGAACGCGATGAAGATGTACTCGGGGATGTAGACCCCCTTGGAGAAGGTCGCGGCCACGGAGTCAGGCGTGACGCCCTTCAGGAACAGCTTGTCGAAGCCGCCGAAGAAGCTGCCCGCTCCGCCGAACGCCAGCGTATAGCCGTACACCACCCACAGCACAGTGATGACCGAGAACACCATCATCACCTGCATCAGGATCGACAGCATGTTCTTCGTGCGAACGAGACCGCCGTAGAACAGCGCGAGACCGGGGATGGTCATCAGGATGACGAGCACCGTCGCCATGATCATCCATGCCGTGTCGCCCTTGTTGGGCACGGGCGGCGCCGCAGCGACGGCGGGCGCCTCGGCGGCGACCGGCGCGGCCTCCACCTTCGCTGCGGCGGGCGCCTCCTCCTTCTTCGCGTCGGCCTGCGCGAGCATGACAATCGGAGCGGTCTTGGTGACGGTCGCCCCGGTGTCAGCGGCAATGGCGCCGGCCCACGGGGCGAGGCACAGCGCTGCGACCAGCGCCAGCGTTCGTGCGATGCGGTTCATTTCGGGAGTCCTCGGTATCGTGGGTTCGGTCAGAGCGCGTCGCCGCCGGTCTCGCCGGTGCGGATCCGGATGACCTGCTCGAGGTCGTAGACGAAGATCTTGCCGTCGCCGATCTTGCCGGTGCGGGCCGCACCTTCGATCGCCTCGATCGCGCGTTCGACCAGCTCGGAGGCCACGGCGGCCTCGATCTTCACCTTGGGCAGGAAGTCGACGACGTACTCGGCGCCGCGGTAGAGCTCGGTGTGCCCCTTCTGGCGACCGAAGCCCTTGACCTCGGTCACGGTGATGCCCTGCACGCCGATGCCCGAGAGTGCTTCTCGGACCTCGTCGAGCTTGAACGGCTTGATGATGGCGGTGATCAGTTTCATGGCGGATTCCTGCGCTCAGAGCCGCGGGGGGCCGTGCGGCCCCGCGCCCGTGTCACATCAGAAGGTCTTGCCGATCGACAGTACGACGGTGTTGTTGCCGACGAACTTCGAGCCCTGAGCGTCGAGGACCGTGTACGGGGTCTTCTCCGCGTTCGTACCGACGAAGGCCGCACCGAGGAGCCAGCCGGTCCAGTCGTAGGTCACGCCGATCTTGTAGTCGGTATAGCTCAGGTTCGAGTAGTTCTTGACGCTCTGGTAGCCGAGGTGCGCGCCCAGGGTCAGCTTCGGCAGGATCTCGGTCGAGTAGTTCAGGTCGACGTAGTACGAGCCGCTCGACGACTTGCCGCCGGTGGTCTCGTCGAGGCCGAAGAAGTCGCTGATCGCGTAGAACAGCTTCGCGCTGAACGGGCCCATCACGCCGCCGACGTACAGCTCGAAGTTGTCGTACTTGGGCTTCTGGCCCCCGAACCCGTTGTAGTAGGCGGCTGGGTAGTAGTAGTACAGCGCGCCGACGTCCAGGGTCACATCCTTGCCGATCGGGACCTTGTAGCCGCCATAGAAGTCCATCTCAAGGCTGGCGCCGTTCGGATACTGGTTGCCCGAGATGCTCGAGTTCCAGTTGCCGAGGTAGAAGCCGCTGTCGTGCGCCCAGTCGAAGCCGCCCTGGACGGCGGGCTGCTTGTAGCTCTGCGAGATGCCGCGGAACCGGTAGTCGGAGGTGAGGGTTAAGTTGCCGGTGATCGGGCTGGCGGCAGGCGTGGCGGCCTGGGCGCTGGCGAGCGACGGCACCACCGAGGCAACGGTTGCGAGGGCGATCAGCGTTTTTTTCATCAGAGAGAGCTCCGGGTGCGTTCGAGTCGGATCGATCGATCCATGGATGGGTGGCTGGCATCAGCCGAGCATTTCCCGTGCCACGCGAACCCGCACCAAGATGGTTCGGACAAGGGGGTATGACACGGGTCAGCCTGGGGTGAGACCCCCACAATGGTGCACCAGCCCGGTGCCGACCCGCTCTTGGCCGGTGCCGACGGGTCGAGATAGGCCGTCAGGCGTACGACGTCGTACCGAGGCGCGGGCCCGGGCGCCGCAGGGCCCGGTGCTAGACTCGATCGTCTTCCAGAGGGTGTCGCAGCATGGAAAACCAAGCCTTTTTGCAGGACGTTCAGCAGCGGATCGCCGAACTCTTCCGCTCCAGCCCCGCCGCCGACCTCGAGCGCAACGTCAAGGCGATGCTCGCGCAGACCTTCCAGCGGCTGGATCTGGTCACCCGCGAGGAGTTCGAGATCCAACTCGAGACCGTCGCGCGCCTGCGACAGCGGGTCGAAGCCCTGGAGGCCCGAGCGGCCGCGCGGACCGACACGACCGGCTGAGCGGTCCGCGCGACGACACCGCTGGCCGCGCATCCGAGACCTCACCCATGTCGCTGGCCGTCATCCACAGCCGCGGTCTGGTGGGCGTCGAGGCGCCCTCGGTCAGCGTCGAGGTCCACCTCGCCAACGGCCTGCCCGCGTTCCACGTGGTGGGCCTGCCCGATGCCGAGGTGCGCGAGAGCCGCGAGCGCGTGCGGGCGGCGCTGCTGCACAGCGGCTTCGAGTTCCCCAACCGGCGCATCACGGTGAACCTCGCGCCCGCCGACCTGCCCAAGGGGTCCGGCCGCTTCGACCTGCCCATCGCAATCGGCATCCTCGCGGCCGCGGCCGGCATGAAGGAGGCGGTGCTCGAGCGCTGGGAGATGATGGGCGAGCTGTCGCTGACCGGCGCGTTGCGCCCGGTCCGAGGCGCGTTGGTCCTGGCGCTGGCGGTCCGGCGGCACGCGCCCGGGCGGCTGCTGGTGCTGCCGGCCGCCAGCGCGGCCGAGGCAGCGCCCGCCGGGCATGCCGGCACGCGCTCGGCCTCGACACTGCGCGAGGTCTGGGCCGCGCTCGCCGAGGGCGGGCCACTCGCTGCGCCGCCCGCTGATCCAGCCGCATCGAACATGCCGCACGCCGCATGCGCCGACCTCGCCGACGTGCGGGGGCAGGCCGGCGCGCGGCGCGCCCTCGAGATCGCCGCGGCCGGTGGACACGGGCTGCTGCTCATCGGCCCGCCGGGCAGCGGCAAGTCGATGCTCGCGCAGCGCCTGCCCGGCCTGCTGCCGCCGATGACCGAGAACGAAGCGCTCGAGTCGGCGGCCGTGCTGTCGCTCGCCGGCGCGGACACACGGTCGCAGGCCTGGGGCCTGAGGCCGTTCCGTGCGCCCCACCATTCCGCATCGGGCGCGGCCCTCGTCGGCGGCGGCGGCACGCCGCGCCCTGGCGAGATCTCGCTCGCACATCGCGGCGTGCTCTTCCTGGACGAGCTCGCTGAGTTCCAACGCGGCGTGCTCGAGACGCTGCGCGAGCCGCTGGAGACCGGCCGGGTGTCCATTTCGCGGGCCGGCCGCCAGGCCGAGTTCCCGGCCGCCTTCCAGCTGGTCGCCGCGACCAACCCCTGCCCCTGCGGCTGGTTCGGCCATGCCAACGGACGCTGCCGCTGCGCGCCGGCCGATGTCGCGCGCTACCGAGGCAAGCTGTCGGGGCCGCTGCTCGATCGCATCGACATGCATGTCGAGGTGCCAGCCGTGCCGCGTACCGAGCTGCTCGCGCAGCCGACGGGCGAGTCCACAGCGACCGTGCGGGCGCGGGCGGTTCGTGCCCGCGAGGTCGCGCTCGCGCGCCAGGGCAAGCCGAACGCGGCGCTCGCAGGCGCCGAGGTCGATGTCCACTGCGCGGTCGATGCGGGCGGCCGCTCGCTGCTGGGTGCGGCGGTCGAGCGGCTCGACCTGTCGGCGCGCGCGCTGCCCCGGCTCCTCAAGCTCGCCCGCACGATCGCTGATCTCGCCGGCGCGGCCGGCTTGGCAACCGCACACGTGGCCGAGGCGATCGGCTACCGACGCTGGGGCTAGCCGCCGGCCGGCCTCGGGCGTTCGCCTCGGAGGCCGCGAAGACGGCGCAGCGCCCGACGCCGGCCGGGATGGCGCGGCAGGACGGCCGCCCGCGGCTGCGGGTACAGTGCATCGGATGGACACCTCCACCGCCACCCCGCCGACCCTGGACGTCGTCTCGGACGTCGTCTGCCCGTGGTGTTACATCGGCAAGCGCCAGCTCGAGGCCGCGATCGAGCGGATGCCCGAGGCCGAGCGCCCGGTCGTGCGCTGGCATCCGTTCCAGCTCAACCCCGACCTGCCGGCCGAAGGCATCGGGCGCCGCAGCTACCTCGAGCACAAGTTCGGCGGGCCGGAACGCGCCGCGCAGATCTACGAACGCGTGCGCGAGGCCGGTCGCGGCGCAGGGCTCGAGCTCGACTTCGACCGCATCGAGCGGCAGCCGAACACGCTCGATGCGCACCGGCTCATCGCCTGGGCGCAGGCTCACGAGGGCCGCGACGCCGAGCCGCTGGTGGAGGCGCTGTTCCGCGCGTACTTTGTCGAGGGCCGCTTCATCGGCGATCGCGGCGAGCTCGCCCGGATCGCCGGCGAGGCCGGCTTCGACGGCGCCGCCGCGCGCACGATGCTCGACTCCGATGCAGGTGCGACCGAGATCGCCGCGGCGGACCGTCGGGTGCGCGAGCTAGGCATCAGCGGCGTGCCCTTCTTCGTGTTCGACGGCCGCGTCGGCGTCTCCGGCGCGGCCGGCCCGGAGGCGCTGCTCGAGGCCGCGGCCCAGGCGCGCACGCAGGCCTGAGCGTGGGGCCGCGGGCTAGAATCGGCGGACACCGCCACCGAGCCCGCACCATGTCCGCTGCCCCGCACGATCCCGCCGCCCTGCCGCTTGCCGGCATCAAGATCGTCGAGCTGCACGCGATCGGCCCGGTGCCGTTCGCCGGCCAGCTGCTCAGGAGCCTGGGCGCCGACGTCCAGCGGGTCTCGCCGCCGGCGGACCCCGGCCTAGGCGTTTCGACGAACCCGCGCTTCGACGTATCGAACGCCGGCAAGCGCCCGGTCGCGATCGACCTGAAGTCGGTCGAGGGCCTGGCGCAGGCGCGCACGCTGATCGACGCCGCCGACGTGATGCTCGAGGGCTTTCGCCCGGGCGTGATCGAGCGCCTGGGCCTGGCACCCCCGACGCTGCTCGCGAGCAACCCGCGGCTGGTGATCGGGCGGCTGTCGGGCTGGGGCGCGCGCGGCGCGCTCGCCGAGCGTGCGGGCCACGACATCAACTACCTGGCGATGGCCGGCCTGCTGAACGCGATCGGCACGGCCGACACGCCGGTGCCGCCGCTCAACGTGGTCGGCGACTACGGGGGCGGTGCGATGCACCTGGCGGTCGGCGTGCTCGCGCAGCTGGTGCGCCGCGGCATCGACGGCCGTGGCGGCGTCGTCGAATCGAGCATCCTCGCCGGCTCGGTCGGGCTATCGCCGATCTTCTACGGGCTGCTCGCCGCCGGAATGTGGACGCTGCCGCGCGCGGCGAACCTGCTCGACGGCGGCGCGCCCTACTACCGCGTGTACCGCAGCTCGGATGCCAAGTTCGTCGCTGTCGGCGCCATCGAGCCGAAGTTCTACGTGCAGCTGCTGCAGGTGACTGGGCTCGAGGGCACGCTCGATGCGACGAAACAGAACGATCGCAGCACCTGGCCGGAGACCGCGCGCGTGCTGGCCGAGCGGTTCGCGCAGCGCACGCGCGACGAGTGGGCGGCGGCGGCCGAGCCGACCGATGCCTGCCTGTCGCCGGTGCTCGACTTCTTCGAAGCCGCCGCGCATCCGCACAACCGCGCGAACGCGCTGTATCGCGACGACCCGTTCCCGCAGCCCGATCGGACGATCGGGTTCACACGCTGAGCAGTGCACACGCCCGGTCTGTTCGACCCGCCCCGCCCAACGCCCGCGCGTGCCGACGCGCGCCGGTGATCTCGGCTCGGGCCTTGCCTGCGCGCTCGGCGCCGGGCTCGCCTGGGGGCTGGTCTTCGTGGCCCCGGTCATGCTGCCCGGATATCCGGCCGCGATTCTCTCGGTCGGGCGGTACGCGGCTTTCGGCCTGATCGCGCTCGCGCTTGCATGGTCGGCGCGCGAGCCGCTCGGGCGGCTCACGCGCACCGACTGGGCCGAGGCCGCACGCCTGTCGCTGGTCGGCAACCTGCTGTACTACGGCTGCCTCGCGGCCGCGATTCAGACCGCGGGCGTGCCCCTGCCGACGATGCTGATCGGCACGCTGCCGCTGGTGATCGCGGTGGTCTCGAACCTGTCCGAGCGCACGCTGCCCTGGGCGCGGCTCGCCCCCTCGCTCGCGGTGATCGCCGCCGGTATCGTGCTGGTCAATCACGCCGAGCTCGAGCGGCTGCGCGAGGCCTCACCCGACGCCGGCTCGCAGCTGCTGCTGGGCACGGTGCTGGCGCTAGGCGCGGTCGCCTGCTGGACCTGGTACCCGATCCGCAACGCGCGCTGGATGCGCGCGAACCCAAGCTTTAGCCCGGCGACCTGGGCGACGGCTCAGGGCCTGACCACGCTGCCGCTGGCGCTCGCCGGCTGGGGGTTGGTGGGCGTCTGGCACGCCGCGTGGCCGCTGCGCGCAGGCGAAGGCGGCGCCGCGTTCGACTTCCCGTTCGGCGCGCATCCCTGGGCCTTCCTCGGGCTGATGAGCGTGATCGGCCTGGCCGCGTCGTGGCTGGGCACGCTGCTGTGGAACCAGTCCTCGCGCCTGCTGCCGACCTCGCTGGTCGGGCAGCTGATCGTGTTCGAGACGCTCACCGCGCTGGCTTATGGCTTCCTGTGGCGCGGCGAGCCGCCGGCGGCGGGCGCGGCAGCGGGCATCGCGCTGCTGGTGCTCGGCGTGGTGATCGGCGTGCGAACGTTCCAGCGCGCGCCGGGCTAAGGACACGCTTCTCGCCTCAAAGCGTGTCGGGTCATGTTCTATTTCGCCATGCGTGTTGCCCGGGTACGCGCGTCGGCGAGCCAGTCCCATGCGAGCGCAGTCCCGTCGGACGGATAATGATGCGCGAGAGGGACTGCACTTCCGGTGCAGTCCCTCCAGAGTAGAATTCAGTAAAATTGCACGGGCGCATCTCGCGTCTCAGCATGTCGGGGCTGCAAGTTGCCGCTCCAATTCATTCGAAAGGACTCATAAATGAAACGCAGAACACTGATGCTCGTGGCGGGTGCCGCCACGGCACTGGCGATGGCCGGTTGCACCACCAACCAGGGCGCGACCTCAAGCCCGGCAGAACGGCAGGCGGCGCTCAACAAGGGCGCCGACTCGACCTTGGCCACGCTCTACACCAGTGTGCCGGGTTCGAAGGAACTGGTCGCCAAGGCGCGCGGCGTGCTGATCTTCCCGCAGGTCCTGGAAGGCGCCTTCGGTATCGGCGCCAGTGGCGGAGACGGCGCTCTGCGCGTCAATGGCGCGACGAGGGGGTTCTACACCACCCGCAGCGTGTCCTTTGGCTTCCAAGCGGGCGGCCAGTCGACAGCGCTTGTTTACCTGTTCATGACACAGGACGCCCTTGACAAGTTCTTGAGTGGCAACACCTGGACCGCGGGTGCCGACGCGTCGGTGTCGGTGCTCAAGACCGGCGCCAACGGCACGATCGACACAGCCAGCGTCAGCAATTCGGTCAACGCCTTCTCGCTGACAAACTCCGGGCTGTTCGGCGGCGTGAGCTTGAACGGTTCCAGGATCTCGAAACTCGACTTCTGATGCCGCACGAAGGCCGCCACAAAGCGGCCTTCGTTACAGGTCATCCAACGAATCGGATCGGTGGGCGACTCGACGCTCATTTCATCAGTTTCAGCGACTCGAGGAAAAGCGTAGCAGCCTCGCTGTCCGGGTGCGGTCCGAGCACCACGGCCTGCCAGGCCTGAGTGCCGACGGCGACGAACCGAGCGATCAGCGTCGCATCGCGATCGCGCATCCGTCCGCCCGCCTCGATCTCGACGGCGTCCGCGGCGCCTGTACGCTGCCCGCCCATGTCGACACGCACGACCTGTACCGGACGCTCGGCGCTCACCGTGCCGCCGATGTTGCGGACCATCGCTGCACGCATGGACCCCAGCGCGCGGGCCCGCATGGCGTCGGTGTCCTCGGGCAGCACGACGGTGCCGACGGTATAGGCGACCTCACGCGCCTGGGCGCCGAGCATGATCATCTCGAGCGTCAGGCCCTCGAGGTTGATCGTGCGCGTCAGACGCGCCGGCTTGGCTGGCAGTGTCACCAGAACGTGGACGTCCTCGGCGCGGATCTCGCGCCAGTCGAGTTCTGGCGAGCAGCCCACGAGCCAGACCAGCGGCGGCACACCCAGCACCTTCATCGCCGCGCGGCGCGACGCCCGCGTGGGTCCACTCGTTGTATCCATCGCATAATGGTAGCAATGCCGCCGGTCTGGGCACACGCGATGCCTCGCGAAATCGCCGAGGCGGGGAGCACGTCATGCTGTACGAGTTCAAGTCGAAAGCCACCGGCAACGTGGTGATGACCGGCCCGGTTGCCGAACGCCTGCTCGCGATCGTCGGCCGCGCGCCGGCCGCTAAGGGCATCTTCACGGTCGAGCAGATGCTCGACGCGATCGCAGCACTGCAGGCCGCGATCGATGCCGAACGTGCCGAGGGCGGCCAGCCCGACCCGGACGCTGACGAGCGCACGCTCGAGGCCGTGCACTCGGTGTCGCTGGCGCAGCGCGCCTGGCCGCTGATGGACATGCTGCGCGCCGCGCACGCGGCGAAGCAGCCCGTCACCTGGGGCGTGTAACGCCCCGACCCGACGCTACGCAGAGCGCCCCCGGGGCGGCCTCGCCCGCCCCCGCCCCCGCCCCCGCCTACCTTATTCCAGACTCGGCGCCAGCGCCCGGCGCAGCTCGGCCTCTTCGCGGCCGGAGCGCTGCGCGATGTCGCGCAGCTGGTCGTCGCCGATCCGACCGACGTTGAAGTACTGCGCCTGCGGGTGCGACAGGTAGAAGCCCGAAACGCTCGCCGCCGGCGTCATCGCCAGCGACTCGGTCAGTTCCATGCCGATCTCGTCGGCGCGCAGCACCTCGAACATCGCCCGCTTAACGGTGTGCTCGGGGCAGGCCGGATAGCCGGGCGCCGGACGGATGCCGCGGTAGGCCTCGGCCACCAGCTGCTCGGCGCTCAGGCGCTCGTCGGCCGCGTAGCCCCAGAGGTCTCGGCGGACACGCTCGTGCAGACATTCCGCGAAGGCCTCTGCCAGCCGATCGGCGATCGCCTTGAGCATGATCGACGAGTAGTCGTCGAGCAGCGCGGCAAACTCAGCCTCCTTTTTCTCGACGCCGATACCCGCGGTGACCGCGAACAGACCCACCCAGTCCTCGATGCCCGAGGGCAGGCCGTCGATGACCTTGGGCGCGACAAAATCGGCGAGGCACTTATTGTCCACACCCTCGCGCTTGGCGATCTGCTGACGCAGGTTGCGCCAGGTGAAGGCCACCTCGCTGCGACTCGCGTCGGTGTAGACCTCGATGTCGTCCTCGTGGACGGTGTTGGCCGGCAGGAACGCGACCACCGCGTTGGCGGTGATCCAGCGGCCGTCGATCACACGCTTCAACATCGACTGGCCATCGGAGAACACGCGCCGCGCCGACTCGCCGACCACCGCGTCATTGAGGATCGCGGGATACGGGCCGTGCAGGTCCCAGGTCTGGAAGAACGGCTGCCAGTCGATGTACTTCGCGATCTCGGCGAGGTCGAAGTTGCGGAACACGCGGCGCCCGACGAACTTGGGTTTCGGCGGGTGGTAGTGCGCAACCGGGTGGGGCGCGGTGCCCGGGTGGTCGTCCGCGCGCATTGCCCAGGCGAGCTGCGGCTTGTTGGCGCGCGCCTCGTCGAGCGCAACGAGCTGCGGACCCTTCTTGGACGCGTGGTTGGCGCGTACCCGGTCGTAGTCGCCGCGCAACTGCTCGAGATAGGCGATGCGCATGTCGTCGGACATCAGGTTCTGCGCCACCGGCACCGAGCGCGACGCGTCGGCGACGTGGATCACCGGGCCCGAGTAGTGCGGCGAGATCTTGACCGCGGTGTGCACCCGCGAGGTGGTCGCCCCGCCGATCAGCAGCGGGATCTTGCGCACGCGGAACCAGTCGTCGCGCTCCATCTCGGCCGCGACAAAGGCCATCTCCTCGAGCGAGGGCGTGATCAACCCTGACAGGCCGACGATGTCCGCGCCCTCGACCTTGGCGCGCGCCAGGATCTCGTTGCACGGGACCATCACGCCCATGTTCACCACCTCGAAGTTGTTGCACTGGAGCACGACGGTGACGATGTTCTTGCCGATGTCGTGCACGTCGCCCTTGACCGTCGCGATGACGATCTTGCCGCGTGCACGGGTGTCGCCCGCGGCGGCCTTTTCGGCCTCGATGAACGGGACCAGGTGCGCGACCGCCTGCTTCATCACACGCGCCGACTTCACCACCTGCGGCAGGAACATCTTGCCCGCGCCGAACAGGTCGCCGACGATGTTCATGCCGTCCATCAGCGGACCCTCGATCACCTCGATCGGGCGGCCGCCACGCGCGAGCACCTCCTGGCGCGCGGCCTCGGTGTCCTCGACGACGAAAGTGGTCACGCCCTGCACCAGCGCATGCGCGAGCCGCTCGCCGACCGGCTTGGTTCGCCAGGCGAGGTCCTCCTCGCGCCGGGCACCACCTGCCTTGAGCGTGCCCGCGACCTCGATCAGCCGCTCGGTCGGGGTCTTGTCGCGCTCGGGCGAATCGGCCGGCAGGTCGGCCGGCAGCGTGGCCTGACGGTTCAGAACGATGTCCTCGACCAGGTCGCGCAGCGCCTGCGGGATCTGCTCGTAGACGCCGAGCATGCCGGCGTTGACAATGCCCATGGTCATCCCGGCGCGCACCGCGTGGTACAGGAAGACGGTATGGATCGCCTCGCGCGCCGGGTCGTTGCCGCGGAACGAGAACGACACGTTCGAGACGCCACCTGAGACCTTGGCATACGGCAGGTTTGCGCGGATCCAGCGGGTCGCCTCGATGAAGTCGACACCGTAGTTGTCGTGCTCGGGGATGCCGGTTGCGATCGCGAAGATGTTCGGGTCGAAGACGATGTCTTCGGGCGGGAAGCCGACGCGATCGACCAGCAGCCGGTAGGCACGCTCGCAGATCTGCGTCTTGCGCGCGAAGGTGTCGGCCTGACCCTGCTCGTCGAAGGCCATGACGATCACGGCCGCACCATAGCGCCGGCATAGCGTCGCCTGACGCAGGAACTCGGCCTCGCCTTCTTTCATCGAGATGCTGTTGACGATCGACTTGCCCTGCACGCAGCGCAGGCCCGCCTCGATGACGCTCCACTTGGAGGAGTCGATCATGATCGGCACGCGCGCGATGTCGGGCTCGGAGGCGATCAGGTTCAGGAAGCGCGCCATCGCCGCGGCCGAGTCGAGCATCGCCTCGTCCATGTTGATGTCGATGACTTGCGCGCCGTTCTCGACCTGCTGGCGCGCGACCGCGAGCGCCTCGTCGTACTGCTCGTTCAGGATCATCCGCGCAAAAGCCTTGCTGCCGGTCACATTCGTGCGCTCGCCGACGTTGACGAACAGCGCGTCCTCGCCCACGTTGAATGCCTCCAGGCCGGCCAGGCGCAGCTCGCGCGGGCGCTCGGGCACGGCGCGCGGCGCCACGCCCTCGACGGCGCGGGCGATCGCGGCGATGTGCTCGGGCGTGGTGCCGCAACAGCCGCCGGCAATGTTGACGAAGCCGGCGTCGGCGAACTCGCGCAGCAGCGCCGAGGTGACGTCGGGCGTCTCGTCGAAACCCGTGTCCGACATCGGGTTGGGCAGGCCCGCGTTCGGATATACGCAGACGAAGGTGTCGGCCTTCTTCGACAGCTCCTCGACATACGGGCGCATCAGCGCCGCGCCCAGCGCGCAGTTCAGGCCGATGGTGAGCGGGCGCGCGTGGCGCACCGAGCTCCAGAAGGCCTCGACGGTCTGGCCGGACAGGATGCGGCCCGATGCATCGGTGACCGTGCCCGAGATCATGATCGGCAGGCGCCGGCCGCTGGCCTCGAAGTACTCGTCGATCGCAAACAGCGCGGCCTTGGCGTTGAGCGTGTCGAAGATCGTCTCGACCAGCAGCACGTCGACACCGCCCTCGACCAACGCCTCGACCTGCTCTAGGTAGGCGGCGCGAAGCTCCTCGAAGGTGACGTTGCGCGCACCCGGGTCATTGACGTCGGGTGAGATCGACGCGGTCTTGGGCTGAGGCCCGAGCGCCCCGGCAACGAAACGTGGGCGCTCCGGCGTCGAGAAGCGGTCGGCCTGCTCGCGGGCGAGCCTGGCCGACGCGAGGTTCATCTCGCGGGCCAGGTCGGCCATCCGGTAGTCAGACTGCGCGATCGTGGTCGCGCCGAAGGTGTTGGTCTCGATCAGGTCCGCGCCCGCCTCGAGGTACTGGGCGTGGATCTCGGCGATCACGTCGGGCCGCGTCAGCGACAGCAGCTCGTTGTTGCCCTTCACGTCGTGCGGGAAGTCGGCGAAACGCGGGCCGCGGTAGTCGGCCTCGCCCAGCTTGTAGCGCTGGATCATGGTGCCCATCGCGCCGTCGAGGATCAGGATTCGGCGGGCGAGCAGCGCGCGCAGCCGCGCCTCGACGGATGCGGTCGGGGCTGGGGTGTTCTTGAGGTCGGGCATGTCCGGGGCTTTGCTTTGTGAAGGCGAAACCCGTCGATGTTATCCCGTTGGCGTCGGTCGGCCCCGGGTACCTGGACGGGTGGCCTGGGCTACTGTCCGCGCGGACGCGTGCCCGCCCGCGCCGGGTGGCCGCGCCGGATGGCCGCGACCGAAAGGGGTCGCGGGCCCGCGCCCCTGCCGTCCCGACGGCCGTCCTCCAGCCAGGCAGTATCATCCGCGCACCTCCGCACACGGGCGCGGGACGACGAGCGCCGCCGGTCGCGACACCGGCCAGCGCGGTCCCGCCCGACACCATGCAGCCGATCTCCGCCACCGCCGCACGCCCCAATTCCGTTCACCGGGGCGGTTCCCGACGCGCCCTCGCGCTCTGTGCGGGCGCTCTCGCCGCCGGCCTCGGCCTCGCCGCCTGCAGCAAGCCCGAGTCACCCAAGCCTGCCGCCCGCCCGCCCGCCGAGGTCCGCGTCATCACCTCGCGCACCGAGACCGTGCCGGTCATCCAGGAGCACGTCGGGCGCGTCGCCGCCTATCGCTCGGTCGAGGTTCGCGCCCGGGTCGAGGGGATCCTGGAGAAGCGGCACTTCACCGAGGGCACCGAGGTCAAGCGCGGCCAGCTGCTCTACACGATCGACCCCACCCCCTACCAGACGGTGCTGAACGACGCCCGTGCCGAGGTGGCCCGGGCCGAGGCGAACCTGGCCAACACACGCTCACGCGAGCAGCGCTACGCGCCGCTGGTCAAGGAGAACGCGATCAGCCGTCAGGACTACGACGACGCGCTCACGGCGGTGAAGCAGAACGAGGCGCTGCTCGCGAGCGCCCGCGGCGCGGTCGAGCGCGCCCAGATCAACCTCGGCTACACCCGCGTGGTGGCCAACGAGAGCGGCCGCATCGGCGCGACACTGGTGCCCGAGGGGCGCCTGGTCGGCAAGGGCGAAGCCACTCATCTGACGACGATCGACCGGCTCGAACCGGTCTACGTGAACTTCACCATGGCCGACCGCGACGCGCTGGTCTTCAAGCGCGCGATGTCGACCGGCGAGATTCGCGAAGCCGACGGCGGCTCGCGGGCGCGGGTCTTCCTGCCCGACGGCACCGAGTACGACAAGCTCGGAAAACTCGACTTCACCGACTCGCGGGTCGATCCGAACACCGGCACGATCAGCCTGCGTGCGGTCATGCCCAACCCCGGCCAGAGCCTGTTGCCCGGCATGTACGTGCGCGTGGAGTTCATCTCGGCCAAGCGCCCGGACACGCTCCTCGTGCCGCAGCAGGCGGTCATCAAGACGCCCACCGGGCACATCGCCTGGGTGATCGACAAAGAGGGCCGCGCGACGCGGCGCGACCTCGTCGTCGGCCAGTGGCTGCGCGAGGACTGGATCATCGAGCGAGGCTTGGGCGCCGGCGAGACGGTGGTGGTCGATGGCTACCAGAAGCTGCAGCCGGGCGCGCCGGTCAAGGCGGTGCCATGGACGCCGAAACCGGGCGCCGCCGCAGGGGCCGTGAAGGCCGTGTCGCCGGGCGCTCAGGCGGGCCCACCCGCCGCGCCGCCGTCGGGCGCCGCAGCACCGCCGGCCGCGGTCGCGCCGCCGGCCGCCGCCCCGTCCGCCAAGCCCTGAGGCCGAGGCCGCGCCATGGGGTTCTTCGTCGACCGTCCCGTCTTCGCGACCGTCATCGCGATCATCATCTCGCTGCTGGGCGTGCTGGGCGGCACCCAGCTCGCCGTCGAGCAGTATCCGAGCGTGGCGCCCCCGCAGGTGCAGATCACCGCCGTCTACCCGGGCGCGAGCCCCGAGACGCTGGAGACCACGGTCGCCGCGCCCCTCGAGCGCGAGATGAACGGCATCCCCGGACTGCTCTACATGCAGTCCACCTCGTCGGCCAGCGGGCTGATGCAGCTGCAGGTCTACTTCGAGCCGGGCACCGACCTGAACCTCGCCGCGGTCGAGGTCAGCAACCGCTCCAAGCGCGTCGAGCCGCTGCTGCCGCAGGAGGTGCTGCGCCAGGGCCTGCGCGTGGACAAGACCAATCCGCAGATCCTGCAGGTGGTGGTGCTGCAGTCGGACGACCCTCGCTTCGATGCCACCTACATCGCCAACCTCGCCAACAGCCAGATCGTCAATGAGTTGAAGCGCCTGCCCGGCGCGGGTGATGTCACGCTGTTCGCAGCGCCCTACGCGATGCGGCTGTGGGTCGACCCGGACCGGCTCGCCAAGTACCGGCTGAGCGTCAACGAGGTGATCGCCGCGGTCCGCGAGCAGAACCAGAACTTCCCGGTCGGCGAGATCGGCCAGGCGCCGGCCGACCGTGGCCAGTCACTGACCTTCCCGGTGCAGACCGCAGGCAGCCTGGTCGAGGTCGAGCAGTTCGCCGACATCGTGATTCGCTCGCTGGCCGACGGCTCGGTGGTGCGGGTACGCGACGTGGCGCGCGTGGAGCTCGGCGCCGACGACTATCAGTACGAGTCGCGCCTGGACGGCAAGCCGGCGGTCGCGATGGGCGTGTACCTGCGCCCGGGCGCCAATGCGCTGGAACTGGCGAAAGCGCTGCGCACGAAGATGGATGCGTTGGCCACGGGCTTCCCGCCCGAGATCCGCTGGCAGGTGTCGTACGACACCACCAAGTTCGTGAACGCCTCGATCGAGCTGGTGCTGCACACCTTCGTCGAGGCCTTCCTGCTCGTGCTGGTGGTGGTCTACCTGTTCCTCGGTAGCCTGCGCGCGACGATCATCCCGCTGATCGCGATCCCGGTGTCCATCGTCGGCACGCTCGCGGGCCTGCTGGTCGCCGGCTTCTCGATCAACATGCTCACGCTGTTCGGCATGGTGCTGGCCATCGGCATCGTGGTGGACGACGCGATCGTGGTGGTCGAGGCGGTCGAGAAGATCATGCACGACGAGCACTGCGACGCGCGTGTGGCCGCCCGCAAGGCCATGCAGGGCATCGGCGGCGCGATCGTCGGTGTCACCGCGGTGATCTGCGCGGTGTTCGTGCCGATCGCCTTCCTGGGCGGTGTGACCGGCACGCTCTACAAGCAGTTCGCGATCACCATCACCATCTCGACGCTGTTGTCGGCGATCACTGCGCTCACGCTCACCCCCGCGCTGTGCGCGCTGATCCTCAAGCCGGGGATGACGAAGCTCCGCCCCATCCAGGTCTTCGACCGGATGTTCAACCGCGTCACGGACGGCTATGCGAGCGCGGTCGGCGGCATCCTGTCGCGCAAGCTGCTGTTCCTTGTGGTCTACGGACTGATGATCGGCGGCGTGGTGTTCCTCTTCAGGGTCATCCCCGGCGGCTTCGTGCCCGAGGAGGACAAGGGCACGATCTACGTGGTGGTCGACGCCCCGGCGGGCGCCTCGGTCGAGCGCACGCGCGAGGCACTGAAGAAGGCCGAGGCGATCCTCGCGAAGGAGGAGACGGTCCAGGAATCGATCGCGATCGTCGGCTTCTCGATCTTCTACCGCTATGCGAACCAGGCCTTCGTGTTCGCGACCCTCAAGCCCTGGGACGAACGCAAGGGCGAGGACCAGCATGTCTCGAAGGTGCTGCAGCGGCTCAACCGCCAGTTGCTCGACATCCCCGAGGCACGGGTCTTCGCGCTCAATGAGCCGCCGATCTCCGGCATGGGCTCGGTCGCGGGCTTCGACTATCGGCTGCAGTCGACCGACGGCGATCGCGCCAAGCTCGATGCGACGGCCGCCGAGATCGTCAGTGCCGCGCAGCAGGACCCAGCGCTCTTCGCGGTGCGCAGCGTCGCGGCGCCTGCCGTGCAGACGCTCTTCCTCGACATCGACCGCAACAAGGCCAAGGCGCTCGGCGTGCCGCTGTCGGACCTGTACGCGACGATCGGCAGCCTGCTCGGCTCGTCCTTCGTCAACCAGTTCACCGCGTTCGGCACCAGCCTGAAGGTCAAATTGCAGGCCGAGCAGGCGTTCCGCGCCGATCCGGCCGCGCTGCAGCGCTTCCAGATCCGCAACGCCGAGGGCAACCTGGTGCCGCTGGCCACGCTGATGAAGGCCGAGTGGCGCTCGGCGCCCATCGCGCTGACCCGCTACAACGGCTATCCGTCGGTGCAGATCAACGGCGGGCCCGCGCCGGGCCGCGCCTCCGGCGAAGCCCTGCTCGCGATGGAGGCGATCTCGGCCGAGAAGCTGCCCGAGGGCGCGAGCTTCGCGTGGTCCGGGCAATCCCTGCAGGAGCGCGTGGCGGGCAGCCAGGCGGGCGGCATCTTCGTGCTGTCGCTGATCTTCGTGTTCCTCTTCCTCGCCGCGCTCTACGAGAGCTTCAGCCTGCCGGTGGCGGTGTTCCTGATCGTGCCGATCGCCATCCTCGGCGCGCTGATCGCGCTGCTGTTGCGCGCGAGCCCGAACGACGTGTTCTTCCAGGTGTCACTGATCACGCTGGTCGGCCTCGCCGGCAAGAACGGCATCCTGATCGTCGAGTTCGCCAAGCAGCAGTACGAGGCCGGCATGAGCGCGCTGGATGCCGCGATCGACGCCGGCCGCCAGCGGCTGCGCCCGATCGTGATGACCTCGCTCGCATTCATCCTCGGCGTGCTGCCGCTGGTGAAGGCCGATGGTGCGGGTGCGGCGACCCAGCACTCGGTGGGCACCGGCATCCTGGGCGGCATGCTGGCCGCGACGCTGGTGGGCGTGTTCTTCACGCCGCTGTTCTATTTCCTGGTCACGACATGGATGGGTGGCAAGCGACCGCCGACGGTGGCGAAGGCAGCGAACGACGGAGCACCCGCGGCCGTGCCGGCCACCCCGCACGACGGGGGGCACCCATGAGCGCGCCCCGCGACACCGGAACGCCGGCGTGCGCCGGGCACGCGGCCTCGGCCGCGGGCGGGCCGTCGATCCGCGCGCGCCCCGCGTTTCCCGCGGCCGTGCTCGCGGCCGCGCTCGCGGCCGCCTGCGCCGCGAGCGCGCCTCAGCCCGCCGCCCCGACGCTCGAGCCGCCGCTGCCGACGGGCTGGGCCGCGCAGGCGCCGCTCGCCGGCAGCCTCGCCGAGCGCCCGCTCGGCGTGTTCTTCGACAGCACCGAGCTCGACGCGCTGGTCGCCGAGGCGCTGCGTAACAACCGCGACCTGCGGATCGCCGCCGAGCGCGTGGCGCTCGCGCGCGCACAGTACGGACTGGCCCGCGCCGCGCTCGTGCCCACCGTCGCCGCCGACGCGAGCGCGACCGCCCAGCGTGCGCCCTCGCCTCTGGACACGAACAGCAACCGCCGCAGCGAATCGGTCACGGCGGGGCTTGCGGTGCCGTCCTGGGAGATCGACCTCTGGGGCCGCATCCGCTCGCTGGTCGACTCGGCCGAGCGCAACGTCGAGGCCACCGCGGCGCTGCGCCGCGCGGTCGAGCTCAGCCTCGCCGCGCAGGTCGCACAGGGCTACCTCGAGCTGCTGCAGGTCGACCAGCAGCTCTCGGTGTCACGCCGCACCGCCGAAACCCGGCGCGACGGCCTGCGGCTGGTGAAGCTGCGCTTCGACGCCGGCGTGGTGTCGATGGTCGACGTCACCCAGGCCGAGACCTCGCTCGCGCAGGCCGACCAGGCGATCAGCGAGCTCGAGCGGCTACGCGGCATCGGCGAGAACGGGCTGTCGGTGCTGCTGGGGCGCAACCCCGGTCCGATTGCGCGCACGCGCCGCCTGACCGAGGTGCCGGTGCCGGCCGAGCTGCCCGCGGGGATCCCGTCGGACCTGCTGCGCCGCCGCCCGGACATCATTGCGGCCGAGCGCACGGTGGCCGCAAGCGCAGCCGACATCGACGCCGCGCGCAAGGCCTTCCTGCCAACGGTGTCGCTGACCGGGTTCCTCGGGATCATCAGCCCGCAGCTCTCGCAACTGCTCGACGCCGGGCGCCTGGGCTACGCGGTGACCCCAGGCATCACGCTGCCGCTGCTGACCGGCGGACGCCTCGACGCCAACCTCGATGCCGCCGCGGCCCGCCAACGGATTGCCGTCGAGGAGTACGGCCGCTCGGTGCAGACCGCACTGCGCGAGGTCGAGGATGCGCTCGTCGGCTACCAGAAGCGGCGCGATCAGCGCGCGGCACTCGAGCGCATCGTGGCCGCGAGCCGCGAGCGGCTGCGCCTGGTGGACCTGCGCTACCTGAACGGCATCTCGAGTTACTTCGAGGTTCTGGACTCGCAGCGTGTGCTGTTCGACGCTGAGCTGCAGCTCGCGCAGGCCACCGCCGCGACCTATGGCTCAGTGATCCAGCTCTATCGGGCATTGGGCGGCGGCTGGGATCCGGCGGCCGTGCAGGCGGCCGGACGCTGAGGACACCGGCCCGCCTGGCGCGGGCAGGTCACATGCGCCCCTCAGTGCACGCTGCCCCGCTGGGCCACCTCGTCCGCACAGCGCTGCCCCGCCGCCTCCACCGCCTTCATGTAGCGCGCGATCAGGTCGTAGCTCTTTCGTGTCGCATCGAAGTTCGCCCAGTTGTGGGCGAGCATCAGATACGAACCGAAACCGCCGGCCGACGGGTTCCAGAGCCGGTCGACCTGCGCACGGACCATGTCGGGCGTGCCGATCGCGCCGAACCCCGGTAAGCGCCCGGGCAAGTCACCTTGCCCAGCCGCCTAATCCGTGTCAGGTCGCCGAGGCCGGCGTCCAGAAATGCGGCAGCAACTCGTCGATGCGGCTGTTCGGCTGCGTGGGCAGCCGCTCGAGG
>JBIPLJ010000148.1:0-4145 GCA_044368415.1 Burkholderiaceae bacterium
CAGCGCCCGTCATATTACCGCGCGCGGCTAAAAGCGCCGCGATATTCACATGCGCTTCGGGCGTTTCGGCTGCGATACGTTCACTCGCCAGTAATTCATCCCAGGCGCGGCCGAAGGCAGGGCGTGCTGCTTCCGGCAGGGTTTCCAGCGGCACGGGCGCAAGCGCGCGCGCTGCTTCAATACGCACCAGGCGCGTCTCATCCGCCAGGAAGCGTGTGGCATGCAGCCGGTTGCGTGGATGCAGCCCTTCAAGCTTGCGCAAGGCGGCGGCGCGAACCAGTGCTTCGGTATCAAGCAACGTTGCGCCAATCGCTTGCGCTGTTACTTGAGATGGCGGCATGGGCAGAAGCGAGACCGCTGTCGCGCGCAGTATTGCCGGATGTGCGGGGTTGGTCGCGACTACGGCGAGCAGGGCATCAGCACCAGGTCGGCCTTCACGCCCTGCGGCAATAGCCAGCGCGGGATGCGCATCATCATGCCGTTGTGGTCCAAACCATTCATGGATTTGCTGCGCCGCCCAGGATTGCGGACGATCCACATGGCAGGATGTGCAGCTATCCGGTGCTGTGATTTGCGCCGCTATATCCGGGCGCGGGATACTAAAGGCGTGATCCCGCCGCCGGTCGACGCCCATATAAGTCACCGCAGGCATATGGCAGGAAACACATTGCGCGCCCTGCGTTCCAGCTGGGTGGCGATGGTGTTCGGCCGTGTCAAAACGTGCCGGTAAGTGGCATTGCGCGCAGACGGCATTGCCTTCCGCGCGTAGCGTACCGCGATGCGGGTCGTGACAATCGGCGCAGACCACGCCGGCTTGAAACATGCGCGACTGCGTGAAGGACCCCCATTCGAATACTTCGCCCTGAATCTGGCCTTCAGCATGGTATTCACCGCGCTCCAACAACAGTGGTGCGTGTGTATCAAGAAAGCGACTTCCTGGCAGAGGATCAGCAACCAGCGGCCGGGCGCGCGCATGGCATGGCGCGCAGGTTTCAACCTGCGCAGCGGTGGATTGGCGTGGCGGCCCGACCCATTGCGCGATGCCACGCGCATCATTCTGAGCGAAGCGCCAAGCACCAGCAGAGCGATCACGGAGCCAAACGGAGAGGCCACGAGTCGGATTTTCATGGTGCGCGCTACCCTGTGCCCAGGCAACATGTGCACCCCCTGGGCCATGGCAGCTTTCGCAACCAACGCTGATTTCAGACCATGTTGTTTCATAACGGTCGCTTGCCGCGACATAGCCGCGCCGTAAGCCGGTTGAATGACAGGAAGCGCACATGAAGTTCCAATTTTGCGCGCGCCCCGTCCAATGCAGCGGATCCTGCGCGGGCAAGGGTTCATTGAGCATAAGGTGAAACCAGCGCTGACCGCCTTCCTCACGCGGTCTGCTATCCCAGGCCCAGGGCAGTGCCTGCCGGCGGCCATCTGGAAACAGCACCAGATATTGTTGCAGTGGATCAACCCCGAAGGTTTCCGTAATAATGAAATCCGTAACCACGCCATCCCTTCCATCGGTGCGAATGATGTGTTGCTCACCCTCGCGCCGAAAGCTGGCGGTATGGCGGCCATCCGTGACTGTTATGCCAGAGAAATCGCCAAGGACATTTGCCGTGGTTGGTAGGGCCATGGCGCGGGCGTGATCACTTTGCCGCCAGGCGGCCGCTTCCGCCGCATGACAAGCGGCGCAGGTTGCGGAGCCGACAAAGCCCTGACGTGCAGGCTCGGCCGCGCGCGGTGCTTGCGGGCCGGACAACATAGCAGCAAGCAGGAAGGGCAGCGCGATTAGCACTAGTGCGCCGATAGGCGCCGCAATGCCCCGCCAGAATGGCGCCTGATCAGTCATGCTTGGATAGAGCTAAATAACATATACGCAAGACGCGTTTTCACGCTTCCTGCATAACCCTTACCTTGCCTTGACGCACCGCCGCCTTCAGCGCGGCGTGATCGCGTTCTGCCTGGTCTGCATAGGTGATGGCGAAGCGACCCATCGCCTCATCGAAATCATCGCCAGAGCCCAGATAGCCACTGATTTGTGACACGCCGCCGGCCTTTGCGTGTGCCCGGGCCAAAACCGTCCCGCAAGTCTTAGCGAATAGGTCGAGCATTTCCTCATCGAAGGTCTCGATGAGTGGTTTGATCTTCGCGTCGCGTAATTGGCGTACGTAGAAATGCACGCCATTGGCGCCCGTGACCCAGCCAAGAAATATATCGCTTGTTGGTTGCATCAAGCGTTGGCCCATCACAACACGCTGGCCGTGATGCGGGTACGCGCAAGCCCCAGCAAAGGGTTCCAGCACCGAGGCTGCCGCTTCCTTGAATTGCAGAAAGAGTGGTTCATTAGAGGTGGACATCATCAGGAGAATCCAGCAGCGCCGGCCAACACTACCGATGCCAACAACCTTGATAGCCGCATCCATGGGCCGATAGCGATCCAGAAGGCTGCGACGATCCTCAGCTAATGTTTCGCGATACTCAGCCAGCATGGCGTCAATCACGCCCTTGAATGCCGGTGCGCGCGTCACTTCAGGGTGAAAGATCAGTGGCGGCGCATCGCGGATACTGGGTTGCCCGCCAACGACCTGACCAAGCTTTGGGAAATCCATTTCTGACCCCGAGCGCTCTAGTGCTTTTTCGATGCGGTCACGCACGATTGCGCGCCGATTCTTGGGTAAGGTGGCGATAAGATCATCCGCGGTCAGTCGTGCATACCAAACTTCGGTTGGATGCATTTCCGCGAAGTCACGTAATCGTTTGCGGTAATTGCGCGTAGCGGTCTCAGCCACATCGCGCCCTTTGGCGTCAGAGAAGCCAAGGGATCGAGCAGCCAGCACAAACGAAGCTGCAAGGCGCTTTACGTCCCACTCAAAAGGGGCGGGTAGCGTTTCGTCGAAGTCATTCATATCGAAGATAATACTGCGTTCAGGTGTTGCGAAGCCGCCAAAATTCATCAGATGGCAATCACCACAGGCCTGCACGCGCAGGCCTGTGCTTGGTGTTTTTGCTAAATCGGCAGCCATTAATCCGGCCGAGCCGCGATAAAATGCAAAAGGAGAGGCGAGCATCCGGCCCCAGCGTATCGGCACTAATTCCGGCAGACGTTCTGTATCAGAGGCCTGCAGCAAGGCGATGGGATCTTTACGGTCAGATGGTTTTTTCCATTTTGCATGTTCGGCACGTGGCACTGCTTCGCGTAGCGCCTTGCCCACGGTTTCGTGTTCGGCATGAGAACGGTGGGGTACATCACCCGTTGGCGCCGACGCCACGGCCGCCTTGGTGTCATCGCGTTCAGAGATTACCAAGCGGATTGATGAGTTATCGTCGGGCATCACACACCTATTGTTGCTGTATCGCTCATGTCAGCTTTTCAGTGTTATGCGTCAGCCAGGAAAATATATTGATCCGCCGCAAGCGACCCGGCCCTGGTATGATCACAGTATCGCGCATAGTCCGATAGCAAGTCAGTTACCCTACCAGGCCCAGTATGCGGTTCCATAGGAGCAACGCCACACACGTCTCGCCTGGCGCATCTCAAACACGCTGGAGACCGACTCTTGCGTTGAGGCATTGAATGGGGCGATCCAAAAATTTGGCTAGCACGGGATGATGAATGCGGGTCAAGGATCGCAGTTCACGTCCTTTGATTGGGCTGCCAGCTTGAAACGGATCAGCATACAGATCTTGATAAACGCGATGGGCGGTGTCTCGGCAACATCTTCATCGAGCGCCTATGAGGGTTCCTGCATTATGCATTCGTCCATCTGCACGCTTGGGAAAGCAGCTCACAGGCCAGGCCTGGCATCAGGTGACTTTGCCGTTGCGACTGAACGTCTTCTGCAGCAGTAGTCGACATAACTGAGAGGTTTCCTGCCCCGGCCTCTAAAATTTGTCCACAGTTGTGTTGGTACGGGGATGGGTGTCCCGTACACACTTCCTCGATCACCTGAGGCAGGCTGGGTACGCAACAAGCCAGATGCAGCAAAATGGGCACTTTCTGGCCAATCCCGTCATAAGGTCGCGTTTCATTCCAGTATCCACGCCATTCAACTATCTTCGTGCGCACATCGTCCGCGGAACCAGTGTAGAAAACCACCACGCAAAATGATCCCGTTTTCGGGGGGCAGGGAACACACGGCACAAGCGCC
>JBIPLJ010000137.1:0-13076 GCA_044368415.1 Burkholderiaceae bacterium
ATAGAGTTACTTTATACGCAACTAAAACCCAGCGTAAACTAACTCAACCTTGACAAGATACTCTGATTGTCGCCGCAAAAATTGAGCTCAAACTGTCCGATGATGGGTAGCCGGTCGCAGCCATCCTATCGACCCCAAAACACCCCAACCGCATTAATTGCTATATTTCACCTTTATCTGGGGTAAGAGTCAAGCTTCGGTAGGATCCGGAGCCCAGTCTCAGCATTGAATAGATGGATAGAAGTAGATGGGAAAGACACCTCAAGTGTTTCGCATTTACGGGGCGCTGTGCCCGCGGCGAAGGCAACCACGAAATGGGCATCCTCCAAAAGGCCGTGCGCGAGATGTCCAGATCCAAGTTCTTCAATGAATTCCAGTGATACAATAAGTGCCCCTTCCGATCCTGGTGCTACTACCTCGACCTCCTCTGGCCGTATGCCGAGCGTCACTTCGCTGCCCGGCGTAGCATCCAGTGTCGGGTCAAAGTGAATCTCTGCGCCAGATTGAAGCTTAGCTAAGCCCGGACGGAGGACATGTGCTCGCAACGCATTCATTGGGGGGGAGCCGATAAAATCAGCCACGAACAGGGAAGCCGGGTGATGATAGATCTCTCGAGGAGTACCTACTTGTTCAATCCGGCCAGCATTCATGACCACCAAACGATCAGCTAATGTCATGGCTTCAACTTGATCATGCGTGACAAACACCGAGGTACCACCCAACCGCTGGTGCAGACGGCGTATCTCGATGCGCATTTGAACCCTGAGTTTTGCATCCAGGTTGGACAATGGTTCATCAAACAGGAAAATCTGCGGCTCCTTGATCATGGCGCGGGCCATGGCCACACGTTGCCGTTGACCGCCCGAAAGTTGTCCCGGCTTGCGGTCCAGGAATTCGCCAAGGCCAACGATATTGGCAACATCAGCCACACGTCTTGCCCTTTCGGCCTTGGGGCACCCTGCTACCTTGAGCGAATATCCAATATTTTCGCCCACTGTCATGTGAGGATAGAGCGCATAGTTCTGAAACACCATGGCGCAGCCACGATCGCGGGGTTCAAGCTCATTGACGACACGACCAGCAATCGCGATCTTACCACTATTGATCGCCTCCAGCCCGGCAATCATGCGCAATAGTGTGGATTTGCCGCAGCCAGAGGGGCCCAGGATGACGATAAATTCGCCATGCGAAATTTCGAGATCGACTCCATGCACAACCTGCGTCCTGCCGTAGGATTTAGTTACTTTTTGGATTGAGATATCGGCCATATTTGAGCTCACTTATCTTGACTGATTAAGCCGCGCACGAACCAGCGCTGCATGAACACAACAACTAGAAGCGGAGGGAGCATCACCATCAGCGTACCAGCCATGGCGATGTGCCAGCGTGGCGGTTCACCAAAAAGCGGCCCCGGTACGATACGCTGTAACTGCATCACGGCTGTGCCGTAGCTAGGGTCCGTGACAACCAATAGTGGCCATAGATACTGGTTCCAAGAATAGACGAACATGATGGTTCCGAGCGCTGCCATATTTGCCTTCGAGAGTGGTAACAAAATATCCCAGAAAAAACGCAGCGGACCGGAGCCATCCATTTTTGCGGCTTCCAGTAATTCTTCCGGCACAGTCAGAAAGAATTGACGGTATAGGAATGTGCCAGTGGCCGTGGCGATCAGGGGTAATATCAGCCCGGTATAGGAGTTCAGCAATTGCCATTCCGGTAGTACGATTCGAATGCCGAAAAGCAGATCCGCCAAATCGCTTATGCGAGTAACATTGATGATTTCCTGAAAAGGTCTCAGAGCGTTTGCCGCAACCGCATAAGTTGGGACGATGCGTACCTCCAGCGGTAGCATCAATGTTATGAAAATCAGCCAAAACAGAACCATACGCAGACGGTAGCGAAAATAGACAATCGAGTAGGCAGAGAGGGAAGCAATGATTATTTTACCAAGAGTGACGCCAATTGCCATGATGAGGCTATTGAGCATCTTGGGTCCGAATTGTGATTGCTGCCAGGTAAAAACATAATTTTCCACCATATGTGAGCCGGGCCATAGTGGCATGGGAACCGTGTTTACGGTGCGGAAATCATGCGTGGATGCAACAAATACAATCCAAAGCGGAAGCAGCAACAGCACCAGACCGGCACCCAGAATGAGATGCGTCAGGATATTCAGAAATGGTGTACGTTCAACCATGCTCATCAGACCTCAATTATAATGAACACGTCGCTCGACGTATCTGAATTGAAAGAATGTCAACAAAACAACAAGCCCCATTAGAACGATCGACTGTGCGGCCGCCAATGAATAATCCTTCCCCTTGAAACCATCCGAATATATCTTGAACACCATCAGATCAGTTGCCCTCGCTGGACCGCCGCCGGTCGTAATATCGACAATACCGAAGGAATTTACGAAGCTATCCGTTATATTGATTATGATCAGAAAAAAGACCGTTGGTGCCAGAAGCGGAAGTTGGATGTCGCGCATACGGCGCAGTACGCCCGAGCCATCCATGGCGCCGGCTTCAATAAGGCTTCGCGGAATAGATTGAAGGCCGGCAAGAAAGAAAATGAAGTTATAAGCTACCATACTCCAAGCGTTGGCGACCACGATCAGGATCATCGCATCGAACCCATCAAGCGCTGGGTTCCATAAATCCGGAAACCACTGATTGATCGCCGAAATAAAACCGGCATCGGGAGCGAAGATAAAGCGAAAGGCAAGCCCAACAGCGGGGGCAGCAACGGCATAGGGCCAGAAATACATGAAACGATAACCACGGTAGCCCGGCAATTCGCGATCCACAAAAAGTGCAAGCAGCAAGCCTATTCCCATCGCTATAGAGGCGCTGCAAAGTGCAAAAATCAATGATCGACGAACGGAATTCCAGTAAAGGGGATCTTCAAAGACAGTGATAAAATTTTGCCAGCCAACCCATTGCATCTCCCCGCCAAAAGGCGGCTCCAAAGTAAACGCCCAATAGAGCGCCTCACCCGCTGGCCAGTAAAAAAAAGTGAAAATGAGAAAGATCTGTGGCGCAATAAGTAAAACGGCAAGCCAAGTATTTTTGAAGGTAACACGCTTTCCGCTCATGCGGGGTACACCTCTCTTAAAGGAAGTGGCCCCGGCCGCTTATGCGTCCGGGGCCGAGTAATTACGGCAGTTCGCGGCCGCGCATCGTCTGCTCGAAACGGCGCAGAATCTGATTGCCGCGGCTGGCCGCATCATCAAGCGCCTGTTGAACCGACTTCTGACCAGTAAAAGCCGCTTGAAGTTCTGACTGAAGCTCAGCGCGGATCGAAGTGAAGTTCCCGAGGCGGATACCGCGTGTATTATTGGTCGGCGGTGTGAATGTCAGCGAAGTGATGCTGGTTTCGCGGCCAGCAAAACGCGGCTGCTGATAGAAGCCGGCTGCGGTCATTTGCTGGAATGCGGGCGTTGTAATCGGGATATACCCCGTAACTGTCGGCATCCACTGTACTTCAGCAGGTGTCGCAATCCAATCAAGGAATGCCGCCGCTGCCTCATACTCGCCACGAGACTTACCTTGCATAACCCAGAGCGAGGCCCCGCCAACCAGCGAGTTGTGACGCGTATAACCTTCATAAACGGGAAGCATCGCCACCGACCACTCCATACCCGGAGTTTGGGTCGCGCCAACCACCCCATGGTTAGCAATCGAGGACATCGTGACGGCGCAGCTGCCGTCAGCGAAGGCTTGAACAAGAGTTTTACCAGTTTGAGCGGTCTGGATGCGCACCAATCCTTCATCAAACCAGCGCTTCATATTGTTCAAATGCGTGGGGAGTAAGCCCTTATTGAAAGAAAGTTCAGCGTTCAACCCGGCATAGCCATTATCGCGCGTGGCGATGGGCTGGTTATGCACGGCAAGAAACTGTTCAACCCATTGCCAGGTATCAAAATCGATAGCCATAGGACACGCATGGCCCGCAGCTTTCAAGCTGCGAAGGTCGCGCTCCAACTGCTCCCAGCTCCCAGCGGCTTCGTTACGGTTGATGCTACGATAGGCCTGCCGGTTCCAATACATAACGGCCGAGGAGGAGTTATAGGGAAAGGACCACATCTCACCGCGCGAGGTCGCGTAGTAGGAGGCAACGCCTGGGAAATAATCGGCCCAGTTAATACGCATATTGAAATCACGTGCGAAGGTAACGGCATTGTAGGTCGCGCCGGAGAGCATGAAGTTTACCGTGCCGGCATCGTATATTTGCACAATGGTCGGGTGTTGGCGTGCACGGTAGGCGGCGATTGTGTTTTGTTCGGCGCGGTCATAACCGCCCTGGCCAACGCAAACCGCCTCGTAGCGTGTCTGGCTCTCATTAAAGCGACGACAGTGATCCGCCATCACCTCGCCCAACTGGCCGGTCAGCCCGTACCAATATTCAAAGCGCTGGCGACCCTGCGCCTGTGCGGTGGCGGCGGAGAGCCCAAAAATCGCTGAGGCCGCGATGGCAGCACCCATAATGAGACGGCGAGATAGCATCCGTTTATCCCCTATTTGGCCGCCAGGATAGCGACATCAATCATCCCGCTTCATGCTGAAGGAGGATGACGCAACGATGGGAATTTTGTGACGGACCGGTGAAATCCATCGGGGCGTATGGAGTTTCGCCCCACTGACGCGCCGCACTCAATCAGGGTAATTTTGTGCTTAAGTCTATTGCTCAAGTGATTGTACGAATATCGCGCAGCTGGTCCAGCGGATGCAGATCATTGTGCTTTTGGGCAGATAAGACGCAGGTATAGCGAGTGCGGGTGATTGCCGCCGGCACGGGATAAGCGGGGGCAAGCTGGGATTGCATGACAGACTTCATAAATGACCCCGAGCTTTGTTTATGCGTATGGCGGTGTGTCAGCGTGACAGTAAATTGAGGCGTTGATGTCGGGGGACCGCCTGCCCAAAGCTCCTTCGCAATGACCTCAGGTCGTTTCAGTCGCGCCTTGACGCTGCATTAAGCATTAAATTCGTCATGAATACGCCGATGAATGACGCCTGAAAGAGGCAGGCCGTGCAATTGCATCATCCTTTTGCTTCGCTTTTCCGCTTGCTCATCTCCGCGCGTAGAATGACCCGCCTGACGCGGGCTTCCCCAACTAATTCAAAGAAAGAGCAAAAGGCTTTTTCGACCATTACCCTATGCAAGGGGCCCATTTGGTAGCGACAACCCATCCCGCTACCAAGCGTAGACGGCTTCGATGCTTTGCCAAAAAATGAGCGTCGTGTTGATCAATTTTGGTCTCTGGCGTTTCGAGAATTTTGGCGGTCAATGGAGGTGGGATGCTGGTGCTTCATCCGCTGCTCGGTTGAGAAATCAAGCCCGAGACCATGCGAACAATCCGTTGTATGGCGTTACCCAGCTCTTGGAACAGACAAGGCAACACGTCTCCGCACTGGAAATAGTCGGCTGAAACAGGGTAAAGAGCCCGGCCTTGGCCCAGCGGCAGCCAAGGCCCGGCTCGTTTGCGTCAGACAACGCGGAAATTGACGAATTGCCAGGGGTCATGAGCATCCAGCGTTTCAGGGAACAGCGTGGCCCGCCCCTGTAGCGGCGTCCAATCCGAATAGACACCGGCCATTTCGCCAAGATAGGGCAGGCAGATGTCCAGGATTCGAGAATGGTCAAGCTCATCCGCTTCAACCACGCCTAACGCTGGATTTTCGATGGCGAAGACCAGCCCCGCCAGTACGGCGGCGCATACCTGAAGCGAGGTCGCATTATTGTAGGGCACCAAAGCGCGCGCTTCCTCGATGGTCAGGCGTGATCCATACCAATAGGCGCCCTTCTTGTGGCCCATCAGCAAGACGCCAAGTTCATCCATGCCAGCGCTGATTTCTTCCATCATCAGGCGCTTCTCCTGCTGAAGCTCCCAGTTTTGGCCAGCAAATTCATGCAAGGACAGCACAGCATCATCGCACGGGTGATAAGCATAATGCGCGGTCGGCCGATAGGAAACGGCACCTGTCGCATCGCGCAAGGTATAGTAATCAGAGATCGAGATGCTCTCATTATGGGTGATCAGGAATGCCTGCATCGGGCCTTCAAGCGGTGTCCAGCTGCGCACGCGCGTCGCCGCCCCAGGCCGCATGAGGTAAATCGCCGCATCGCAGCCGAAGCTGTGCCGTTCACCATCTGCCGGTAAAGTCTTTTCATGGCTGCCCCAGCCAAGTTCCGCCGGCTGGCAGCCTTCACCGGTAAAGCCATCGATAGACCAGGTATTGACAAATTCGCCACGGCGCTTCGGCATATTGCCAGCCACCTGGGTATCGCGTTCCGCGATATGAATGACCTTGATGCCGAGGTCATGGGCAAGCCTTGCCCAGGCCGCGCGTGTAGTGGGCACATCCGCGGATACGCCAAGGTCTTGCGCCAGATTCAACAGCGCCTGCTTCACGAAATGTGAAACAAGACCGGGGTTGGCGCCATGCGTCATCACTGCCGTTGGACCGGCCTGATTCTTGAGCGCAAGCGCGCTTTCGCGCAGCGCGTAATTCGAACGCTGGGAAGGGGAAAGCGCTGGGTCCGTATAGCCGCCGGCCCAGGGTTCCACACAGGTATCAAGATAAAGCGCACCTAGTTCCCGGCAAAGCTTAACCAAGGCAACGGAGGAGACATCCACTGAAAGGTTCAGTAAAAAATCCCCAGCCGAAAGACGCGTGCTAAGCTCTGCCGCGTAATTATCCCGCGTCAGCGGCAGGACCGTGTGACGAATGCCAAGCGTCTTCGCAATTTCCACATCGCGAAGATCAGAGGTAATGATCTCCATCCGATCCTTCGGCATATCAATATGCCGAAGGATCAGCGGCAGTACGCCTTTGGCAATGGACCCAAAACCAAGAATGAGCAGCTTGCCAGAGAAAGAAGTATGTTTCATTTTGATCTTCCTTCGTGTTTCAGGCGACCCGCGCCGCGTTTAGGTTGTATGTAGGGTTCATCAGCAGCGGCGCATCAGCGACCTCGGCAACGAAGGCTCGATCAAAGCCGTTGAAGGCCGTGCGCAAGGCCGTGCCATAGGCGCCAAGCTGCCCGATTTCGATCCAATCCCCTTCGCAGACATCGCTTGGGAGTGTCCATGGACCTTTCATGATATCTGCCGAGTCACAGGTGGGGCCGAAAAGAATGAACTCCTCTGCCCGCGCGCTGGGCTGGCGCCCATTGGAAGGGATCAGCCGATGCGGAAAGCGAAAGCCCGGCGCGCCGGCATCTGAAAGTGCGCCATAGACACCATCATTTACATAAAGCGCATTGCTGCGGCGTTGCTGCACCTGCACCACAACTGAAGCGCCGCTTGCCACCAGCGCGCGGCCAGGTTCGGCCCAAAGCTTGGTGCCCGGGCGAAGCCCCGCCGCACCTGACTTAATGGCCGCCATGAAGGAAGCCAGCGGCATGGGAAGACTGCCTGGATAGGCCACCGGAAAACCGCCGCCAATATCCAGAATGTCAACCGCGACACCCGAAGCGGCAATCACCGTTTGCGCCAGGCTGATCGCGCGCGTCCAGGCTTCTGGTTCAAGGCATTGCGACCCGACATGGAAGGAAACCCCAAGCCTTGCGGCATACGGGCGCGCCGCGCGCAGCAAAGCCGAGGCGATGCCAGGTTCAGCACCGAATTTGCCCGAAAGATCATAGGCCGCTTTGCCCTTGGGCAGCGCCAGGCGCACCACAAGGCCAAGATCGCCAATGCCGGTTTCGGTCTTGATTTTCAGGAGTTCTTCCGGGGTATCCAGCACGAAATCACGCACCCCAAAATCATGCCATGCAGCACGGATCGCGCCGCGCGATTTCACCGGATGCATGAAATGCAAGGCCGCCTTGGGGAATATGCTGCGCAGCAGCCGGATTTCGGCTTCCGACGCACAATCGAAATGCGTGATTCCGCCGGCAGCCACTGCCCGCAGAATGGCGGGTTCCGCGTTGCATTTCACGGCATAAAGTGCATCGCCTGGAAAGGCGTCCTGAAAGCGCTGCGCTGCTTGGGTGACCGCGCCAAGACGCAGACAATAGAGCGGTTCTTCCGGCCGGGTCGTGCGCACCAGGCTTTCCACATTCGGCCATTGCTGGCCGAAGGCTCTACGACGCAAAGGCGCGACAGCGCGCCGTGAACGGATATGATCCATCAGATGAACCTTCCAGGGAAACGGAGACGCGTCCCGCCGCCGCACCACGGCCACTAAGGCCGTGCGCAGCGGCGGGAATGAGGAAGCCCGCCGGGCCAAACCGCGGTCCAACGCTCTCCCGCCCCCTCGGCCACAATGGCTTTGGGGAGGGGGGGCGCATGAGCGCCGCAAAGCGCCCCTAGGGCGCAGCAATCAAAGCGATGAGGAGGTCATCGCAAAGCGGCAGACAGGCGACACAGGCGGCTCCCTCGAACACTCCGGCCCACAATGGCCGGATCGAACAAAGGACGCTTCCCGTCGTTGCTTGTGGCCCGAACAGGGGGCCTCGCGGCACGTGCGATGGCGTCAGCGCATCTTTGAATGAATTGCGCTGACAGGCAGTTATCCGGCCCGAAAGCAAAATGCAATAGTATTTTTTCGCCCAGGAAGGAAAAACACGTATATCGACGCGGCGAACCAGCAGCCTCGCGGGAATTTATCCGGAAATCATCCCTTCCCGCTCAAAAGACAGAGATATTCCCAGGCCATAGTGGCGGCGGCGAGTGCCGTTATTTCAGCCACATCATAGGCCGGGGCTACTTCCACAATGTCTGCGCCACGAAAATCCACGCCCGCCATCCCCCGCAAAATCGCCTGGGCCTGCCAACTTGCCAGCCCCCCGATTTCGGGTGTGCCGGTCCCTGGCGCGAAGGCCGGGTCCAGCCCATCAATATCAAAGGAAAGATAACAGGGGCCGCTCCCAAGTACCGCCCGCGCCTTGGCGATGGTGGCCGAGAGTGGTGCTTCGTGGATTTCGTGCGCCATGATCGTGGTGACCCCCTGTTCGCGAGTCCAGGCGAACATTTCAGGCCACGCCGGGGAGCGGATGCCAAGCTGTATCATCCGCCGCGGGTCTATCAGGCCTTCGGTAATGGCGTGCCAAAACACGGCGCCATGGGCAAAACGCTGCCCGAAATTATCCTCGGAAGTGTCCAGATGCGCATCTATATGCAGCACCCCAACAGGCCCACCCAACCGCTTGGTCAGCGCGCGCAATAGAGCCAGGGTGATGCCATGCTCGCCGCCAAAGGCAAGCAGATGGGCTAGCCCCGCTGCCTGATCCTCGATCATAGCCAGGCTTTTTTCGATATCCCCAAGCGCAATGTCGAATTCGCCAAGATCAGAAAGATCAAGCCGTGAGGGATCAGCGCCCGTGATCGGGTGCCGCCCATCGGTCAGCATGCGTGCTGCTGCGCGTATGGCGCGCGGCCCATCACGGGAACCCGCCCGGTTCGTTGTGCCAATATCAAGCGGCACGCCCGCCACGCAAAAGGTAGCGCCCCGATCATTCGGACGCGCACCAAGGAATGAATGGGGAGCAGCAAAGGTGACGGGGACTGCCATGGGTGTCTTCTGCGAGGTTATGACAACGTGCTTCTAGACCAATAACTAAACCCAATCCACGCTTGGTCTGTATCCTCAACCGCGTTCTTCGTCGTCTTCCATATGACCGGAATCGCGCCACAACGCGCTTCATCACGCCAATACGTAGCGCAAGCGATGGTAACCAAGCAGCGAAGAAGATCGGAACCGTCGCGCTGCACAATGCGCCTCCCGCCTCAAAATCCGCCAGCACGCCCTTGAAGGGGGCGCCCGTCGCAACCTTCCGCATCAAGACCAAGGTGCCGAAGGATGGTTGGGGCAAGATCAATCGGGCTGCTCGGCGCCACATGGGTGGCGCCAGCGACAAACTCACCTCCATTGATCATCAGAAAGGGCATTTGCTCAGCAGCGCCAAGGCCGCCATGCTGCCCACACCCAAGTCGATCCGGCTTTCCCGCAGATGGTTTCGCCGCATAGGCTAGCCCCGATACGCCATAAACATTGGGCGCAGGATCAGACGCCATAGAAATAGCACAGAAAAGGTAGTCGCTTGCGGCTTGCCCAATATCACCCAAAGCGGGACCCACATGAACCGAACCAGCCCAAGGTTGAGCCACAAGAAATTCAATCAAAGCATCAGCTTGGGACCTACGTTCCGGATGCAAATAAACCAGTGCCGAGGTTCCATTGGAGACGGAAACAATGCCCGTATCCGCCAAATCACGCTTCAGCCCCGCAGTAACCAATTCACTTTCAATATCCACCACCGCCTGGACTGTCTGATGGCCATGATCAGAGCAGGCGATCAACAATATATCTTCGCCGGCCTGCCTGCGAGCCTCAACGGCAGCAAGAACCTCGGCAAAGCGTGCATCTGCAGCGGCGATGGCCTCCATTGCCTCTGGCGCACCCAAAGGCACGGTGTGCTGGGTGGCATCGGGTTCACCAAGCCATAAAACCGCTAAAGCGGCCTCTCGTCCGGATAATGCGCGTTCAAGAAACGCCTCGGTCAAAATAGCGTCGCCGGCGATGTCGTTAGTCACATGCTCCATGGCTTCCGCACCAGTCAATCGGCGGAGGCCCGGGCCATGTGACCAGGCGCGATGCAAGACCCAACCATGACCATCTGGGTCATGGGCACGGGCAGCTCCGGGAGAAACATTCGAAAACAGCATCGCTTCTTCGCCAGCACGTGCCAGTCTCTCTGAGAGCGTCGGTACCGCTAGGCAGTAACCACGGTTGCTACGCAAATGATCCATGAAATCTGGGCGCCCCACATCATGCGGTGTGAGGACCTCGTTTTCCATCAGGGCAATACTATTGCCGGCAAGGCCGTGCTTGGCAGGCCAACAGCCAGTTGCGAAGCAGGCCGAAACAACGCGCGTTGCGGACGGAAACGCAGAGCGGTGATTGGCGAAAACCGCCGATTTTTCCGCAAATCCAACAAGGTTAGGCGTTGTCGTGGACAGCACCATATCCCTACGCAGGCCATCAAGTGCCACGACAACAACGCGACTTCTCATGGTTTATTCAACTCCATACCGCGTTCTGAAAAGATTACGACCAATCAGCGTGTAAACAATCTTGGATGGTGTGCCTTAGGCTCTGCCACAGGAAACTTCACATACCAAATCCTTCGGGCGCATCCAGGTAATCATGCGTATGCACCACAACCTCTTCATCCGAGATTCGCACGAACGCATAGGCGGGTGGTTCGTGATTCCCGAGAACCTTTGTATTCTCGGCGAAATCCAGAGTCACTTGATGGTTTGTACCGCGCAGTGAGGAAAAAGGAATGCCATGCCAGGAACCGGCAAGAGGGCGGTGCAGATGACCGTGGAAGATATGGCGAATACGCTGCCGATGCGGCTTGAGCGTTTGCCAGAGCGCATCCGCATCCAAAAGCGGGATCCGGTCCATCCCAACGATTCCACTCGCAACCGGTGGGTGATGCAAAAACAGGAAAACGGGATCCGTGCTATATTCCAGCGTGGCGCTCAGCCGCGCAAGACGCTCTTCTCCAAGCTTCCCAGCATGGGTTCCGGCCTCATTTGTGTCCAACATGACGAAAAGCCCAGCGGGCGTGCTGAGCGCCTGCTGTACATGGCCCTCTGGCGTGGTGGGCACCCCCCCAAAGACAGAAAGAAACGCTTCCCTTTCGTCATGATTGCCGAGCAGTAGATGACAAGGAAAAGGCAGTCCCTTGATAATATCGGCAAGCGACTCATAAGCCGCCACCTCCCCCAAATGGGCGAGGTCCCCGGTGATCACCGCGAAAGCTGCCGGGGCGGCCGCATCCGGACCGTGGCGCCGGCAAATACTGTGGACTGCAGCGCGTAGTCTCTCCGCTGGATCCAGGCCATATAAAGACTGCCCAGGGGCCACAAGATGCAGATCAGTCAGATGGACAAAAGACAAGGTGTTCATCTATCGCTCGCTTTCCGGAGAAGTTGATCAGCGCCCCTGTGAAGGGGCGCTGACGAGATAATTTACCCGCGCCGCGGCAACAGCGCCTGAACATCGGCCGCCATACGCTGCAGCGTCGCATCAGCTTCTGCACGCTTGCCAACGACATTCTGCAGGTGATCATTGATCACATCGGTGATCCGAAGCGCATTCTGTCCTGGGAAGGCATACCATCCAGTGATGGAATCTGCCTGGCGGAAGGTTGTCATATGGTTGGGGTTCTCACGATAGAATTTACCCAACATTTCCTCGCGCTCCGCTGGAATGGTCGTGGCGGGCATATAGCCTGTGTGATTGACCATCATGGTGCCGCCAACCGGGCCCGTCGCGAATTTGATGAATTCCCATGCAGCGCGCTGCTTCTGCGCATCGCGGGTAAACATCATGGCCACATTGCCCCCCGCGGGAATACGCGCATTTGGCGCAGAAAGCGGATAGCGGCCTGTCAGCAACGGAAAGCGCCCGCCAATTTCGCGATTATAGCGGCCGAGCTGGGCGGTGGATTGCATGGAAATCCCAAGGCGACCCGAAAAGAAATCCGTGAACATGGTAGCGGGACGAATATCGGGCATGCGGCCTTCGTCCACGAAGCGGCGCAAGGTGCGGATCGCACGCTGACCAGGTTCCTGATTGAAGGCTACCTGCGTTTCCTCGGCATTCAGCATGCGGCCACCATGGCTGAACACAAGCCCCTGCCAGGACCAGTTCCCGGTGATGGTCCAGTCAAAGAACATGCCAGTGATATTATCACCAAGCCCGGCAATGGCGCGGGAGAGATTGATCACTTCCTCCCAGCTCGAGGGGGGACGCGCCGGATCGCCACCAGCGCGGCGCATCAGATCCACATTGTAGTAAAGAATGGGGGTTGAAAGCGCGAAGCCGATGCCGGTTTGCTTGCCACCCACTTGGCCGAGCGAAAGCAGGGTTTCGGAATAACCCTGTTCTGCAATGCGGGCATCAGCGAGCATGAATGGACTCAGATCCACAGGGATATCACGCTCCAACAGGGTGCGCTGGCGATTGAGACCGTGGAAGGCGACATCCGGTAGGGAACGAGTAATGGAATCACGCAAATTACGCTGCATGATTTCCTCATAACCTTGC
>JBIPLJ010000087.1:0-12979 GCA_044368415.1 Burkholderiaceae bacterium
CGCATCAGTCGTTCGAGCCGCCGAAGCCCAGCAGGCTCAGCAGGCTGGAGAACAGGTTGAAGACCGACAGGTACAGGCCCACGGTGGCCATCACGTAGTTGGTCTCGCCGCCGTTCACGACCCGGCTGGTCTCGAACAGGATGAGGGCCGCCGACAGCAGCGCCACCATGCCCGCCACGGCCAGGCCGAGCGCCGGAATCTGCATGAACACCGCGCCCAGGCCGAGCAGCAGCGCGATCACCATGCCGGCGAACAGGAAGCCGCCCATGAAGCTGAAGTCGCGGCGGCTGGCCAGCGCGTAGGCCGACAGCGCGAGGAAGGTCGCGCCGGTCGCGGCGAGCGCCAGCGTCACCACTTGGGCGCCGCCGGGCAGCGACAGCGTGCGGGTCAGCAGCGGCCCGAGCGTGTAGCCCATGAAGCCGGTCAGCGCGAAGACCGCCGGCAGCGCCCAGGCGCTGTCGCGGAACTTGCTCACCAGGAAGAACAGGCCGAAGAAGCCGACCAGCGTCAGGACGAGGCCGGGTGCGGGCAGGGCGAGCGCCACGCTCGCCGCTGCGACCGCTGCGCTGAACAGCAGCGTCATCGACAGCAGCGCGTAGGTGTTGCGCAGCACGCGGTGTGTGCGCAAGGAGGCCAGCACGGCGCTCGCGGCATCGCCGTAGGCCTCGCCGGGACGCAAGGTGGAGTTGCTGCGGGTCATGTCGTGATCTCCAGAGGGTGGGGGCGAAAGCGAAGGGTGAGAGGCTCAGTGCTCGGATTCGACCAGCCGAGGCCGCGTGCGGCGCGGCGCCGTGCTGCGCTTCCAAGCGCGCTCCAGCAGGCGCGCCGCGCGGGCGAGCGCCGTGTCGATCGCGACGCGCCAGTCGGCCGAGACCGTTGCGACCACGACCTTGCGCCGGCCGACGATCTCTAGCTCGACCTGGCAGTGCTTGTCGACGCCGCCGCGTGGGCCGTTGACGTCGGTCAGCCTGACCGTCGCCTGCGGCACCAACCAGGCGAGGCGGCGCAGCACGAAGCGCAGGCGTCGCTGCGTGAGTTCGCGCATCTCGGAGGCGGCAGGGTCGCGGGACTTGAAGAGGATCTGCATGGCGAGACTCCTTCGGACGGTGTCCCTCGATGGTGCGACACGGGTCGCCTCCGAAAAAGCAGCAATTCATGGACTGAAGGTTCGGAAAACCCGAACCTGGAGCGGTTCAGCCCCGAGCCGCCTCGAGGATGCGCGTCACCAGTGGATGGTGACGGCCGCGGCGCGAGCAGATCGCGTGGATCTCGTCGGTCACCTCGTCGCTGCGCCCAAGCAGCCGCAGTCCGCGGGTCATCGCGACGTCGCCGGCGCCGAGGCTGCTTACCGGGAAGACGCCCATTCCGCGCGCCGCGAAGACGCTCAGCAGCGCGCTGTCCTCGAACTCGCCGACGATCCGTGGCCGCAGGTCACGGGCCTCGAACCAGCGGTCCAGGCGCGGACGCAGCGCCGAGTGGGCGGTGGGCAGCAGCACCGGCAGGCGGTCCAGCGACCCGGGGAAGCGCTCGACCTCGGCCTTGTGCACCAGCACGGTCGGCCCGTACCAGACGACGGGCGCGGCCACCAGGCGCTCGCTCGTCAGACGAAGGGCGGGGTTGAGCGGTGGCGGCTGTCCGGCGAGCACCAGGTCGAGGTGATGCAGCGCGAGTTCGGCGAGCAGTTGCTCGAACTCGCCCTCGTGGCACAGCAGCCGCAGGGACGGGGTGGCCAGCACCGGCTCGAGCAGCGCATGCGCGGCGAACTTCGAGAGTCCATCTGACAAGCCGACCGCGAGCCGCGCGATCTGACCGCTCGCGGCGCCGCGCACCTCGTCCGCGATCGACGAGCCGATCCGGAAAATCTCCTCGGCGCGCGAGAAGGCGGCCTGGCCGGCCTCGGTCAGCGCGACACCCCTGCCAGCCGGCTTGAGCAGCTGATGGCCGAGCGAGCGCTCGAGCTCGCGCACCTGGGCGCTGATGGTCTGGACCGCCATGTCCAGACGGGCGGCCGCGCGTGCGAAGCCGCCCTCCTTGGTGACGACCCAGAAGTAGTACAGGTGGCGGTAGTTCAACATGGGATCGGCGAGCGTCCTGCGTGCAGCGTGGTCGCAGGCCCGCTCGGGCGGCCCGCCGACCGGCTCAGCCCTGCGCTTGCCAGCCCGGCCGGCGCTTCTCCAGGAACGAGGCGATGCCCTCGCGGCCCTCGTCGCTCGCGCGTGCGGTGGCGATGCGGCCTGCGGTGTCCGCCACCAGCGTGTCGTCCACCGGGCGGCCTGTCACCTCGCGGATCAGCCGCTTGGTCGCGGCCAGCGCCGCGGGGCCGCCCAGCAGCAGCTGCCCGAGCATCGCGTTGACCGCGGCGTCGAGCTCTTCGGGCGGCGCGATCTCCTGCACGAGGCCCATCCGATAGGCCTCCGCGCCGTCGAAGACCTCGGCGCTCAGGAACCAGCGGCTCGCGGCGCGCGGGCCCATCGCCCGGATCACGTAGGGGCTGATCATCGCGGGGATCAGGCCGATCCGGACCTCGGTGAGGCAGAACTTGGCGTCGTACGAGGCGATCGCGATGTCGCAGGCGGCGACTAGGCCGAGGCCGCCGGCGAAGGCCGGGCCGTGCACGCGCGCGACGGTGGGCTTGGGCGCCTCGGCGATCGTGCGCAGCAGCGCGGCGAGCCGGGCGGCGTCGGCCTGGTTCTCGGCAGCGCCGTGCTGCGCGGCTGCCTTCATCCAGTTCAGGTCGGCGCCCGCGCAGAACGCCTTGCCGCGGCCGGCGAGCACGATCGCGCGCACGTCGTCGTCCTCGGCGGCGGCGCCCACTGCGTCGGTCAGCTCGGTGATGAGCTCGGCACTCATCGCGTTGCGCACGTCGGGGCGGTTCAGCCAGATGACGGCGACGCCTTGCTGCAGCGTCGTCTCGAGGGTGGTGTAGGTCATGGCAGGCCTGCGTCGATCGAAGTGCCCGGAGGATACCAACACGTCACCGGCACGCGCCTGCGGGGCGCCCTGGCCGACGTCGACGCCCTACCGCGTGGCCGAGGCGGCAGACGTGGCCGACGTGGCCGAAGTGCCCGACATCAGGCCGTGCCCCGGCGCGAAGCGGTCGAACTCCGGCAGCCATATCGCCTGGCCCGCGCGGCTGCTGAACACTGCGTGTGCGTTGCCCGTCGCGAAGGTGCCGAAGGCGACCATCGAGGCGCGGCCGCCCGAACTGACGTAGGCGGCGTGCATCGCCTCCCAGACGGGCCGGCTCCGGTAGCTGTCCAGCCTGCTGAGCGAAAGCGTCGTCGGCCCGCCGTCCGACTGCCCGAGCACGACCGCGCGCGCGGCGTCGGCCTCCGGCAGGGGCGCGAGGTGATCGAGCACCGCGGCCATGTCCTCGGCCTGCGCCAGGCCGCTGCGGCCGACCCCCAGGTAAGTGCCGGTCGACTTCCAGAAGCAATGCCGCATCGGCAGCACCACCAGGAACCCGCGCACGGCGCGGCGCCCGATCGTCGACGCGATGCGCCCGTTCAGCGCTGCCAGCAGACCTCGCTGGCGGCATCCACCTGCACGATGCCGCCCTTGAGCACGCCGCGCTGTCCGATGTGGTCGATCGCCAGCGGCCCGCCGCAGGCGCCGTCGGCGGTCGCCTGCGCGCCCTGCGGCGTGGCTGTGAGGACGAAGTTGCTGGTGGTCGGACCCGACGCGAAGGCGATCGTGTAGCGGGCGGTGCCCGTCGCGGGCGTCTGGCCCCAGCCGCGCGTGGCCAGCGTCCGGTCGCTGACGGTCGCGCCGGACGGATCGGCGTCGTAGCGAAAGGTAGCGGCCTGGTTGCGCTCCATCCACAGCGCAACCTGCTGCAGCGCCGACTTCGCCTCTGCTCGCCGGCTCCGCATGACGTGATCGCTGTAGCTCGGGATGGCGACCGCGCTGAGGATCCCGATGATCGCCACGACGATGATGACCTCGACGAGCGTGAAGCCGGTGATGCGGCGTCGGGTCGTCATCTCACCAGTCTCCAGCTCGCGCGGCCGAGCGCCTTGCGATCACCCACGCCGACGAGTCCGCTCGAGCTGGGTTGTGCCCCGCCGATGACCGCGGAATTGTTGTTGCCCGCACCGCCTTTTCTGCTCGTGCTCGTGTCGATGTTCAGACTTGGGAACACCAGGAACGCCTTGCCGGACGACACCTTCGGTCCGAGCAGCAGCTGGGGCGTGCTGAACTGCGCGCCGCTGACCGCCATCGCCATAGGCGGACGCTTCGTGTCGCCGCTGCCGATCTTCACGCGGTCCTCTTCGTTGATGGTCCCGTCGTTGTTGTAGTCAAAGGTGTCGGAGGTCGGCGGACCGGAGACCGGGCTCGCCTCGAACACCCAGCTGCGGGCGGGCTCGCACGACGTGGTGCTCGAACCGGCCACGATCGGCCTCACCGTCGTAAGGCGCAGCTGACCGTTGGGCTGCAGGAGCGGCGGCGAGACCGCGTGCTCCTTCGCCTCCAGTGCCATCCTCCAGCCGCGCTTGCCGCCCACGTAGTCGATCGACGCGCCTTCGGCGATCCGAAAGTCGATGCCTGCGGCGTTGGCGGACGTGCTGTACGGCTGGCTGACCAGGTTGCCGTCGGTCACGGTGGCCCCCTGCCCGAGGTCGAGGATGCTCACGAGCTGCTGCGTGGTGGCGTTGGTCGAGCCAATCAGCGGGCTCAGATACGCCCCCGAGCCGACGATCACCTGCCAGCAGCCGTTGACCTGCGCGGGCGGGCACGCCCCCGAGCCGCCGTTGCGCACGGCCAGCGGCGCGGTGTAGATCGGCCGCCCGGCCCCGCCCGCGTAGAGCTTCGTCACTGCGGGAGACGACAGGCTCTTCAGGTCGAAGCGCCACAGGTTGCCCTGGATGTCGCCCGCGTAGGCGATGTCGACACGACCGTCGCCGTCCGTGTCCACCGGCCGCGGGGCCGACAGGCCGTTGTTCGTCGACAGCGCGACGTTGCTGCCGGAGCCGAGGAGCCCGTCGACTGCGAACCGGCGCCAGCGCGGCTTGGCGCTGTCCAGGTAGAACGCGTAGAGCACCGGACGGCCCGGGCCGCTGGCCGCTCCGCCGCCGCTGGTGTCGTTGCTGTCGACGCCGTTGCCCACGAGCACGGCCCAGCGGCCGTCGTTCAGCTTCACGATCTGGAGCGAGCCCAGGGCCTCGCTCCAGATCGGCGGGCTGACGATGTAGCCGAGGTCGGCGAGGTCGGCGTGAGTCGTGTTCGAGTACTCGAACAGCACGCCCTTGCCGGCGCTCACGTCGGCCTTGGTCACGTCGATCGCCGTGATCCCGCGGCCACCGCGCCCGAAGGGCACGACCGCCACGGTGCGCCAGTCGATGCTGCCGCCGCTACCGATGTTCGCGTGGCCGACCATCGGCTGGGCGTCGACGAAATACGGCCTGCGCCGCACCTCCGAGAGGGTCGTGTCGCTGTAGCGTGTGGCCTGGCGGACCATCGCGTCCGGCACGAGCGACCAGGCCTCCCTCAGGCCGGAGGCGCCCACCGAGGCCGCATGGATCGCACCGTCGTTGCCGCCCCAGATCACCATCGGCTCGGTCCGGCTGACGTTGCTTCGGTAGTCCGAATAGCCGGGGTGGTTCGCATCGGAGAGGCCGGCGATCGCGCGTTCCGGGATCACCGTGGGCGCGGAGTTGATCACCGGGCCCAGCGGACCGCCCGGCCGAGTACGGAATCCGTTGGCGCCATCGGTGCCCCGCAGATACCCGATGCGGGCCGTGCCCCTGCCGTCGTTCAGTCCGGTCAGGCTGCGGTTGAGCGCCACCTGCTGTGCCGTGTCGGCGTTGGCGTAGTCGAGCGAGACCATCGACATTGAGCCCGGGTCATCGGCTGCGCCCGGCTTGGACAGGTACATCGGACGCGTCGATGCGCTCGACGCGGTGACCGACGACGACAGCTTGGTCATCGCGTTGACGTCGAGCTTCATCGTGTTGGTCAGCCCCATCGACCACAGGTCGCCGGAGAACGCCTTCAGGTCGTAGCGGCCCTGCAGCACGAAGGTTCGGGATTCGCCGCTGACCAGCCCGCCGGACAGCGCGCGCGTCGACGTGGCCGCCGCGGCCGCGGCATAGCCCTCCGAGCCTGTGCCCGACCACATCATTTTGTCGACGACGATCGTCTCGCTCACCGCGGACGGCTCGTGGGCGGCGCCGGTGGTTACGGTCAGGGTCGAGCCCGCCTCGCAGGTGGCCGGGTTGGGCACCCTGGTCTGGAAGCAGACCTGTCGCGGCGGGCCCTTCCAAGTCACGTCCACGCCCACCGGTCCGGTGCTGAAGAGGTTCCCCGCGCTGAACATCTGGAAAATGATGGTCAGCGTCGGGTAGGTGTCGTAGGGCACGTCGCTGATGTCGAGCGCGAACTCGCCGGCGTTGAAGGTCCGGTTCGGATTCAGGTTCTCGGGCAGCAGCGCGCCGTTGGCGTCGCGCAGCGTGGCCTTGATCTGCGACAGCCCCTGCAGGCCGCCCCAGTTCATCGACGGCGACACCCGCACCTTGTCCCAGCCGGTGACCTGCGCGGCCGCCGGGTCGCAGCGGTAGTGATCGGCCGGCGTCACCTTCAGGGTCTTCGGATCGGTCGCCGACCCGGGGTCGTTGCACGCGCCGAGCGTGTTGATGTTGAGCTGGTAGGCGATCGCGAGGTCACCGACCATCAGCAGGCAGTCCGGACGCGTCGGATCGAAGCGCACGCTGTAGGCATCGTCCTTCAGGCCGGTGTGGAACTTCGGGAAGCCCGGGCAGACTGCGTTCCTCGCGAAGTCGAAGCAGCTCAGGCCCTTTCCGTCGCTGCGCGGCATGAAGATGCGGCTGCCGTCGACTGCGTTGAAGTTCACCGAGTAGACGTACTTGGACCCGTTCCACCCGACAGCAGGGACCCACGAGCGGTGTTCCGCGAGGAAGGCCTTCGCCTGCGCACCCAGCGTGAACGGCGTGCCTGCCACCGTGCGGCAGAAGTCGAGGTCTCCGGCGCAGACGCCGCGGGGCGCGCCGACCGTGTCCGGGATCGGGATCACACCGCCCTTGGTGCCCATCGGCCAGCCGGCCGCGCCGTTCCATCCCGCGCACGGCGCGTTGGTGTTCGGGTCATGGCACCACATTCGCCTCGGGCCGTTGAAGAACATCTTCCCGTTGAGCACCGTGGATGTGACCTCATGCATCGTAGTCGGAATGGTCGGGACCTCTTGCCCCGTGTCCGTCCTGACACCGAGGAGGGTGTAGGCGGTGGTGCCGCAGGAAGTCTTCGTCTCGATGTCGAAGCAGAGCAGGCTGCCGTTGACGTCGAAGACGTAATACTTCGAGCCGATCGTCTCCATGTTGGTGTTGCGCTCGGCAATCGCGCCGGGCGACGCGGCGAGCAGAAATGCGCCGCAGCTCTTGAGCGTGTCCAGGTTGGTGCAGACGACGTAGGTGCCGCCATTGGCGTTCACGCCGACGAAGAGCTCGCCGGTTGCGTAGTTCAGCGCGTCCATCGAGCTGTGTGGGGTGTACGACCGGAACGTCGTGGTGCTACCAAGGCTCACGCCTACCGTGTCGGTGAATTTCAGACCCTTGCCGTCGGCCGGGAAACCCGGGCAGTTCTCGCCCCTGGCGGCCGTCCGACAGTTCAGCGGCCGGACTCCGTTCGAGTCGGCGTGGTGGTTCACCACGTAGAAGTTCTTCTTGTACGGGATCACCCGGAAGCCGTCGCCGGTCCCAGAGAAGTCTGTCGACTTCTCGGTCGACGAGAACTCGATCTTCAGCATTGGGTCCGTCTGCCAGCCCACCGCGGACAGGTTCGCACTGCCGTTCGGCTCCGAGGCGTTCCAGTTGCGGCCGACCCTCCACCGGGCCGTTGTGTTCGGCGGCATCCGCAGCGACCCGACGTCCCAGCGATGCCCGGAGGGCACGGTCTGCTCGGCATCGGCCACCCACGGCACGGGCTGGCGCGACTGGAAGTACTGGTACCACTTGACGATGTCGCCTTCGCTCACGTCGTTCGTGCTGTTCAGAGTCGGCGAGGTCGCCGGCCCGGCCACCTGGCCCTCCAGCCTGACGTAGCTGCCGATCGGAGCCTGCCCGTACGCGACGCCGCACAGTGCGAGGCCGAGCACAGTCGCGAGCCGGGCGATGGACATGGTGTTCACCTGCATGGTCGATACACTTCCTGTAACTCGGTGACGGTGTCGCCGGTGCCGCCGTAGCCGCGGGCGGTGATGCGGAACAGCGGCACGGGCTCGCCGGTGCCGCTCACCGACACGTCGAACGCGTCGATGTGGTAGCGGGGCTGGGCCGAGACCCCCGGGATCGTCTCGGCACCGGTCTTGGCGCCGAGCTCCACCGCGCAGGTGCCGAGGGCGCACTGGCCGCGGCTCACCGTCCAGTCGATGTCGACCGGCGGCGCCGTCGGTTGCCTGCCGAGCAGCCGGATGCCCTTGCCGTCCGCGGTCGGCATCATCATCGAGCAGTGCGGCGCGACCGAGATGCAGTGCGCGTTGGTCGTCTCAGGCGAGAGGACCTGCGTGAGGAGGCCATCCTTCCACGCCATGCAGGCCACGTCGGCCTCTGCGTCGCGCAGCGCCGCTTCGGCCGCCTGACGGGCGATCGACAGGTCGCGCTCGTCGCGGGCGCTGCGGAACAATCCGCCGAGTGAATTCGCCTGCGAGATCGCCAGCATGCCGGCGATCGCCGAGAGCAGCAGGACCACCAGCAGCGCCACGCCGTGCTGGCCGGCCTTGCGTGTGGGCGCGGTGCGGCGCGCGCGCGTCGCCGGCCGCGAGGGCGTCCGGGCGCTCATGGCAGTGCCACCGCGGAGCGGACCGCGTTGCGGACGGTCATCACAAACTGGTGCGCACGGCGCATCCGGCCATCGGACACCGAGGTCGGATTGCCGGCGCAGTCGCGGCTGAATACGTTGACCTGGGTGCCGCCGTCGCTGCTTCCGGGCTCGCCGCGGATCAGCAGGCAGACCCGGACGGTCAGCACCGTGCCCCAGGCGGCCGGGCCGAGCGCATTGACCGCATCCGCCGTCACGTACTGGGACACTGACTCCGCGCCACCCGGATTCGGCTGCGGCAGCGCATACAGCACCTGGAACTGCTCGACGTTGCCGGCGATCCGAATCGGCGCATCCGGGTTGCCGTTGCCGACGCACATCAGCTGCAGCGTGCTGGTGTCGAGGTAGTAGCGGTTCATCACCACGTCGCCCGGCGGGTCGGCGAGCACGTTGTCGGCGGCCCGCGGGCTGCGGGCCCCGCAGTCGCTGCGATAGCCTCGGGTCAGGTCGAATGCGGTGGCGAGGCTCGGTGCCTGCCAGCCGTTTGCTGTCGCCAGTGCCTGGTAGGCGATGCTGAGCGAGCCGGCGAGCGCGTTGGCCGCGGCCTTGCAGCGGTAGTCCAGCAGGTCGTCCAGCTTCGTGTAGCCGCCGTTGCAGCCGTGGATCGAACGCAGCCCGGGGTGCGAGGGCGCGTGGACTGCGGCCAGCATATCGCCGCTGCCCTGCGTCTGCGCCGCGCCGAAGTTGTCGAGTTGAAAGATGTAGCTGCTGTTGTTGGCGTTTGCCATCAGGTCGATATAGCCCGCTTGGAGCAGCTGCTTGCCGAGGTAGCCGCCCGCGGCCTGGGCGGTTTCGGCGATGACCGCCGCACTGTTCTGGGTGATCCCCGTTCGGCTGACGCTCGAGAAGGCGCCGAGCGCGACGCCGACGACGGACAGCCCGATCATCAGCCCGAGCATCAGCTCCACGAGGCTGCCGCCCCGTTGCGAGCGGAGCCCGCGGACGACAGGGGCGGCGGCGCGCGCGGTCACAGCGTGAACTCCAGCACGAGACATCGCACGCCGGTCGACGCGGGGACCTGCAGTGTCGGCACCTCCGCGCACTTCGCGTCGGTCAGCGGGGCGGGTGCGCCGTTCAGACGATCCGTCGACGGCTCCGTCCATGCCACGGCGATCCGGCGGCGACTGCCACCAAGGTCGACGACGGTGCCGGCCCCGCCGGGCAGCGACATCTGGACCTGCGCCAGCCAGACGGCGAGCGCGAAGTCGGCGAACCCCTTGGCGCTGCCGCAGGCGTCCAGCCGCAGGTCGGTGCTCGGCGGACGGATGAAGCGTCCGCCGCAGGACGGGACGGCCAGCGCACCGGCGTCGGTGAGCGCCGCGTAGGTCTTCTGCAGCACGAAGCCCCGGTCCGCGGCGATGGCCTCCACCGCGCCGCGGTTGGACCGCATCTGCTCGGAGATGTCGTTGGCGAGGGCCGCCGCCCGCACCATCGCCTGACCCGAGCGCTGGTTTCGCGCGGTGCTCGCCGCGAGCATCGCGATCGCCAGGAACGCCACCGACATGACCATCATCGCGATGCCCACTTCGAGCAGCGCGACGCCGCGTTGGCGATGGAGCCGGCCCGTCATGGCGTGCATTGGATGGCCGAGCCGCATGCGTCGGCGGTCACCACGACGGCACGGCCCACCCGGCTGATCACGACGTACCGACGGCTGCCGTTCGACTCGAACAGGATGGTGCGTGCGGTGCCGGACGCGAACACGTGCTCGCCGGAAGGCAGGACGCTGATGCGATCGGCCTGGCCTTCGCCGATCCGGCTGCCTACCGGCAGGGCGGTGCGCACGCTCAGCAGCGGGTCGGACGCATCGAAATTGCCGGATGCGTCGATGTCGGCATACAGGATCCACCCTTGATTCCAGCTGGTCGCACTGCTGTTGCAGGTGTTCGACGCGCTCGATCGTGGGCACAGCGTCACCGGCACGCCTCGCCGGGAGGCTTCGGTGCGGGCGCTGCCGAGGCCGGCGACGAACTCCAGGGTCGTTGCCCGAACACGGCTTTCCGCCAGGGGGCTGGCGAACTGCGGCGCGGCGAGCGAGGCCATTACCCCCAGGACCGCCACCGAGACGAGCAGCTCGAGCAGCGTGAAGCCGGCGAGCGCGGTACGCGTCGCCGAGGGGCCGGCCCAGGCAGCGCGCTTGGCGAGTCGATGCGGGTGACGTCGGTATCGGTGCATGCGGGTCTGATCAGGGCGGAGAGTCGTCCGTCGAACGTGCCGGTCGTGGGCCAATCTAGTGCCGAATGGACACGACCGTCACGACTTGCCGATGAGCGGCCTAAGGTCTTAGGCGAGAGGCCACCCGTCCGTGTGAAATGCATCACGCATCGGCTTGGCGGATCCGCTCCGGATGTGATGGAAGTCCGCCGGACGGCCCGTCCGGCGCGAGCGCCGACCCATTTGGACGCCGAGCGGCGCGGGCCGACGAATGGCCGGTTCTCGTCTACGGCGCACCCGCCGCCGCCCGCCACGGCGTCCTGCGGGTGAGCGCTCGGCGGTCGCCGCCGACGGTCGGTTCCGCGACGCGTCGGCCCCGGGTCGCCGCTCAGCCGCCGTGCGTCTCGAGCAGCCGTCTCCAGCCCTCGTGCCCGAGCCGGCGCAGCGTCGCGATGTTTCGACCGTAGATCTGCGCGGCGTCCGGCGTCGCCGCGACCGCCCGGTCGAGGCTCGCCTCGCGGAGCAGGTGGAGCATCGGGTACGGGGAACGGTTCGTGCAGTTCGCGACGTCGTCGGGCGCGGCGTCGGCGAACTCGTAGTGCGGATGGAAGCTCGCGAGCTGCAGGATGCCCTCGTACCCGAGTTTCCTCAGCGCGCGGTTCGCGTCGTCGAGGAAGAAGCGATAGTCGATGAAGTCGGTCAGCGCGCGCGGATGGATCAGCATCGTGGTGTCGATCGCCTGCGGATCGGCATCGGCAAGCCGCGCCAACTCGCGGCGCAGCTCGGAGAGCAGCTCATGCGCGGTCGACGCGGCGCTTACCGCCCAGCGAATCTGCCGCCGCACGTGCACCGCCTTGGCGAACGGGCACAGGTTCAGGCCGATGACGGCCGCCTCGAGCCAGAGCGTGGTCGCGGTCACGGCGGCCGTGGCGCTCGCCGCGTCGTCGAAGGGGTAAAGGACGTCGGTCATCGCGAGGCCGGGCGAGGAGATGCGCGCATGATGCCATCCGAGGCGATGCCGGCGGCGGCCCCGCCGCGGCGCACGGAAAAGCGGCCGCCCGTGCCATCATCTCCGGGACATGATCGATATCCGGCCCGCTGCCTTCCCTGCCGACCTGCCCATCGCCCGCTCTCTCTTCTGTGAGTACGTCGACGGGCTGGGCGTCGACCTCTCCTTCCAGGACGTCGAGGCCGAGCTGGTCGGCCTGCCCGGCCGGTATGCAGCCCCCGCGGGCCGGCTGCTGCTGGCGTGGCGGGGCGACGAAGCGATCGGCTGCGTGGCGCTTCGCGCGCTCGTTGGCGGCGAGTGCGAGATGAAGCGTCTGTACGTCCGGCCGCGGGCCCGCGGCCTGCGGCTCGGCCGCGCGCTCGCCGAGCGTATCGTGGCCGAGGCCCGCGTCGCCGGCTACGCGCGCATCCGCCTCGACACGCTGCCCGGCATGGGCACCGCGCAGGCGTTGTACGGCGCGCTGGGCTTCGTGCCGACCGAGCCGTACGTGTTCAATCCGATCGCGGGAACGCGCTTCCTGGCGCTTGATCTGCGGTCCGCCAGCCCTACATCCTGAACACGCCGAACTTCGTCTCCGGGATCGGCTGGTTCAGGCTCGCCGACAACCCGAGCGCGAGCACGCGGCGCGTGTCGGCCGGGTCGATCACGCCGTCGTCCCAGAGCCGGGCGGTCGCGTAGTACGGATGGCCCTCGCGCTCGTACTGCGAGAGCAGCGGCGCCTTGAACGCGGCCTCGTCCTCGGCGCTCCAGGTGCCGCCGCGGGCCTCGATGCCGTCACGCCGCACGGTGGCCAGCACCGAGGCGGCCTGCTCGCCGCCCATCACGCTGATCCGCGCGTTCGGCCACATCCACAAGAAGCGCGGCGAGTAGGCCCGGCCACACATGCCGTAGTTCCCGGCGCCGAAGCTGCCACCGATGATCACGGTGAACTTGGGCACCTGCGCGCAGGCGACCGCGGTGACGAGCTTGGCGCCGTTGCGTGCGATG
>JBIPLJ010000113.1:0-4053 GCA_044368415.1 Burkholderiaceae bacterium
CTTCTTCTCGGTGAACGAATAGGGCTGGGCGGCCATGGACTCTCCGGTAAAGCCTTAGGCAGAGATCGGGGGTCGCGTCGTCCGGTCAGGACCGGTCGGCGCGGGCCGCGAGCTCCGCGGGGGAAACGAAGCACGAATACCCGGCACCTGCCCCGAGCGGGACAGGCAACCGGGCGTTCGCAGTTGACGTGGCAAGTGCCGTGTCGACGTGTCTTGCGAGATTACTTGATCTCGACCTTGGCGCCGGCGTCCGACAGCTGCTTGGCGAGCGCGTCGGCATCGGCCTTCGGCACACCTTCCTTGACAGCCTTCGGCGCGCCGTCGACCACGTCCTTGGCTTCCTTCAGGCCCAGGCCGGTGGCCGCACGGACCACCTTGATGACCTCGACTTTCTTCTCGCCGGCGGCCAGCAGCATGACCGTGAATTCGGTCTTCTCTTCGACCGCAGCGGCGGCGGCGGCGGCCGGGGCGGCAGCCACGGAGACCGCGGCAGCGGCGGACACGCCGAACTTCTCTTCCATTGCCTTGATCAGCTCGGAGAGGTCGAGCACGGTCATGCCGGCGATCGCGTCCAGGATTTCGTCTTTGTTCAGTGCCATGTTGATTCCAGTCGATTGCTTGAGTTGGTAAAAACCGGATGTCTGGTGCGGGCGATCAGGCGGCATCGGCCGGAGCCGCATCCGCGGCGGCCGGAGCCGCCTCTGCCTTCTCGCGCTCGTCGCGCAGCGCGGCGACGGTCCGGACGAACTTCCCCGGGACCTCGTTGAGCGTGCGGACGAACTTCGTCACGGGCGCCTGCATGGTGGCCATCAGCGTCGAGAGCAATTCCTCACGACTCGGCATCGCCGCCAGCGCCTTGACCCCGTTCGCATCCATCACGAAATTGGGCATGGCGCCGGCCTTGATGGCCAGCTTGTCGTTGCTCTTGGCGAAGTCGGCCAGCACCTTCGCGGCCGACACGGGATCCTTCGAAATGCCGTAGATGAGCGGACCGACGAGCTTGTCGGTCAACCCTTCGAACGGCGTCCCGGCGACCGCGCGACGCGCGAGCGTGTTCTTCAACACGCGCAGGTACACACCCGACGCACGCGCCTGCTTGCGCAGGGCGGTGATCGGGCCCACTTCCAGACCACGGTACTCGGCGACGATGATCGCCTGGGCGGTCGCGACAACAGCGCCCACCTCGTCGACCACTACCGCCTTCTCTTCTCTGTTGAGACCCACGGTCTTTCGCTCCTACCTAGTGCCGGCGCCCTGGCCGCGAAGCCGGGGCACCCGTTACGGCGACCGTTCGTGAGTCCCTGCCGCATTCGCCGGTGGCCATGACGCCATCCTGTTCTTGCTGCTGAAAACCCGTTCCGGGACCGCCATCTGCGCAGGGTGCTTTCGCGATTAAGGTGCTTCGGGCCTGAGCCCGCCGCGCCCCCTGCGGTCTTTGACGACCTGCCCGCCTGGTGGCGGACAGCCCAAAGTCCTGTGCTCGCCTCAGGCCGCCTGCGCGGCGAGGCTTTGTGTATCGACCCGCACACCGATGCCCATCGTGCTCGAGACCGCCACCTTGCGCAGGTAGATGCCCTTGGAGCTCGCCGGTTTGGCGCGGTTCAGCGCCTCGATCAGTGCCGAGAGGTTCGAGCGCAGCGCGTCCGGCTGGAACGAGGCCCGACCGATCGTCGCGTGAATGATGCCGGCCTTGTCGGTCCGGTACTGCACCTGACCAGCCTTTGCGTTCTTCACTGCGGTGGTGACATCCGCGGTGACGGTGCCGACCTTCGGGTTCGGCATCAGGCCGCGCGGGCCGAGGATCTGGCCCAGGCCACCGACCACGCGCATCGCGTCGGGCGAGGCGATGACGATGTCGAAGTCGAGCTGGCCGGCCTTGACCCGCTCGGCCAGGTCTTCCATACCGACGATGTCGGCGCCGGCGGCACGTGCCTCGTCGGCCTTCGCGCCCTGCGTGAACACGGCGACGCGGACCGACTTGCCGGTACCGGCGGGCAGCACGACCGAGCCGCGGACGACTTGGTCGGATTTCTTGGCGTCGACGCCGAGCTGGACCGACACGTCGATCGACTCGTCGAACTTAGCCACGGCGCACTCCTTCACCAGCGAGATCGCGTCGGTGACCGGGTACAGCTTGCGTGAATCGACCTTCGCGCGGAGGGCCTTCGTGCGTTTGGACAGGCGTGCCATGTCAGAACCCCTCCACCGTGATGCCCATGCTGCGGGCCGTGCCGGCGATCGTGCGGACCGCGGCGTCGAGATCCCCGGCCGTCAGGTCGGGCGTCTTCAGCCGGGCGATGTCCTCGGCCTGGGCGCGCGTAATCTTGCCCACCTTGTCGGTGTGCGGCGTCTTCGAGCCCTTGTCGATCTTCGCGGCCTTCTTGATGAGGATGGTCGCCGGCGGCGTCTTCATCACGAAGGTGAAGCTCTTGTCCGCGAACGCGGTGATGACCACCGGGATCGGGAGCCCCGGCTCCATGCCCTGGGTCTGCGCGTTGAACGCCTTGCAGAACTCCATGATGTTCAGGCCGCGCTGGCCGAGCGCCGGCCCGATGGGCGGCGACGGATTGGCCTTACCTGCAGGCACCTGCAGCTTGATGAAACCGATGATCTTCTTGGCCATGGCTGGCTCGATGCTCCGTCTGGATTGAGTGCTAACGCCGGTTCGCGCGATGCGCTACTTCGGCTCCTCGTTGCATGCGCCGAACCGGCTTGGGCCGATGCGGCGTTCGGGGCCGCCCAGGCCGCCCCAGGGCGCATGCGCGCCCGGTATCCGTTAAAGCTTCTCGACCTGTCCGAACTCGAGTTCGACCGGGGTCGCGCGACCGAAGATGGTCACCGACACACGCAGGCGGCTCTTCTCGTAGTTCACTTCCTCGACATTGCCGTTGAAGTCGGTGAAGGGCCCCTCGCGGACCCGGACCATCTCGCCGACCTCGAACAGAGTCTTGGGCTTGGGTTTCTCCACGCCCTCCTGCATCTGGCTCATGATCTTGTCGACCTCCTTCTCGGAGATCGGGGTCGGCTTATGACCCGAGCCGCCGACGAACCCGGTGACCTTCCCGGTGTTCTTCACCAGGTGCCAGGTGTCGTCGTTCATCTCCATCTCGACCAGGACGTAGCCGGGAAAGAAGCGCCGCTCGGAGATCGTCCGCTGGCCGTTCTTCATCTCCACCACTTCCTCGGTCGGGACGAGGATCTTGCCGAACTGCTCCTGCATGCCACCCCGCTCGACGCGGTCCTGCAGCGCGCGGGCCACGCTCTTCTCCATGCCCGAGTAGGCATGCACCACGTACCATCGCTTGCTCATCGCTTCCATCCCAGGATCAGGTCGTAGAGCGCCCACTCCAAGCTCTTGTCGACGACCCAGAGGAAGATCGCCATGACCACCACGAAGGCAAAGACGTAGGCGGTGACCATCCACGTCTCTTTCTTCTCGGGCCAGACGACACGCTTCGTTTCCGCCCAGGCGTCCTTGCCGAACGCGAACAGGCGCTGGCCGGGACCCGAGAACCAGGCGATCGCGACACCCGCCGCGATGCCGACCAGGATCGAAGCCAGACGCACGACCACCGGTTGCTGGGCGAGCACGTACCATCCGACGATGCCCGCGACAACCGCGCACACCGCCGCCGCGACCTTGGCACGGTCGGCGCCACTGGAAACCGTTTCTACGTTCTGGTTAGACATCTTCGAACCTGGCAGGGGCAGAGGGAATCGAACCCCCAACCTGCGGTTTTGGAGACCGCCGCTCTGCCAATTGAGCTATACCCCTAGGAACCTTCACTTACTCGAAGATCTTGGCAACGACGCCGGCGCCGACGGTGCGGCCGCCTTCGCGGATCGCGAAGCGCAGGCCCTGCTCCATCGCGATCGGGGCGATCAGCGTGACCGTCATCTTCACGTTGTCACCGGGCATCACCATCTCGGTGCCCTCGGGCAGCAGCACCGAGCCGGTCACGTCGGTCGTGCGGAAGTAGAACTGCGGCCGGTAGTTGTTGAAGAACGGCGTGTGGCGGCCGCCCTCGTCCTTCGACAGCACGTACACCTCGC
>JBIPLJ010000088.1:0-12967 GCA_044368415.1 Burkholderiaceae bacterium
GAAGTCGCGGCCGCCGTGCGAGCGCGACACCTCCTGCACCGTCTCGGCCTGCTCGCGGGCCGAGGCCGTCGAGCCGTGGAACTCGAAGAACACCGTCGGCGCCTCGGGCAGCGTCGTCTTCGAGTGCACATTGATCGCCCGGATCATCACGTCGTCGACGAAGTCGCAGCGCGCCACCGGCACGCCGAGCTGGATCGTCTCGATCACCGCGGCCACCGCGTCGGCGAGCGTGGGAAAGTGGCAGACCGCGGCGGTCATCGCCTCGGGCACCGGGTACAGGCGCAGCGTCACCTCGGTGATGATGCCGAGCGTGCCCTCGGAGCCGACGAAGAGCCGGGTGAGATCGTAGCCGGCCGACGACTTGCGGGCCCGCGTGCCGGTGCGGATCACCTTGCCCTCGGCGGTGACGACCGTCAGCGCGAGGACGTTCTCGCGCATCGTGCCGTAGCGGACCGTCGTGGTGCCGGAGGCGCGCGTCGCGGCCATGCCGCCGAGCGACGCGTCGGCGCCGGGGTCGACCGGGAAGAAGAGCCCGGTGTCCTTGATCTCGGCGTTGAGCTGCTTGCGGGTGACGCCGGCCTGCACGGTGCACAGGAGGTCCTCGCCGGCGATCTCGAGCACGCGGTTCATCCGCGAGACATCGATCGTGAGGCCCCCCTGCACCGCGAGCAGGTGACCCTCGAGCGAGGAGCCGACACCGAACGGGATGATTGGAAAGCGATGCTCGCGGCAGGCGAGCACCGCCTCGACCACGTCCTCGGTCGACTCGGCGAACACCACCGCGTCGGGCGGCGTGACCGGGAACGGCGACTCGTCACGCCCGTGGTGCTCCCGCACCGCGAGCGCGGCACTGAAGCGCTCGCCGAAGCGGGTGCGCAGGCGCTCGGCGAGGGCGTCGGGCAGCGGGCGCTTGAGGGCGGAGGTCAGGGCGTAGGGATGGTTCATGGCGGATGCGGTCATGGAGCCCGAGTCCGTCGATGATACGCGGGGGGGCCGCCTCCGGCCGTGCCCCGCGGGTCGACCGAAACCAGACCGCGGAACGCCGCGCGGCGGCGAGTCGGACAAGGCCGGGCCGCACGCTGGACCTCGACCGAGGGACGGGGTAGAACCGAGGCCATGACGACCGACCTCGAAGAGACCCTCGAGCGCCTCGCCGCCGAGACGATGCCGTTCTACCGGATCCCCGGCCTCGCGATCGCCGTGGTGCGCAACGCCGAGGACGCGGCGGCGGCGCCGACCGCGCGCCCGCTGGGCGACTACGCGGGCGCCTATCGGCACGGCGGCTACGGGACGATGCAGGTGGCCGTCGAGGGCGACGCGCTCGCCTGGTCGTTCGCCCGCTGGTCCGAGCGCCTTGGACCGGCGGGCGCCGACGGCGGCCGTGCGCCGCGAATAATGACAATCAGCTCACCACACCGAGGCAAGCTCGCGCTCAAGTGCGGCGAAACAGGTGCATTTCGTTGCTCACGCTGTACACGGTCAAGCCATGTGGTGCAGCCAACGCACGCAAACTTGCCCCTGTATGCAAGCTGATGTGTCCATTGCGTGGAGCGATGTACCAGTTATCGATGCCCGGATGGGCGTCAAGCAACTCCGTGCTCAACAGCAAGGTGCCCGTTGGACTCAGCCAAGCGACCAAGCCCGCAAACCAAGCGGCCAGTTCCAAGTGCGGCACATGCTCTATCACCTCAAAGCAGGTCACCAGATCGTAGACCGTCCCCGGTACCAGAACATCCCCTCCGTGAAAAGCATCCACGCTCACACAAGAACACCCACGCTCCTGCATAAACCGAGAGAAGGCGCCATCCCCGCCACCGTAGTCGAGCACCGAAATGCCTAGCAGCGAGCGCCCCCACAAAACAGACACCATCTCGCTGTTACGTTGCGGCCTGACGACCTCAAAAATCGGGTCAGCGAAAACATAGGCCTCATTGTAGATATGCGTCTTGAAATCCTCATATGACCACGCATCCAACGCAGAAGTACTGGTGAAGCCACACGCGTCACAGCGGTGGTATCCCACCGGCGCGTTCGCGAACGCAAACTGCGCCTGCCCTTGGAAGTGATCATTGCAGCTGTAGGCTAAGTCCTTTACCCCGAGAAAGGACAGCCTTCGGCAGCCACACACACTGCAGCACACGGGCTCAGCGGTGAGCAACGGCGGGAGGGGGATTCGTTCAGGCACGGACAAAATAGTGGCACATCTGAATGCAGGCAGGCAAAAAGGGCTCAGCAACCTCGGCTACCTGGTCGGGGGGCTCGTCACGGAGCGGCTCGCCGAGCGGCCGTGGCCGGGCGGGCGTCGGGGTGCTGAGCAACCGGGAGGCGTCGCCGGTGCCGGCCGTCCTCGCCTACGCGGTCCACGACGCGGTACTCGGCCTGGAGCTGATAGAGCGGTTCGGGCGGATCGCCCCGCTGCGCGCGCCGGCGCTGGCGGCCGCGCGGGACGAGGCCGCGGCGCGCGACGTCGTCGACGCGGCGGCGGCGCCGACCGCACGCCCCCTGCGCGACTACGTGGGCGCCTATCGGCGCGCCGGCTACGGGACGATGCATAGGGCCGTCGACGGCGAGACGCTTACCTCGTCGTTCGCACACGGGTCAGAGCGCCTGCGACCGGCGGGCGCCGACGCGTTCCGGCAGCCCGGGTACGCAGACCGGACCGTCCCGGACCACCGGATCCTGTCGTTCGCCGCCGACGACGCGGGCCTGATTGACCGGGTCGAGGTCGCGTTAGAGCCGGCCCTGCCGGCGGCGGTCTTCGTCCGCGTCGACCAGAGCTGACCGCACCCGCCGCCGCACGCGACCGCGACGCAGCCGGCGGGCAGCGCCGCCGTCAGAACCGTGTGCCGGGGAAGCCCGCCGCGGCGAGCGCCTCCAGCACTTCGGCCACGTGCACCTCGCCACGCGTCTGCACCACCACCTCGACCGCGGCGAGCTCGGCGGACAGCGCGCCGAAGATCCGCTGATGCTGGATCTCCTCGACGTTGGCGCCGGCCGCGGCCAGCGCTGCGGTCATCGCGGCCAGCGCGCCCGGCCGGTCGCGCACCTCGATCCGCAGCCGCGCGAGCCGCCCGCTGCGGACCATCTCGCGTCGCACGATCGCCGCCAGCAGCAGCGGCTCGATGTTGCCGCCGCACAGCACCAGCCCCACGCGGCGGCCCGCGAAACGCGCCGGATACGCGAGCAGCGCTGCGAGGCCCGCGGCGCCCGCGCCTTCGACGACGGTCTTCTCGATCTCGAGCAGCGTGACGATCGCATGCTCGATCTGCGCCTCGGTGACCAGCAGCAGGTCGGCCGCGTGGGCGCGGACGATCCGCGAAGTGATCTCGCCCGGCAGTCCGACCGCGATGCCCTCGGCGATCGTGCCGGTGCCCTGCGGGTGCGTGGTCCCATGGAAGGTGTCGTACATCGCCGGATAACGCTCGGTCTGAACGCCGACCACCTCGATGCCCGGCCGGCTGCCGTGCGCGGCGACCGCGATGCCGGCGAGCAGACCGCCGCCGCCCACCGCGATCACCAGCGCGTCGAGGTCCGGCGCCTCGTCGAGCATCTCGAGCGCGATCGTGCCCTGCCCGGCGATCACCTGTGGGTCGTCGTACGGATGCACAAAGACTTGGCCTTCGCCACGCGCCAACGCGAGACCGTGCGTGCGCGCCTCCTCGAGCGTGTCGCCCACCAGCACGATGCGTGGACCATGCGCGCGTGTGGCCTCGACCTTGACCGACGGCGTGTGCCGCGGCATCACGATGGTGGCCGGGATACCGAGCCGGCGCGCATGCAGCGCAACCCCCTGCGCATGGTTGCCGGCGGACACTGCGAGCACGCCTCGGGCGCGCTCGGCCTCGGTGAGCTGCGCCAGGCGGTTGAGCGCACCGCGCTCCTTGAAGGACGCGGTGAACTGCAGGTTCTCGAACTTGAGCCAGACCTCGCAGCCAGCGATCGCCGACAGCGTCTCGCTGGGCAGGCACGGAGTGCGCACGACGCGCCCGACCAGCCGCGCCGCAGCCTGCGCAATGTCGTCCGGGGTGACGGTCTGGTCCATCGGTGCAGCATAGCAGCGGGCTCCGTGACGTCGCCCCGGGAGGCGCCGCGCGCGCCGCTCAGCGGTCAAACAGCCCGCGCTCGACGTGGCGCGCGGGCGATGCCGGCGGCGTCGCCGAGCATCGGGCAGTGGCCGGCGTTCGGCACGCCATGGGCGACCGTGTCCCAGTCGATCGCAGTGCGGTGCAGCGCGGCCGGCGTCACCAACAGTCGGCACTGGTGATCGCGTAGGCCGTCGGACCGAGCTCGCCATACGACGGCCGCGGTTCTCAGACCCTCTGAGACCACGTCTTTCGTCGCAGTCCGAAGGGGCTCGGACCTTTGGTCGATGGCGGTGCGGCGCCGGCGCTGAGACCGTTCGGGGTTTCGACTTCGCAGGTATCGCGTGTCCGGCGCGCGCCATCACGGCCCATCGGGCGATCACACCGCAGCGCGCGCGCCCGACGGCGTGCCGCTGCACTGCGTGCGGCACCGACCCGAGCAGACCACGCTGTACCGCCTGGTGCAGCGGCATACGACCGAGTTCATCGCGCACACCGAGGCCGCCACTGGTTCGCAGCTGCCGCGGTTCATCAAGGACGAGTTCGACGCGTTCCCCGAGTGCGGGATGCATGGCGCATGGCTTCCTGCACCTGCGCTGTGGCGAGCGCGGCCACGACAGGCTGCTGGCATTCAGCTCGCCAAGCGACGCGGGTTCTGCCCGTCGTGCGGTGCGCGGCGCATGTCGCAGACGGCGGCGCACCTTGTGGATCACGTCATCCCGCATGTGCCGGTGCGGCAGTGGGTGCTGTCGCTGCCGATTCCGCTGCGGCGGATGCTGGCCGTACGGGCGGCGCTGGTGCCACGGCCGCGGCTGCACCTGATCCGGTACCACGGGGTGCTGGCGCCCAACGCGACGCCGCGGGCACAGGTGGTGCCGCAGACGCCGGCTGCTCGAAATTCCTATCCGCAACAGCCACCCTAAGCGGCCTAAGCCTTCATCATTCGAGCTGACCTCCAACAGCGAGCGCGCTGTACGCTCAGGCCCGCTATGCATTTTGGCTGGGCCAGCCATCGCGCTTCGCCATTGGCAACAACTCGATTCCAACTTTACGTCCCAACTATGCGCACCTTCTCCGCCCGATTTATCGTCTCATGCGCATTACTTTTTACCCAGCCGGTATCTGGCCAGTCCGCGCTGTACACCGTAGATTCAAAGGCACAGGGTACGCCGTTCGATCTTGTGGTCACTGAAACCAAGCGCGAACCAATAAATCGTTTCTCTCCGTTCCCGGGTTTCAAAAGCGCACCGCTCCAGGCGCTCGTTGGCTTACTTGCGCTTGCACTGATCTCGCAGTCAAACGTGGGTTCTCACATTGGCTGGTTGTTTATCCACCCGAGGACAGTTAAGTTTTAGTAGTCGGCTTTTCCAACTCACCCAGCGCCTCGGTCAACGAGTTGCTTGGCGAATATTTCAACAAAGAGCGCACCCTTGGCGAGTCGGTCATGCCAGTTGAAAAAAAATTCCAATGTGTGGAATGCGCCGCTAGTCACATGACGAGAAAACCTAACCCCCCCTCTCTTAAAGGCAAGTCAGCATAACCTCAAGGCTGCGACAGCAGCTCGCGGCAAGTGCTTGATTCACAACAAGTGCGCGGTGGTGATGATGCTCAGGCCAGAGGTTCCGAAGCCACTCGTAACCTATTGATGTCAAGGTAAAATAAATGCGTGTAACGGCACCTACGAGACGAGGGGCCGGGCACTGAGACTGGCGTCAAACTCGCTAAGGTCGTCGACGTCGGTCATTGGGTCGCCGGGCTGCTCGACCGCAAGAGCTCGGCGCTGGCCGGCAATGCGCTCGCGGCCGGGCGAGGCGGCTCGCCCGACGGACCTGCGCTCAGCGCGTCGACGGGGCCGCCACGACCGCGTCCTTGAACCCCGCCGCGTCGAACGCGCGACGCACCGTGCCGTCGCGCTTGGCGTCCTCCATGAACGCCGCCGCGACACGGAGCGCGGTCGCCCGCCCCTTCGGCACGCCGATGGCGACCCGTTCGACGAAAAACGCGTCGTCGAGCACCTTCGAGCCCGGCACCTGCGCGGCCAGCCCGACCAGCGTCTCGCGGCCCGCGCCCGCCGCATCGACCGTGCCGGTACGCAGCTGCTCGCGGATCTGGTTGAGGGTGCGAAAGCGCACGATCGTCGCGGCCTTGATCGCGGCCTCGCGGTTGCGCGCGGCCACCGAGCCCTCGGTCACGGCGAGTCGGATGCCCTTGCGGTCGAGGTCGGTGACGCGGGCGATCGGCACCCGGGCGCGCACCAGGTAGGTGTACGACTGGTCGAAGTAGGACGGGCCGTAGTCGATGAGGCGGGTGCCAGCATCGTCGTAGGGCAGGAAGGTGACGTCCCAGGCCCCGCGGGCGCCCGCCTCGAGCAGGTCGGCAAAGCTGCCGAAGGGTATGAGAACGACCGGCAGGCGCAAGCGTGCGCCTAAAGCGCTGGCTAAGTCCGTGGCCACGCCGCGCGGCTGCCCGCCGGCTGCGTCGAGGGTGCCGCGAAAGGTACTGCTGCTCGGGCCGACGGCAATCGCAGCACGCAGGCGGCCGCTCGGTGCGAGTTCGCGCAGCACCGTGGTCTCCGGATTGGGCGGCGACACGGGCTCCGGGGGCGGCGGCGGCGGCGGCGCGGGCGGCGGCGACGCCGTTCGCGACGGGGCCATACCCCGGGCGGTGCAGCCCGTCAGCACGAGCAGTGTGCTGGCGAGCATGGCGCGGCGCCGGGCCGTCGCGGCGAGGGTCGACAGGTCGATTCGGTCCGGGTGCGAGATCTCGGGCAGCATGCCGAAGATCCTGCCACGAGTGCAGCCAAGGCGGTTCGACGGACCGCCCCACGGTCACGGAATGCGGTCCGAGCGGAGCGGGACGGTGCCGGGTGGTCGCCGTTCCTCTTTTACATTGGGTCGGGATGCCCCCCCCCTCCCGCGCCCCGTTTGCCCCGCCCCCGGGGGACACCGCGCGCCCGGTCCGCTCGCCCTGTGTGTCGACCTGCCGCATCGATGCCGCCAGCGGCCTGTGCACCGGCTGCCCGCGCACGCTCGACGAGATCGCCGACTGGGGCGCGATGGCGGACAGCGACCGACTCGCCGTCTGGGCCCGCATCGTGCAGCGACGAGAGGCCGGCGCATGCTGACTCGCGAGGCACGATGAAGACCGCCCGCGGGTGCTTCGACGTCGACTCGCCGCGCGGGGCCTGTCCCGGGTCACGGCCCGTCGGCGCACGAGGCGTGCCGCGTCGAACCCGCGCCTCGACGCCCTCGCCAGGACTTTCCGGACACGGGTAACCGGCCCGAGATACCGGCCGGTGACCCGTGCTCGCGCGGCGGTACTGTTCGCGGGCCTGCTCGTCTGGTGCGCGCGCGGCGTGATCGCCGACCTGGGCACCCCGACCGACTGGTCGCGGATCGACGCCTGCGCGGTGGTCGCGCTCGCGCTGCTGTGGCCAATACCCTCGATCCTTTTCGGGCGCACCGTGCTGCTGTGGAAGCGAGTTGAAGCGCATCGGCGAGGACATGTGCGAGAAACTCGATTACGCGCCTGGCGTCTTTACGGTGGAATGTCACGTCCGTGGCAAATGGGCCTGTGCGAAATGCCAGACCCTGACCGAGGCGCCGGTGCGGGCGCACGTGATCGACACGGGGAGCCCGACCACGGGGCTGCTCGCGCAGGTGCTGGTGACGAAGTTCCTGGACCATCAGCAGCTGTACCGCGATGAAGACATCCTTGCCCGCGCTGGATTGGCGCTTCCACGCTCCACACTCGACGCTCGCCGCCCGGGTGGGCACCTGCGGGGTGAAGTTGCAGCCGCTGGCCGACGCGCTGCGCCAGGTGCTGATGAGCCGCCCGGTGCTGCACGCCGACGAGACACCGGTCGCGATGCTCGCACCCGGCAAAGGCAAGACCCACCAAGCGTACTTCTGGAGCCACGGCACGACCGAGTTTGATCCGATCAAGGCGGTGCTGTACGACTTCACTGAAGGCCGCGTGGGCGAGCATGTACGCCGAGTCCTGAACGGCTGGACACGCACGTTGGCCTGCGACGACGTCGCCGGCTACAAGGCGCTGTTCAAGGGCACGGTGACCGAGGCCGGCTGCATGGCGCATGCACGGCGAGAGCTCCACCATCTGTCGGGGAATCACCAGAGCACGCTCGCCAAGGAAGCGTTCCATCTGTTCGGAGCGCTATACGACATGGAGCGCAGCGCGGGCGAACTCGACGCCGACCAAAGCCACCGACTGCGGCCGCTGAGATCGACGCCGATCTCCGACACGATGCTTGAGTGGCTGACTCTGCACCGACGGCGGGCGACCGACGGCACGGCCATGGCAAAGGCAATCGACTACAGCCTGGGACGCTGGGTAGCACTCACGCGCTGCCTCGACGACGGAGCGCTGCCCATCGACAACCACTGGATCGAGAATCGTATCAGGCCGATCGCCTCGATCCTTACCAATAGCTGCGCGATGTGCTCGAGCGGTTGCCGACGCATCCGAACAGCCGGATCGAAGAACTGCTGCCGCATCGCCGGACTTTGGCTACCGGGGACCACTGATCACGTCCGCGGCATTGCGGCAGGGTGTGATCGCTACGCGATTACTTCGACTTGGCCGCAAGGGCTCGATGTTCGCCTCCCTGCGGCGTTCTGGCTTCACACCTGAGCGTTTGGTCTCGCGACCCAGGAAGCTCGTAAACCAGGCTCGGCGCAGCCCCTGCCCCGCCATGGCACTTGCTGCCCCTGCCGGGCCTTGTGAGGCGGGTTTGAAACTTCCTATCCGCAGCTGCTGACCAACTCCATGAAGAACGTGATCGACAGCATCGGCAACGCCATGTCGTGAGCCGCTCATGAGAGCTGATACAGTCCCTGAAGACCTTGCTCGCCCTGTATGCGATCACCATGGATACATGTTCGGAAGTGAGCTCGGCCTGGATAGGACTGCACGTTCGATCTTGGCTCCTTTCACTCTTCAGCCCCCGCTCGACGGGGCCTGCGGCTGCAAGACGCGCGGCCCTGAGTTTTGCACTGGCAGGCCTGCTAACAGCCTGCGGTGGGGGCGGCGGCAACGGTGATTCCGGAGGTGGCGGAAGCGGAAGCGGAAGCGGAAGCGGAAGCGGAAGCGGAAGCGGAAGCGGAAGCGGAAGCGGAGGCGGAGGCGGAAGCGGAAGCGGAGGCGGAGGCGGAGGCGGTGGCGGTGGCGGTGGCGGTGGCGGTGGCGGTGGCGGTGGCGGTGGCGGTGGCGGTGGCGGTGGCGGTGGCGGTGGCGGTGGCGGTGGCGACACTGCAAGCCCGTCCGGCACGCTATGGCACAACAGCCTGGCCACAGACGGTGCCTCCAGCAGCAAGTTGTCGGGCTTCAGCACGGCCGCCGTACGCGTGGTAGATGACAAGCCCACCGCCGTACCCGTCCGCGACGGCAGCCGGTATGCGACCTGGGACTACGACTTCCGTCCCGGCCAGCTCAACACCACCATCGAGGTCAAGAACAGTCTGACCGGGGCCGTCGTGTACTCGGTCGTGCTGGACGGCTTCGCCAGAAACCTGCGCCCTTCACCGACGGCAGCCCAACTCCTGCTCATTACCTGGTCGACTTCGGCAACCACCAACGACCCCGAGGAAGTCATCGTCGATCTCGCGCGGCGCACAGTGGTCGAAACCCTTGGTGGCGCGAATGCAGCGGCCAACTGGTTCAGTAATGGCAGCTATTTGCTGCTGCAGCCAGACGGCACGCTGCTCAGGGCAAATCCGGGTGCGCCACGCAGCACGGTCGGTCGCGTTAGCGTGGCGGGTCGGTCCCCCAGGGGCTTGTGGATCAGCCCCGACGACAGCGAGTTGCTGATGCTGTGGCGCACCGAGCAGGAGCAGGAGATTCTCAAGGACTTGTGGGTCAGTGACGTCAACGGCAATTCCTTGAACAGGCTAACGGTCACGAACCAATCCGACAACCCGGTCTGGTCCCACGACGGCCGGTTCATCGCCTACAGAAACTTCGCAGAACAAATCTGCACAGGATTCAGTTGCCCGACTGCCAGCTGCGAGATCCAGTACGCTAGTTCTGCCAGCCGCGGCTTAGCCATTGCAGACACTCGGGCCACCGATTTCCGCGTCGTGAACAGCAGCGGCAGCACCACCGTCACGCTGGGTTGCGAACTTAACGGCTGGACACCTTGACGAGCTGGGTTGGAGTCTTGGACATGAAGTTTCGTTTAGCTCTTGGCCTTGGTTTGATGTCGACGACCATCAGCTTGGCACAAGCCTACGGTGTCGCCATGGACCCCGGCAACCTGGGCCGGCTGGACTTCACCACCACGATGAACAGCATCCAGTGGGCCAACCTGGAACAAAACCGGGAAAGGCTCAGCGGCAAGCCTGCCGAAGACGCGTCCACACGGTTCACGGCCAGCCGCGAAGGCACAGGGCAGGCCAGGGTCTTGGCGGGTAGCTATCCGGCGGCTGGGCGTGCCGACGCCGAGAAGGCGTTCAATGCCATGCTGCAGGGCTACGCCAAGGTCGAACAGCATTTCGGTGTGCCGCGCCACGACCTGGCTGGCGCCGTGGCGGCCTTTTTCGCGGGCAGCTACATGGCGTTCAACAACGCCGACTTCCCTGACGCGCACTTCAAGCCCCTGGTGGCGCAGATGCGCCAGACCTTGGCTTCCAACCCGGGTTTTGCACAAGCCAGCGACCGCGACCGTCAAGAGATGTACGAGCAGATGGCCATCATCGGCATGTTTCTGGCGGCCACGCAAATGGCCCTGAAGCAGCAGCCCGACCCAGCTGTAGCGCAGCGCCTGAAGCAGGTGGGCCAGGGCTATCTCGAACGATTCCTGAAGACGGATGCCGTCCGGGTTCAGATCGGAGCCCAAGGCTTGACGCTGCAGTAGGCGGCGCGGGTTGCAGACCAGCAGTCAAGCGCCAAAGCCGTGCCGTGGCAGTTGTCCCGAGCCGGCCCGTTCATGATCATGGCCATCACCCCGATCAGGAACAGCGGCAGTCAGGATGTCCGGCTTCGAGGCGGATGGGCCGAACGGTGCATCGCTTCGGCAAGGGCGAGCAGTTGCCAGCCGTTTACACGGCAAGACCGATAAGGCTGATCCCGCCGCCACTTCAGCGACGAAGCGCTGCCCCGCTTCGGTCAGTCGGACGCCGCAAAGCCGACGCTCGAGAGAGACGCCCGACACACGGTCGACCGGACGCATACTCGGCCCCATCAACGTTTCATTTCGAGGGCGTTCACCAAGTCAATGCATGGCGAGGAGCAGCGCCTCAGTGTCCTCATAGAAATGATAAAGCGTGATGCGGTCGTCTTTCACGCGGCAGATCAACGCCCAGTCGCTTCCGAAATCCTTGCCGGTCTTACGGACCTTGTGACGGAGCGTTCCATAGAACGCCGCATGTTCCGCGTCACCGAAGGAGGCCGTCACCCGAAAATCACCCGGCTCCAGCAAATCGGCGAAGACGTGAAAGAACTGCTGTGCGCCCTCGACGCCGACAAAGGTGCCGTGCAGAGGATTGGTTGGATTGGATGCCGGATTGGTGGAGATGAAGCGCGCGTCAGTGTCTATCAGGATGAGAGCCTGATCCATCGCCCCGGCGAAGATGTGATTCAGGAAAGTCTGAACAGTGGAAGTCGCGGTCATATCAGTTCCATTCGTGTTGATGTTGAAGGCGTGAATCAAAATCCGGCAAGCACGAGCTTGCCGATAGCGTGCCCCTCTTCGAGGCGGGCATGGGCGGCGCGGAGATTGGCGGCGTTGATCGGACCGAGGTTCTCGGCCTCGGTCGAGACGAGCCGGCCGTCGTCGACCAGCGACGCGATGCGGTTAAGAACTCTGCCCTAGGCTTCAATGTCCGGCGTCCGGAACATTGACCGGGTGAACATGAACTCCCAGACAAAGCCGGCGCTCTTGCGCATCAGGAGATTCATGTCGGGAGGCCGATCGAAGGGAACGACGGAGCAGATTGTCCCTTGTGGGGCCAGCATCTGCGCGAGCGCGGGATAATGCCGGTCAGGATCGTTCAACAACAGGATCAGATCGGGCGCGCGGAACCCAAGCGCTGCAATCTGTGCGCCCACCTCAGCGAAATGGTCGATAACGCCATGCGCGCCGAGCCGTTCGCACCAGGCGCGGGACTGCGGGCGCGAGGCGGTGGCAATCACTGTCAAACCGGGGACGAGGCGCGCGAGTTGGATGGCGATCGATCCCACGCCACCGGCACCACCGACGATCAGGAGCGTGCGATCGGTCGTGTCCCCATTTATCGACAGGCCCAACCGTTCGAACAAAGCTTCCCAGGCCGTCATCGCCGTCAGAGGGAAGGCCGCGGCAGACGACGCGGAAAGCGATTTCGGCCGATGGCCGACAATCCGTGCATCGACCGAGTGAAACTCGCTGTTTCCGCCCGGGCGTGTGAGGTCGCCAGCATAAAAAACCGGATCACCGGTCGAAAACCCACTGATGGCGGCCCCGAAGCCGACGACCTCACCAGCAACGTCCCAACCGAGCACGGCGAAGAGACCATCGCCCTCCTTGCGTTGGCGCACACGATAGTCGGCAGGATTGACGGAAATGGCCTCGACCCGCTTCAGGATCATGGACCGGCAAGGCACGGATTTTTCCGACAGCTTTCATGGGGTTGTCCCAAGCGTGCGCAAAGTGTTGTTGGCATGATTTTAATTTGCGCACGCATCATCGGAATATGGAATTATTTGGTACGGTATGTTCAAAAATAATCAGATGGATCCGGCGATGATCTGGGACGATATTCGCTAGTCCGCCCTGAACAACCCGAAGACCGAGCATTGATGCGGGTTTCGAAGCGATAGGCGTGCGCTGGATCTGCAGGAATGAGAAAATGTAGGCTGGTTTTCCTGCAGATCTGGCGAGGTTGGCGATG
>JBIPLJ010000136.1:0-4016 GCA_044368415.1 Burkholderiaceae bacterium
AGCAATCATTTCTACAACTTTGACATCTTCTTTGGTCGTAGTAGGCTTTTCTTCTTTTTGTTCTTGTTTTTCTACTTGTTCAAGTACGGTCGCGGGCGACGACGCAGGAGGAGCCAGCGCTTCCTCCGCAAAGTCATCATCGTCATCGCTATCCTCAACCACTACGATATTCTTCTGAACTACTTCATGCCGCTTCTGATTTCGCAAAGCCTTTAGCTCATTCTCAAGTTCTCGAATTCTCTTATCCGTTTTCTCCTTATATTCCTTCATTTCCTCATACAGAACATCAATAATCGGCTTCAAAATCAAAATAGATGTCATTCTAAAGTTTATACGTAAAAATTGTTTATGTTCCCATTTAAACAATTTTTATGATTTATAAGTAATATGAACTTCTTCCCTAATACAGGACTTCAAAATAGCACAGCTTCCGCTTATAATAGCAAAATCAATAAATGGCTCAATTCAATGCCAGAACATAAAAATAATCTTTCATACATATACCTTCATCCTTACTTCTCTACAGTACAACTTCGACAATTTTTAACTAAAAACAATATTGACACCGCACAAACTCTTAACTCGTACATTAAAGCAATACTTTCAGCTGCTCAACATAATTCTCAGCTTTTCTATAATATTGACAATGAAAATTTTAACAATGCTACAAATCGCTGGAAAGAACTACGACAGCTGTCATGGGAGCGGGCCAATGGCTATCGCTTCGAACAAAAGCCATCACCTACACAGGCCTCCAAGGCTGGCTCAACACTTAAGTTTGAAGACCTTGTAAAAGTTCGTGAGGAACTTCCTGATGGTTCCATCGATAAATTACTCCTAAGTTTCTATACATATATTCCTCCCATACGTTCTGATTTTTATGCTACACAGGTTCTTGATTTTGATAAAACACCAACACATCCAAACTATATCTTTCACAATACTCAAAAATCCTACATGAAAATAACTGACTTTAAAACTGCTGGACTTTATAAATCCATTGAATATGAACTCCCTTCAGAACTTCATAGACAACTTCAACTGTCACTAACTCAGAATCCTAGAACATTTTTGTTTCAAAATAAAAATGGTGATAGCTTTACACGAACCGCTTTCTCGAAATGGGCGTCTATAAAATTATCACAACTCTTCAAAAAAGAATTTACTCTGACACTCTTCAGACACATATTTATTTCCAATCTAGACCCCAAAACATCATCTGAAGAGCTACTTGAGATTAGTAAGAAAATGGGACATTCTATTACTCAACAGATGCTCTATAGATGGAGGGAAGAGGAGTCCGACTAGGAAAATAATTGTCCGACCATTTTCATGAAAATTTTCATCTTACAAAATTTCGATTTCCAAATCTCGGCCAGGATCGAAAGTCCTCCATCCAAAATTTTCCAGATTAAAATTTTCATTCCCAAAATACACAAAATTATTTATTTCATTTTCTAGTTTCCATTATTTTCTTAAAATGCTCTTATTTAACTAGTTTTAAAAATGAATTGATAATCTAATCCCTCTTATTAGATTATGAATTCAACTGTACAAAATATTTATTTTATTAATCTCGATTCATGTACGGAACGACGAAACAAAATGATTTCTGATTTCGACGGAGCTCTTCCTGACAACTTCAAACTTATACGCTGGAATGCCACTCGGCACCGTGACGGATGGAAAGGTTGTATCCTGTCTCACACCAAAGTCCTATCATATCTCTCTGAACAAGAACAATCTGGACTCTATATTGTTCTAGAAGATGATTGTAGATTACTTGATACGAAAGAGGTCTTTAAAGAGCGCTTTGAAAAATATTACAAGTACCTCAAAGAACACATGGGAGAATGGGATGTCTTTCTAGCTGGTGGAATCTATCTTAAACCCAAAAGAATTGTCTGCCGCGACCCTTTCATTATTGAGTCTGATTGGGGCGTATGCTCACAGTTCAATATCCATACTAACAAGTCCGCCGCTACAATTGTTGACTTTGGATTCAACCCTGAAAAATGGAAAAAATCCATCGACACCTATCTCTCCTCACAACATCGCGGAAAAATTTGGTTACCATATCCCTTCTTATGTGACCAAAACTTAGAATATAAATCAACTATTGGTAGTACAGATGGATATACTCAGAGAATTAAGAAGGGGTTTGAGGACGCTAAAATTTTATTGGATGAATTTGTGAAAAATAATTCTTAGAAAATTTCGATTTCGGATTCTCGGCCAGACCTCGAGGGCTCCATGCCAAAATTTTTTTTGGAAAATAATTTATCTGGAAAATAACAAAAATATTTATTTCTATTTTTGGAGTTTTTCACTCTTTTTTCTTTTGTTTTCTATCTTTTACTCTTTTCTAGTTTGCTTTGTACAGTTAATTAAGGACATACTACAGAATTAATCTTTATTTTTTGAGAAGCTACTTACTCCTCGTCGTCGAAGACAGGCTCAGGAGCAGAAGCGTCAAGAGTACCACTGGCTGCGTTATAGAGGCCTGCCCAGTCACCTACACCACCATCGGCACCAACCGTCCAGGTCTCACCATCGAAGTTGCGGAGATACTTCTTACCCTTGATGGTACAGGCATGAACCATGCCATCATTGGGAATCTCATCCGCCTTGGCGACTGCCTTCTTCTTTGGTGCTGCGACAGCGGCAGGAGCGACGGCAGCAGGCTTCTCAGCAGCCTTCTTGACTGCTGCCGCAGGCACAGGAGCCTTCACTGCGGGCTTCTTAGCCGCCTCCTTCTCAGCCTTCTTAGCCTCCTTCTCGGCCTCCTTAGCTGCCTTGGCTGCGGCCTTCTCAGCCTCCTTAGCCTCCTTAGCGGCAGCCTTCTCAGCCTCCTTAGCCTCCTTAGCGGCAGCCTTCTCAGCCTCCTTTGCGGCCTTCTTAGCAGCAGCCTCAGCCTCCTTCTCAGCAGCCGTCTTCTTGACTACCTGCTTCTTAGAAGAAGTGGTGCTAGTAACCGACTTCTCATCCTCAGAGGTCTCGTCAACGTACTGAGCCTCAAACTCAGCATACGTCGCGTGGCCGCCCTCCTTGCGCTGCTTAGAGAGAGACATGGCCTCCTTGTGGATGAGCTGACGGCCACCAGGAGTCTTCTCAGTGATGGAGTCTGCGTAGATATAAGCGCCATCATGAAGGACGGATGCGGGCATCTCAATCTCCTCCTCAGTCTTCTCACCAGTCTCCTTATCCTTGTGGGTCTGGTGAATGGTGAAAGCCTCCCAACCGTTGGCGAGGGCATGCTTCAAAGTGAAGTCAACCCAAGCGCGAGGCTTGCGGAGCTGAGGAGGGACTGCGCCCTTAGGCATGCTGCCAGGCTTCTTAGTCGCAACTGGCTTCGCCGCGACCTTCGACTTCTTCTCGGCCTCGGTCGCAAGGACCTTGATGAGCTTGAAAAGCTCGGCCGACTCGAAAGTCTTGACTGCGGACATAATGTCCTCCATGGAATAAGTAGTGTTCTCGGAATCAGATGCCATCTTGGAATTGCGTGTCTTGGAATTGCGTTTGAATACTCGCGAGTGCTGTTGCGAGTATAACTTGGAAAGCGCGACAACTTAAAATAAAGCTGGGTGCGCGTTTCAATTTTTCTTTTTGGGGGCCTCAAATTTGCTGGCCTAATCTCGGTCTACTTCGCATAACTACTTTTAGAGTGCTGACACTGTACTTGCCACATGTAGCGGAAAAATTAGTTGTAATTTAGAGCTGGCGGCGCGATTCCTGCCGCAGAACCTGAAACATTCCTTATAGCACGTGGCTCTGGCTTTGACCATAAATATGTGCGGTAATTGTCGTACATCTGGATGTTCATGACCTCCGTTATCTCCAGTGAAATCGAAAAATTCATACAATGTAAATCTATCGGTACACCATACATATCCAGAAGTCTGACTCGCGTCTGCTTCAAATCCATCGGACGCGGAAAAATTATATCATTCGACAACACTGTATAACCATCGTCGAAAATTATTCCATTATTGTCCCTTTTAACAAGTATCTTTGCC
>JBIPLJ010000089.1:0-12491 GCA_044368415.1 Burkholderiaceae bacterium
ATTGCTGGAGCCGATCGGGAACATCCCGCCGGCCGAGGCCGAGGCCAACTACTATTCGCAGTCCCCTGAGTCCGTCATGTCGGCGTGACTCAAACCAAGGGGCCTCGGGGAAAGCCGGGGCGGTTCACTGCGCGTACGCCTTGCTCGTCTCGCCACACAGCCTCAGCTCCACAACGTGCTTCCTCCAGAACTCCGCTCTCGCTCCCACCGACGCTGCCTCCGCAATTCATCCGGTCCCGCAAGTCTCAGGCGTCGGTCAGCTCGTCACAAGAATGCGGTTGCTGGATCGTTTACGGACTGGCTGCCAATGTCGGCAACTCAACTCTACCGAGGATACGGTCAGTTCAATTCCCACTCGCGGAATCGAACCCGCGTCCGCACAGGTAGCGGTGCGGCGAAAAGGCCGCTCTATCGCCGCACACCGTGCGGCGAATAACTTGCGCATGCGGAGAATACGACTCATAATCTCCGCATGAACGGCGGCGATTACACTTACATCTGGCAGGCCAGCGACTGGCCAAGTTGGCACTACGACCTGGCTGCCTTGGCCCAGTCGTTGGCCGAAGTCAGCCGTGCCCAGGGTCTGTTGATGGGACGACTGGCCGATGTCGGAATGGCTCTGCGCGACCAGGCCAGCCTGTCGGCGCTGACCGAGGACGTCATCAAGACCAGCGAGATCGAGGGCGAGCATCTCAATGTCGAATCCGTGCGCTCCTCCATCGCCCGCCGCCTCGGCGTGGACATTGGCGCCCTGGCCCCGGTGGACCGACACGTCGAAGGCGTGGTCGAGATGGTGCTCGACGCCACCGCCAACAGCAAGGCTCCGGTCACCCGGGATCGCTTGTTCGGATGGCACGCCGCCTTGTTCCCCACCGGCTATTCAGGCTTGGTCCGGATCAACGTGGGCGGCTGGCGCGACGATGCCACGGGTCCGATGCAGGTGGTCTCCGGACCGCTGGGGCGCCAACGCGTGCATTTCGAAGCACCGCCGGCCGATCGACTTCAATCCGAAACCGACCGCTTTATCAACTGGGCCAACAGCGCGTCGAACGAGCCGCCGCTGATCAAGGCTGGGCTTGCGCACTTGTGGTTAGTCACCCTGCACCCGTTCGACGACGGCAACGGCCGCATCGCACGCGCTGTCGGCGACCTGTTCCTGGCCCGCGCTGATGGCAGCCCCCAGCGCTTCTACAGCCTGTCGGCGCAGATCCAGCGCGAGCGCGAGGCCTACTACGACATCCTGGAACGCACGCAGAAGCAATCACTAGATGTCACCGAGTGGCTCGCCTGGTTTCTCGAAACCCTGCACCGCGCCGTCGAGCAGGCCCAGCACACGCTCGACGCCGTGCTGGCTAAGACGCGGTTCTGGCAACGCTGGGCTGCACCCGGTTCTGCACCGCTGAACGAGCGGCAGGTGAAGCTGATCAACCGGCTGCTCAACGGCTTCGAGGGCAAGCTCACCAGCAGCAAATGGGCGGCGATCGCCAAGTGTTCGCCGGACACCGCGCTGCGCGACATCACGGATCTGTTGGCCCGTGGCGTCCTGCGCAAATCGGACGCGGGTGGCCGCAGCACCAGCTACGAGCTGAACCACTCACCAGGGTAGGTCGACCTTCAGGAATTGCCTTGGCTTGACGGCGGAACAGCGCCTTCATGGACTCCTGCCAACTCATTCGGAAGGAGACCAAGATGGAAATCGTGCACTTCAATCAACAGCAGCTCGCCGCCCGCTGGGCCATCAGCGAGGCAACCCTTGAACGCTGGCGCAGCGAGGGCATCGGTCCCAAGTTTCTGAAGCTCTGCGGCCGCGTCCTCTACCGCCAGGTCGACATCGAAGCCTACGAGGAACCTGGCGGTTGACCCCCCGCTGTGGGATGACCAGCGCGCCCGGCTAAGGTAGGCGCGCAGAGGCGTCGGGCGAGATCTGATCGCTCCCTCCGACGACCTTGTCCCCTCCGGGTAGGCAATGCCGCAATACAACCGCTTGAACCGTCCGCGCGTAACCCGTTGATTTCAAATGGCGACGGACAGGCCCCCTGCAGACTTCGGGCCTTTCGCGGAGAGCGAGGCCGGAGAGAAGAATGGCATGGAGAGGGCGAAAGGTGGCCGAGAACGGGCCAGATGGCGAACCGGCGAAGTCCGCAGGTTTCCGCAAGAACCCGCGCAAACACGCGGGAACTGTAGCCATCAGACGAAAAAAAGCCCCAACTGAGAACAGTTGGGGCTTCAATAGTGGTGGAGCCGGCGGGAATCGAACCCGCGTCCGCAAGTGATCTACATAACCGCTCTACATGCTTAGCCACGTCATTTGGATCTCGTCTCCAACCGCGCCGCCGGGCAGGCTCAGAAGAAGACCAGCCACCTATTTTTTAGCTTCCAGGCAAGTGACCCGCCCGGTCGCGATCCGATGTGAATGACGCTGCAGTCCCTTGCGGGACCCGGGCCATCGGCAACCCGGTGCAGCGGCTCACGCCTTAAGCGGCGAGAGCGAAACGCTCGTCGTTGGCGTTTGAAGTTTTCTAGAAGGATTTACGAGGGCACTAGAGTCCTCGGCATGCACAGAGACGCTTCACTACCCACGTCGAAACCAGGTCGGCCCCGGTGTTCAGAGGTGAAGTATAGGCGCTTGGCAGGATTTCAAGGGGGCGTACGCCCGGCGACCCCTGAACCACCCGGCTGACCGTGAGCGTCCCGCGAGCGTACGCCGCAAGGATCGGCTATGTTCGGCGGCACCCGGATCCGTACAAGACTGAGGAGACACCCATGACCCAGGACCTGATCGAGACCGTCGACGCGGGCATCGCCACGCTGACGCTGAACCGCCCAGACTCCCGCAACGCGCTGTCGCGGCCGATGATGATCGGGCTCGCCGAGGCGCTGCAGCGGCTCGCGCTCGACCCGGCGATCCGCGCGGTGGTGCTGACCGGCGCGGGCCGCGCCTTCTGCTCGGGCGGCGACGTCAAGGGCTTCGCGCAGCGTGCGGGCGGCACACCGGCCGACGAGCCGAGCTTCGACGCGAAGGTGACCGACCTGCGCGCCCGCATGGAGGCGGTCCGCTGGCTGCACGAGATGCCCAAGCCCACGCTGGCGGTGATCCCGGGTCCGGCGGCCGGCGCGGGCCTGTCGCTCGCGCTCGCCTGCGACCTGCGGATCGCGGCCGACGATGCGAAGTTCACCACCGCGTTCTCGAAGATCGGCGTCTCGGGTGACTTCGGCGGCAGCTATTTCCTGAACCACTTGGTGGGTGCCTCGAAGGCGCGCGAGCTGTACTTCACCGGTCGCGTGGTGCTGGCCGAAGAGGCGCTTCGCATCGGCATGATCGACCGCACGGCACCGTACGAACAACTCGCCGCGGCCGCGGCCGCCTACGCGAAGGAGCTGGCGGCGCTGCCCACCGTGGCGGTGGGCTACATGAAGCGCAACCTCAACGTCGCGCAGCGCGGCTCGCTCGCCGAGACGCTCGACTCGGAGGCGATCCACATGATCCGCACCTTCGAGACGAGCGACCACAAGCGCGCGGCGCAGGCGTTTGTCGAGAAGCGTCCGCCGAGCTTCGAGGGGCGCTGAGCGCGTGGGTAACCGGGGGTACGGACGCTGCCCGAAGCGCTGCGCTCAGCGCCCGCCGCGCCCGTCCCGGTTGATCTCATCGATCTGCCCATTGAGCGTCCAGAAGTCGTAGAGCCACCCGATGAGGAAGAGTCCGCCGGTCAGCAGCCACACGATGCCGGTGACCCACTTGCCCAGGTAGAAGCGGTGCAGGCCGAGCACGCCGAGGAAGGTCTGCAGCAGCCAGGCGATGCTGTAGTCGACGCGGCCGGCCACATAGCGTCGGTCGGCGCGGCGATCCATTCCGGGGATGAGGAACAGGTCGATCAGCCAGCCGATGCCGAGCAGCCCGAGCGTGAAGAACCAGATCGTGCCGGTGATCGGCTTGCCGTAGTAGAAGCGGTGCGCGCCGGTGAATCCGAAGATCCACAGCAGGTAGCCGACGGTCTTGCGATGGGTGTCGTTCAGCGGCGGGTCCATCGGTGGGCTCACTTGAGGGTGAAGTCGGCGCGGCGCGGCGACAGCTTGCCGTCGTTGTCGGCGATGCGGGGTGCGAGCAGGTAGAGGCGCTCGTTGGCGATGCCGCGCTGGTCGCGCAGGTAATCTCGCGCGGATTGCGCGCGCTGCTGCGCGACCTGCTTGACCTCTTCGGTGGCGACCGCCGCATGCTCGAGCAGCAGCCGCTCGAGCGCCTCGGGCGGCGGCACCTTGCCGGCGCTGCCCGCGTCGAGCTTCGCATCGCGCCAGGCGCGCTCGAGCAGCACCGGGCGCTCGGCGGGGTCGAGCACGAGCTCGGCGAGCGGCGGCAGCGCCGCACTCGGCGCGGCGCGGCGCATCTGCGCGAGCTTCGCGCGCTTGAGCGAGCGCTCCAGGCGCGCCTGCTGCATCGCGTCGCGGTCTGCCTTAGGATCGCCGACGCCAGCGATCTCGATCGACAGTTCGGGCCGCTGCACGAGCGCGTTCGACAGCGTGTCGAGCCGCTTGCGGTCCTCGTCGTCGAGGGCGGTCGCGCCGGCGGCGAACTCGATGTGGCTCAGCTCGCCGGCGTCGCTGCCGCCGAGCGAGGCGAGGAAGGTGAAGGGCGAGCTCACCACCTTGACGATCAGGTTGCCGATCGCTCGCCACAGCAGGCCGCCGACCGAGAACTGCGGGTCGGAGAGCGTGCCCGAGATCGGCAGGTCGAGGTTGATGTTGCCGTTGCGGTCCTTGAGGAGCGACACCGCGAAGCGCACCGGCAGGCTGGTCGCATCGGGGCTGTCGATCTTCTCGCCGAAGGTCAGCTGGTTGATGGTCAGCGTGTTCTCGGCTGCCAGTCGGTCGCCCTCGATGCGGTAGCGAACGTCCGCGGTCAGCTTGCCCTTCTCGATCGCGTAGCCGGCCCAGCGGCCCGAGTAGGGGCTCAGCTTGGGCAAGTCGAAGCCGCGGGCGACGGCGCGCAGGTCGATGAAGCTCGTTGGCGCGAGCGGATTGATCTTGCCGGTGATCTCGAGCGGGGTGTCGTCGTCGACGCGGCCGGTGATCAGCACGTCGGAGGGCTCGGTTCGGTCGCTGGCGATCGCCTCGATCGAGCCGACGAGCTGCGTGAGGTTCGCGGTGTAGTTCGGGCGGATGAACAGGTCGGAGAAGTTCACGTTGCCGCTGGCGATTCGCACCGTGCCGACCCGGATCGTAGGTCGCGGCCCTTCGGCGGCCGCGGCGGCCGGCAGGCGGGCGGTGGTCGCGGTACCTGTGGTGCCCGAGGTGCCCGAGGTGCCCGAGGTGCCCGAGGTGCGTGAGGTGCCTGAGGCTGCCCGCTCGAGGCTGCCCGGCCCGCTCGCCGCCGGTGTCGCGGCCAGTGAGCGCGGCACCGCGCCGCGCTCGCGGCCCGGGTCGACCACGATCTCCGACAGGTTGAGCCGCCCCTCGGGCGACAGGATGATCCGGGCGTAGAAGTCGACGAAGGCGACCGCACCGATCTCGATCAGGCTGTCGGCCGGCCGGCCGGTCCGCCAGTCGACCTTGACCGAGGGCAGCGCGAGTGCGGTCCAGCGCAGGAAGTCGTCGCTCGAGACGCGGTCGATCGCGCGGAAGTCGTTGGCCGAGAACTCGCCGTCGAAGCCGATGCGCGTGATGCCGCCGTCGCGCTCGCCCGTGAGGCGCAGTCGCCCGTTGCTCCAGAGCTGTCCGCTGGCCAGCGCGAGGCTCACGTAGGGCGCGACATAGGGTTCGATGTTCGTGATGCCGAACTGCGCCAGGCGCACCTGCGCGTCGAGCTGCAGCGGCACCGGGCGCAGCGAGCCGCGTGCCGACAGCCTCGAGCCGTCGGCCAGCGCCACGGCGGCCTCGAACGGTATCGCCTGACTGGGATCGGTGCCGACGTTGGTGGCCTTCGCGTTCAGCGTGAGCCGGGGCAGCTTGCTGGCCTTGGGGATCGCCGCGTCGTCGTAATCGACCTCGAGCGCGATGACCTCGGCCTGGGCGACGCGGACCGACCAGGCAGGCGCGTCTCGGCCTGCACTCGCTGACGGAGACGGCGCCGTAGCCGTAGCCTGAGCCGGGCCGCTCGCGGCCGGCGCGCCGGCGCCGGCCACGCCCACAGGCACCCACCAGTCCTGCAGGTCGAGGCGCCCGCCGCGGTCGCGCCGCGCCTGCAGCGTGCCGCCGACGAGCTTCACCGTGCCGAGCTCGATGCGCCGGGTCACCGGATCCATTGAAGCGCCGGCCACGGTGAGCGAGGCGATCGTGGCGGGCACGCGGCCGTCCTTGGCGACGCGCAGGTCAGCGAGCTCGGCCGCGGCCTCGGTCACCGACAGCCCGGCGCCGTCCGAACCCCAGGCGAGCGTCGCGCGTGCCGCTAAACGGCCCTGCTCGACGGCGGCACGCAGCGTCGGACCGGCAAGCGGCGCATAACGCGCGAGGTCGATCTTCGACAGGTCGACGTTCATGCGGCCACCGCCGGTCCCGTCGAGCAGCAGGTCGGCGCCGAGCACCGCTTCGCCGTCGACGGTCGCCTCGAGCCGGCCACGCCCGCGGGCGGCCGTGGGCCGCGTCAGGTCGGGCACCTCGATCGCCTCCAGCAAGAGCGTGAGTGGTGACACCTGCAGCGCGAGCGGGGCGGGGAGCGCCGCGTCCTGCCAGTCGATGCGCGCACCGTCGAGGCTCAGCCGGTCAACCCGCAGCGAGCGCGGGCCGGTCGGCGCCGAGGCCGGCACGGCAGGCGAAGGCACGGCAGGCGAAGGCACGGCAGGCGAAGGCACGGCAGGCGATGCGCCCCGGTCAGCGGCAGCCGGCCACAGCATCCTCCCCGACGCATCCCGCCCCAGTGCCGCGCGAGGCGCGCGCAGCGTGACCTCGGTGACATGGATCGCGCCACCGAGGGGCTGCGACGAACCGAGCACCACCACCAGCGACTCGGCGGCGACCCGCTCGCTGCCTGCCCCGTCGTGCACCGTCAGTCCATCGACCGCCAGGCGCCCGGCCACGTCGAGCCTGCCGGGCAGGGCAGCGGTCTGCCGCCAGGTGCCACCGAGGTCGAGTGTCACCGAGCCTGACACCGGCCAGATGTCGGCGGGCAGCGGCAGGTAGGGCAGCAACGCCGCGATCGGCAGTGCATCGAGCTTCACGTCGCCGCCGAACACCGGGTCGCTCGAGAACGGCGTGGCCCGTGCCTGCACGGCGACTGGCCGGCCGTCGAGCGTGAACCGGGCGTCGAGGGTCGCGGGTCGCTCGACCTGCTCGTCCTGGTTGGTGAGGCCGACTGCCTGCAGCGACAGCCCCGCGATCGACGTCGCCTTCTTCACCACTCGGTCGTCGAGATCGAGCCGCCCGTCCTCGACCGCCACGCGGTCGATACGCCAGGTCGCCTTGCGCTGCGAAGGCGGCCGGTTCGCGAACCGGTCGAGCACCTCGGTGAAGTCGAAGCGATCGGGACCGATTCGCACGAGGTGGAGCGCGGGCGACTCGAGCCGCACACCCTTGACCACCACGACACCGCGCAGGTAGGCCAAAGCCTCGATCTCGACTGTCGCGCGCCGCACCGCCAACGCGGGCCGATCCGGCCGGGCGGAGGCGATGGAGATGTCATCGACGACGACGCGCCCCGCGAACGGCGAGACAGCGATGTGCCCGATCCGGACCTCGCGGCCGATTACTTCACCGCAGAAGCCCGCGATCCGCTCGCGCGCGAGGTTCGGGCCCCAGGTCACGGCCGCGAGGACTGCTCCGAGCAGCAGCACGACGAGCCCGGCCGTCCAGAGCAGGACGCGGCCGATCGCCCCCCGCTGCGAGTGGCGGCCTGCCTGCACGCGCAGTTGTCCGGCCGGCCCGGCGGCGCACGACGCCGCAGCGCGACCGTCAGGATGTCCGGCAGGCGAGGCGAGGGGGGCGATGGGCGGGCGGAACACGGTCCGCCCGATTCTAGAGGACGCGGCCCCGCGCCGCCGTCGGATCGTCCGCGACCCGCAGCAGCGCGATCAGCTCGGAGGGATGGGCGACGATCGCATCCGCGCCCCAGGTGGGCGGCGGGCGGTCCTCATCGCCGCAGTAGCCATAGGCCGCCGCGATGGTGCGCATGCCCGCCGCGCGGCCAGCTTCGACGTCGCGCAGGTCGTCGCCCACATACACGCACTGGGCGGGATCGACACCGGCCAGCCGGGCCGCGTGCAGCAGCGGTTCGGGATGCGGCTTGGCGAATGCCGTGGTGTCGCCGCCGATCGCGGTCGCCGAGCGCTCGAGCACGCCGAGCGCCGCGAGGATGGGGCGCACGTAGCGCTCGACCTTGTTGCTCACCACGCCCCAGCGCAGGCCGGCCCCGTCCAGCGCATCGAGCAGCGCCGGCACCCCGTCGAACAGCCGTGTGTGCACCACCATCGCGGCTTCGTAGCGCTCGAGGAACTCCACGCGCAGCGCCTCGAAGGCCGGATCCTCGCGCTGCACGCCGAGGCCGCGGCCGATCAGCCCGCGCGCACCCATCGATGCAAAGGGCCGCAGCGCGTCGAGCGGCAGCGCCTCGAGCCCGCGCTCGATGCGCATGGCGTTGACCGGCGCGGCGAGGTCAGCGGCGGTATCGGCGAGCGTGCCGTCGAGGTCGAAGAAGACAGCGCCGTGCGGCGATTGCAGAGAGACCGTCATCGTCGTGTCCGCCCGCTCAGGCCGGCCGGCGGAATGCGACCAGGTAGTTGACACTGACGTCGCCGTCGACCAACCGGTACTCGCGGGTCAGCGGGTTGTAGGTGAGCCCGATCATCGCCTGCTGCTCCAGCCCGGCCCGCCTCGCTGCCGTCACCAGCTCGGACGGACGGATGAATTTGGCAAACTCGTGTGTGCCGCGCGGCAGCAGGTTCAGGACGTACTCCGCCCCGACGATGGCGAACAGGAATGACTTCGGATTGCGGTTGAGCGTGGACACGAACACCCAGCCGCCGGGCTTGGCCATCCGCGCGCAGGCGGCGACGGTCGAGGCTGGGTCGGGCACGTGCTCGAGCATCTCCATGCAGGTGACGATGTCGAACGCCTCGGGCGCCTCCTCGGCCATCGCCTCGGCGGAGATCTCGAGGTAGTCGACGCTCACCCCGGACTCGAGGCCGTGCAGCTCGGCGACCTTCAGCGCCCGGTCGGCGAGGTCGATGCCGGTGACGCTCGCGCCCTGGCGCGCCATCGCCTCGGCGAGGATGCCGCCGCCGCAGCCGACGTCGATCGCGCGTCGCCCGGCGAGCCCGCCCGCCAGCCGCTCGATCCAGCCGAGCCGCAGGGGATTGATCGCGTGCAGCGGCCTGAACTCGGAGTTCGGATCCCACCAGCGTGCGGCGAGCGCCTGGAACTTGGCGATCTCGGCAGCATCCGCGTTCGGTGCGGACGCTTCGGCTTTGGTGCGGCGCGGGGGCGCGGTGCCGGCGGCAGGTGTGGCGCTCATCGATGACTTCCTTGCAGGAACCGCCATTCTACGGAGCCGCCGCGCCCGCGCCGCGATGCCCCGACGGGCGTGTCTCGCCCGATGGCTCGACAAAAGAAAACGCCCCGCTCGAGGCGGGGCGTCCGGAGAGCGGGACCCGGAGGTCCCGCCGATCGCGGTGGTCTGTGTTACTTGACCAGACGGGTACCGACGACTTCGATCTCCACGCGACGGTTCTTCGCGCGGCCTTCCGTGGTCTTGTTGTCGGCGACGGGCTGTTTCTCGCCCTTGCCTTCGGTGTAGATCCGGTTGGCTTCGATGCCCTTGCTCACCATGTAGGCCTTGACGGCTTCGGAACGGCGCAGCGAAAGCTTCTGGTTGTAAGCATCGGAGCCCACCGAGTCGGTATGACCCACGGCGATGATCACTTCCAGCGTCACGTCCTTGATCTTCGAGGTCAGATCATCCAGCTTCGCCTTACCTTCCGGCTTCAGGACGGCCTTGTCGAAGTCGAAGAACGTATCGGACGCGAACGTGACCTTCTCGGCGACCGGCTTCGGAGGAGGCGCCGGCGGCGGGGGCGGCGGCGGCGGCACGACGACCGGCGGCGGGGGCGGCGGCGGGGGAGGCGGCGGCGGCGGCGGCGGGGGTTTCGGGATCAGATCCTCGTTACACCCGGTTTGCGCGTTGGACGGATCCCAGAACGGCGTACGGACGCACAGACCGAACGGGCTGTTCGGGTCCGAGAACGGCGAGGTCACGACACCGCCGTCCGGGCTTTGCAGGTAACCGTACTGGTTCGCCTTCGCGGCAACTTGACGCGGCGCGCTGGCCCCGCCCGTCGCGCAGGCGGCCAGCAGCGCGGTCGCTGCAAGAGCCCCCAACTTGACCGATTTCTTCATGTTTCTCCTCTCGGTGAGATGACTCACATCAGAAAAATCAACGCCTTGCGACGCCTGCGGAGCAGTGTAGCGGAGCCACCCCCCGCGTAAAAGCGTCCCTGACCCCGCTTGGTCACCAGAACACTCGCGGTTCCAAGGCAAACTGGCTGTCCGACGACCGCGAAGATGCAGGCATCAGGCGGCTTCCGGCACGATTTTGCCCAAGCGATTGTGCCACACGGCATACCGCCCAAGGACCTCCGATACGGTGCATAACGCCCGTTCGTCGATCATCTGTCGCCTTGCAACAACATGCCGGCCGGCGATCCACACGTCGGTCACCTGTTCCCGTCCGGCGCAGAACAACAGTTGCGATACCGGATCGTGAACCGGTTGCAGATCGGCTTCCGAGAGGTCGATCGCGACGAGGTCCGCCCACTTGCCGGGGGCGATGCTGCCGATCTCGTCACCGAGTCCGATCGCACGCGCCCCGCCCAGGGTCGCCGCGTGCAGCGCGCGGTGGGCGCCGAACGCCGCCGCGTCGCCGCTCGTGCCCTTGGCCAGCAGCGACGCGGTCCGCGCTTCGAGCAGCAGGTCGAGCCGATTGTTGCTGGCCGAGCCGTCGGTGCCGATGCCGAGGTTCACGCCCGCCTCGAGCAGCCGCGCGACCGGCGCGATGCCGCTGCCGAGTTTCAGGTTCGAATGCGGGCAATGCGCGACCGAGGCGCCGTGGACGGCCAGAAGCCGGATTTCGGCATCGGACAGGTGCACCGCGTGCACGGCGACGAGGTCCGGCCCGAGCAGGCCGAGCCGAACCAGCCGCTCGAGGGGACGCACGCCGTGGCGCGCTTCGTGTTCGACGACCTCGCGTGCCGTCTCGTGCACGTGCACGTGGACCGGGAGCTGCAGCTCGGCCGAGAGCTTTGCGATCTCCCGGAACGCGTCGTCGGACACCGTGTAGGGCGCATGCGGGGCAAGCGTGAACCCGATGGTCGGCTCGTGGCGCATCGCGTCGCGCAGGCGCAGCCCACGCGCGAGGTAGTCGGCCGGGCCGCTGCCGTAGGCGCTCGGGAAGTCGATGACGATGATCCCGACATGGGCCCGCATCCCCATCGACAGCGCCGCCCGGGCGGTAGCCTCGGGAAAGAAGTACATGTCGTTGAAGGTGGTGATGCCGCCGCGCAGCATCTCGCGGCAGGCCAGCACCGTGCCGTCGTGTACAAAGGCGTCGGACACCAGTCCGGCCTCGAGCGGCCAGATGCGCTCGTTCAGCCAGCGCTCCAGTGGCAGGTCGTCCGCCGCGCCGCGCAGCAGACTCATCGCGGCATGGCTGTGCAGGTTGACCAGGCCCGGGATCACCAGGTGTCCGGGCAGGTGCAGCGCATCGGCGTCCGGATGCAGGCGCACGGCCTCGGCGGCCGGCAGTACCGAATCGATCCGTCCGTCCCGGACCACGACGGCATGGTCGGTCAGCACGACCGCGTCTGGCTCGACCAGGGCGATCCAGCGGGGCAGGATCAACTGGGCGGGCGGGCCCGCCCGAGGCGACGCGGCGGATGGCGCGAACGGTTCAGGCGAGGCGGGCGAGGCGCTGGGTTCGGACATCTCGGGCTCGGGCATCTCGGGCTCGGCGGAGCCCCCCAGGCGCCTGCGGCACGACCGCGGACGCTGCGGAAACGACTCAGCGGATTAGAGCACATCCGGAATGGTTTAAAATTCAAAGGTTTATCCGATCCGCCGCTGCGCGCACCCCATGGACCCATTCGCCAAGGAAACCCTCCCGGTCAGTCTCGAGGAGGAGATGCGTCGTTCGTACCTCGATTACGCGATGAGCGTGATCGTGGGTCGGGCGCTGCCCGATGTGCGCGACGGCCTCAAGCCCGTGCACCGTCGTGTGCTCTTTGCGATGCATGAGCTGAACAACGACTGGAACCGCCCGTACAAGAAGTCGGCCCGTATCGTCGGCGACGTCATCGGCAAGTACCATCCGCATGGCGACCAGTCGGTTTACGACACCATCGTCCGGATGGCGCAGGACTTCTCGCTGCGCTACCTGCTGGTCGACGGGCAGGGCAACTTCGGCTCGGTCGACGGCGACAGCGCGGCGGCCATGCGGTACACCGAGATCCGCCTGTCGAAGATCGCGCACGAGCTGCTCGCCGACATCGACAAGGAGACGGTCGACTTCGGGCCGA
>JBIPLJ010000006.1:0-115161 GCA_044368415.1 Burkholderiaceae bacterium
TTCCTGATCAACCATGCCGGCCGCGGCTACGGGCCCGAGGCGCTGCGGGTGGTGGCCGAGGGCGTGGCCGACGTGCCCACCGTCGATCGCGTGATGCGCGAGCAGGTGGTCTTCGACGGCTCGGGCTTCCGGCTCGGTCCGTTCGAGCTGCTCGACCTCACCGGGCTCGACGTCTCGCATCCGGTGATGGAGTCCATCTACCGGCAGTTCTACGACGAGCCGCGCTTCCGGCCGTCGGCGCTCGCCGCGCAGCGGGTGGCGGGCGGCCTGCTCGGCCGCAAGACCGGCGAGGGGTTCTACCGCTACGAGAACGGTGCCGCGGTCGCGGTGCCCGAGGACGAGCCGCCGCCCGGTGCCACGCCCTTCGCCCGCGTCTGGGTCGGCCCCGGTCCGCGTCAGGCGGCCCTGCGCGAGCTCGCGGCGGCGCTCGGCGCGAGCCTCGACGACGCCGCCCAGCCCCGGACCGACAGCCTGGTGCTGATCGCGCCCCTCGGGCTGGACGCCACCGCCGCGTGCACCGACGCGGGCCTGCCTGCCGAACGCACGGTCGCGATCGACACGCTGTTCCCGTTCGCCGCGAAGGCGTGCAAGCGCCGCGTGCTGATGGCGACCCCGGCCACCGATCCAGCGCTCGCGCAGGCGGCGCGCCGGCTGTTCGCCGCCGACGGTGCCCGCGCGAGCCTGATCCGCGACTCCGCCGGCTTCGTGGCTCAGCGCGTGGTCGCGATGGTGGTGGCGGTGGCCTGCGAGATCGCGCAGCAGCGCATCGCCAGCCCCGCCGACATCGACCTCGCGGTGCGCCTGGGCCTGGGCTACCCGACCGGTCCGCTGTCGATGGGCGACGCGCTCGGCGCCGCCACCGTCGCGGCGGTGCTCGAGGGCATGCACGCCTGCACCGGCGATCCCCGTTACCGCCCGAGCCCCTGGATGCGCCGTCGTGCGCGCCTGGGCCTGTCGCTGCTGCACGCAGACTAGACCGGGCTCACGCCCGGCACGAACCGAACGAGATGGAGGGACGATGAGCGACCTGGCCGAACAGAACGTCGGCACCACCCCCGTGGCCGAGCGCCACCGCTTCGACGTGGGCGCGCTCGACGCCTGGATGCGCGCGAACGTCGAGGGCTTCGCCGGACCGCTGACCGTCGAACAGTTCAAGGGCGGCCAGTCGAATCCCACCTTCCGCCTGAGCACGCCGTCGCGCGCCTACGTGATGCGAGCCAAGCCTGGCCCGGTCGCCAAGCTGCTGCCCTCGGCCCACGCGGTCGAGCGCGAGTACAAGGTCCTCGCCGCGCTGGCCGGCACCGACGTGCCGGTGGCCCGCGTCTACGGGCTGTGCGAGGACGAGTCGGTGATCGGCCGCGCGTTCTACATCATGGACTGCGTCGAGGGCCGCGTGCTCTGGGACCAGTCCCTGCCCGGCGTCTCGAACGCCGAGCGCGACGCGATCTACGACGAGATGAACCGCGTCATCGCGGCCCTGCACAAGGTCGACGTGGCCGCCGTCGGGCTCACCGACTTCGGCCGCCCGGGCAACTACTTCGCCCGCCAGATCAGCCGCTGGTCGAAGCAGTACGTGCTGTCCGAGACCGAGAAGATCCCGGAGATGGACCGGCTGATCGAGTGGCTGCCGCAGCACATCCCCGAGGGCGACGAGAGCGCCATCGTCCACGGCGACTACCGGCTCGACAACATGATGTTCGACCGCGAGCGCCCGCGCGTGCTCGCGGTGCTCGACTGGGAACTCTCGACGATCGGCCATCCGCTCGCCGACTTCAGTTACCACTGCATGAGCTGGCACATTCCGCCCGGGCAGTTCCGCGGCATCGCGGGGCTCGACCTCGCCGCACTCGGGATCCCGAGCGAGGCGGACTACATGCGCCGCTACTGCGCCCGGACCGGTCGACAGCACATCGACCACTGGGACTTCTACCTGGCCTACAACTGCTTCCGGCTGGCGGGCATCCTGCAGGGCATCGTCAAGCGCGCGCTCGACGGCACCGCCTCGAGTCCGCAGGCGCTCGAGCAGGGCAAGCGCGTGCGGCCGCTGGCCGAGATGGCCTGGGCCTTCGCGCAGCAGGTGCGCTGACGCCCACCGATTCAGCATCGAACCGATCGACGACCCAAGGAGGAGAGACGCAATGGATTTCGAGCACACCCCGAAGGTGAAGGAGCTTCAGGCCCGCCTGATCGACTTCATGAACCAGCACATCTACCCGAACGAGGAGGCGTACCACCACGAGGTGGACACGAACCGTCGCGCGGGCAACGCCTGGATCCCGACCAAGGTCATCGAGGACCTCAAGCCGCTCGCCCGCAAGGCCGGCCTCTGGAACCTGTTCCTGCCCTTCTCGAAGCGGGTCCCCGAGGGCCTGACCAACCTCGAGTACGCGACGCTGTGCGAGATCATGGGCCGCGTGCACTGGGCCGCCGAGGTGTTCAACTGCTCGGCGCCGGACACCGGCAACATGGAGACCCTCGAGCGCTACGCGACCGAGGAGATCAAGCGCGAGTGGCTCGACCCGCTGCTGCGCGGCGAGATCCGCAGCGCCTTCCTGATGACCGAGCCGGCGGTCGCCTCGTCGGATGCGACCAACATCCAGCTCGCGATCCGCCGCGAAGGCGACACCTACGTGCTGAACGGCCGCAAGTGGTGGAGCTCCGGTCTGGGCGATCCGCGCTGCAAGGTGCTGATCGTGATGGGCAAGACCAACCCCGACGCCGGCCGCCACGAGCAGCAGTCGATGATCGTCGTGCCCACCGACACCCCCGGGATCAAGGTGCTGCGCCACCTGTCGGTGTTCGGCTACGACGACGCGCCGCACGGCCACATGGAGGTCGACCTGGTCGACGTCCGCGTGCCGGTCTCGAACATCCTGCTCGGCGAGGGCCGCGGCTTCGAGATCGCCCAGGGCCGCCTCGGGCCGGGCCGGATCCACCACTGCATGCGCTCGATCGGCGCCGCCGAGCGGGCGCTCGAGCTGATGTGCAAGCGGCTGATGTCGCGCGTGGCATTCGGCAAGCCGATCTCGCAACACTCGATCTGGCACGAGCGGATCGCCGAGTCGCGCTGCATGATCGACCAGGCCCGGCTGATGACGCTCAAGGCCGCGCACATGATGGACACGGTCGGCAACAAGGTCGCCAAGGCCGAGATCGCGATGATCAAGGTCATCGCGCCGAACATGGCCTGCCAGATCATCGACTGGGCCATGCAGGCTCACGGCGGCGCCGGCATCTCGCAGGTCACGCCGCTGGCGAACATGTACGCCCACCAGCGCACGCTGCGCTTCGCAGACGGCCCGGACGAGGTGCACCGCGCCGCGATCGCCAAGCTCGAGCTCGGCAAGCACTCGACGATCCCGGGCAAGAACGACCTGGAGACGATGCCGGTGACCCGCGGCTTCTGAGCCCCGGACACCGGTTCCGGCGGCACCCGCGGCGCCTCCCGGCGTCGTGGGTGTCCGCTGCCCGGGCCTACTGCACCGGTTCCTTGAGCACCGGCGGCAACGGGAAGGAGAACACTTCGATGCCCTCGTCGGCCAGCTCACGGGCCTCGTCGGGGCTCGCGACGCCACGGATGCCGCGCTCGGGCGACTCGTTGTAGTGGATTCTCCGGGCCTCCTCGGCGAAGCGCTCGCCGACGTCCTCGGTGTTCTCGACGATGTTGCGCGCCATCTTCATGAACAGCGCCTGGACCGCACGCGGGTCGAGCGGCAGGCCCGTCGGCGCGGCCTTGGGCGCGGCGGGCGCCTCGGCGGCGCCCGACAGGTTCAGGCGCGGTGCGGCAGGCATCTTGCGGATCGAGGTGGCGGCACAGACCGGGCATTCGATCAGGCCGCGGGCGAGCTGCGAGTCGTAGTCTTCGGCGGAACCGAACCATCCTTCGAAGCGATGGTCGTGCTCGCAGGCGAGGTTGAAGACTTTCATGGGCTGCGCTCCGTTGGGCGATTCTACGGCATGCCGCTAGAATCCGCGGTCCAGCGAGGTCAGGCATGAAGGATCCGATCGCGCTGCCGGTCGCCGAGGTGGTGGCGCATCTGCGCGACTTCAACACCCTCGTCGACGCGCGCAGCCCCTCCGAATACGCCGAGGATCACCTGCCCTGCGCCCTCAACGCGCCGGTGCTGGACGATGCCGAGCGGGCGCTCGTCGGCACGCTCAACGCCGAGCGCGGCGCCTTCGAGGCGAAGCGTCTCGGGGCGGCGATCGTCTCGCGCAACATCGGCGGGCTGATCGAGCGGCTGTTCGCCGAGCGCGACCGCCACTGGCGTCCGCTGGTCTACTGCTGGCGCGGCGGCAACCGCTCCGGCTCGCTCGCCACCGTGCTCGCGCGCATCGGCTGGCGCACCCATGTGATCGAGGGCGGCTACAAGGCCTTCCGGCGCCATGTCATCGAAGACCTGGCCGCGATCCCGTCGACGCTGCGCTTCATGGTCGTGGGTGGGCGCACAGGCAGCGCCAAGAGCCGTCTGCTCGAGCGGCTGGCCGTGCAGGGCGAGCAGGTCCTGGACCTCGAGGCGCTTGCCTGCCATCGCGGCTCGGTGCTCGGCGGTCTGCCCGGTGCGCCGCAGCCGAGCCAGAAGCACTTCGAGACGCAGATCTGGGACCGCCTGCGGGCCGCCGATCCGTCCCGCCCGGTCTTCGTCGAGTCCGAGAGCCGCAAGGTCGGCCGGGTACAGGTGCCCGAGGCACTGATCCTCGCGATGCGCGGCTCGCGCGTCGCGGTGGTCGATGCCGACGTCGAGGTGCGCAGCCGCTTCCTGCTCGCCGAGTACGAGCACTTCCGGCAGGACGTGCCGGCGCTGCTCGCGCTGCTCGAGCACCTGGTGCCGCTGCACGGCGCGGAGCGCATCCGCGAATGGAAGGCGCTGGTGGCGTCGGATCGCTGGCTCGAACTGGTCGAGCGGCTGCTGCTCGAGCACTACGATCCGAGCTACGACCGCTCGATGAAGCGCAACTTCGGCCGGCTCGACGAGGCGCCACGGGTACGGCTCGAGGGCACGGACGACGCGGCCCTCGAGCGCGGGGCGCAGGCCCTCGTCCGCGTGGGCGCGGAGGGCTGAAGGCCGAGGCCGCCCCGAGCCGCGGATCGGCTGCACGCGCCGTCCGGCCGAAGGCTGCCGACCGGCCGCCCGGGCAGGCGTGCGGCCGACGACGGCCGAGCGGGCTTGCCGCCCGCCCAAGCGCCGCCGATCAGGGCTGCTTCGCGTCGGCCTTCGCGCCGATGCGCTCGGGATGGCGGACGATCTTCGTGCGGGCCTTGATCGACTCGACGTAGACGCCCACGTCCTGCTGGGCGGCGACGCGCTCGATCTGTGCGTCGTACCCGCCGAGCTTCTGCGCGAGCTCCTGCGGCGTCGGGGTCAGTGTCCTGACCAGTTCCACGATCGTGTAGCCCTGCGTGCCGAGGTCTACGCCGGTGAAGGCGGGCAGCGGCTCGCCGGGCATGCGGAAGACCGCCTCGAGCGCAGGCTGAGCAAGGCCTGCCGGTGCGTTGCGCGACACCGTACGAGCCGCCGAGAAGCCTTCCGAGACCTTCCCCGCCTCCGCCTTGGCCGCCTTGAGCTCGGCCAGCCGCGCCTCGCCAGCGGCGCGCGCGAGCTTGCCGGCCTCTTCGGCGATCACGAGCTTGCGCACCTCGTCCTTGACCGCCTCGAGCGGCTTGCGCTGCGGGGCGCGGTACTCGACGACGCGCGCGGCGGCGAGCTGACCCGGCGCGACCTCGATCGCCTCGGTGTTGCGCTTGTTGCGCAGCACCTCGTCACCGAACAGCGCGCCGAGCAGGCGCGGGCTGGCGAGCGGGCTGCCGCGAGCCGCGTCCGGCGCCGGCGCGCGGCCGACGTTGTCCACCGTCCGGACCTCGAGCTTCCACTTGTCGGCGACCGGCTTGAGCGAATCGGACTGCTCGTAGACCAGGTCGGTGAACGCCTGCGCGGCCTCGGCATACTTGGCGCCCGCCTGCTGCAGCTTCACCTCGCGCTCGAGCTCGCCGCGCACCTGCTCGAAGGTCTTCTCGGCGCCCGGCTTGATGCCGGTGAGCCGGATGATGTGCTGGCCGAACTCCGACTCGACGGGACCGCGGATCTCGTCCTGCTTCATGTCGAAGGCGGCATCGGCGAACGGCTTGACCATCGATGAACGGGCGAAGAAGCCGAGGTCACCCCCCTGCGCGGCCGAGCCCGGATCGTCGGAAGACGACTTGGCGAGCGCGGCGAACTTCGACGGATCGGCCTTGAGCTGAGCGAGCAGCTGCTCGGCCTTCGCCTTGGCGTCCGCGCCGGACTTCACGAGGATGTGGCTCGCGCGCCGTTCCTCGGGCGTGCCGTAGCGCGCCTTGTTCTGCTCGTAGTACGTCTTCAGGTCGTCCGGCGAGACCGCGATCTGAGCGGCGATGGCTTCGCGCGACAGCACCACCACCTCGACCTTGGCCGATTCGGGCGTCTCGAAGACCCGGCCGTTCGCCTCGTGGTAGGCGGCGAGTTGCGCGTCCGTCGGCTGCACGCGAGCGGCGAAGTCGGCTGCGGCGAAGCGCTGCTCCCGGACCTCGCGTCGCTCTTCCTGCAGCGCGACCAGGCGCTCGCGCACGGACTTCGGCATGAACGCCGAAGCGCTCACCGCATCGGGCAGTGCCTGTACCAGCAGATCACCGCGCACCATCGCCTCGAAGCCGGCCGGCGTGAGTCCGCGCGACGCGACCAGCGCCTTGTAGCGTACGTCGTCGAAGGCACCGTCCTCGCGCTTGAGACCCGGAATGCCGAGGATGGTCTGGCGCACACGCTCGTCGGTGATCACCACGTTGCGCGCGCCCGCCTGCTCGGCGATCGCCTTCTGCGCGATCAGCCCCTCGAGGATCTCGCTGCGGGCCTCCGGCGTATCGAACATCTTGGTGTCTACGTTGTCGCCGAGCATCTGACGCAGCTGGTCGATCTGCTGGCGCTGCGCGGCGTCGAACTCGGGCTGGAGGATCTCGCGGCCGCCGACCTTGGCGACGCCGCGGTCGCCTGACAGCATGCCCTCGTAGCCCGAGATCCCGAAGAAGACGAATGCGGGAAGAATCAGGATCAGCAGGATGAACTGCAGGATGCGCTGATGCTTGCGGATGGATTCGAACATGGTGCGTCCGGTGACGGGCCGCCGTGCCGGTCGGCGGGCCCGGTTTCATATAGCAAAAAGGGGCGAACTTTCGTTCGCCCCTTCTGCATTTTCAGTCTGGCGGAGTGGACGGGACTCGAACCCGCGACCCCCGGCGTGACAGGCCGGTATTCTAACCGACTGAACTACCACTCCTTGGTCCTGCTTGGTGCTGCGTTTACCGCGTCTCGTTGGTGGTGGGTGCTGAGAGGCTCGAACTCCCGACCTACGCCTTGTAAGGGCGCCGCTCTACCAGCTGAGCTAAGCACCCTCGCTGCAGCGCCCAACGAAGACCGCGATCTTAGCATCGCTTCGGCGTGCCGTGCAACCCGACCGCACCGAACGGATACATGCGCGCGTTCGGGCGCCCGAACGCGCGCGACCGGTCAGTGCTTCACCACCTCGTCCGCACCGCTGGTCGGTGCGGCCGGCTTGACCGGCTCGGCCGCGGCGGCGGTGGCCGTAGCCACCTCCTCCTCGGCGAGCGGCGTCGGCGGACGCTCGAGCGCCACCTCCAGCACCCGGTCGATCCACTTGACCGGAACGATCTCGAGCTTGTTCTTCACGTTGTCCGGAATATCCGCCAGGTCCTTGACGTTCTCCTCCGGGATCAGCACGGTCTTGATGCCGCCGCGGTGGGCCGCCAGCAGCTTCTCCTTGAGGCCGCCGATGGGCAGCACCTCGCCGCGAAGCGTGATCTCGCCGGTCATCGCGACATCGGCCCGCACCGGGATGTCGGTGAGCACCGACACGAGCGCGAGCGTCATCGCGATGCCCGCGGACGGACCGTCCTTGGGCGTGGCGCCTTCGGGCACGTGGATGTGGATGTCCATTTTCTCGTGGAAGCCGGGCTTGATGCCGAGCCGCGCCTGCCGGCGCCGCACGACCGTCATGGCCGCCTTGATGGACTCCTGCATCACGTCGCCGAGCTTGCCGGTGAACGTGGTCTTGCCCTTGCCCGGCACCGCGACCGCCTCGATCGTCAGCAGTTCGCCGCCGACCTCGGTCCAGGCGAGACCGGTGACCTGGCCGACCTGGTTCTCCTTCTCGGCGATGCCGTAGGAGAAGCGCCGCACCCCGAGGAACTTGTCGAGGTTCTTCGGCGTGACCGCCACCTTCTTCTCGTCCTTCTTCAGCAGCAGGGTCTTGACGACCTTGCGGCAGATCTTGGAGAGCTCGCGCTCGAGCGAGCGCACGCCCGCCTCGCGCGTGAAGTAGCGGACGATGTCGCGGATCGCGGTCTCGGCAACCACCAGCTCGCCCGGCTTCAGGCCGTTGTTCTTCTGCTGCTTGGGCAGCAGGTAGCGCTGGGCGATGTTGACCTTTTCGTCCTCGGTGTAGCCGGCGAGACGGATCACCTCCATCCGGTCGAGCAGCGCCGGCGGGATGTTCAGCGAGTTGGCGGTCGCGACGAACATCACGTCGGACAGGTCGTAGTCGACCTCGACATAGTGGTCCACGAAGGTGTGGTTCTGCTCGGGATCGAGCACCTCGAGCAGCGCCGACGACGGATCGCCGCGGAAGTCCATGCCCATCTTGTCGACTTCGTCGAGCAGGAAGAGCGGATTGCGAACGCCGACCTTGCTCAGGCTCTGCAGGATCTTGCCCGGCATCGAGCCGATGTAGGTCCGGCGATGGCCGCGGATCTCGGCCTCGTCACGCACGCCACCGAGCGCCATCCGCACGAACTTGCGGTTCGTGGCGCGCGCGATCGACTGGCCGAGCGAGGTCTTGCCGACGCCCGGGGGGCCGACCAGGCACAGGATCGGGGCCTTGACCTTCTCGACGCGCTGCTGAACCGCGAGGTACTCCAGGATCCGTTCCTTGACCTTGTCGAGACCGTAGTGGTCTTCGTCGAGCACCGCCTCGGCCTTGGTGAGGTCGTTGTCGACCTTGCTCTTCTTCTTCCAGGGCAGCCCGACCAGCACGTCGATGTAGTTGCGCACGACGGTGGCCTCGGCCGACATCGGCGACATCAGCTTGAGCTTCTTGAGCTCGGCGTCGGCCTTCTTGCGGGCCTCGGCAGGCATGCGCGCGGACTTGATCTTCTTCTCGATCTCCTCCATGTCGGCGCCGTCCTCGCCCTCGCCCAGCTCCTTCTGGATGGCCTTGACCTGCTCGTTGAGGTAGTACTCGCGCTGCGACTTCTCCATCTGGCGCTTGACGCGCCCGCGGATGCGCTTCTCGACCTGGAGGATGTCGAGCTCGGTCTCGATCTGGGCCAGCAGCTTCTCGAGCCGCTCGCCGACCGACAAGGTCTCGAGGATGTGCTGCTTCTGCTCGATCTTGATCGGCAGGTGCGCCGCGATCGTGTCGGCCAGGCGGCCGGCGTCGTCGATGCCGTTGAGCGAGGTGAGGATCTCGGGCGGGATCTTCTTGTTCAGCTTCACGTACGAATCGAACTGGGCGAGGATCGCGCGGCGCAGCGCCTCGACCTCGGCACCCGGATCGGCACCGTCCTCGATCGGGGTCAGCTCGCAGGTGAAGTGCGCGCCGCTGTCGTCGATGCTCGAGATCCGGGCCCGTTGCGAGCCTTCGATCAGCACCTTCACGGTACCGTCGGGCAGCTTGAGCATCTGCAGGATGTTCGAGACGCAGCCGATCTCGTAGATGTCGGAGGCGACCGGGTCGTCCTTCGACGCGTTCTTCTGCGCGACCAGCATGATGCTCTTGCCGACTTCCATCGCGGCCTCGAGGGCCTTGATGGACTTCGGGCGACCCACGAACAGCGGGATCACCATGTGCGGGAACACCACCACGTCCCGCAAGGGGAGCAGCGGCAGCGACTGGGAGGCAGGAGTGGGATCGGACATTCGGAGTTTTCCTCTCGGGAGGCTGTGATCGGCATCTGCGGCCGATCCGCTTCGTTTCAAGCATACGCCCAATCAAAGGGGGCGCGCTTGCCGTCCACGGGACCGCAAGGGCCGACCAGGCGCCTTGTCCCGCACGACTCGATGCTGTGACGGAACGACGATCGGGGGAATCGGGGAAAGCCCGCAACCGCGGCGGCGGGACGGCTTAGGGGTGCCGACGGTCGGTCAGGCGATCGCGCGATGCCGTGCTCCGTCCGACGCAGACCGGATGGACGCCTCGCGCTGCAGGCCGGGGGGCTTTCGAAACCGACGCTCCGGCGAAAGCCGGTCGACGCCCTACTTCGAGCCCGACACCTTCGGCGCGTCGCCGTAGATGATCAGCGGCTTGCCCTCGGCCTCGATGGCGTTCTCCTCGACGACGACCTTCTGCACGTTCTGCATGCTGGGCAGTTCGTACATGATGTCGAGGAGCACGTGCTCGAGGATCGAGCGCAGCCCGCGCGCGCCGGTCTTGCGCTTGAGCGCCTTGCGGGCGATCGCCTGCAGTGCGGCCGGGCGGACCTCCAGCTCGGCGCCTTCCATCGAGAACAGCCGCTGGTACTGCTTGATCAGCGCGTTCTTGGGCTCGATCAGGATCTCGACGAGCGCGGCGTCGTTGAGTTCGTCCAGCGTGGCGACCACCGGCAGGCGGCCGACCAGCTCGGGGATGAGGCCGAACTTGATCAGGTCCTCGGGCTCGGCCTCGCGCAGGACCGCGCCCACGGCCCGCTCGGCCTGGGTACGCACCTCGGCGCCGAAGCCGATACCGCTCTTCTCGGAACGGCTGCGGATCACCTTCTCCAGGCCGTCGAAGGCACCGCCGCAGATGAACAGGATGTTCGTCGTGTCGATCTGCACGAAGTCCTGGTTCGGATGCTTGCGTCCGCCCTGCGGCGGCACCGAGGCGACCGTACCTTCGATGAGCTTGAGCAGCGCCTGCTGCACGCCCTCGCCCGACACGTCGCGCGTGATGCTCGGGTTGTCGGACTTGCGGCTGATCTTGTCGATCTCGTCGATGTAGACGATGCCGTTCTGGGCCTTCTCGACCTCGTAATTGCAGTTCTGCAGCAACTTCTGGATGATGTTCTCGACGTCCTCGCCGACGTAGCCCGCCTCGGTGAGCGTTGTGGCGTCGGCGATCACGAAGGGGACGTTCAGCAGCCGCGCGAGGGTCTGCGCCAGCAGCGTCTTGCCGCTGCCAGTCGGGCCGACCAGGAGGATGTTGCTCTTGGCGAGCTCGACATCGTCCTTCTTGCCCTTGTGGCGCAGACGCTTGTAGTGGTTGTAGACCGCGACCGAGAGGATCTTCTTCGCGTTGTCCTGACCGATGACGTACTGGTCGAGGATCGCGGCGATCTCGTGCGGCGTGGGCAGCCCGGACTTGACCGCGGCCTGGGTGTCGGCCTGCGTCTCGTCACGGATGATGTCGTTGCAGAGCTCGATGCACTCGTCGCAGATGAAGACCGAGGGGCCGGCGATCAGCTTGCGAACCTCGTGCTGGCTCTTTCCGCAGAACGAGCAGTACAGCAGCTTCTCGCTCGAACCCTTCTTCTCTGACATGCTCTCTCCGACGGGAGACCGACCGGGCCGCGGCGCGCGGCCCGTCTGTTGGGCGTCACGCGGCCGGGGTCGCCTCGGTACGGCTCGACAGCGTCCGGTCGATCAGTCCGTAGCTTACCGCATCTTCCGCGGACATGAAGTTGTCCCGGTCCGTGTCCTTGGCCAGCCGCTCGATGGTCTGACCGGTGGCCTCCGCCATCAGGCGGTTGAGCCGCTCGCGCAGGTACAGGATCTCCTTGGCCTGGATCTCGATGTCCGACGCCATGCCCTGCGCGCCGCCCGAGGGCTGGTGGATCATGATCCGCGCGTTCGGCAGCGCGTAGCGCTTGCCCTTAGAACCCGCCGCCAGCAGGAACGCGCCCATGCTGGCCGCGATGCCCATGCACAGCGTGGACACGTCGGGCTTGATGAAGCGCATCGTGTCGAACATTGCCAGGCCCGCGGACACCGAGCCGCCGGGCGAGTTGATGTACAGGCTGATGTCCTTATCCGGATTCTCCGACTCGAGGAACAGCAGCTGGGCGACCACCAGGTTGGCGGTCTGGTCCATCACCGGCCCGACCAGGAAAATCACCCGCTCGCGCAACAGCCGCGAGTAGATGTCGTAGGCACGCTCGCCGCGGCCGCTCTGCTCGATCACGATCGGCACCATGCCCAGGCCGCGAGGCTCCTGGGATTGGGCCAGATGCGCGTTGACCAGGTCCTCGACTAGGCTGTTTCGGGTCATCGTCTTTCTCGCTGAGTGAAGGCTGTGTCGGGAAGGAGGGATCAGCCGTTCTGGGCCATCAGCTCGTCGAAGCCCACCGGGGTGTCGGTGACCGTCGCGTTGCCGAGCACCCAGTCGACCACGTTCTGTTCGACCACCAGCGCCTCCACCTCGGCCAGGCGCTCGCGATCGCTGAAGTACCAGCGGATGACCTCGCCCGGGTTCTCGTAGGACTGGGCGAACTCCTCGATCTGCTTGCGCAGTTGGTCCGGTTTGGCCTGCAGGCCCTGCGACTTGACGATCTCGGCGACGATCAGGCCCAGGCGCACGCGCTTGCCGGCGCTCTCGGCGAAGGCCTCGGCCGGGATCGGCATGTCCTTGATGTCCATGCCGCGCTGCTTGAAGTCAGCGCGCGCGCGCTCCGCGAGCTGCTCGGACTCGGCCTGCACGAGCGCCTTGGGCAGATCGATCTCGGCGAGCTTGGGCAGCGCTTCCATCACGGAGGATTTGATGCGGCCGCGCAAGCGCTGGGCGACCTCGCGCTCGAGGTTGCGGCGAACGTCGTCGCGCAGCGTGGCCATGCTGCCCTCGGCGACACCGAGCTGCTTGGCGAAGGCCTCGTCGAGCTCGGGCAGGCTCGGGGCCTCGACCTTCTTGACGGTCACCTCGAACTGAGCGGTCTTGCCGGCCAGCTCCCGGGCGTTGTACTCGTCTGGGAAGGCGACCGGGAAGGTTTTCTTCTCACCCGGCGCCGCGCCGCGCACGCCGTTCTCGAAGTCGGCCAGCATGCCGCCCTCGCCCAGCGTGAACGGGAAGTCGGTCGCGGTGCCGCCGGGGAAGGCGACGCCGTCGAGCGTGCCGACGAAGTCGATGGTCACGCGGTCGCCATCGGCGGCCGGGCGCTCGACTTCGGCCCAAGTGGTGCGCTGCTTACGCAGGATCTCGATGGTCTTGTCGACCTCGGCGTCGCCGACCTCGCAGGTCGCGCGCTCGACGGCCAGCGAGGTCGCCGCGCCGAGCGCGACCTCGGGATAGACCTCGAAGCTCGCGGTGAAGCCCGCGGCGCCCTCGCCGGCGTCCTGGCTCGGCTCGATTCTCGGCTGGCCCGCGATCCGCAGACCGTGCTCGGTGACCGCATCGGAGAACGCCTTGGAGACGGCATCGCCCAGCACCTCGGCCTGCACCTGCGCGCCATAGGACTGCTCGATCATCTTCTTCGGCACCTTGCCGGGACGAAAGCCAGGCATGCGCAGCGTGCGGCCCATGTCGCGCAGCTTGCGCTCGACCTGCGAGCCGATTTCGGCCATTGAGACCGACAGGCTCAGGCGACGCTCGAGCGCGCCGGTCGATTCCAGTTGAGTCGCCATGTTCTTATGTAGTCCAGTGTCAGCGTATCGGGGACGTGTTTCGGAGGGACGTGCGGCGGCGGGACACCGGCCCGCTGCGGGGAAGCCCTGGTGCGGCCGGGGAGACTCGAACTCCCACACCCTTCGGCGCCAGGACCTAAACCTGGTGCGTCTACCGATTCCGCCACGGCCGCAGCGAGCTCAACCCCAGGGGCTAGTTCGCCCCGGGGCGATATTGTAGACGAAGGTCCGACCCCGCCCGCCGCGACCCCGCGGAGCTATGCCGCGAGGCCGTCCGTCGGACGTGCCGAGACGCCGCCCGGTGAGCCCGAGTCGGCGACGGTGCTGGGGCGCACGCGATACCAGGCGACGTACAGCGCCGGCACGAACAGCACCGTCAGCAGGGTCGCGACGATCAGCCCTCCCATGATCGCGAAGGCCATCGGTCCCCATAGAACGTCCCCCGACAGCGGCACCATCGCGAAGATCGCCGCTGCCGCCGTGAGCACGATCGGCCGGAACCGGCGCACCGACGACTCGCGCACCGCCTCCCAGGCGCTGTGGCCCTCGTCGCGGTACTGCCGGATCTGATCGACCAGGATCACAGTGTTGCGCATGATCATGCCGCCGAGCGCGATGGTGCCCAGCATCGCGACGAACCCGAAGGGCCGCCCCGAAAGCAGCAGCGCGGCCGCAACGCCGACGATGCCCAGTGGCGCGGTCAGCAGCACCATGAACGTCAGCGAGAAGCGCTGCAGCTGGATCATCAGCAGCGCCACGACCAGGGCCAGCATGACTGGCATGCCGGCGTTGATCGACGACTGCGCCTTGATGTTCTCCTCGAAGGGGCCGCCCGCCTCGATTCGGTAGCCCGGCGGCAATCCAGCGCGCAGCGACGCGAGCTTCGGCTCGATCGCCATCGTGACGTCGGGCGCCTGGACCCCGTCGACGATGTCGGCCCGGACGGTAAGGTTGGGCACGCGGCTGCGCCGCCAGAGGATAGGCTCCTCCATCACCTCGGTGATCGTCGCGACCTGCGACAGCGGCACCGAGCGTCCGAGCGCGGTTTGGATCTGCAGGCTCGACAGGTTGGCGAGGCTCGCGCGCTCGGCCTGCGGCGCCCGCAGCACCACCTCGATGAGCTTGTCACGCTCGCGAAAGGTGCCGATCGTCGCGCCCGATACGGCGCCGCCGATCGCGCGGGCGACCTGCCCGCTCGACAGGCCGATGACTCGGGCCTTGTCCTGGTCGACGTCGATGCGCACCGCCGGCGCGCGCTCGCCCCAGTCGGCGTGAACGTCGAGGGTGCTCGGATCGGCCCGGATCACCTCGGCGACCTGCGCGCCGATCGCCTTGAGCCGCTGCGGGTCGCTGCCGAGCACGCGGAACTGCACTGGGTAGGCCACCGGCGGACCGAGCGGCGTGCGGAACGCGCGCGCCCGGATGCCGGGGAACTCGTCGTCTAGCGCGCGGCGCAGGCGCGGCAGCGCCCGGTCTCGGCCGGCGACATCCTTCGTCAGCACGACGAACTGAGCGAAGTTCGGCCGGAACAGTTGCTGGTCGAGCGACAGGTAGTAGCGCGGCGAGCCGTTGCCCACGTAGCCGACGAAGGTCGACACGTCCTCGTCCTTGGCCAGGATCGCCTCGAATCGCTTGGCCTGTGTCTCGGTGGCGCGGTAGGACGCGCCCTCCGGCAGCCACATCTCGACCAGGATCTCGGCCCGGTCGGACGAGGGGAAGAACTGCTTCTCGGTGGCCTTCATGCCGAGCACGCCCAGCGCGAATAGACCGACGGTCGCGACGATCGTCAGCCATTGCCAGCGCATGCAGGCCTCGATGGTCGCCCGCAGCCGCCGGTAGAACGGCGAGTCGAACACCTCGTGGTGGGCGCCGGCCGGCTTGCCCTTCAGGACGTAGTAGCCGATGAACGGCGTCGCCGCGACCGCGGCCACCCAAGAGACCAGCAGCGCGATGGTCACTACCGCGAAGATCGCGAAGGTGTACTCGCCGGTCGTGGACTTCGCGGTCGCGATCGGCAGGAAGCCGGCGGCGGTGATCAGCGTGCCGGTGAGCATCGGGAAGGCGGTGCTGCGGTACGCGAAGGTGGCGGCGCTGAAGCGGTCCCAGCCCTCCTCCATCTTGCGGGCCATCATCTCGACCGCGATCATCGCGTCGTCGACCAGCAGGCCGAGCGCGATGATCAGCGCGCCGGTGGAGATGCGGTGCAGGTCGATGCCGAACCAGGCCATCAGCAGGAAGGTGCCGGCGAGCACCAGCGGGATGGTGAGCGCTACGACACTGCCGGCGCGCAGCCCTAGGCTCACGAAGGACACCACCAGCACGATGGCGACCGCCTCGAGCAGCGAGGTGATGAACAGGCCGACGGACTTCTTCACCAGCCGCGGCTGGTCGGAGACCTTCGCGAAGTCGATGCCGACGGGGATGTCGGCCTTGAGGCGCTCCATCGTCTTCTCGAGGTTCTCGCCAAGGCGCAGCACGTCGCCGGTCGGCACCATCGAGATCGCCAGGCCGATCGCCTGCTTGCCCGCGTAGCGCATCGTCCAGACCGGCGGGTCGGAATAGCCGCGCCAGACGCGCGCGCCGTCGCCCAGCCTGACCGTGCGCCCGCCGATGTTCAGGCGCAGCTCCTCGACCTCGCGCACCGTGTCGAACTGCCCGGTCACCCGCAGCGGCACCTGGCGGCTCGCGCCCTGCACCGTGCCGGCGGGCGCCACCACGTTCTGTGCTGCGAGCTGCTCGGCAATGCGTTGCGGATCGATGCCGAGGTTGGCGAGGAGCTGCGGCGAGAGCTCGACGAATACCTTCTCGTCCTGCGTGCCCACCAGCTCGACCTTGGAGACGTCGGGCAGGCGCAGCAGCTCCTGGCGCACGCTCTCGACCCGGTCGCGCAGTTCGGCGAGCGTGAAGCCGTCAGCGGTGAACGCGTAGATGGTGCCGAAGACGTCGCCGAATTCGTCGTTGAAGAAGGGGCCGATCGCCTCGGCGGGCAGGCTCTGGCGGATGTCGCCGACCTTCTTGCGAACCTGGTACCAGACCTGCGGCACCTCCTTGCGCGGCGCGGTGTCGAGCAGCTCGAGAACGATCAGCGACTCGCCGGGCTTGGAATAGCTGCGGGTCCACTTGAAGTGCTGCGTCTCCTGCAGCTTCTTCTCGATCCGGTCGGTGATCTGCTGGTCGACCTGCTCAGTGGTCGCGCCGGGCCAGATCGTTCGGATGGTCATCGCGCGGAACGCGAAGTCGGGATCCTCGCGCTGACCGAGCTTGAAGAAGGACATGGAGCCTGCGATCGCGATGACCAGCAGGAAAAACAGCGTGAGCTGCGGGTGGCGGATCGCGGCCGCCGAGATGTTGAACCGATCTGCGCCGGAGGCGGCTCCGGGCGGCCTGGCCGGCGCGGACGGATCCTGTGGGCTCATCGTGCGTCCCCGCCTTGCGCCACCGCGGGTGCGGGGGCGGGCCCGTCGAGGACCCGGACCGGCTGACCGGCGCGTAGCAGGTTGGCGCCGGCGGTGACGATCCGGTCGCCCGGCTGCAGGCCGCCCACAATGCGCACGGCGTCATCGAGCAGTCCGGCCGTCTTGACCTCGACAGGGGACACCCTCGTACCGGTGGCGTCGAGCTTCCAGACCCGGGGCTGGCCGTCGGTCGACTGCAGCGCCGACAGCGGCAGCACAAAAGAGGACTCGGCGGCGCGCAGAACCTGGACCACCGCCGTCATGCCGAGCGCGACCCCTTCGGCCTCACCGACCAGGGTCAGGCGGGCGGCGTACGTGCGGGAGGCCGGATCGGAGATCGGGGCGAGTTCGCGCAGCCGCGCCGGCAGCGTCCGATCGCCGAGGGCCGGGATGACCACCGCCCATTCGCGTGCATCGCGGGCGAGCCTGAGCGCTGACTCGGGGACGTTGACCAGGATCTCGCGCTCGCCGGTCTGGGCGACGCGGATCACCGCCTGCCCGGCGGACACGACCTGCCCGACCTCGGCCTCGACGGCGGTCACGACACCGGCCGCATCGGCCTTGAGCACCTGGAAGTCGATCGCGTTACGGGCCTGCTGCTGCTGGGCTTCGGCGGCACCGAGGCGTGCCGCGGCCGCGTCGAAGCCGGCTTGCTGGCGGTCAAGCGAGGCCTGACTGATGTAGTTCTGTGCCTTCAAGCTGCGCAACCGCTCGAGCTCGACCCGGGCGAGGTCGCGGTCGGTGCGGGCGGCGACCACCTGCGCCTGCTGGGCGAGCAACGCCGGCGCCAGATCGATCGGGTCGAGCCGGGCGAGCACCTGGCCGGGCACCACACGCTCGCCCACCGACACGCTGCGCTGCGACAGCTTGCCGCCCACCCGGAACCCGAGCCGCGCCTCGATCCGGGGCCGGACTTCGCCGGGCAACTGCAGGGCGACCGCGGCGGCCTGGGGCTGGACGACCATCGTGCGGACGGGGCGCGGGGCCTCGACCTTGATAGCCGCCTCCTTCTGGCCACAGCCGGCGGCTAGGGCCGCAACAAGCGCGGCGGCGGGCAGGAGGGCAAGGCGCGACATTGATGACTCCGGAAGGCTGGATCGCCGGATTAAATGACTGACGAGTTAGTAAGTAAATGTATCCGGCACTTACAGTCCCGTCAACGCGGGAAGCCCGCGGCGCGACCCCCTACAATCGCGGCCGTGACCTCCCCCGTGCATGGCGTCGAACACTACGAGAACTTCCCGGTCGCGTCCTGGCTGATGCCGGCGCGCCTGCGGCCGGCGGTCGTCGCAATCTACCGGTTCGCCCGGCACGCCGACGACGTCGCAGACGAGGGCGACGCCCCGGCCGCCGAGCGGCTGGCGGTGCTCCGGGCGTTGCGCGACGACCTCGTCCGGGCCCGGAGCGGCCAGCCGGTGCAGGCGCCAGTGGTGGCGCAACTGGTACCGCACGTGCGGGAGCACGGGCTCGATTGGAGCCGGTTCGACGCGCTGCTGTCGGCCTTCGAGCAGGATGTGACAGTGCACCGCTATCCCGACTTCGAGACCCTGCTCGACTACTGCAGGCGCTCGGCCGATCCGGTCGGGCAGCTGGTGCTGGCCCTCGCCGGCCGTCTGGACGACGCCACGCGCGTCGCTTCTGACCGGATCTGCAGCGCGCTGCAGCTGATCAACTTCCTGCAGGACGCGGCCATCGACTGGTCGAGGGGCCGTCTGTACCTGCCGCTCGACGCGCTGGCCCGGCACGGCACGGGCGAGTCGGACCTCGCGCGCGCGTGGGCCGAGCGCCGCGCCGCGCCGGCCTTGCGTGCCTGTATCGCCGCGGAGGCCGGTCGCGCCGCAGAGATGCTGGCCGGCGGCGCAGGCCTACCGGCGCGGGTCGGCGGGCGCCTGGGCTGGGAGCTGAGGGCGATCGTCGCCGGCGGCGCCCGGATCCTCGAGCGGCTGGCCACCGGCGGCCACGATCCGTTCGCCGCCCGGCCGGTGCTGTCCCGGCGAGACGCGCTGCCGCTGGCTGGCGCCATGCTGCGGCTCGCGATCGCCTCCCCTGCTCTACCCCCCGCACCCGCCACGGCCTCGCGGCCGGAGCCCCGATGACGCCCGACGAGTACTGCCAGGACAAGGCCGCGCGGAGCGGCTCGAGCTTCTACTACAGCTTTCTGTTCCTGCCGCCGGAGCGGCGCCGCGCCATCACCGCCCTCTATGCCTTCTGCCGCGAGGTGGACGACGTCGTCGACGAGATGCGCGACCCCAGTGTGGCGCGCACGAAGCTCGACTGGTGGCAGGGAGAGGTCGAGCGGATGTTCGCTGGCGCACCCACCCACCCGGTGACCCAGGCGCTGCGCCCGCACGCGGACCGCTACGACATCACCCGCGGCCGGCTGGTCGAGGTGATCGACGGCATGCGCATGGACCTCGAGCAGAACCGCTACCTCGACTACACGGGCCTCGCGCTGTACTGCCGGCGCGCCGCCGGCGTGGTCGGCGAGATGGCCAGCGGCATCTTCGGCCGGACGGAGCCCGCGACCCTGCGCTATGCCGACACCCTGGGTCTCGCGTTCCAGCTCACGAACATCATCCGAGACGTCGGTGAGGACGCCCGCAAGGGGCGCGTCTACCTGCCGATCGAGGACCTGCAGCGCTTCGGGGTGACCGTCGGCGAGATCCTCGGATGCCGGCACAGCGACCGGTTCGTGGCGCTGATGCGTTTCCAGGCCGAGCGCGCGCGCACCCGATACCGCGAAGCTTACGCATTGCTGCCCGAAGTCGACCGGCGGGCGCAGCGTCCCGGGCTGATCATGTCGGCGATCTACGCGACGCTACTCGATGAGATCGCGCGTGACGATTTCCTGGTGCTCGACCGGCGCACCTCGCTCACGCCGATCCGCAAGCTCTGGCTCGCGTGGCGCACCTGGGTCACCGGAAAGCCGCCTGACTTCGACGCGGCGCGGCGCACGCCGGGCGGCGGGTGAGCGAGGCCCTGGTCGTCGGCGCCGGCTGGGCCGGCCTGGCCGCGGCCGTCGGACTGCTCGAGGCGGGCCAGCGGGTCACAGTGATCGACGCGGCGCCCGTGCCGGGCGGGCGGGCGCGCTCCCTGGCGCTGAGGATCGATGCGGATACGACGCTCGACGTCGACAACGGTCAGCACCTGCTGATCGGCGCCTACCGCTCGACGCTCGAACTGATCCGCCGCGTCGGCGCCGACCCCGCAGCGGTGCTCCTGCGCTCGCGGCTGCGACTGGCCGGCCCGGGTGGCTTCGAGCTGCGCGCCGCCCCGCTGCCCGCGCCGCTGCACGTCGGAGTCGGCCTGCTGACCGCCCGTGGCATGCCGTGGCGCGAGCGCGTCGCGATGCTCAGCTCGATGACGGGTCTCGCGATTCGCGGCCCGGACTCGGTGGCCCAGGGCAGCACCGTCGCGCAGTGGCTCGCCGTCCATCGGCAGCCCGCATCGCTGGTCGCTCGGATCTGGGCGCCGCTGTGTATCGGGGCGCTCAACACGCCGCCTGAGCGCGCCTGCGCGCGAGCCTTCGCCCAGGTCCTCTGCGATGCGCTGCTGGCGCGCGCCGCGGATGCGGACTTCCTGCTGCCGCGCACCACTCTGGGCGCCGTGGTGCCCGAGCCGGCCTGCGATTGGCTGGCCGCGCGCGGCGCAACGCTGCGCTGGCGCACCGCCTGCCGCGGAGTGTCGCGCGACCGCAGCGGGCGCTGGCATGCGGCGACCGATGCCGGTCCGATCGCCGCCGATCGCGTGGTGCTCGCGGTGCCGCCGCCGCAGGTGCCCCGCTTGCTCGCCGGCACGGTGCCCGAGGCGCGCCTGGCGGTGTTCGACACCTTCGAGCACGAGCCGATCGCGACCGTCTGGCTGGCCTGGCGCGAGCGCCTCGAGCTGCCCGAGGTGGTGATGCTCGGCGAGCGGCCCGCCGACGGCGAACACGGGCAATGGCTGTTCGGCCGTGGTGTGGCAGCCGGCGCACCGGTGGGCTCCATCGCCGGCGTGGTGGTGAGCGCCGCGGGGCGCAGCGCCGAGGCGCCTGCGGCGCTCGCGGCGGGCATCGCCCGGCAGGTCGCCGGACAGCTCGGGCTGCCGCTCGCGGACCACGCCAGGGCGGTCGTCGAGCGCCGCGCAACGATCCGCTGCAGTCCGGGGCGTCCCCGGCTCGACACCGACGCGCTCGCCGACGCTGCGCCGGGCCTCGCGCTGGCCGGCGACTGGAGCTGGCACCGGTACCCCGCCACGATCGAGTCTGCGGTGCGCAGCGGCGACGCCGCCGCGCGCTATCTCGCGACCGGCATCGCCGACCGGTCCTGAAGGCGCCCGGCGTGGGCCGCAGGGATGAGGCGGCGCTAGTCCCAGGCCGCGGACAGCGCCGCGTCGATCCGCTCGACCGCGATAACCTCCAGGCCCTCGATCGCCTTCTTCGGCAGATTGGCCCTGGGCGCGATGACCTTGGAGAACCCGAGCTTCGCGGCCTCGCGCAGACGGTCCTGCCCGCGCGGAGAAGGCCGGATCTCGCCGGCCAGTCCCACCTCGCCGAAGACCGCGAGGCCGCGCGGCAGCGGGCGGTCCTTCAGCGACGACACAATCGAGAGCATCACTGCGAGGTCGGCCGCGGGCTCGCCGATCTTCACACCGCCCACCGCGTTGATGAACACGTCCTGGTCGAAGCAGGCGATGCCCGCGTGCCGGTGCAGGACGGCCAGCAGCATCGCGAGCCGTGCCGGCTCGAGACCCACCGACAGGCGCCGCGGATTGGGCACGTGCGCGGTGTCGACCAGCGCCTGCACCTCGACCAGCAGGGGCCTCGAGCCTTCCTGCGTGACGAGCACGCATGAGCCCGAGACCTGTTTGTCGTGCTGCGACAGGAACAGCGCCGATGGGTTCGACACGCCTCTCAGACCGCGGTCGGTCATCGCAAACACGCCGAGCTCATTGACCGCGCCAAAGCGGTTCTTGAAGGCCCGCACCAGCCGGTACGAGGAATGTGTATCGCCCTCGAAATAGAGCACGGTGTCGACCATGTGCTCGAGCACGCGCGGCCCCGCGAGCGTGCCCTCCTTGGTCACGTGGCCGATCATCACAACGGACACGCCGGTCTGCTTGGCGAGCCGGGTGAGCTGCGCGGCGCAGTCGCGGACCTGCGCGACCGAGCCGGGCGCTGAACTCAGCTGCTCGGTGTAGAGCGTCTGGATCGAGTCGACGACAACGACCGCAGGTTTCTCCGCCTCGATGCCGGCGACGATCCGCTCGAGGCCGATCTCGGGGAGCATCGGAACCTTGCTGCCGTCGACGCCGAGGCGACGCGCGCGCAGCGCCACCTGCGCGGGCGACTCCTCGCCGCTCACGTAGAGCACCGGCAGCGACTGCGACAGGTGTGCGAGCGCCTGCAGCAGCAGCGTCGACTTGCCGATGCCGGGATCACCGCCGATCAGCACCACCGAGCCGGGCACCATGCCGCCACCGAGCACACGGTCGAACTCCTCCTGGCCGGTGGAGAAGCGCGGCACCTCGGCCGCCACCACCTCGTCGAGACGCTGCACGCCGCCGCTCGCGGCGAGGGGTGCGAAGCGGTTGGCGACCGTAGCGCGCGGGGCCTCGACAACCGCCTCCTGCAGCGTGTTCCAGGCCTCGCAGCTCGGGCAGCGGCCTGCCCACTTGGGCGTCGAGCCGCCGCACTCGGTGCAGACGTATTGAGTGCGTACCTTCGCCACGACTCAATCGACCACGTACATCGGTACCCGCGGCGCGACCGCGCACAACAGCTCGTACCCGATGGTGCCCGCGCTGGCCGCGACCTCGTCGACCGAGACCCGCTCGCCCCACAGCTCCACCAGCGCGCCAACACCCACCCCGGGGGTCGGTTCGAGGTCGACCGCCATCATATCCATCGACACGCGACCGACGGTGCGTGTGCGGACCCCGGCGACATCGACCGGCGTGCCGGTGGGCGCATGGCGCGGATAGCCGTCCGCATACCCGCAGGCGACGATGCCGATGCGCATCGGCCCGGGGGCTGTGAAGCTCGCTCCGTAGCCGACGGTGTCGCCGGTCTCGAGCGTCTGGGTGCCGATCAGCGCCGCACGCAGGGTCATCGCGGCCCGCAGCCCGAGCGAGGCGGCGCTGCGATCGGCGAACGGGCTCGAGCCGTACAGCATGATGCCGGGGCGGACCCAATGACGGTGGGTCTGCGGCAGGTCGCACAGCGCTGCGGAGTTGGCGAGCGAGCGCGAGCCCGGCAGATCGAGCGTCGCGCGGTCGAAGCGCTCGATCTGCGCGGCGGCGCCACCCGGTCGATCGGCATCGGAGAAATGCGTCAGCAGCGACACGGTGCCGACCGCGGGCAGGACCGACAGCTCACGCTGCGTCGAGGCGGCCGTCTTCGGATCGAGGCCGAGCCGGTTCATGCCGGTGTTGAGCTTGAGCCAGATGTCGATCGCCTTGCCCTCATGCCCGCGCAGCCATTCGAACTGGGAGGCGTCATGCACGACCAGCGACAGGCCGAGTTCGCCGGCCAGCGCGACGTCCTCGGGGCCGAACGGGCCTTCGAGCATCAGGATCGGGCCGCGCCAGCCGAGGGCGCGCAGGCGGCGCGCGTTGTCGAACTCGAGCAGCGCGAGTCCGTCGGCACCGGTGAATCCGCGGATCGCGGCAGGCAGCCCGTGTCCGTAGGCATGGGCCTTCACGACCGCCCAGATCCGGCTGCCCGGAGCGCGTCGGCGGGCCTCGGCGAGGTTGTGTGCAAGGGCGGAGAGGGAGACAGAAGCGGAGATGGGACGAGGCATCGGTCAACTCAGGGGCGACGGCGGCATGGTATAACGCGGCGCGGAGACGAACTGGATTCGATGAAACGCGGCTTCTACACGATCATGGCGGCGCAGTTCTGTTCGTCGCTGGCGGACAACGCGTTGTTGATCGCGGCCATTGCATTGTTGGTCGAGATGCACGCGCCGGAGTGGATGAAGCCGCTGCTCAAGCTTTTCTTCACGATCTCGTACGTGGTACTCGCCCCGTTCGTCGGCGCCTTCGCCGATGCGCTGCCTAAGGGCAGAGTGATGTTCTACACGAACACCATCAAGGTCGCGGGCTGCGCGCTGATGTTCTTCGCCGTCCATCCGCTCCTGGCCTATGCCGTCGTAGGGTTCGGCGCGGCCGCTTATTCTCCGGCCAAGTACGGCATCCTCACCGAGCTGCTGCCGCCTGAGAAACTCGTCGCGGCGAACGGCTGGATCGAGGGCACGACCGTTGGCTCGATCATCCTCGGCACCGTGCTCGGTGGCGCACTGATCAGCCCGACGATCTCGGCCAGCCTGCTCGCATTCGACCTGCCCCGCTTCGAGACGGGCGTCGACACACCCGCGGAGTCGGCGATCCTCGTGATCGCTGTCTTCTATGGCTTGGCGGGCCTGTTTAACCTGCGCATCCCCGACACCGGCGCGCGCTACGCGCACCAGGAGCGCAACCCGCTGCGGCTGCTCCTCGACTTCGGACACTGCCTGCGCGTGCTGTGGCGCGACAAGCTCGGCCAGATCTCGCTCGCGGTGACCACCCTGTTCTGGGGAGCTGGCGCGACGCTGCAGTTCATCGTGCTGAAGTGGGCCGACGTGCAGCTCGGCATGCCGCTCTCGAAGGCGGCGGTGCTGCAGGGCGTGGTTGCGCTCGGGATCGCCGTCGGCGCGATGGTCGCGGCCCGATTCGTTCCGCTGCGCGGCTCGCTGCGCGTGTTGCCGGTCGGTGTCGCAATGGGTGTGCTGGTACCGATGATGACCCTGGTCCACGACCTCTCGATCGCCTACATGACGCTGGTGCTGATCGGCGCGCTCGCAGGCTTCTTCGTGGTGCCCATGAATGCGCTGCTGCAGCATCGGGGCCACGTGCTGATGAGCGCCGGCCACTCGATCGCCGTGCAGAACTTCAACGAAAACCTGATGATCCTGGCGATGCTGTCCCTCTACGCCGTGCTGATCCGCGCGGATGTGCACATCAACTGGGTGATCCTGATGTTCGGCTCGTTCGTCGCGCTGTCGATGGTCGCCGTCATGCGACTGCATTCGGCCAACCAGCGCCGCTTCGACTCGGTCGCGCTGATCGGCCAGATGCGGCACTGAGCGGCGCGGGTCCGCGCGTCGGGCCTGCGCGCCCCGCTCAGCCGAGCGCCTCGAAGGTCCGGCGCGCGAGCCTGAGGTCGGCCCAGGCCTTTGCCTTGTCGGGCAGGTTGCGCAGCAGGTAGGCCGGATGGTAGGTGACGACCATCGGCACGTCCCGGCCCCCGGCCCGGTACCCATGCACCCGTCCGCGTAGGCTCGCCACCGTTGCATCGGTGCGCAGCAGCGACTGCGCGGCGAAACGCCCCAGCACCACGATCAGCCGCGGCTGCAGCAACTCGACCTGGCGCAGCAGGTAGGGCTCGCAGCGGGCGACCTCCTCAGGCACCGGATCGCGGTTGCCCGGCGGCCGGCACTTCATCACGTTGGCGATGAACGCCTCGTCCGGCCGGTCGACGCCGATCGCGAGCAGCATCTGGTCGAGGAGCCTGCCCGCGTCACCGACGAACGGCTCGCCGCTCAGGTCCTCCTGTTGGCCGGGCGCTTCACCGACCAGCATCCACGGCGCTGGCCTGGGGCCGGTGCCGAAGACGGTGTTGCGTCGGCCCTCGCAGAGCCCGCAGGCCACGCAGCCCGAGACCGCCTCGACCAGCCCGGCCCAGCCGAGCCCGGCGATGACGGGGTCGCGTTGCAGGGACGGGGCGCGCGAGCGTGCGACGAGTATGGGCGACTCTCCGGGCTTCGCTTCGGACTTCGACGCCGGGGCCGCCCCTGCCAGTTCGGCCGGCCCCGCCGATCCGGTTTCGTCCGCGGCGTCGGCCGCTTCGCTCGCCGCAGCCGCTTCGATCGAATCGCTGGCGGCCGGATCTCGCAGCATCCAGGCCGGTCCGATGCCGAGCGCCGCCCACGCCCTGCGGCGACGTTCATCCACGGACCGAATCCGGCGCCAGGCGGCGCACCATCACGATCGCGTCTTCCCGTGCGCCGTCGTGCGCGGGGTAGTAGCGGCGCCGCAGGCCGACCCGGTGGAAGCCCTTGCGCTCGTACAGGCGCAGCGCGGGCGTGTTCGAGGGTCGCACCTCGAGCAGCATCGAGCGCGCACCGCGCGAGCCCGAGTCGTCGACCAGCCAGTCGAGGATGGCCGCGCCCAGCCCCAGCCCCTGGACCGGGGCATCCACGCTCAGGTTCAGCAGGTGCACCTCGTCGGGGAGCCACATGACGATCGCATAGCCGAGCAGCCCGACCGGCCCCTCAGGCGACTCGAAGACCCAGCCGTCGTAGCCTGCGGCGAGCGAGTCGGCGAAGTTCCCGTAGGTCCATGGGAAAGGGAAGATCCGCGCCTCGATCTGCGCGACCTGCGCGAGGTCGCCGCGGCGCATGGGCCGCGCGGCCCAGCCGGGCAGCGGCGCGCGCGGCACGGGCGCCGCGCTCATCGCCCGCCCGCGGCCGCGGCGCGGGCGGCCCGCAGCGCCGCCTGCTCGCCGACGTCGAGCGCGACCTTGTCGCGCAGATAGATGGGCGCCGCGTCCGCCGCGTCGACGGCACGACCGGTGCGCAGGCCGAGCGCAGCCAGAGTCACCACCGTGCCGGCATCGGGCTGGACGGCGCCCACAGGCCGGCGCGCCGCAGCCAGCCCACCCTCCCGCAGCAGCGGATAGGCGTCGAAGCCGTCGCCGGCGAGCACCGGGGCGCAGGCGCCCAGCGCCATGAATGCCGCCCGGGCCGCCTCTGGCGCCGCGAGCAGCGGGCCGAGCGCGGGCTCGGGCCACACTCCGTCCGCCAGGGCCTTCGCGGGGAACGCGGCGAAGCAGACTTCGCCCATCCGCAGGTCGAGCGCAACCAACACCCAGTCGCCCGCCTCGAGTGACTGCCCCGCCTGTGCGGCCAGCGTGCACATCGCATCGACCGGCACCAGCGGCCTCCCCCAACCCAGGCCCAGGCCTTGGGCGACGCCGCAGGCGATCCGCAAGCCGGTAAAGGCGCCGGGACCGCAGCCGAAGCCGATCGCATCGATCGTCCGCGGCTCAATCCCTGCCTCCAGCAGCACCGCCTCGACCAGCCCGAGAAGGTGGCGCGAATGGCCCTGGGTCATCGGCAGCGATCGGCCCGCCGATCCGCCCGGGCCGGCGACCGCGACCGAACAGGCGCCTGCGGTGGTGTCTAGCGCGAGCACGGTCGGACGCTCGCCGACGTCAGCGCGCGGATCGGGAACGGGGAGCATCGCGGGATTCTAAGCCAGCGCCGCCTGCGGACCACGGGTCCGCGCCGACGCACCGCTCATTGACGCTGTTCGCGCAGCTCGCGGCGCAGCACGCGGCGCTCCTCGGGACTGAGGCGCGGGGCGCCGCTCCAGCCCGGCCGCTCGCCGCCCCAGGCACCGGAACCGGGGGCGATCGCGCCGTCCGGTGCCGGCCCGGGACCGTAGTAGCCGCGCGGCCCGTAGCCGCCCGGGCCACGCCGGGGACCGTCGGCCCGCCATCGCTCGCGCTCGGCTTCGAGCTGCTGGCGCAGCTCGAGGCGGCGCGCCTGTCGCTCCGCATCGTCTTCACCTCCTGCGCGCGCGTGAGCGCCCGTCGCGACGAGGATCACGACGGCGCACACGAACCTCGACATGCGCGGCGAACGGAACACCCGGTACCTCGTGGGCGTGGGAGAGAGGAGCCCGGATTCTAGTCGCCGCTCCCGGCGGCTCCGCCCGGCGTCCGGTAATCGGCGCTACCCGGTGTAACCGGTGGTCGGGCTCACCGCCACGCCGGCCGCGGTCGGGCAGTATGATCTGACAACCCCCACGCCTGTCTGCCGCCGATGAGCGCCTCGCCCAAGCGTCTGCTCGTGGTCGACGACGACCCGAAGCTGCGCGACCTGCTGCACCGCTACCTGACCGGCCAGCAGTTCGAGGTCGCACTGGCGACAGACGGCCCGTCGATGAACCGGCTGCTGCAGCGCGAGCCCTGGGACATGATCATTCTCGACCTGATGCTGCCGGGCGACGACGGCCTGTCGATCATCCGTCGGCTGCGCGGCGCGAATGACCGCACGCCGGTCATCATGCTGACCGCCAAGGGCGACGACATCGACCGGATCATCGGCCTGGAGATGGGCGCCGACGACTACCTGCCCAAGCCTTTTAATCCGCGCGAGCTGCTCGCCCGGATCAACGCCGTGATGCGCCGCCAGCCGCCGCCCGACGCCCCGGGCGCCCCCGCCACGGACCTGGGCGAGGTCCGCTTCGGCCCGTTCGTCTTCGATGCAGCGATGCGCACCCTCACCCGCGACGGGCTGCCGGTCCCGCTCACCAGCGGCGAGTTTTCGGTGCTCAAGGTCTTCGCCCGCCATCCGCGCAGCCCGCTGTCGCGCGAGAAGCTGATGGTGCTGGCACGCGGCCGCGAGTACGGAGCCTTCGACCGGAGCCTGGACGTCCAGGTCTCGCGCCTGCGAAAGCTGCTGGAGACCGACCCGGCGAACCCTCGCTACATTCAGACCGTCTGGGGCGTGGGCTACGTGTTCGTCCCCGACTGAACCGTGCAGCGGCCCCCCGTTCGACTGTCCCTCTTCTGGCGGACGTTCCTGCTGATCGCCGCGGTGGTGGTGGCGAGCCTGCTGGCCTGGCTGCAGCTCTTCCGGGCGGCCGAGCTGCAGCCGCGAGCGGAGCGCTTCGCTTGGGAGATCACCTCGATCGTCAACCTCACCCGGGCGGGCCTTTTGAGCGCCTCCGGCACCGCCCGGATCGTCTTGCTCGGGGAGCTGGCCCGCAACGAGGGTATCCAGGTCCTGCCCGCGGAGCCGACCGACCGCGTCCGGCCCTGGCCGGACGAGCGCTTCGGCGCCCCGTTCGAAGCGAAGCTGCGCGAGCTCCTCGGCCCCGAGACCCGGCTGGCGGCCGCGGTCAACAACGATGACGGCCTGTGGATCCGGTTCGAGATCGACGACGATCCCTACTGGATGCTGCTGGATCCAGCCCGGATCGAGCGGCAGGCGAATCGGAACTGGATCGGCTGGATCGGCATCGCGGTGGCGCTGGCGACCGCTGGCGCCCTGGTAATCAGCCGGGTGGTCAACCGGCCGCTGGCCACACTCGCGCAGGCGATCGAGCGGCTGGCCCGCGGCGAGGCGGCGCTGCCGCTGCGCGAGGACGCCCCGACCGAGCTGGCCGCGGTGAATCGGCGCTTCAACCGAATGGCGGGCGATCTCGCAGCGCTCGAACAAGACCGCGCCGAGGCCCTAGCCGGTATCTCGCACGACATTCGCACGCCGCTCACCCGCCTGCGGATGGAGATCGAGATGGCGCCGGTGGACGCCGCCACCCGCGACTCAATGGCCGACGAGATCGACCGGATCGATGCGATCGTCCGCCAGTTCGGCGAGTTCGCCCAGCCCGCGTCGGCGCGCCCCCCGGAGCGGATCGACGTCGCCGAGACCCTGCGCTCGGTGCTGGATGGCTTCCGGCACGGGCCGGACGCGGCCGGACTGGAGATCGTCGAGACGGTCGCGCCCGGCACGGACTGGCGCGGCGCGCCGAGCTCGCTCGAGCGCATCGTCGCGAATCTCGTCGAGAACGCGCGGCGCTACGGGGCTGGGCCGGACGCGCGCGTGCGCGTCGAGGTCGATGCACATCGCACCGGACGCGGCCTCGAGCTGAGCGTGCGCGACCACGGACCGGGCGTGCCCCCCGATCAGCTCGAGCGCCTGATCCGCCCGTTCACCCGCCTGGACACCGAACGAAACCGCCACGGTGGCTCGGGTCTGGGGCTGGCGATCGTCGCCCGCCTGGCGCGGCGCCATGCCGGGGACCTGGTGCTGGCGCTGCCGCTCGATGGCGGGCTGCTCGCGCGGGTCAGGCTCGCGGACGATCCGGGCTGAGGCGCGCGGCGCGTCAGCCCGCCCGGGCCAGCATCACGACCGCCTGCGCCGAGATGCCCTCGCCGCGGCCCGCGTAGCCCAGGCGCTCGGCAGTCTTCGCCTTCACGTTCACGCTCGACACCGGCAGCCCGAGGTCGGCGGCGATCACCTCGAGCATTGCGGGCACGTGCGGCGCGAGCTTCGGCGCCTGGGCGACCACCGTGCAGTCGACATTGGCGGGCCGCCAGCCCGCCGCGCGGACGCGCTGCAGCGCCTCGCGCAGCAGCACCCGGCTGTCGGCGCCCGCGAAGCGCGCATCGGTGTCGGGAAAGTGACGGCCAATGTCGCCCAACCCCGCGCCGCCCAGCAGCGCGTCGGTGATCGCATGCAGCAAGACGTCGGCATCCGAGTGCCCGAGCAGGCCCGAGGCATGCGGGATGGTCGTGCCGCCGATCACCAAAGCGCGCCCAGGCACCAGCGCGTGCACGTCCCAGCCCTGGCCGATGCGCCAGGGCACGTCGGCATCGGGGTTCGCGGCGGCGGACGCGAGGGCGCCTCGCATCGCATGCAGGTCGTCCATCGTCGTCACCTTAAAATTGCGCCTGCTGCCGGCCACCAGCAGCGGCGTGCGGCCGGTGGCCTCGATCGCGGAGGCCTCGTCGGTCACCCGGTGATGGCGCTCGAGCGCGTGGCGCAGCGTGCCGAGCGGGAACACCTGCGGCGTCTGCGCAAGCCACAGGCCCTCGCGCTCGACGCTCGTGACGGCCCGGCCCGCCCCGCCGCGTTTGACGGTGTCGGCGATCGGCTGCGCGAGCAGCCCCCCGACCCGGTCGTCGCGCAGCGCATCGCGCAAGCGCTCGAGGCTTGCGGCCTCGACGCCTGGACGCGCCGCGTCGTGCACCCAGACCCAGTCCACTCCTCTCGCACCATGGGCCTCGGCGAGCGCGACCAGCCCGCCCAGGACGCTCGCACGGCGGGTGTGGCCGCCGGCGGGCACGACCGCGCAGCGCGGCGCCTGCAGCCCGGGCAACGCGGCGGCGACCGCGTCGTCGGGCGCGACCACCACCAGCACCGCCTCGAGCCACTCGCAGCCGAGCAGCGCCTCGACGGTGCGCTCGAGCATCGTCGCGCCGTTCAGGTCGAGGTACTGCTTCGGGCGGTCGGCGCCGAGCCGCGTGCCGGTGCCTGCTGCCGGCACCACCGCAAAGTGGCGCACCGGCATCGCTGAGTCGAGGGACTCGGTCATCGGGATCGGGCAGGAGGCTCGGGGTTCGCGAAGCTACAATTGTACGGTTGGCACTAGGCCCTTACCCACGCCCCCGCTTGAACGCCTCGTCCCCTGCTGTGCTAGCCGCCGCGCCCCGACTTCCCGATGCCGCGGCCGGCTTGCCCGAACCGGCACCCGGCGCCGTCAGTATCCTGCCCGCCACCTACGGCTCGGGCGACGCGCTGCTGCTCGCCGCGCTCGCTGCCCGTCACGCCGCGCAGTCGCGGCTGCTGGTGGTGGTCACCGCGTCCGCGCTCGACGCCTCTCGGATCGCCGACGAGACCCGCTGGTTCGCGCCATCGCTGCGCGTGCGTGTGCTGGCAGACTGGGAGACCCTTCCCTACGACGCGTTCTCCCCGCATCAGGACCTGGTGTCGGACCGGCTCGCCACGCTCTTCGAACTGCAGGGCCGGCGCGTCGACCTGCTGGTGATCGCCGCGACCACTGCGCTGCACCGCCTGCCACCGGCCGCCTTTGTCGCCGGCCACACCTTCGCGTTCCGAAAGTCGCAGAAGCTCGACGAGACGGGGCTGCGCGGGCAGCTGTCGCTGGCGGGCTACGAGCACGTCTCACAGGTGGTGCGCCCGGGCGAGTTCTGCGTGCGCGGCGGCCTGATCGACCTGTTCCCGATGGGATCGGCCCTGCCCTACCGGCTCGATCTCTTCGGCGACGAGGTCGAATCAATCCGCGCCTTCGATCCGGACTCGCAGCGCAGCCTGTATCCGGTGGATTCGGTGCAGATCCTGCCGGGCCGCGAGTTCCCGCTCGACGATGCCGCGCGCACCGCTTTTCGCGGCCGTTGGCGCGAGCGCTTCGAGGGCGACCCATCCAAGGCCGGCCCTTACCGCGACGTCGGCAACGGCATCGCAAGCGCGGGCATCGAGTATTGGCTGCCGCTGTTCTTCGAGTCGACCGCGACACTCTTCGACTATCTGCCGCCGGACGCGCTGCTTGCCACACACGGCGACGTCGAAGGCGCCGGCCGGCGTTTCAGCGAGGAGACGGCGCAGCGGCATCGGTTTCTCGCCAACGATTCGCAACGCCCACTGCTGCGGCCGGACGAGCTCTTCCTCGGCGTCGAGCCCTTCTTCGTCGCCGCCCGCGCGCACGGTCGCTATGCGCTGCGCGAGCCGCGCAGCGCGCTGGCGCAGGCGGACGAGGCGCTGCCGGCGGCGGCGCCAGTCACCTCCACCGAGTTGTCGGCGCGCCGTGTGCCGCACTCCGCGTCGCTGCCGCCGATGGCGGTCGAGCGGCGCGCCGATGCGCCGCTCTCCAGGCTGGCCTCCTGGCTCGATTCCACCGACGAGCGCGTACTGATCGTCGCCGAGTCCGCAGGCCGGCGCGAGACCCTGGCACAGCTCCTCGCCGAGCACCAGCTCGATCTGCCGCAGGTCGACGACTGGAAGGCGTTCGCCGACTCCGGTCTGACCCGAGCGCTGGGCATCGGCCCGATCGCCGAGGGCTTCCGGCGCACCGGCGAGCCGGGCATCGCGCTGGTCACCGAGAGCGAGCTGTTCGCCGGCACGGCGAAGCGCCGGCGCGGCCGCCGCCAGGAAGCGGTGACCGACGTCGACGCGATCATCCGCGACCTGTCGGAGCTCTCGCTCGGCGATCCGGTGGTGCACGCCCAGCACGGCATCGGCCGTTACCGGGGGCTGGTCAACCTCGACCTGGGCGACGGCCCGACCGAATTCCTGCACCTGGCGTATGCGAACGAGGCGACGCTCTACGTGCCGGTCTCGCAGCTCCACCTGATCGGCCGCTACTCGGGTGCCTCGCCCGAGGAGGCGCCGCTGCACGGGCTGGGCTCGGGCCAATGGGAACGCGCCAAGCAGAAGGCCGCCAAGCGCGCCCGCGACACGGCCGCGGAGCTCCTCAACCTCTATGCACGGCGCGCGGCGCGCCAGGGGCACGCATTCAGCTTCGACGCCCGCGACTACGAGCGCTTCGCCGAAGGCTTCGGCTTCGACGAGACGCCCGACCAGCTCGCCGCGATTCACGCCGTCACTCAAGACCTGGTGTCCGGCAAGCCGATGGACCGGCTGATCTGCGGGGACGTGGGCTTCGGCAAAACCGAGGTGGCGCTTCGCGCGGCCTTCGTGGCGGCGGCCGACGGCAAGCAGGTGGTGATCCTGTGCCCGACCACGCTGCTCGCTGAGCAGCACTTCGAGACTTTCAAGGACCGCTTCTCGAACTGGCCGATCAAGCTCGCCGAGCTGTCGCGGTTCAGGAGCCCTAAGGAAGTCCGCGCGGCGCTCGAGGGCCTCGCCGATGGCACGATCGACATCGTCATCGGCACCCACAAGCTGCTGTCGAAGGACGTCGCCTTCAAGCGCCTGGGGCTCGTGATCATCGACGAGGAGCACCGCTTCGGCGTGCGCCAGAAGGAGACCCTCAAGGCCCTGCGCACCGAGGTCGACGTGCTGACCCTGACCGCCACGCCGATTCCGCGCACGCTCGCGATGAGCCTCGAGGGGATCCGCGACTTCTCTGTCATCGCCACCGCACCGCAAAAGCGGCTCGCGATCAAGACCTTCGTGCGGGCCGAGACCGAGGGGACGATCCGCGAGGCGCTGTTGCGCGAACTGCGGCGCGGCGGCCAGGCGTATTTCCTGCACAACGAGGTCGACACGATCGAGAACCGGCGCCAAATGCTCGAGAAGCTGGTGCCGGAGGCGCGGGTGGTAGTGGCCCACGGCCAGATGAACGAGCGCGAGCTCGAGCGCGTGATGCGCGAGTTCCACGCGCAGCGCGCCAACGTGCTGCTGTGTACGACGATCATCGAGACCGGCATCGACGTGCCCACCGCCAACACCATCGTGATGCACCGCGCCGACAAGTTCGGGCTGGCGCAGCTGCACCAGCTACGCGGACGCGTCGGCCGCTCGCACCACCAGGCCTACGCCTACCTGCTGATCCCAGACGAAGGCGCGATCACCAAGGACGCGACCAAGCGGCTCGAAGCCATCCAGGCGATGGAGGAGCTCGGCTCGGGCTTCTTCCTCGCGATGCATGACCTTGAGATCCGCGGCGCCGGCGAGGTGCTCGGCGACTCGCAGTCGGGCGACATGCAGGAGGTGGGCTTCGGCCTCTATGCCGACATGCTGAACCAGGCCGTGCGGGCGCTGAAGAGCGGCCGCGAGCCTGACCTGAGCGCGCCGCTCGAGGCGGTGACCGAGATCAACCTGCACGTGCCCGCGCTGCTACCGGCCGAGTACTGCAGCGACGTCAACGAGCGCCTCACGCTGTACAAGCGGCTGGCCAACTGCACGACGCTCGACGCGCTCGAGGGTATGCAGGAGGAGCTCGTCGACCGCTTCGGCAAGCTGCCCGAGGCGGCCCGCGCGCTGATCGAGACCCACCGGCTGCGCATCCTGTCGGCGCCGCTGGGCGTGGCCCGGATCGACGCTGCCGCCGAAGCGGTGGTGATGAGCTTCGTGCCGAACCCGCCGCTGCCACCGGAGAAGATCATCCGCTTCATCCAATCGCGCCGCGACGTGAAACTCTCCGGACCCGACCGCCTGCGCTTCACGCTGAAGACCGTCGACCTCACGCAGCGCGTGCAGCGGCTGCGCGAGATCCTCAAGGCGCTCGCGACATGAGCCGTCTCATCGTCCAGCATCCTGCGCTCGCAGACGACGCAGTCCGCGCGATCACGCAGGCCGTCGGTGCACCGCCCGCCGAGCGCCGCCCCGCGCTCGTCCGCTGGGAGCAGGTCACGCTCGACGGCGAGCGCGTGTCGGCGCTCGCCGAGACCTGGGGCGTGGACGCCGAGCTGGTCCGTCCGGGTATGCGGCTGGCCGATTTCCGGCTGGCCGCCTTCGACATGGACTCGACGCTCATCACCATCGAGTGCGTCGACGAGATCGCCGACTACGTCGGCCGCAAGGCCGAGGTCGCCGCGATCACCGAGGCCACGATGCGCGGCGAGATCGCCGACTACGACGAGAGCCTGCGCCGGCGCGTGGCGCTGCTGGCGGGCCTGCCCGAATCCACGCTCGAACGCGTCTGGGACGAGCGTGTGCGGCTGTCGCCCGGTGCCGATACGCTGGTGGCGGCGCTGTGTGACGCGGGTCTGCACACCCTGCTGGTCTCCGGCGGCTTCACCTTCTTCACCGACCGGCTGCGCGCGCGCCTCGGCCTCGACCTGTCGCGCTCGAACCTGCTCGAGGTCGAAGGCGGGCGCTTGACCGGGCGCCTCGTCGGTCCGATCGTCAATGCCGAGGCCAAGCAGCGGATCGTCGAGCAGACCTGCGCGCGGGTCGGCTGCACGCCGGCCCAGGCGATCGTCATCGGCGACGGCGCGAACGATCTGCGGATGATGTCGATCGCCGGCCTGTCGGTGGCGTTCCATGCCAAGCCGGTCGTGCGCAACGAGACGATGCATGCGATCAACCACTGCGGGCTGGACGCGATCCTGAACTTCTTCGAGGGCTGAGGGACCTGAGGAACGCCGCCGTGGCGGCGCCCCCGTGGGCCCGCCTCAGGCCGCCTCGGGCACGCTCGGCAACCCGGACAGGGCCATCGCCAGTTCCTGGGGATCGTACTGCTGGTCTGTCAGCTTGCCCGCCGCGTAGTCGATGTACGCCTGCATGTCGAAGTGGCCGTGCCCGCACAGGTTGAAAAGAATCGTCTCCGAGCGCCCTTCCCGCTTGCAGCGCAGCGCCTCCTCGATCGCGCCCTTCACCGCGTGGTTCGCCTCGGGTGCCGGCACGATGCCCTCGGCGCGTGCAAAGGTCACGCCGGCTGCGAAGCACTCGGTCTGGTGGTAGGCGCTCGCCTCGATCAGGCCGAGTTCCTTCAAGTGCGAGACCAGCGGCGCCATGCCGTGATAGCGCAGCCCGCCGGCGTGGAAGCCCGGCGGCGTGAAGGTCGACCCGAGGGTGTGCATCTTGGTGAGCGGCGTCATGTGCGCGGTGTCGCCGAAGTCGTAGGCGTACTTGCCGCGCGTGAGCGACGGGCAGGCTGCCGGCTCGACAGCGACGATGCGCGCGCGGCGCCCGCCGCGCAGGGCGTCGCCGATGAACGGAAACGCGATGCCCGCGAAGTTCGAGCCGCCGCCGGTGCAGCCGACCACGACGTCCGGCCATGCGCCGGCCATCTCCATCTGCTCCATCGATTCCAGGCCGATGATGGTCTGGTGCAGCAGCACGTGGTTCAACACCGAGCCGAGCGCGTACTTGGTGTCCTCACGCTGCACCGCGACCTCGACGGCCTCGGAGATCGCGATGCCGAGCGACCCGGGGTGGTTCGGCGTGCGCTCGAGCACACTGCGGCCGTAAGCCGTCTCGGTCGACGGTGACGGCAGGCAGCGCGCGCCGAAGGTCTCCATCAGTGCGCGCCGGTACGGCTTCTGGTCGTACGAGACGCGCACCTGGAACACCAGGACCTCGAGGCCGAACAGGTTGCCCGCGAAGGACAGCGACGAGCCCCACTGGCCCGCGCCCGTCTCGGTCGACAGGCGCTTGACGCCCGCTTCCTTGTTGTAGAACGCCTGCGCAACGGCGGTGTTCGGCTTATGCGAGCCCGCCGGGCTCACGCCCTCGTACTTGTAGAAGATCTTCGCGGGCGTGCCCAGGACCTTCTCCAGTCGGTGTGCGCGATACAGCGGCGCGGGACGCCAGAGCCGGTAGACCTCGCGCACCGGCTCGGGGATCTCTACCTCACGCTCGGTGGTGACCTCCTGCATGATCAGTTCCATCGGGAACAGCGGCGCGAGGTCGTCCGGCCCCACCGGCTGCAGGGTGCCAGGGTGCAGCACCGCGGGCAGCGGCTTGGGCAGATCGGCCTGGATGTTGTACCAGCGCTTCGGGATCCGGTTCTCGGGCAGTAGGTATTTGGTCGGTTCAGTCATCGTCGTCTCCTAGTGGGTCGGGTGCTGTCGCGTGCGTTCGGACGATGATGCCTGCGGTCCGCTCGGCTGTGCAACGACCCGTCTGGCCCACTCAGCGCGCACCGGCCATCGCGCGCCGTGTCCGACTACCGGCGCGCGGCGGCCCGCTTGCGCGCGGTGGGCGCGGGCGCCGCCGCCCGCAAGCCGGACTCGGCGCCCGCGACCGCGCCGAACAGGTCGTGTGAGTCCGACGCCTCGATGATGATGTCCACGAAACCACCAGCCTTCAGCGAGGGATGTGGCGCGATGTGCACAACGCCGTCGATCTCGGGCGCGTCGGCCGAGGAGCGCCCGATGGCGCCCTCGGGGCCAGCGGCGTCGATCAGCACGCGCTGCACGCTGCCGACCTTGCGCTTGAGCAGGCGCCGGCTGATTCGCTGCTGGACCTGCATGAAGCGCTTGCGCCGGTCCTCGCGCACCTCGTCTGGCAGCGCGCCGTCGAGTTCGTTGGCGGTCGCGCCCTGGACCGGCGAGTAGGCGAAACATCCGACACGATCGAGCTCCGCTTCCTTCAGGAAGGCCAGCAGATCCTCGAACTGCGCCTCAGTCTCGCCGGGGAAGCCGGCGATGAAGGTGCTCCGCACGGTCAGCGCCGGCACGATCTTGCGCCAGCCCTGGATGCGCTCGAGGTTGCGCTCCCCGCTCGCGGGCCGCTTCATCCGCTTGAGGACCTCCGGATGCGAGTGCTGGAACGGCACGTCCAGGTACGGCAGCACCGTGCCCTCGGCCATCAGCTCGAGCACCTCGTCGACGTGCGGGTACGGATACACGTAGTGCAGCCGGATCCAGGCGCCGTGGTCCTTCGCGATGCGGCCGAGCTCACTGCAGAGCTCGGTCATCCGGGTACGCACCGGCCGGCCGTCGACGAAGTCGGTGCGGTAGCGGATGTCGACCCCGTACGCGCTGGTGTCCTGCGAGATCACCAGCAGCTCCTTGACGCCGGCCTTGAGCAGCGCCTGCGCCTCGCGCAGCACCTCGCCGATCGGACGGCTCACTAAGTCGCCGCGCATCGACGGGATAATGCAGAAGCTGCATCGGTGGTTGCAGCCCTCGGAGATTTTCAGGTAGGCATAGTGGCGCGGAGTGAGCTTGACGCCGCCGTCGGGCACCAGGTCGACGAACGGATCGTGCGGACGCGGCAGGTGCGTGTGGACGTGGCCCATCACTTCCTCGAGCGCATGCGGACCGGTGACTGCGAGAACACTCGGATGCGTCTCGGCGACCAGGCTGCCGCCCTCGCTGCCGGCCTTCGCACCCAGGCAGCCGGTGACGATGACCTTGCCGTTCTCGGCCAGCGCCTCGCCAATCGCGTCGAGCGACTCGCGCACTGCGTCGTCGATGAAGCCGCAGGTATTGACCACCACCAGGTCGGAGTCCTGGTAACTCGGCGAGATCACGTAGCCCTCTGCGCGCAGCTGCGTGACGATTCGCTCGGCATCGACGAGGGCCTTCGGGCAGCCAAGGCTGACAAAACCTACGCGAGGAGCGACCCCGGCGGTCGATGCGGCGGGTGCACGGGGGACGGCGCGAGGCCGCTTGACGGGGACGGAGGGCATCGCGGACGGGCCTGCGCGGCCCGGTTCGGTCAAACCTCCGATTCTATCGCGCCGGCGGGGTGATCCTGCCGCACGGCCGGGCCGCTCCCAAGCCGGTCACTTCTGGCCGGGCTCGCCGGGAGGCGCAGACGGGGGGGCGCCGGGAGGCTTCGCGTCGAGTGCGCCGGGGAACGGGAAGTTCTGGAATACCGACCGGGCCTGCTGCTGCATCTGTTCCTGCATCTGCACGAACAGGTTCTTCGACTGGTCGATGTAGTGGCTCATCATGCCCTGCATCATCGGCGCCTGGACCTGCATGAACTGGGTCCAGAGCTCGGGGCTCGCGCCCAGCCCCTTCGGATCGTAGAAGGCCTTCGACTGGTCCTGGAACTTCTGCTGGACCTCGACGAACGCCACCATCGACTTCTCGAGGTAGGTGCCCATCATCCCCTGCATGGCGTGGCCGTAGAAGCGGATGATCTGGGAGAGCATCTGAGAGGAGAACAGTGGCGCGCCACTGGCCTCCTCCTCCAGGATGATCTGCAGCAAGATGCTGCGCGTCAGGTCGACCTCGGACTTGGCATCGATGACCCTGAAGTCCTCGTTCTCCAGTACCAGCTGCTTGACATCGGCGAGCGTGATGTACGCGCTCGTCCGCGTGTCGTAGAGGCGCCTGTTCGGGTACTTCTTGATCAATCTCGAGGCATTTGCCACCGATGTCTCCCAGGTCTTTGCCGCGCCGCATCATCCCATATGAAGACCCCCGTTGCACGAAAAGTCAGCTCCGGTGGTGTACCCGGCATCGTCGGTGGAGAGCCAGCCGCAAATCGAGCCGATCTCGTCGGCGCGTCCGAGCCGCTTGACCGGGATGGTCTGGATGATCTTCTCGCGCACGTCCTCACGGACCGCCATCACCATGTCGGTGGCGATGTAGCCCGGGCTGACGGTGTTGACCGTCACGCCCTTGGCCGCCACTTCCTGGGCGAGCGCCATCGTGAAGCCGTGCATGCCGGCCTTGGCCGCCGAGTAGTTGGTCTGGCCGAACTGGCCCTTCTCGCCATTGACCGACGAGATGTTGATGATCCGTCCCCATCCCTTGTCGAGCATGCCGTCGATGACCTGTTTGGTCACGCAGAACAGGCTGTTCAGGTTGGTGGCGATGACCGCGTTCCAGTCGTCGAGCGACATCTTGCGGAAGGCGCCATCACGGGTGATGCCGGCGTTGTTGACCAGCACGTCCGGGTTGCCGTACTCGGCCTTGACCTTGTCGAACGCCGCCTTCGTCGACTCCCAGTCGGACACGTTGCCGACCGATGCAATGAAGGTGTAGCCCTCGGCCTTCTGCTCGGACAGCCACTTGTCGAAATTGCGGGTCGGACCGCAGCCGGCGATCACGGTGTAGTCCATGTCGTGGAACTTGCGGCAGATCGCGGTACCGATGCCGCCCATGCCGCCGGTCACGTATGCGAGCTTGCTCATTGTCTGTCTCCATCGGGCCCGTATCCCGGGCATTGGTTCAAGGTTAGGGGAACAACGAAGCGACGCCGGCCTCGGGCTTCGCCTTCATCTTCACGTAGCGACCGGGAGCGGGCTCGAGCGGCGGATTCGCCGCATCGCCGAGCGATGTCGGCGCGGGGCGGCCGGGGCCCTTGTGCGCCTCGAGCCAGACCGTCCAGTCGTTCCACCAGCTGCCCGGATGCTCGACCGCGGCGGCGAGCCACGCTTCGGGCGAGGCCGGCAGCGTCTCGCCGATCCAATAGCTGCGCTTGTTCTTCGATACGGAGTTGATCGCACCCGCGATGTGCCCCGAGGCGCCGAGCGCGAAGCGCAGGCGGTTCGACAGCAGCCGCGTCGAGCCGTACGCCGCGCGCCACGGCACGATGTGGTCTTCCTTGGCGCCGAAGATGTAGGTCGGCACGTCGATGCGCTGAAGGTCGATCTTTTCGCCCATGCAGGTCAGCGCGTTCGGTACCCGCAGCTCGTTCTGCAGGTACATGTGCCGCAGGTACCAGGTGTACAGCGGGCCCGGCAGGTTGGTGCTGTCCGAGTTCCAGTACAGCAGGTCGAACGGGGGCGGTGCCTCGCCCTTGAGGTAGTTGGCGACGACGTAGTTCCAGACGAGGTCGTTTGGGCGCAGGAACGAGAAGGTCGTCGACAGCTCCTGACCGGTCATGAGCCCGCCGTCACCCAGCGTTTGCTCGCGCCATGCGACCTGCGCCGGATCGATGAACACGCCGAGCACGCCGGGCTCCTCGAAGTCGAGCAGCGTGGTCATCAGCGTGAGCGACTCGACCGGCTTCTCGCCGCGTGCCGCCAGTGCGGCGAGGCCGGTGGCCAGGATGGTGCCGCCCACGCAAAAGCCCAGCGTGTTGATCCTGTCACTGCGTGAGATCGTCTGAGCGCGATGGATCGCCTCGACGATGCCGCGCTCGATGTAGTTGTCCCAGGTCAGCGAGCCGTGCTCGGGCTGCGCGTTGATCCAGGACACCAGGAACACGGTATGCCCGCGCGAGACGGCGTGCGCGACGAGCGAGTTCTCCGGCTGCAGGTCGAGGATGTAGTACTTGTTGATGAACGGCGGCACGAGCAGCAGCGGGCGGGTGCCGACGGTCGGTGTGCTCGGCGTGTACTGGATCAGCTCGATCACGTCGTTGCGGTAGACGACCGCGCCCCTGGAGGTACCGACATTGCGGCCGACCTCGAAGGCGTTCTCGTCGGTCATCGAGATATGCCCCTTGCCGATGTCGGCGATGAGGTTCTCGATGCCATGCCGCAGGCTGTCGCCCTTCGAGTCAAGCAGCAGCAGCTGCGCCTCGGGGTTGGTCGGCAGAAAGTTCGACGGCGACAGCGCATCGACCCACTGCTGAGTGAAAAACCGAATCCGCTCGCGTGTCTTGGCGTCGGCATCGACTGCGTCGGCCATGCGCTGCATGAAGTCGGCGTTGAGCAGGTAGAGCGCCGCGCTCCAGGCGAACGGCGTCTGCTTGCTCCAGGCCGGCGAGGCAAACCGCTTGTCGCCCAGCGCAGGGGGGCCGCCCTCGGGCTTCAGGAACCCCGACCACAGGTGCTGCAGCCGCGTCGCGTACTCGTTCTGCAGCGACAGCATCCGCGTCGGGTCGATGCTCCACATCGGGAACACACCGGCGGCGACCGCGGCGAGGTCTTGGGTCGGGGCTGGCGGCGCCGCGGGCGGGGTCGGACGCTGCGTGCCGCGGGCGGACGGCCCGGGCAGGGCCCTGGCGGGCGCGGCGCGGGGCTCGGGCTTCGCGGAGGCGGAGCGGATCGGCGCGGTCTTCGCACGGGTCGCCTTAGCCGGCGCGGCCTTCGCGCCCGATTCCTTCACGGGTGCGCGCTTCACGGGGACGGACTTAGACTCGAGCGTCGCCGGCATGGCAGTGCGTGTCGCGCTCGGGCGCGGCGCGCGGGTCGGTGGTGTGGATGATGCCGCCCTCGGCGGGCGCGGTTGCCGTGTTGCAGCCATGGACTCCCCTGGTGGCGTCTTCAGTCCGCATTATGCTGCGCGCACCTTTCCCGAATTCTGCGCGCCGGCAGTGCCCTTGTCCACGCGCACCGAGGCTCCAGCCCGTGTACATCGTCGCCATCGCTTGGCTGTATGTCGTCCTGATGATGTCGCTGACGGAGACTTCGGTCGTCGCGGGCGTCGCGACGTTCACGCTGTACGGCCTCGCGCCGCTCGCGTTGTTCCTGTGGCTAGTCGGCACGCCGCAGCGCCGGCGCAACCGACGTTCAGCGGGCAAGCCAGACGAGTGAGGCGAGGCGGCCGCTGCTGCGGTCTCGGCGGTGAGAATAGAAGCGCACCGCATCGGTGACGGTGCACAGCCCGCCGCCGCTCACGTCGATCACGCCTCGCGAGGCGAGCCTCAGGCGCGCCAGGGCGTACAGGTCGGCGAGCCATTTGCCGGCTGCCGGACCGGGCATGAAAGCCTGCGCCGCGCCTGCATCCAGACCGCAGAAGGCCTCGCGCACCTCGTCGCCCACCTCGAAGGCTGCGGGTCCGATCGCGGGGCCGAGCCAGGCCTGCAGCGTTGCATCGGCACCGAGCCGTGCGCGCATCGCATCGACCGTGGCCTCCAGCACCCCGGCCGCGAGGCCACGCCAACCCGCGTGCGCGACGCCCACCCCCCGGCCGCGGACATCGGCCAGTAGGACCGGCAGGCAATCGGCCGTCATCACCGCGACGACCGTGCCCGGCCGCGTCGTGATGGCCGCGTCGGCGAGCGCCGGCGCTTCGGGCGCGGGCGCGTCTGCATCGTGCACCGCCACGCCGTGGACCTGGCGCAGCCAACGCACCGGACCGGGCAGCCCGGCTTGCAGACGCGCGCGGTTCTCGCGCACGGCCGCGGGATCGTCTCCGACATGGTCACCGAGATTCAGCCCCCGCGCCACGCCTCCCGCCACACCGAAGGGCCCTGCGCTGACGCCGCCCTCGCGCACGGTGACGAACGCGCGGACCGCGGCGCTCACCGGCCAATCCGGCACGATGCCGGGGAGTGTCGGGCAGGCGCTCACCGCATCGGGTCCGCGAACGCCTCGGCAGGGTCAGGCACCGGCAGCCCGAGCGCACCGAGCAGCGCAACCATGTCGGCGGGAACGGGACTGGTAAATCGCATCGGCCGCTCGCGGGTCGGATGCGTGAACTCGAGCCGCCACGCATGCAGCGCCTGTCTGGCGAAACCGGCCCGCACCCGTCCCCCGTAGCCGATGTCGCCGACCAACGCATGGCCCCGGCTCGCCAAATGCACGCGGATCTGATGGGTGCGGCCGGTCTCGAGCCGGCACTCCACCGTGGCGGCGCCCGCGGCGCCCGCCAGGCGCATGACATGCGTCACCGCGCGCCGACCGCGCTCGGGCTCGACGACCGCCATTCGCAGGCGGTCCTTCGGGTCGCGGCCGATCGGCGCATCGATGGTGAACTGCGACATGGGCGCGCCCTCCACCACCGCGAGGTAGCGCCGGCCGATCGTGCGCGTGGCGAGCGCGGCGGTGAGCCGTTCGAAGGCACGCTCGCTGCGCGCGACCATCATCAGGCCACTGGTGTCCTTGTCCAAGCGGTGCACGATGCCCGCACGCGGCAGGCTCGCCGAGTCCGGGCGGGCATGCAGCAGCCCGTTCATCAGGGTCCCGCGCCAGTTGCCGGGCGCGGGGTGCACAACCAGTCCGGCCGGCTTCTCGACGATCATGAGGTCGGCGTCCTCATGGACGACCTGCAGCGGGATGTCGTCGGGCTCGAACGACCGCTCGGCCTCGTTCGGCAGCGGCCACACATCTACCGCCTCGAGCCCGCGAAGCCGACAGCTCGCGGGGACGGGCGCGCCGTCGACCATGACCGCGCCGAGCGCGATCCAGCGCTGGATGCGCGTGCGTGAGACACCCTCGATGCGCGCGGCCAGGAATCGGTCGAGCCGCTCGCCAGCACCGATGCGTGCCTCGAAGTGCAGCGGCGCAGGCAGACCGTAGCCGACCGCGGCACCGTCGTCGTCCGCGAGCGCGGCGTCGGCCGGACCCCCTTCGCTATAATTGGCCAGATGCTCTTGCATGGACGGGGATGATGATGGCGACGATGACTCTCGCCGGGGCGCGGCGTGCCGTGACCGCGGTCCTCGTGCTGACGGCGCTCGCCGGTTGCGGCATCTTCGGGAAAGGCGAAGTCGATCGTACCGCGAAGATGACGCCCAGCGAAATCTACGCAGAGGCCAAGGACGAGATCGCCGCCGGCCGCTATGGCGAGGCAGTGAAGCTGCTCACCAAGCTCGAGTCGCGCTACCCGTTCGGTGCCTGGGCGCAGCAGGCCCAGCTCGACACCGCGTTCGCGTTCTACAAGGAGAACGACCGCACGCAGGCGCTGGTTGCGATCGAGCGCTTCATCCGGCTCTATCCGACGAGCGACAAGCTCGATTACGCCTACTACCTGAAGGGCCTGATCAACTTCAACGACGAGCAGGGCGCGCTTGCGCGGCTCGGCGGACAGGACCTCTCCGAGCGCGACCTCAAGGCGGCGCGCGAATCGTTCGAGGCGTTCAGACAGGTGCTCGTGCGCTACCCGGACAGCAAGTACGCCGAAGACGCCCGTCTGCGTATGCAGTATCTGGTGAATGCGATGGCGGGCGGCGAGGTCCACATCGCGCGCTACTACTACACCCGCGGCGCCTTCCTCGCGGCGGTGAACCGAGCGCAGAGCGTGGTCGCGCAGTACCAGGGCGCACCGGCGGTCGAGGAGGCGCTCTTCATCATGATGAAGTCGTACGAGCGGCTCGGTCTCGAGGATCTGCGCGGTGATGCCGAGCGGATCCTGCGCCGCAACTTCCCCGACTCCGAGCTGTACACCAAGGGCCTGCAGTTGGCCGATCGGTCGTGGTGGCAGGTCTGGCGCTGAGCCCGGCCCGCTGAGCGCCGTCCTCAGCCCGGTGCGGTCTCGAACCCGGGCAGGAAGGGCACGGCGTCTTGCCAGCGCTCGACGCGCCTGAACGGGGGCAGACTGGCGATCAGGCGACGCCCGTAGCCGCGTGTCATCAGGCGCTCGTCGCAGACCAGCAGCACGCCCCGGTCCCCCTCCGAGCGGATGAGTCGGCCGGCCCCCTGCTTGAGGGCCATCGCCGCCGCGGGCAATTGCTCATGCGAGAACGGATCGCGCCCGGCCCGGCGCAGCGCCTCGCCGCGGGCCTTGACGACGGGGTCGTCAGGCGGCGCGAACGGCAGCTTGTCGATGACCACCAGCGACAACGCGTCGCCGGCGACGTCGACGCCCTCCCAGAAGCTCGCGCTGCCGATCAGCACCGCGTTGGGTTCGGTCCGAAAGCGCTCCAGCAGCAACGGGCGTGGCGCCTCGCCCTGCACCAGGCGCGTCAGGCCGATGCCTTCAGAAGCGTCGAGCTCGCCCAGTCGCTCGGCGATCTCGCGCATCGCGCGCAGCGTCGTGCAGAGGAAGAACGCACGGCCGCGGTTGGCGACCAGCAGCGGCCAGGCGGCCTGCGCGACGCGCTGCGCGAAGCCGGGCGCCGAGGCTTCGCCAATACCGCGCGGAATCCAGAGCGCGGCCTGCCGCTCGAAGTCGAAGGGGCTGTCCCAGCGTTCGCAGCGTGCGTCGTGCAGGCCGAGCGCATCGACGAAGTGCGCGAAGTCCCCGCCGACCGACAGCGTCGCTGACAGGAAGATCCAGGCTCGCGGCGTGCCTGCGCGGTGGCGCTCGAACGATGCCGCGACCGACAGAGGCGTGCGGCGCAGGGTCGCATGCTGGGCGCCGGTCTCGGCCCAGACAACCGCCGGGTCGTCCGCGCCGGGCGCGGGCGCGCCCTCGGGCTCGATCACGATCACCCCGTCGTCTTCATCGACGTCCAGGGCGCGCGACGCCGAACGCCCGCTCTGTTCGGCTGCCTCGAGCGCCGCGCTCCAGCGCTGCAGGCGCTCGCCGATCTCGGTCGCGCGTAGCCCGCAGCGATCGAGGTCCGGCCCTCGGCCAGCATTCACCGCAACGATCGCCGAGACCGAGACCAAGTCTGCAAGGACCGCATCGAGCGTGTCTTCGAGCTCGGGCAGTGCGCGCAACTGCTCGGCCGTCCAGCGCCTCGAGACCGCGCCGCGTGCCGCGCCCCGCAGGGCGCGGCCGCGGTCCTCGCCGCCCTCGAAGGCCAGGCGCAGCTCGCGGCTCGCATGCTCGAGGCGGTCGGCGAGTGCTCGCCAGTCCGCACCGTCTGGCGCCTGGACCACGCCGGCACGGACGAGGTCCCGGGCGAGCTCGAAGAGCTGGCGCGTCGACACCGCTTCGCCGAAGAACTCTGTGGCCGCCTCGGGCAGCTGGTGCGCCTCGTCGAAGACCACCGCGTCCGCGGTCGGCAGCAGCTCGCCTAGCGAGTCCTCGCGCAGCGCGAGATCCGCGCAGAAGAGGTGGTGGTTCACCACGATCAGGTCGGCGTTCATCGCCTCGCGCCGGGCGCGCACGACGAAGCACCGCGACAGCTCTGGGCACTCCTGGCCGAGGCAGTTCTCGCGGCTCGAGGTCGCGTAGCCCCAGGCGGCGTCGTCCTCGGGCAGGTCGGTGCACTCGGCACGGTCGCCGCTCGCGCTCACGGCGGCGAACCGGTGGATGTGCCGCAGCTTCAGCGGTATGCCCGGATCGGCGAAGCGCCCGTCAGCAAGATGACGCTCGAGGTGGTGATGGCAGACGTAGTTGGCGCGGCCTTTGAGCAGCGCGGTCTGAAGCCCGGCGCCCAGCGCCGCCCGCACGACTGGAAGGTCACGCGCATGCAGCTGGTCCTGCAGATGACGGGTGCCGGTCGAGATCATCGCCTTGCCGCCCGCCAGCAGCAGCGGGACGAGGTATGCATAGGTCTTGCCGGTACCGGTGCCGGCCTCGGCGACCAGCGTGCCGCGCTCGGCGACAGCGCGGCCGATGCTCGCGGCCAGCGCCTGCTGGCCGGCCCGCGGCCGAAAGCCTGGCATCGCCCTCGCCAACGGTCCGCCCTCGGCGAGGGCGGCCCGCGCGGCTTCGGGCAGGTCCGGGTCGACTGCGCCGAGCGGGCTCTCGTCCCCGATCACGCCGGGACGTCCGGCGTCAGCTGCATCTGCAGCAGGATGATCGTGTCCTTGATCTGGAGCTTGCGCTTCTTCAGCCGCCGGATCTGCATCTCATCCAGCGGGAGGGCTGCGCCCAGTCCGGCGATGGTCGCATCCAGCCCACGGTGCTCGTTCTGGAGCTCGGCGATCCTGCGTTTCAGTGCCTCCGGATCTCGCATGCGTGACGGTCTCGATTCGTGCCGATGAGTGGTCGTTCCCGTCCCAGGGCGGGGCTGGAATCATAAGCCGCACCATGCCCCCCGTCCAAGAGAGTCCGCACGTCTTCTCGATCGCCGCCTGTGCCGCACAGGGTCGCGGCGACCGCTTCTTCGAGGGCCCGATCACCGAGGTGCACGTGATGCTCCAGCTCGTCGGATTCACGGCCGCACTCGAGCCCCATTCCACGCTCGAGGCCGTGCTGGTGCAGCCGCACCGCCTCGACAGGTGGCACGTCGGCGACAGCCGCGTCTACCAAGTGCTCGACAGGCAGGTCGTGCACCGCGGCCGCGACGACACCTACGGCGAGCAGCTGCGCCGGGAGGGTAGGCTGAACGCCGAGGGGCGCGATGCCATCCTTCGGCGAGGCGCCTGACACAGGCACTCGGTGGCAGCCGGGTGCCCTACCCCACCGTCTCAGAGATCCGCGAACCGCGGGTCGGGGATCCATTCCTGCTCTGCTCAGAGGGCCCTTGGCGGGGCCTCGCCGACGAGGAGATCGCTTGTGCGTTCGAGTCAGACACGCCGCGCGCCGTGCTCGGGGCCTTGAACGGCCGCGCACGGGATCTGGCTCAGGGGCACGGCGACAACTGCTCGATGGTGCTGCGCAGGCTCGATGAGGCGATCGCGGCCTGATCGGCCGACCGCTCGGCACGGATCAGCGCGCCACGGCGGGTACGGCAGGCACGGCAGGCGCTGCGGGTGCGGCAGGCGCAGAAGGCGCCACCGGCGCAGCCGACGGCCCCGGCCCCGGCCCCGCGGGCTCCCGCGGCACCGTAGTATCGGCAGGCGGACGGGCGGGCCGAGCGGGCCCGACGGGTCGCGGCGACGCTTCGCGCTTGCGAGCCGCCTCCTCGCGCCGTTCGCGATCGGCCTTGCGCGACTCGCGCTGCAACGCCTCACGCGCATCGCCCGCCTCGCGCTCGAGGCGGCGCACCTCGAGCGCGCTGGCACGCGCCGCGGCGTTCGGGGCGTCCTGGATCGAGCGCGTTTCGGCGTCCCGCCGCCGCGCGGCCGCCCCGGCCTCGCGGCGCGCACGCTCGCTGCGGTTGGCCTCGGCCTGGCGAGCCAGATCCGGCGCCTGCGCCTCGCGCCGCGCCTGCTCGAGCTCGGCCGCCGCCTGGCGGGACTCGTAGGCGCGGCGGTTCTCCTCGCGCCGGGCCGAATCGTCGGGCTCGGTCGCCTCGCGGCGCTCGAGCTCAGCCGCAGTACGCGCGTTCAGCTCGAGGGCCGAATGCTCGCGCATCGTCCGGTTCGCGGCGACCTCCAGCCGGTCGAGCCGCGCGCGGACCTGCCGCTCGCGCCGTCCGACGTCGGCCAGGCAGGCCGTCACGAAAAAGCGCCGATAGCAAGCAATACGTTCGCGCAGCAGCCCGTCTGCGCTGTCCTCCCGTGCCTCGCGCACCGCGCTCTGCAGGGCACGCGCCTCGTCGGGGCTCATCTCGCGCTCCGGATCGACCGAGCCCAGCACGCGCAGCGGCTCGATCCGGGGCGCTCCGTCTGACACAGGCGCCGCGGCGCGCTCCGACTCGAGGCCGCCCTCCCCCTGGGCCCGGGCCTGCGGCCCCGAGGCGAGCAGCGCGGCCATCACCGAGGCGAGCCCCAGCGCGACCCGGGCGGTTCGCAGGGCACGCTCAGCCATGCCCGTCGCCCGTCGCGGCGCCCAACCGAATGCCCAGCAGCGGCACACCCGTGCCGGGTGTGGCAGCGACGTTCGGGATGTCACGATCTCCGAACAGCACGCCCTGCACCCCCAGCCCCAGACGCTCTCGGGTGGCCTGCACCGCGGCCACCGTCTCTGCGGTGGGACCGAACTCGCCGTCGTGTGCGATCAATAGGGCCGCCTGCCGCCTGCTGGTCTCTCGGATGCGGCCGAGCGCGCCCTCGATCAGCTCGCGTGCCTCCAGGATCCGCTGCCAGGGCTCCGAATCAAGCGGCCCTCGCAACTCGCTCCAGCGCGCGAAGTTGACGACCCCGTCGAGCGACTCGACGAGCCGCATCACCTCGTCCAGCGCCGCGCCCAACACGAGCCGCCAAGCCGCGTACGCCTTGGCGACCCACCCAAGCGCCCGCTGCCTCGGCATCTCGCCGATCGCCGACAGCCACAGCGTGCGCGGCAGCGCATCGAGCGGCGCCAGGCGCGCTTCGAGCCCGTCAGGCCGAAACGGCTTCGGGGATCCGGCCATCGTCGGTCTCGGCAAGCGGCAGTTCGGCAGAAGAAGCCGCGCGGGTGCCCTCAAACATGCCGCGCAACCCTCGCATCGCGAGCTCACCCTGCACGAGCCGCCCGGGCACCTGATCGGCTAAGCCGGGTACGTTCCAGAGGTTGTCGCACAGCTCGGGCAGGGTGAAACGGGTGGGCAGCCGCTCGAGGTAGCACCCGCCGACCACGCCGGCCAAGCGCCGCGCGAGCTCGCTTTTGGCAGTGTCTGGCGGCCCGATCAGCAGCACATGCTCGCTGCACAGCGCCGACAGCAGCAGGCAGTGCGCCTGTTCGTCGCGCCCCACCAGCCCTCGATTCAGCCGCGCGAGCGCGTCTCGCACCGCCGGGGCAAACGGCTCGGGGCGCTGGTGTTCCGGGTTCGATCCCACGAGGCGTCCTCCATCGCGGGCGATTGTGGCACAGCGGCCCCGCCCGGCCTGCGGGGCGCTCAGACGAGCTTCTCGGCCACGCCCCGACGCGGCGCCTCGAGGTACTCGCGGGACTGCATCTCGACCAGGCGGCTGGCGGTCCGCACGAACTCGTGTGCCATCGCGCCGGTCGGATAGAGGCGCTCCGCCGGACACTCGGCCGAGATCAGCAGCTTGACTTTCTGGTCGTAGAACACGTCGACCAGCCAGGTGAAGCGCCGGGCCTCTGAGGACATCGCTGCGTTCATGGCCGGGACGCCGGACAGAATCACGGTGTGGAAGCGCGTTGCGATCTCGAGGTAGTCGAGCTGGGAGCGGGGGCCGCCACACAGCGTCGCGAAGTCGAACCAGACGATGCCGCCCGCCCGCTGCTTCGCGATGATGTCGCGATGCTCGATCCGCAGCCTGGGATCCTCGTCCGACACCTCGGCCACTTGCGCGAAGGTCGCGGCGAGCTTCGCGTCCGCCTCGGGCCCAGCCGGCACCAGGTAGGCCGGCACCTGGGCCAACGTCTGGCGCCGGTAGTCGACGCCGGCGTCGACGTTTACCACGTCCAGATGCGCCTCGAGCAGCGCGATCGCCGGCAGGATGCTCTCGCGATGCAGGCCGTCGGGGTACAGATCGACCGGACGGTAGTTCGAGGTCATCACGAAGGCGACGCCGTTGTCGAACAGCCCGTGCAGCAGCCGCTCGAGGATCATCGCGTCGGCGATGTCGGCGACGTGGAACTCGTCGAAGCAGATCAGCCGGTAACGGCGGGCGATGCGGCGCGCCACCTCGTCCAGTGGATCGGCCTCCTGCCTGATCTCGCGCAGCTCCCGGTGCACCGCCCGCATGAACTCGTGAAAATGCACGCGTGTCTTGCGCACCAGCGGGGCGGTCTCATAGAACACGTCCATCAGAAAGCTCTTGCCGCGTCCCACCCCGCCCCATAGCCACACGCCGCGCGGCACGCTCGGATGGTTGATCAGCTTCTTGAGGCGGTTCGAGCGGCGCGCCTTGTAGGCCACCCACTCGTCGTGCATCACCTGCAGCCGATCGACCGCCGCGCGCTGCGCCGCATCCTCGGTGAAGCCGCGCTGCGCGAGCTGCTCGGTATAGCGTTCGAGAACGTTCATCGGTGAAGGCCGACCCGCGGGCTCCGAACGGCGCGGGGCCGCCCGGGCGGGCCGGTGCGCGTCACATGTTGAGTGCGCGCTTGTCGACAGCGAGCGCGGCTTCGCGCATCACCTCGGACATCGACGGATGTGGATGGCAGACCCGGGCGATGTCCTCGCTCGAGGCCTTGAACTCCATCGCCACCGCGGCCTCGGAGATCAGGTCCGACGCACCATGACCCACGATGTGGACGCCGAGTACCTCGTCGGTCAGCGCATCGGCCAGCACCTTCACGAAGCCCTCGGCGGCGTTCATGCCGAGCGCACGGCCATTGGCCATGAAGGGGAACTGTCCCGCCTTATACGCGCGGCCCTCGGCCTTGAGCTGCTGCTCTGTCTGGCCGACCCAAGCGATCTCGGGCGAGGTGTAGATCACCCAGGGGATGGTGTTGTAGTCGATATGCGGCTTTTGACCGGCGATCAGTTCGGCGACCATCACGCCTTCGTCCTCGCCCTTGTGCGCGAGCATCGGGCCGCGGACGACGTCGCCGACCGCGTAGACATTCGGCACCTTGGTGGCGCAGTGACCGTCGACCGGGATGAAGCCGCGCTCGTCGGCCGCGAGCTTGATCGCCTCGAGGTTCAGGCCCTCGGTGTTCGGCACTCGCCCGACCGACACTATCAGCCGGTCCGCGTCGAGCACCTGCGCGGCGCCCTGCGCGTCGGTCCAGGCGATCGAGACGCCCTTCTTCGAGGTCTTGACCTCGCCGATCTTCACGCCAAGGTGGATCTTCAGGCCCTGCTTGGTGAAGACCTTCCAGGCTTCCTTGGACACCGACTCGTCGCAGGCGCCGAGGAACCCGGGGAGCGCCTCGAGCACCGTCACCTCGGCGCCCAAACGACGCCAGACCGAACCGAGCTCCAGGCCGATGACCCCCGCGCCGATCACCGCGAGCTTCTTCGGCACCGAAGACAGCGCGAGCGCACCTTCGTTGTCGCAGACGATCTCGTTGTCGACCGGCAGGCCCGGCAGGTGCCGCGCCTTCGAGCCGGTGGCGATGATCACATGCTTGGCATCGACGAGCGACACGCCGTCGGCCGTCTTGACCTCGATGCCGACCAGCCCGTCGTGCTCGCCGGTGAAGCGCGCATGCCCCTTGAGCCAGGCGATCTTGTTCTTGCGAAACAGGAACTCGATGCCTTTGGTCATCTTCGTGACGATGCCGTCCTTACGGGCCAGCATCTTCGCCAGGTCGATCTTCGCGCCGGAGACCTCGATGCCGTGGTCACCCAGGTGGTGCGCCGCTTCTTCGTACTTCTCGCTCGAGGCGAGCAGCGCCTTGGAGGGGATGCAGCCGACGTTCAGGCAGGTGCCGCCCAGCGCCAGCTCGCCCTTGGGGTTCGTCCACTTCTCGGCGCAGGCGACCTTCATGCCAAGCTGCGCCGCGCGAATCGCCGCGATATAGCCGGCCGGACCGGCTCCGATCACGACCACGTCGTATTGTTCGCTCGCCATCGTGCTTCCTTCAAAGGTCCAGCAGCAGGCGCGCCGGATCCTCGAGCGCCTCCTTGATCGACACCAGGAACAGCACCGCCTCGCGGCCGTCGATGATCCGGTGGTCGTAGGACAGCGCCAGATAGTTGATCGGGCGCACCACGACCTGCCCGTTCTCGACCACCGCGCGGTCCTTGGTCGCATGCACACCCAGGATTGCCGACTGCGGCGGGTTGATGATCGGGGTCGAGAGCATCGAGCCGAACACACCGCCGTTGGAGATCGAGAAGGTGCCCCCGGTGAGCTCCTCGAGCCCCAGCTTGCCGTCCTGGGCCTTCTTGCCGTACTCGCCGATCTGCTTCTCGATCTGCGCGAAGTTCATCTGGTCGGCGTTGCGGACCACCGGCACCACCAGGCCACGCGGTGAACCCACGGCCACGCCGATGTCGAAGAAGCCGTGATAGACGATGTCAGTGCCGTCGATCGATGCATTGACGACCGGGTATTTCTTGAGCGCGTGGACCGCCGCCTTCACGAAGAAGCTCATGAAGCCCAGGCGCGCGCCGTGCTCCTTCTCGAACCGCTCCTGGTACTTCTTGCGAAGGTCCATGACCGGCTGCATGTTGACCTCGTTGAAGGTCGTGAGAATCGCATTCGTGGCTTGCGACTGCAGCAGGCGCTCGGCCACGCGCTGACGCAGCCGCGACATTGCGACGCGCTGCTCGGGCCGTCCCTCGATCAGCTTGTTCGGGTCGATCGGGGCCTGCACGGGGGGCAGGCTCGACGACGGCACACCGGTCGGGATCGGACGCAGGGGCGGGGCCGGGGCCGGGGCCGGGGCCGTCGCGCCGGCGGCGACCGCCGCGATCACGTCGCCCTTGGTCACGCGGCCGTCGCGGCCGGTGCCCGTGACCTGCGAGGTCGACAGGCCCGTCTCGGCGAGCATCTTGGCAGCCGCGGGCATCGCCACGTCGCCCTTGCCGCCCGTCGAGGCCGGCGCGGCGCCGGTGCCGGGTGCCGCCGCGGCTGCAACCGGCGCAGGCACGGCGACCGGAACCGGCGCCGCACCGGCCTTAGCCTCGGTGTCGATGACCGCGATGACCTCGCCTGCGACCACTGTGCTGCCATCGCCCTTGACGATCTGGACGATGACGCCCGACTCGGGGGCGGGGAGCTCCAGGACGACCTTGTCGGTCTCGACGTCGATCAGGTTCTGATCGCGTTCCACGGCCTCGCCGGCCTTCTTGTGCCACTGCAGCAGGGTGGCTTCCGCAACCGACTCTGAGAGCTGCGGAACCTTGACTTCTATCAGCGCCATGATGTTCAGGAGGCCTTCTTGGTCTTCGTTTTCGGGGCGTCGCCCAGGGCCGCGATGAGCAGGTCCTTCTGTTGGGCGTAATGCTTGTCGTAGTAGCCGACGGCCGGCGAGGCCGAGGCGGGACGCCCGGCGTAGGACAGCCGCTGACCGTCCTTGAGCGCGTCCTGGATGTGGTGTTGCACGAAGAACCAGGCGCCCTGGTTCTGCGGCTCGTCCTGGCACCAGACCACCTGAGTCAGCGCCGGATACTTCTTCAGCTCGGTCTCGAGCGCCTTGTGCGGAAACGGGTAGAGCTGCTCGAGGCGCAGCAACGCGACGTCCTGGAGCTCGCGCTCGCGCCGCGCGAGCAGCAGGTCGTAGTAGACCTTGCCGGAGCACAACACGACCTTCTTCACACCCTTGGCGTCGAGGTCTGCTGTGGTGTCGGCGATCACGGTCTGGAAGCCGCCACGCGCGAGGTCCTGCAGCGCGCAGACCGCCTCCTTGTTCCGCAGCAGCGACTTCGGGGTCAGGATGATCAGCGGCTTGCGGAACGCGCGGATCATCTGCCGGCGCAGCAGGTGAAAGATCTGCGCGGGCGTCGTCGGCTGGCAGACCTGCATGTTGTGCTCGGCGCACAGCTGCAGGAAGCGCTCGAGGCGCGCCGAAGAATGCTCGGGGCCCATTCCCTCATAGCCATGCGGCAGCATCAACGTCAGGCCGCAGGCGCGGCCCCACTTGGTCTCGGCCGAGGAGATGAACTGGTCGATCACGACCTGTGCGCCATTGACGAAGTCACCGAACTGCGCCTCCCAGATCACCAGCGCGTTCGGCTCCGCGGTGGCGTAGCCGAACTCGAACGCCAGCACCGCCTCCTCGGACAGCACCGAATCAATCACGGTGAAGCGGCCCTGGTTGTCGCCGACATGCTCGAGCGGGATGTAGTAGCCCGAATCCCAGCGCTCGCGGTTCTGGTCGTGCAGCACCGAGTGTCGATGCGTGAACGTGCCGCGGCCCGCATCCTGCCCGGACAGGCGCACCGCGTAGCCCGAGGCGAGCAGCGTCGCGTAGGCCATGTGCTCGCCCATGCCCCAGTCGAGCGCGAGGTCACCGTGGCCCATCGCTCGGCGATCGGCGACGACCTTCTCGACCAGCGGGTGCATCTTCAGCGTGTCGGGGATGCTGGTGATCCTCTCGGCGAGCCGGCGCAACTCTTCCATCGGGACCGCGGTGTCCGCGCTGTCAGTCCACTTGCGGTTCAGGAACGGCATCCAGTCGACCGCGAACTTGCTCTTGAAGTTCGAGATCACCGGGTCCGAGGTGTGCCGGCCTTCATCCATCGCGGCGCGAAAGCCCTTGACCATCGCATCGCCGTCGCCGGCCTTGAGCACGCCCTGCGCCTCGAGGCGGTCGGCGTACAGCTTGCGGGTGCCCGGATGCTCGCCAATCTTCTTGTACATCAGCGGTTGGGTCAGCGCCGGCGTGTCCTGCTCGTTGTGGCCGAGCTTGCGGAAGCAGACGATGTCCAACACCACGTCCTTGCCGAACTGCTTGCGGAAGTCCATCGCGATCTGGGTCGCGAAGACCACCGCCTCGGGGTCGTCGCCGTTCACGTGGAACACCGGCGCCTCGATCATCTTCACGACGTCGGAGCAGTAGATCGTCGAGCGCGAGTCGCGCGGGTCCGAGGTGGTGAAGCCAATCTGGTTGTTGATGACGATGTGGACCGTGCCGCCCGTGCCGTAGCCGCGGGTCTGGGCCAGGTTCAGCGTCTCCATCACCACGCCCTGGCCGGCGAACGCGGCGTCGCCGTGCACGATTACCGGCAGCACCTGCGAGCCGTCCTCGTCGCCGCGGCGGTCCTGTCGGGCGCGCGTCGAGCCCTCGACCACCGGATTGACGATCTCGAGGTGGGAGGGGTTGAACGCGAGCGACAGGTGCACCGGGCCGCCAGGCGTCGAGACGTCGCTCGAGAATCCCTGGTGGTACTTCACGTCGCCCGAGGGCAGGTCGTCCGCGTGCTGGCCCTCGAATTCGGCGAACAGATCCTTGGGACCCTTGCCCAAGGTGTTCACCAGCACGTTCAGGCGTCCGCGGTGCGCCATACCGATGACGAACTCCTGGATGCCCTGCGAGCCGCCGTGCTGCACCACCTCGTCCATTGATGCGATGAAGCTCTCTCCGCCTTCCAGCGAGAACCGCTTCTGGCCGACATAGCGGGTGTGGAGGTACTTCTCGAGGCCCTCGGCTGCGGTCAGCCGCTCGAGGATCCGCCTCTTCTTCTCGGCAGAAAACTTCGGCTTGGCACGCGTGCTCTCGAGCCGCTCCTGAATCCAGCGCTTCTGCGCCGGATCGGTGATGTACATGAACTCGGCGCCGATGGTGCCGCAGTAGGTCTCGCGCAGCGCGCGCAGCAGGTCGCGCAGCGGCGCGTTCTCGAAGCCGAAGAAGGTGTTCGCCGCCGAGTAGATGTTCGCGTGGTCGCCTTCGGTGAAGTCGTAGAACGCGGTCTCGAGCTCGGGGATCTGCTGGCGCTCCTGGCGCTTGAGCGGGTCGAGGTCGGCCCAGCGAGAGCCGAGGAAACGGTAGGCCGCCACCAGCTGCTGGACATAGACCTGCTTGCGCGCTCCCGCGGCGTCGCCACCCATCACGCGCGGCTGCAGCGTACCGTCCTTGGCGCGCTCGGCAAAAGACTGGACGATCGGGGCGTGCGCGACGTCGGGCGTCTGCGGATTACCGTCGGCGGCCGGCACCATCTGCATGGTGTCGAAGTACGTCCGCCACTGCTCGGGCACCGAGCCGGGGTTGTTCAAGTAGGATTCGTAGAGCTCCTCGACGTACGGCGCGTTGCCGCCGAACAGGTACGAGCTGGAATTAAATTCCTTCATCATCGCGCTTCACCTCCCAAGACGAGTTTCTCGTCGAAAGTGCGGAAAGGGATCTAGTCGCCCTTTCCCTCCGCATTCCGGCTCCAACCGGTTCGCGGACGCTGCTGCCAGGGACTCCGCAGACCCGTGATCCGCGCCCCGACACAACGGTGCGATGTTAGCACGGCGGTCACTCCACCAATCTTACGAAACAGGCCGCCCAACCTTTGTTTCTCGACGCTTCGTCGGACTCAAGCGCGACGCGAGCATGCCGTTAGATTCGGAAGCGGCCCGTCCGGCCGCACCACGACCTGACCGGAGGCAACCCTTGGGTGCAGCGACGATCGATCACGCGGCGGCGAGCGCACGGGGCGCCGCCTTGGCCCGAAGCAACTCGGATGTCCTCGACGCCGCCGACTGGCGGCACGGTGGTCAGGGCGCCACCGCGGCCCTGCTCGAGTGGGTCGAGCACAGCGGCGAGCCCGTGGTCGCGCTCGATCGGACCGGACGGATCGCGATCGCGAATCCCGCGTTCGCCCGCGCCTTTGTGGTCGGGATCGGGCAGTCGAAGCCTCCATCGGGCGCCACGCACCGCTGTGTGTCGCTGCTGGCCCGCTTCGTTCCGCTGCTGTCCCCGCCGCGGCTCGCGCGCTGGATCGACGAAAGCGGCGCCACGCCGACCCGGATGCACCGCCTGCTGGCCGAGGCGATCGGCGCGGATGGCGACCGGTTCCTGGTGGCCGCCACGCTGCTGCCGGTGAGCGCGGGCATGGGGGATGGCGAGCCGTGCTGCGTGGTCGCCCTGCGCCCGCTCGACGCATCGCGCGGCGTGCCGCTCCCCGAGCGGCCCCTCGCCAGCGAGCCTCGGGTCGGGGATACGGTGACGCTCGGCGCCGTGCTCGACGCGGCCTCGCGCGCCCCGTCGCAGCCCGCAGCGCGGGGCCGCATCCATCGCGCACTGCATGACGTCGCCGCACATATCGAGGCCGATCCGAGCGCAGTGCGCGACGCCCTGGCCAGACTGATTGACAACGCGCTGCGCCATGCGCCCGCCGAGTCGCCGGTGACGCTGCGCTCGCGCCGGGAGAGCTGCGAGCCAGCCGGTGCATCGCCCGGGGCATCGAGCGTCGGCCACATCGTGATCACCGTCGCCGACCGCGGTCCCGGCTTCACCCGGTGGCAGCTGCAGCGTGCCTTCGAGCCGTTCGCGCGAACGCCGTCCGCCGAATCGGGCGCGGAGCCAGGCCTGGGCCTGGCCATAGCCCGGCATCTCATTGAATCGCAGCACGGCTGGATCGAGCTGCGCAGCGTCGCCGGCGTAGGCACCGAGGCCGAGGTCTGGCTACCCGAGGCTGACTGAGGAGGGCCAAAAAAAACCGGCCCCTAGGGGCCGGCCGGTGCCACCGCGGCGCTCGAGGCGCCACGGGAGCTCGCACTCAGCGCAAGTCGATGGCCTGGACATCGCGCCGCGTTGCCCCGACGAACAGCTGGCGAGGACGGCCGATCTTCTGCTCCGGATCCGAGATCATCTCGTTCCACTGCGCGATCCATCCCACGGTGCGGGCCAGCGCGAAGATGCAGGTGAACATCGAGGTCGGGATACCGAGCGCCTTCTGCACGATGCCCGAGTAGAAGTCGACGTTCGGGTACAGCTTGCGCGACACGAAATAGTCGTCCTCCAGGGCAATCTGCTCGAGCTTCATCGACAGCTTGAACAGCGGATCGTCGTGCAGGCCGAGTTCGCCGAGCACCTCGTAGCAGGTCTCGCGCATGAGCTTGGCGCGCGGATCGTAGTTCTTATAGACCCGGTGGCCGAAGCCCATCAGCTTCACGCCCGAGTTCTTGTCCTTGACCTTGGCGATGAAGTCGCCGATCTTCTCGACACCGCCGTTCTTCTGGATCTCGTCGAGCATCTGCAGGCAGGCCTCGTTGGCGCCCCCATGTGCGGGCCCCCACAATGTGGCAATGCCCGCAGCGATGCAGGCGAACGGATTCGCGCCAGACGAACCGGCCAGCCGCACCGTCGAGGTCGAGGCGTTCTGCTCGTGGTCGGCGTGCAGGATCAGGATGCGGTCGAGCGCGCGCTCGAGCACCTCGTTGACCTTGTATTCCTCACACGGCGTGCCGAACATCATCCGCATCAGGTTGCCGCTGTAGGACAGGTCGTTGCGCGGGTAGATGAACGGCTGACCTACCGTGTACTTGTACGCCATCGCAACGAGCGTGGGCATCTTGGCGATCAGGCGGATCGCGGAGATGTGGCGGTGCTCGGCGTTGTTGATGTCGAGCGAGTCGTGATAGAACGCCGACAGCGCGCCAACGCAGCCGACAAGCACGGCCATCGGATGCGCATCACGCCGAAAGCCCTGGAAGAACCGAGTCATCTGCTCGTGCACCATCGTGTGGTGCGTGACGTGATACTCGAACTCCTTCTGCTGCGCGCGGTTCGGGAGCTCGCCGTTGAGCAGCAGGTAGCAGGTCTCGAGGTAGTCGCAGTTCGTGGCGAGCTGCTCGATCGGATAGCCGCGGTACAGCAGCTCGCCTTTGTCGCCGTCGATGTAGGTGATCTTCGAGTCGCAGGCGGCCGTCGACATGAAGCCCGGGTCGAACGTGAACTTCCCCGTCTGTCCGTAGAGTTTGCGGATGTCGATCACGTCGGGGCCGACGGTCCCCTGGTAGATCGGGAATTCGACCGACGGCGTGCCGTCAGTGAACGTCATCGTGGCTTTCTTGGTGGAGGTCATCGGTCGCCCTGTGGATACGTGCGGAAGAGGTGGGGTCGGTCGGTTGAGGTCCGGGCGGGCGGCCGTGTCGGGGCTGCCGCGCTCAGGCTGTACGCAGCCGGTCGAGCATCCGGCGCGCATGCGGCTCGTCCAGGACGCCGTCTGGCTCGCTGCGGCCCAGGAGCAGGTCCATCAGCGCATTGTCGGACAGATCGAGTAGGCGAACCAGACCGCCTACCTCCTCATCGGTCAGCGCGGCTTCGTTCGCGTCGAGGAATCGCGTCAGCACCAGGTCGTTCTCGAGCAGGCCCCGACGGCTGCGCCAGCGCAGCCGCCGGCGGCGCGCTGGATCGTCCTGGTGGCGCACGACCGTGTCGGCGTCGGGCGGGAGCATCGTCGGCGGCCGCTTGGGTCGTCCGGGGCCTCAGACCGCCCGGCGGACCATCAGGTCCTTAATCTTGCCGATCGCGAGCGTCGGGTTCAGCCCCTTTGGGCAGACGTCGACGCAATTCATGATCGTGTGGCAGCGGAAGAGCCGGTACGGATCCTCGAGGTCGTCGAGTCGGGCGCTGGTTGCCTGGTCACGGCTGTCGGCGATGAATCGATAGGCCTGGAGCAACCCGGCCGGCCCGACGAACTTGTCCGGATTCCACCAGAACGACGGGCAGGAAGTCGAACAACAGGCGCACAGGATGCACTCGTAGAGGCCGTCGAGCTCGTTTCGCTCCTCCGGCGTCTGCAGTCGCTCCTTCTCGGGCGGCGGGGTGTCGTTGATCAGGAACGGCTTGATCGAGTGGTACTGCTTGAAGAACTGCGTCATGTCGACGATCAGGTCGCGGATCACCGGCAGCCCGGGCAGAGGCTTGAGGACGATCGGCTCCTTGAGGTCACGCAGATTCGTGATGCAGGCCAGGCCGTTCTTGCCGTTGATGTTCATCGCATCCGACCCGCATACGCCTTCGCGGCACGAGCGGCGGTACGCGACCGAGTCGTCGGTCACCTGCTTGATGCGCATCAGGGCGTCGAGCAGCATCTTGTCGGTCGGCAGCAGCGCGACCGTCAGGTCCTGCATGTAGGGCTTCGCGTCCTTGTCCGGGTCGTACCGGTAGATCGAGAAGCGGACCGTCCGGGTCGCGGCAGGCTTGGCGCCGGCGCCCACTGGGGCGTTCATGACAACTGCGTTCATCGATCGGTGCTCCTGCTCAGAACGTCCGGGCCTTCGGCGCGAAGGTCTCGACGGTCAGCGGCTTCATGTTGACGGGCTTGTAGTCGAGCCGGTTGCCTTCGCTGTAGTACAGCGAGTGCTTGATCCAATTCGCGTCGTCGCGGGTCGGGAAGTCGCGGTGCGCGTGCGCTCCACGGCTCTCCTTACGGGCCTCGGCCGACACGATCGTGGCCTTGGCGGTCTCGACCAGATTTTCGAGCTCGAGCGCCTCGACGCGGGCCGTGTTGAACACCTTCGACTTGTCCTTGATGTGGACGGTGCTGGCGCGCTCGGCAAGGTCCATGATCTTACTCACACCCTCGGACAGCATCTCCGAGGTGCGGAACACGCTGCAGTGGGTCTGCATCGCGCGTCTGATCTCGTTAGCCACTTCCTGAGTGTTCTCGCCCGTGCTCGAGCCGTCGAGACGCGCTAGGCGGGAGAGCGAGTCGTCGCCGGCCAACGCGGGCAACGAGCGGAACCCCTGGTCCTTGAATTTCGCGTCGACGATGTGATTGCCCGCCGCACGCCCGAAGACCAGCAGGTCGAGCAGAGAGTTGGTACCCAGGCGGTTGGCGCCGTGCACCGACACGCAGGCGCACTCCCCAATCGCGTACAGACCCTCGACGATGGCGTTGGGGTTGCCGTTCTTCGGGACGACGACCTGACCGTGGTAGTTCGTCGGGATGCCGCCCATCTGGTAGTGGATGGTGGGCACGACCGGGATCGGATCCTTGATGGGATCGACGTTGGCGAACTTGATCGCGATCTCGCGGATCGACGGCAGCTTCTTCATGATCTTCTCGGCGCCGAGATGATCGAGCTTGAGCAGCACGTAGTCGCCATCGGGGCCCGCACCGCGCCCTTCCTTGATCTCCTGGTCCATCGAGCGCGAGATGAAGTCGCGCGGCGCCAGGTCTTTGAGCGTCGGCGCATAGCGCTCCATGAAGCGCTCGCCGTCTTTGTTGAGCAGGATGCCGCCCTCGCCCCGCACGCCCTCGGTGATCAGGACGCCCGCGCCGGCCACGCCGGTCGGGTGGAACTGCCAGAACTCCATGTCCTCGAGCGGGATGCCGGCCCGCGCCGCCATCCCCATGCCGTCGCCGGTGTTGATGAAGGCGTTGGTCGAGGCGGCCCAGATGCGGCCCGCGCCGCCCGTGGCCAGCACGGTGACCTTGGCCTCGAGGAGCATGACCTCGCCCGTCTCCATCTCGAGCGCGACGACACCGAGCACGGCACCGTCGGCGTCACGGATCAGGTCGAGCACCATCCATTCGACGAAGAACTGCGTGCGCGCGCGCACGTTGCGCTGATAGAGCGTATGCAGCAGCGCATGGCCGGTCCGGTCAGCGGCGGCGCAGGCACGCTGCACCGGCTTCTCGCCGAAGTTCGCGGTATGGCCGCCGAACGGACGCTGGTAGATCGTGCCGTCCGCATTGCGGTCAAACGGCATGCCGAAGTGCTCGAGCTCGTAGACGACCTGTGGGGCCATCTTGCACATGTACTCGATCGCGTCCTGGTCTCCGAGGTAATCGGAGCCCTTGACGGTGTCGAACATGTGCCAAAACCAGTTGTCCTCGCTCATGTTGCCGAGCGAGGCACCGATGCCGCCCTGCGCGGCGACGGTGTGGGACCGGGTCGGGAACACCTTGGACAGGACGGCCACGTTATAGCCGGCCTCGGCGAGCTGCAGCGAGCAGCGCATGCCGGCGCCGCCGGCGCCCACGATGACCGCGTCGAATCGACGGCGCGGCAGCCCGTTCGCGAGTTGATTCAGGACTTCGGCCAACTCAGACCCTCCAGAGAATGATCACTGCCCAAATGGCATAACCGACCAGCGCCACGACCGTGGCAACCTGCAGCACGAGCCGAACGCCCGTCGGCTTGATGTAGTCCATGTAGATGTCGCGCACGCCGACCCAGGCGTGCCAGATCAGGGCCAACACCGCCAGCAGCGTGGCAACCTTCATCCAGACCGTCGAAAACATGCCGGCCCAGGAGCCGTAGTCGAGATCGCGGGTGAAGAGAACGGCGCCCAGCAGCAGCAGCGTGTAGGCGAGCAGCACGACCGCGGAGACGCGCTGCGCGAGCCAGTCGCGCAGGCCGTAGTGCGCGCCGACGACGATTCGACGGGTGGTCATCTCTCAGAAGGCTCCGAACAGCTTGAGCGCCAGGATCGCGGTCAGCACGACCGAGATGCCGAGCACCGCGTTGGCCGAGGTCCGCGAGGCATCCTTCTTGATGCCGACGTGGCGGTCGAGAAGCAGGTAGCGGATGCCGGCGATTGCGTGATGCACGAACGCCCAGATCAGTACCAGCAGCACGAGCTTGCCGGGGATGCTCCCAACAATCGCGCGATAGGACTGGAAGCTGAGCTCACTGGTGAGGCTCTCCTGCAGCAGGTAAAGCGAGAACGGAATGCCGACAAGGAACAGCAGGACGCCACTGATGCGATGCAGGATGGAGACGATGCCGGCCGGCGGCAGCCGGTAGGACACGATTTGGCTGACGCCGATGTTGCGGTACTGCGGTCGCGCTTTCTGGGCTGCGATGTCGGCCATGGATGCCTCGGACTATGCTCTTGGTGAAGTGGGACGCTCGGGCACGCCGGAGGTTGCAGCGAGCCCGGGGCCGCTTGCGCGGACGGAACCCTCACCACCGACGTCCCCGTTTATTCGGTCGGGCAAAACCCCAGCATGATGACGCAAATCTCGCGGCGCACCAATTCTCAGCTCAGCTCGTTGAAATAGTGGTGGTGGAGCGTCCGGTACCAGCCGCGGCGGACCTCGACCGGTTTGTCGCCGTATGTCGAGGACACCCGATCGACAAGAAGCAGCGGCTCGCCGGTGGGGACGCCGAGCGCGCGTGCCTCGACCTCGCCGGCGGCCACCGCGCGCAGCCGTTCGCTCGCACGGATCATCCTGGTACCGAACTCGGTCTCGAGCAACGCGTAAAGTGGACCGCTGTACGCGGTGAGCCGCTCGGCGGTCAGGCCGCGGAAGGTCGAGCCCGACAGCCAGATCTCCTCGAGGACGATCGGCTCGCCGTCGAACTCGAGCAGGCGGCGGATCGTCACGGCCGCGTCGCCGACCTTCATCTCGAGGGCACGGGCAATTTCGAGCGGCGCGCGCAGGCGGCGGCACTCGAGAAAGCGGCTGCTGGGCTGTCGCGGCTCGCCGCCGTCGTCGGGGCGCAGCCGTAGGAAGCGAATCTGCGCCCTAGCCTCCTGGTGGCTGGCGACGAAGGTTCCCCGCCCTTGGCGGCGCACCAGCAGGTTTTCTGCTGAGAGCGCGTCGATCGCTTTGCGGACCGTTCCCTGGCTGACGCCGTAGCGGGCGGCCAGGTCGATCTCGCTCGGAATGGACTCGCCCGGCCGCCACTCGCCGGTCTGCAGGCTGTGTACCAGCCGATCGCGGATCTGCCGGTAGAGCGGGCTGAACGTGACCGTGCTCATCGTCTGGATATGACCATGTCCGGCTCCGACTGTCCAGCATCTGCTGTCTTATAGAAGTTATACTGCTGGGTTGACATCTCCCAGGGCCACTCCTACACTCGCGCTCGACCCCCCGACCCCTCGAAGGACGACCATGACCAAGCCCGCCAAACGAGTCGCCGTGACCGGCGCCGCAGGCCAGATTGGCTATTCCCTGCTGTTCCGCGTCGCCAACGGCGACATGCTCGGCAAGGACCAGCCGGTGATCCTGCAGCTGCTAGAGATCCCCGACGAGAAGGCCCAGAAGGCGCTCAAGGGCGTGATGATGGAACTCGAGGACTGCGCGTTCCCGCTCCTCGCCGGCATGACCGCCCATGGCGACCCGGCCACCGCGTTCAAGGACGCCGACTACGCGCTGCTCGTCGGCGCCCGCCCACGCGGCCCGGGCATGGAGCGCAAGGACCTGCTGGCCGCCAACGCCCAGATCTTTACTGCGCAGGGCAAGGCCCTGAATGCCGCCGCCAGCCGTGACGTGCGTGTGCTGGTGGTCGGCAACCCGGCCAACACCAACGCGTTCATCGCGATGAAGTCGGCGCCCGAACTGCCGAAGAAGAACTTCACGGCGATGCTGCGCCTGGACCATAACCGCGCTCTGTCTCAGATCGCGGCCAAGACCGGCCGGCCGGTCGCGGCGATTGAGAAGCTCTGCGTGTGGGGCAACCATTCGCCGACCATGTACGCCGACTACCGGTTCGCCACCATCGGCGGCCAGTCGGTCAAGGCGATGATCGGCGACGATGTGTGGAACCGGGACACGTTCCTGCCAACCGTCGGCAAGCGCGGCGCGGCGATCATCGAGGCCAGGGGCCTGTCGTCGGCGGCCTCGGCCGCGAACGCGGCCATCGACCACATGCGCGACTGGGCGCTGGGCACCGGCGGCAAGTGGACCACGATGGGCATTGCGTCGGACGGCTCGTACGGCATCCCGCAGGACGTGATGTACGGCTACCCGGTAACCTGTGCCAACGGCGAGTACACCATCGTCCAGGGCCTGGAGGTCGATGCATTTAGCCGCGAGCGCATGGACTTCACGCTCAAGGAACTGCTCGAGGAGCGCGACGGCGTCTCGCACCTGCTGCCCTGAGTCCGGCCGGGCCGCTGCGCCGCCCCGCGGCGGCGGCCTGCAGGACGATTTCGGACGGTGCTGGTTCGACGCGCGCCGCAATCCGGGCACCGGGATTTTCGCCAGGCCCACCATCGGCGCGGCGCGCGACCCCTCTCCGAGGGACAATGCCGGTTTAGGACCCTTTGGAGACGCCTCCGTGACCCCCACTTCCCGATCGCTGCCTCGCGTTCTCGCCGCCCTGTCCGCCTGTGCGGCGATGCTCACGGCCGCACAGGCGCAGGACACGAAACCCGCCCCGCGATCCACCGCCCAGACCACCCAGTCCAAGCCCGCCCCGAAGCGCCCGGCCAACGTGCCGCCGCCGACCACCGCCGAGCAGATGGCCGAACTGCCGCATGCCGACGAGGAGCAGCGCCAGGCCGCGACGCTCGTGCATTACGGCAAGTACGTGTGCGACGAGAAGTTCGAGGTCTTCGTCGAGCGCAACCCGGTGTTCGACGGCTACGTCGACGTGCGCTACAAGAAGGACGTCTGGGTCATGAGGCCCGTGGCGTCCAGGACGGGTGCCGTGCGGCTCGAGGACACCCGCGGCCGTGTGCTACTGGTGCAGATCCCCTTCAAGTCGATGTTGCTGAACACGCAGACCGGCCAGCGAATCGTCGACTCCTGTCAGCACGACATGCAGCGCGGCGCCGAGGCCGAGGCGAAGACCTCTGGCGAACCGGTACAGCGCAACCTGGACGCCCCCGCTGCGGCTCCGGCCGCGGTGAAGCCGTAGCCCGGACACACATGCCCGAGCGCATGCCCGCCCGCCACCGCCTCGCCGCCCGCCCCCGCACCAAGGCTACGGAGGCGACGCCGGCCCGGGGGACGCGGTGAGCGCCGGGGCGCAGCTCGCGATGGCACTGGTGGCGGCGACCGCCCTCGTTCCCGCGCCGGCCGAAGCCCATCCGAAGCGTCGTGCCGGCCTCTGGGAAGTGCGCAGCGCCAACTCGGAATCGCTGGGCCTGCCTCCGACCCGATTCTGCGTCGGCGAGCAGACCGACAGCGCTCGCGCCCACCTCGATCGCAGCCCCGGGCTGCGCGGCTCCTGCAGCCTGGGCGCGTTCGTCCGCTCGGGCGAGGCCTGGGTCGCCGAGTCGGTCTGCCGCGAGGGCAAGTCGACGGTGACCGGCCGAGCGGTCGCCACGGGCGACTTCGAGACCGAGTACCGGATCGACACCGTGGTGACGCACGCAGCGCACGGCGCGCCGGCCCGCCGCGAGGACCGCGAGGCGGTCGTGGCGCGCTGGCTGGGCCCCTGCGAGACCGGCCAGCGCCCTGGCGACCTGGTGGTGCCCGGCATGGGCACGCTGAACATGGACGACGGCATCTTCCGCGCGGAGCCGCCGACGCGCGCCGCGCGCACGCCGCCGGCCAACCCGCCGACGGCGCGCCCGGCCACCCCGACTGGCCCCTCGGCTACGGTGCAACCTGCCGTCCAACGCTGAACGCAGCACCGCATCACCCAAATCGCAGCACCCGACCGAATCCATACCCGTCCAACCCCGCAGAGGCACCGACATGGCACACAACGCGTTCAAGACCCTGAAGGACCTGAAGCTGAAGTCCGGTAAGGCCGCCCGCTTCTACTCCCTGCCCGCGCTCGCGAAGACCTTCCCGAATGTCAAGCGACTGCCGGTGTCGATCCGGATCGTGCTGGAGTCCGTGCTGCGGAACCTGGACGGCAAGAAGGTCACCGAGCAGCACGTCGAGCAGCTCGCCACCTGGAAGCCGATCGACAAGCGCACCGACGAGATCCCGTTCATCGTCGCGCGTGTCGTGCTGCAGGACTTCACCGGCGTACCGCTGCTGGCCGACCTGGCCGCCATGCGCAGCGTCGCCTCGAAGATGGGCAAGGATCCGAAGCGCATCGAGCCGCTGGTGCCGGTGGACCTGGTCGTCGACCACTCGGTGATGATCGACCACTACGGCACACCCGATTCGCTCGACCTGAACATGAAGCTGGAGTTCCAGCGCAACGCCGAGCGCTACCAGTTCATGAAGTGGGGCATGCAGGCCTTCGACACCTTCAAGGTCGTGCCCCCGGGCATCGGCATCGTGCACCAGGTGAACCTCGAGTACCTGGCGCGCGGCGTACATGCCAAGAAGGACGGCAAGCAGACGCTCTACTACCCCGACACGCTGGTCGGCACCGACAGCCATACGACGATGATCAACGGCATCGGCGTGGTCGGCTGGGGGGTGGGCGGCATCGAGGCGGAGGCCGGGATGCTCGGCCAGCCGGTGTACTTCCTGACGCCCGACGTGGTCGGCGTGCACCTCAAGGGCCGGCTGCGCGAAGGCGTGACCGCGACCGACCTGGTGCTGCGGATCACCGAGATGCTCCGCCGCGAGAAGGTCGTCGGCAAGTTCGTTGAGTTCTTCGGCGAAGGCACCGCGAGCCTGGCGCTCCCCGACCGCGCGACGATTGCGAACATGGCGCCCGAGTACGGCGCGACGATGGGCTTCTTTCCGGTCGACGACAAGACGATCGCCTACTTCGAAGGCTCGGGCCGCACGAAGGACGAGATCGAGGCCTTCGAGGCCTATTTCAAGGCGCAGGGCCTGTACGGCGTGCCGAAGGCCGGCGACCTAGACTATTCGCAGGTCGTCGAGCTCGACCTCTCGAGTGTCGCCCCGTCGCTGGCCGGCCCGAAGCGCCCGCAGGACCGCATCGAGATCGGGTCGGTGAAGTCGACCTTTGCAGAGCTCTTCGCCAAGCCGGTGGCCGACAACGGCTTCGCCAAGGCCCCGGGCGACCTGGCACACGAGTACAAGACCGCCTCCGGCCTGCCGATCCGCAACGGTGATGTGCTGATCGCCGCGATCACCTCGTGCACGAACACCTCGAACCCTGGCGTACTTCTGGCCGCCGGCCTGCTGGCCAAGAAGGCGGTGGCGCGCGGCCTGAAGGTCTCGCCGCACATTAAGACCTCGCTCGCCCCGGGCTCGCGCGTTGTCACTGAGTACCTCGAGCGGGCGAAGCTGCTCGAGCCGCTCGCCAAGCTCGGCTTCGCGCTTGCCGCCTACGGTTGCACCACCTGCATCGGCAACGCCGGTGACCTCACGCCCGAGATCAACGAGGCCATCGTCACGAACGACCTGGTCTGCGCGGCGGTGCTCTCGGGCAACCGCAACTTCGAGGCTCGGATCCACCCGAACCTGCGGGCCAACTTCCTTGCCTCGCCGCCATTGGTGGTCGCCTACGCGATCGTCGGTAACATGACCGTCGACCTGATGACCGAGCCGCTGGGCAAGGACCACAAGGGCCGCGACGTGTACCTCGGCGACATCTGGCCGACCTCGGACGAGATTGACGCGCTGATGAAGTACGCGATGAACCCGAAGACCTTCAAGCGTCTGTACGGCAACCTGACCAAGGACCACGTGCTGTGGAACAAGGTGCCATCGTCCGAAGGCCAGGTCTACGACTGGCCGAAGTCGACCTACATTGCCGAGCCGCCGTTTTTCGATGCGTTCGCGATGTCGCCGACCGCGGCGGGCTCGATCAAGGGCGCGCGCGCGCTCGGCCTCTTCGGCGACTCGATCACGACCGACCACATTTCGCCGGCCGGCTCGATCAAGGAGCAGTCGCCAGCGGGCAAGTTCCTGCTGGAGAACGGCGTGATCAAGGCCGACTTCAACTCGTACGGCGCCCGCCGGGGCAACCACGACGTGATGATGCGCGGCACGTTCGCCAACGTCCGGATCAAGAACCTGATGGTCCCGCCGAAGGTCGACGGCGCCCGCGAGGAAGGCGGCGTGACCGTCCACCAGCCGAGCGGCGAGAAAATGTTCATCTACGACGCGGCGATGAAATACCTCGCTGCGGGCGTGCCGACGGTGGTCTTCGGCGGCGAGGAGTACGGTACGGGCTCGTCGCGCGACTGGGCTGCCAAGGGCACGCAGCTGCTTGGCGTTCGCGCGGTCGTGGCCCGCAGCTTCGAGCGGATCCACCGCTCGAACCTGATCGGCATGGGCGTGCTGGCGCTGCAGTTCAAGGGCAACGACTCGTGGGAGTCGCTCGGCATCAAGGGCGACGAGACCATCGACATCGAGTTCCCGGCGGAGATGGTGCCGCAGCAGGACATCACGATGACCATCACGGGTCGTGACGGCACGTCGCGCGAGGTGACGCTGTTGTCGCGGATCGACACGCCGATCGAGGTCGACTACTTCCGCCACGGCGGCATCCTTCCGTTTGTGCTGCGCGAGCTGATGGCCGCCTGATGCGGCGCGCGGTGGCACGCCTCGGCGCAAGGCGTGCCGCCCGCCCGGACCATGCGGCGTCGGTGGCATCGCCACACTCCGGGAGCGGCTGCGGCGAACCGCCCGTCCGCCCACCCGGGACGGCGAAGCGCTGCGGTACACTCAACTCAGGAAACTCGCTCCATCCGGCTTCGTGCTGAACCGCCAGGCTTCGGCCGCCCCCACCCTTCACCCCTTGCCCCGCGCTCTGCTGATCGCGGGGCTCACGTTCGTCTTCTGCCTGCTGGCACAACTGCTCTCGCGCGGCGACCCGATGCGGCTGCTGATGTGGCCGGCAGCGGGCGTGGCGTTCGCGTTCGGCTGGCGCTACAACGTCGCCTGGACCTTGCCGGCTGCGGTCGGCGCCTTCGGTTTCGGTCTCATCGCGTTCCGCAACCCGCTCCTGGCGGGTGCGGCGGCGGCCGCGACCCTCGCCGGCTCGGTGGTCTCGATCCTCGTGCTGCGGCGCATCGGCGACTGGAAGCCGGCCGAGTACCGGCTCGAGGCGGTGGTCCGGTTCCTCGCCGCCACGCTGCTGGCCGGTGGGCCGCTCGTCGCGGTGATCGCGGGCACGGCGGCGCTGCTGCATGGCGATGCGCCCGACATCCACCCCCTGCATGTTTACCTGACCGTCTGGCTGAGCGGTGCCCTGGGCACGATGCTGGTCGCGCCGGCCGTGCTCGCCTGGCTCGACGACGCGCTTCCGCAGGCCGACACCGGCGAGCAGGAAGTGCCGATCATCGACATCTCGGGCCTGCTGTTGGCAATCGCGCTCGCGGGCGCGAGCTTCTCGCTATCGGCACTCGGCCACCATGAATACGGCTACATCGTGCAGTTCCTGTTCTTCCCGATCTTGGCCTGGTCGGCGATCCGAATGGACGAACGGGCCAACGCGCTGACCCTGCTGTTCGCCGCGATGCCGCTGCTGGCAGTCAGGGCCCACCAGGTGCCGGTGGCAGACGAAGGGTTCAATCGCGCGATCGAGGCGTCGATGCTGGTGTTCTGCGCGGTCCTGGTGGCGCTGGTGCTGCAGGCCGTGGCGGCGGACCGCAGGCTGGCGTTGATGCGAGTGGCTCGACAGGCGCGCCAGGACATGACCACCGGGCTGCTGAACGACCGCGGGCTGCTGTCCGAATTCGGCGATCGCCTCGCCTCACCGCAGCGGCCCAATTTCGGCCTGATCGGCATCCACCTGACGAACTTCGATTCGCTCGGCGACCTGTGCGGGACGATCGCTGCAATGCAGCTCGAGCAGGCGACCGCGGCGCTGCTCCTGCGCCAGCCTGGCCTGCAGTTCGCCGCCCGGCTGTCGGGCGGCCGCTACGCACTGGTGGTCGAGGCAGACACCGTGGCACAGGTGCGCACCGTCGCACGCGATGCCTATTCGCACCTGGCCGGACAGCGCTACGCGACTGAGCACGGCAGCCTGCGCCTGCAGGCCTGCGTGGGCGGTCTGCTGATCGACCGTCACGCGCTGATCAACAGCGACGACTGCCTGTCCTCCCTGGCCGATGCGCTGGCCATCGCCGCGAGCGTGCGTGACCCGCAGCTCTTCGTCGAGCCGCTGTCGCAGATGATGATCGACTCACGGCGGGCGCATCAGAGCAAGGTCGAGCACATCCGCGAGGCGATCCGAGAGACGCGCCTCGAACTCTACGCGCAGCCCGTGGTCGACCCCGACGCGCCTCCCGGGATGATCTCCTACGAAGTGCTCACCCGCCTGCGCGATCGTGAAGGCGGCCTCATCCAGCCGCCGGAGTTCCTGACGCTGACCGTGCAGGCGCAGATGTCGGTGCCCTTCGACCGCGCCGTGGTCAAGCGTGCGTTCGAATGGCTGGCGACCAATCCGCAGGCGCTCGCGCGCACACACAAATGCTCGATCAACCTGTCGGGCGCGACGATGAGCGACGGCGCGATCGCGGAGTACATCCGCCAGCAGCGGGCGCTCTACTCGCTGCCCGCCGACAAGATCGTCTTCGAGATCACCGAGAGCGAGGCGATCCGGAATCCGTCGGCCGCCTCCAGGCTGGTCGACGAGCTCAAGGCCGAGGGCTTCGGCATCGCGCTCGACGACTTCGGCACGGGCTTGGCCACCTTCGAGTACCTCAAGCGTTTCCCGCTGGACTACTTGAAGATCGACGGTTCGTTCATCCGCAACATCGCGAACAGCCCGATCGACGAGGAGATCGTGATGTCAACGGTGCGGGTCGCGCGGCGCTTGAACCTGCGCACGGTTGCCGAGCACGTACACAGCCAGGGCGTGTTCGACCGCCTGCGCGAGATCGGCGTCGACTACTTGCAGGGCGATCTGTTCGGGCAGCCCCAGCCGATCGACACGCTGTTCTCCCGCTTCCCCGAGTTCGGCGGCGACGACGACCGGCCGACCGGTCAGGCCCAGGCGCGCGACGCGGTCGATCGCGAGGTGGCGGTCGCGGCCGAGGCGCGAGCGAGCAGCGCACGCGCCATCGCTCGGGCCGAGGCGGATGCGCGGGCCTCGACGGACGAACGCGGCGCGGGCTGAGCGCTGCGCCCGTGCCAAGGTGGCGCGGCGACGATCGCGAGAAGCCGCGACACGCGCCTTGGCACATCCGCTTCAGCTGTCCTGCGCTTCCCAGCGCCGCAGGTCGGCCTCGACGTCGACGTCCCAGACCGTCCGCAGCCACTCAACGCGCAGGCCCGCCTCGGCGGCGCGCAGCCGTGTCCGGTCGGCGACCCGGGCGGTGCTCCACGGGATCGATTCGAACAACGTCCACGCCGGAGCCGACAAGCCTACGAGCGCGTAGCCGCCGTCCTCGGTCGGCACGAACACGGCGTCGGCGCGATCAAGCGCGGCGAACGCGGCGGCGATGTCGGACGGTGTCAGTGACGGACAGTCGCTGCCGATCAGGACCGGACGCTCGCCCGCCAAGAGCGCCTGCGAGAGCGCATCACGCATCCGCTCACCGAGGTCCAAACCGGACTGCGGCGAGACCGTCCAGCCCCGAGCCGCGAGGAGCGCCGGCAGGTCCGCGGCCTCGGGCCGTGCCGGCGTGTCGGGCGTGTCCGGCGTGTCGGGCGTGTCCGGCGTGTCCGGCGTGTCGGGCGTGTCGGGCGTGTCGGGCGTGTCCGGCGTGTCGGGCGTGTCGGGCGCAGGGCCGTCGTCGGCGAGGCGCAGCTCCAGGCGGTCTGCACCGCTCGCCTCGGCCAGCGCGATCGTCGCCTCGAGCAGGTGCCGGTATGCCTGGAGCGCGCGGGTTGCCCCTAGCGTCGCGGCGAGCCGGCTCTTGACCCGCCCGAGCACAGGTCGCCGCGCGAACACGATCAGCCGGGTCGCCGTCATCGCCGGCCGTAGTAGAGGCGGTGCAGCCGCGCGGGCGACACGCCGAGCGCATAGGCCGCCCGCCAGGCCCACATCTCGATGACGGTGCGCACGACGCCGCGGGTCTCCCAGCGGCGCGTAGAGACGGTGACGCGCTTGCGCAGGCACGCACAACGCGCGACGCGTCGCAGTCGCGTGCACAGCTCGACGTCTTCCATCAGCGGAATCGGCGCGTAGCCCTCGAGCGCCTCCCACAGGGCACGCTCGACGAAGAGGGCCTGGTCGCCGGTGGCGATGCCGGACAGACGCGAGCGCAGATTCATCATCGTGCCGACGACGGCGAGCGAGGCGCGGGGTGAATCGAGGTGAACGTCGAAGCGGCCCCACCGGGCGCCGGCTCCGAGCGCGGCGCGTACCGCGTCACCGGCGCCGGCGGGCAGGCGGCAGTCGGCGTGCAAGAACAGCAGCACGTCGCCCCGAGCGACCGCGGCGCCGGCGTTCATCTGCGAGGCCCGCCCGCGCGGTGCCTGGACGACCCGGGCACCCGCCGCGGCCGCGAGCGCGCTCGTGGCGTCCCGGCTGCCCCCGTCGACGACGATTGCCTCGTCGGCCTGCTCGAGGGCATCGCGCACCGTGCCCGAGATCGACGCGGCCTCGTCGAGCGCTGGCACCACGATCGAGAGCCGCAACACCGGAGGCGCGCCAGGCTCGCTCATCGCCGGTCGTTCAGTAACCAGTCGTATTCGAGGAACACGAGCGGCACGCGGGCCTCGCGAATGCGGGCCCGGTCGGCTTCGTCCGCGGCAAGCTGCTCGGCGTAGCGGGCCAGGAAGCGCTCGCGTGTGCCGCCGCCGCGCTCCCAGTCTTCGCGGAACCAGTCGAAGATCTTCGACACCTCGAGCCGGCCGGCACGGGGATCGAAGCGGTTGCGGCTCGCGTCGCGCAGGAAGCGGCGGGTGCTGTCCTCGAGCTGGGCATCGAGGCGGGCGGCGACGATCGCCTCGGGACGCAGCGCCGGGCAGCCGACCGAAGCGCAGTTCACGACACAATGCACGCGCGGTTCGTCGAAGACACCAGGCGCGCGCAGCATCCCGTGCTCGAGATCGTCGAGGTGGCGCGGCTCGCCGAGCAGCCGGAAGAAACGCTGCTTCCAGGGCGAGCGAATCAGCGAGCCGAGGTCCTTGATCGACTTCAGGTCCGGATAGCGCGTCAGCACCAGCTCGAGGGTGAACGCGTTATACGCGTTGACGAGGAAGGCGAAGCGCTGATCGCGCGGCAGCGCGTCGTACTCCGCACGCGTCACCGACTCATAGGCATCGAGCACGAGGCGCAGGGCCGCGCGCTCGGCGCCGAGGGCGCGGTAGTCGACGGTGCTTGAGGTGCCTGCCGCGTTCCAGGCTACATGCCGGCGCAGCAGCACATCGAGCGCGGCGTGAGCGGGATCGGGGGGTGCGGCCTGGGCCGCGGACACCGCCGCGATGGCGAACACGACGCTTAGGACGCACCGCACGAACACGCGCCTCATCCCAGCCGCCAACGGTGCCAGCGCCCGACCCAGGCGAGCAGGCGCTGCGGCGCACGGGCGCGCTTCCATTCGCCGGCCACGTACTTGCCCGACTCGGCGAAGGTCGGATACGCGTGGATCGTCGAGAGGATGGTGTTCAGCCCGCGCCGCTGCTTCATCGCCGATACGAAGCCCGCGATCAGGTCGCCCGCATGCTCGCCGACGATCGTGGCGCCCAGGATCCGGTCGCTGCCCGGCCGGGTCAGCACCTTGACGAACCCATGCGCGGACTCGTCGGCGATGGCCCGGTCGAGGTCCTCGAGCCGGTATCGGGTCACTTCGTGAGGAATGCCGCGGGCACGGGCCTCCTGCTCGTTCAGGCCGACCCGTGCGACCTCGGGGTCGACGAAGGTGCACCACGGCAGGATCGACCAATCGATGCGGAACGCACGCAGGCGGCCGAACAGCGCGTTCACAGCGGCGTACCAGGCCATGTGGGCGGCCGCATGGGTGAACTGGTAGGGGCCCGCGACGTCGCCGACCGCGAAGACGTTCGGATAACGGGTGCGCAGGTACGCGTCGACCTCGATGGTGCCGCCGGGCGCCAGCGGCACGCCGAGCGCCTCCAGGCCGTAGCCGCTGACGTTGGCCACCCGTCCGACCGCACACAGCACCTCGTCGAACGGAATACGGACCTCGGCGCCTGCGTGCTCGGCGACCAGGACCCGGGCGCCGGCGGCATCGACCTCGACACGCACCGCCTTCGTGCCGGTGCGCACCTCGATCCCTTCCCAGGCGAAGCGCGCCTCGACGAAGGCCGAGACGTCCTCGTCCTCGCGTGCCATCAGGCGTGGCCCCATCTCCACCTGCACCACGCTCGAGCCCACGCGAGCGAAGGCGAGCGCAAGCTCGCAGCCGATGGGCCCGCCGCCCAGCACCAACAGCCGGCCAGGCCGCGTACGCAGGTTCCAGACGGTGTCGGAGGTGAGGCAACCGCCTTCGGCCAACCCAGGGATCGGTGGCACGAAGGGACGCGCGCCAGCGGCGACGACGATCGAGCGGGTGCGCAACACGCGTGTGCTGCCGTCGGCCGCCCGGATCTCCACCTCCCAAGGCGAGCGGATCGTGGCCTCACCGATCGCGACGTCGACGCCGAGCCCGGTGTAGCGCTCGACCGAATCGTGCGGTTCGATGCTGCGGACCACACGCTGCACGCGCTCCATGACTTCTGCGAAGTCGACCTCAGCGTCCATGCGCCGGATGCCGTAGTCGGCCGAGCGGCGCGCCTGTGCGAGCAGCTTGGCGGTGCGAAGCAGCGCCTTGGAGGGCACGCAGCCGGTGTTCAGGCAGTCGCCCCCCATGCGGTGGCGTTCGACCAGGGTCACCGAGGCCTTGACGGTCGCAGCGATGTAGGCGGTGACCAGCCCGCCGCTGCCGGCACCGATCACCACGACGTTGCGGTCATAGCGCGCCGGACGCGTCCAGCCACGATAGGCGCGGCGCGCGGCGAACACGTCGGTGATGCGCCGCGCGATCTCGCCGAGCACACCGCGCGCCAGCAGCGGGAACAGCCCGAGCAGCACGAAGGCCGCGATCAGCGAGGGCGACAACAGCCCGCGCAGCGAGTCGATCCGCGCGAGCTCGGTGCCGGCGTTCACGTAGACGGCCGTGCCCGCGAGCATGCCGAGCTGGCTGACCCAGTAGAACGTGCGGGTCGGAATCGGCGTGAGCGCCATCGCCAGGTTCACCAGCCAGAACGGGAACAGCGGCGTGAGCCGCAGCGTGAACAGGTAGTAAGCGCCGCCGCGACGCACGCCCTCGTCGATCGCGGCGAGCCGCGCTCCGAAGCGCCGCCTCACCGCGTCGCGGAGCAGGAAGCGGGCCGCGACGAAGGCGAGCGTCGCCCCTGCGCTGGAGGCGAACGACACCAACAGCAGCCCCCAGCCCAACCCGAAGAGCGCGCCGCCCAGCAGGGTCAGCACGGTCGCAGCACCCGGCAGCGACAGCGCGGTGGCCAGCACGTAGACCAGGAAAAAGACGCCCGCCGAGGCGATCGGACGCGCCGCGACCTGCCCGGCGAACTCAGCCTGGCGGGCCTTGATCGCGTCGAGCGTGAGAAACCGGCCGAGATCCAGCGCGAAGAACGCGGCGACCGCCACCGCGATCGCGAGGCCGACGAGGACCTTGTGTAGGGTCGATGCGCCGGAGGCCGGTTCTGGGGTCACGGTGGGGGGGGAGGACACGGGCGGAGAGGCTCGGGATTCAGGCGGCGAGTGCGCCGCCGCAGGAGCTGCCCTGCCCGGCCGTACATCCATAGCAGTGGTCGCGCACGACCACCGGCAGCCCGGCGAGCGCGTTCGAGGCCAGCTCGCGCACGTGGGTGCGAGACCGCCCGGCAGCCCGCAGCGGCAGACCGAGCATCTGGTTGAAGTCGCAGTCGTAGGCCCAGCCCTGCCAATCGATGCTGACCAGGTCGCGGCACATCACCGACTCCAGGTTTTCCGGCCGGTGCGCGTCGCGCAGCAGCTGCATGTAGCCGCCGAAGGTGCCCTTGGAGATCAGCGTGGAACCGAAGCGCTGGATTGGCATGTTCGCGAGCGTGAGCAGCCGGTCGAATCGAACGCCGAACTGTTCGCCCAGCATGCGGCGGTAGTCGGCCTCGAGGGCGGCCTGAGGCGGGGGCAGCGACGCGCCGAGCGGGTTATAGACCAGGCTCAGCACCCGCAGCGGGTCGCCGATGCCGTAGCCGAGCGCGTTCAGTCGCTGCAGGGCACGCATGCTCGCCGCGTGGACACCTCGCCCGCGCTGCGCGTCGACATTGTCCTCGAGGTAACACGGCAGCGAGGCGGTGACCTCGACGCCCTGCTCCGCGAGGAACTCGGCCAGGCCCTCCTGACCCGGCTCGAACAGCACCGTGAGGTTGCACCGGTCAATGACGTGCACGCCCGCCTCGCGCGCGGCCCGCACCAGTCTGAGGAAATGCGGGTTCAACTCGGGCGCACCACCCGTGAGGTCCAGCGTCCGGGCCCGCGTCGCGCGCAGCGCGTCGATCACCGCGTCGATGGTGTCCGAATCCATCGACTCGGTGCGGTTCGGTCCCGCGTTCACGTGGCAGTGCTGGCAGGTCTGGTTGCAGACATAGCCGAGGTTCACCTGCAGGGTCGACAGGCCGCGCCGGACAAGCGGCGGGAAGTCGGTCTTCTGGAGCAGGGGGAGGACCTCGTGCATGGAGCGGCTCACTCGACGTGCGGATGGAAGGTGGACGGCAGATCGTCCGGCGCAGTCGCCACCTTACACCTTGCGCCCCGTCCGCCCGGGTGCCTGGAGACGCCGTCGGTTGCCGTTCGAGGCGCGCCACTGGGCCTGACCGTTGCCGGAAGCAGACATCCACTGTGACCGCGAACCCGACGAAGGTGTCGCAATGATCCGACACGACCTGCCGTTCAGCGCCCCATTCAGCGAGCTGCGCGGCCGGTTGATGCCGTATCGGGCGAGCCGGTCAGTAATGCGCAGACCCCTTGGCGAGCACTCGCTGGAATCGCATCCATGCTCTCGAACCTCGAACTGGAACGTCTCACCGAAGCCGATGTCGGCCGTCGGTTCAACGACCCGACCGGTCTGTCCGGCTGGGTCCGGATCGAACCGCGACCGGTCCGCCGGGTCGTCGTCGACTTCTCGGTCCGCGTCGGGGAACCCGGACGTCAGCGCGACCTGAAGATCGGCACCTGGCCCGACCGTACGCTCGCGGAAATCCAACAGAACGCAGAACGCGTGCGCCGCAACGAAGACGCGCTGCCGGCGGCCGGCGTCGCCGCCGCAGCCCGTGCGCTGCAGCAGACACCGGCCTCCTCGGTGACCTCGGTACCGGCAAAGGCGCCTTTGATCCCACACGGCTGGGTGTCGCCCAACGGCAGTGCCCTGCCGCCGGCGCCGCTCTTCGACGCGCCGCCGGTCGTGCGCACCGTGACGCCGGCGACCGTCACTGAGGTCTTCGAGCTGTGGCGCGCCGATGCGTTGGCCGCCCGCAAGGACGGCGGCGAATCGGTCCGGCGCAGCATGAACAAGGACGTGCTCCCGACGCTGGGCGATTCGGTCGCCAACGCGGTGCGACGTGGCGAGGTCGTCGCGGTGCTAGAGCGCATCGTCGAGCGCGGCTCGGCCCGGCAGGCGGGCTGCGTACTCGCCGATCTGCGCCAGATGTTCCGTTGGGCCGCCCAGTCGGGCTTCGTCGAGGCTGATCCGACCGCGACGCTGCGCAAGTCCGATTTCGGTGGCGCCCCCAAGGCCCGCCGCCGCCGCCTGACCGATCAGGAGGTGGCCGAGCTCGCCTCGAAGATGCGCGGCGCCCGCCTGGCGCGTCACATCCGGCACGCCATCTGGCTGATGCTGGGCACTGGCGCCCGGATCGGCGAGATCGCGCATGCGCGCTGGCAGGACGTCGATCTGGAGGCCCGCACCTGGACGATCCCGGCCGAATACAGCCACAGCGGCCGCGACCACGTGGTCCCGCTGTCGGACTTTGCCATGCGGCATTTCCTGCCCGACGGCGAGGCCCGCCGCTCGGACGCCTGGGTCTTCCCGGGCCGCTACGCGTCTGAGGCGCTGTCGCCCAAGGCGCTGGGCAAGCAGATCCGTGACCGCCAGCGTGGCAGCCATATCCGCGGCCGCGCCAGCGGCACCACGACGCTGCTGCTCGCCGGCGGCGCCTGGACCCCTCTGGATCTGCGCCGAACCGCGGCTGCGCTGCTGGCCGAGATGGGCGTGCGCCCGGACGTGATCGGCGCCTGCCTCGACCATGCGGTGCGGGGCGACGCGCAGCGTGCCTACCATCGGTTGCCGACGCTCGAGGAGCGCCGCGGAGCGCTACAGCGGCTCGGCGAGCGCCTCGACGTGATCGAGCGCACGCCACAGGACGAGACGCGCCGCGTCGCCTGACGGCGGCCTTCGCCTCGACCGGACGGCCCGCCTCGGCGGGCCGTTCGCATGCAGGGGCGGGCTACAGGCCGCGCAGCGCAACCAGTGCCAGCCAGGCATGCGATGTGCAGCAGATCTGCGCGGCGCAGCCGGCCGAACTGCATCAGCCGGGAGAACACCTGTGCCAGTCGCCCATCGCGAGCACGCGCAGTGCCGGCGCCCGCCACCTGCAGCACCCGCGGCCCGTGCGCCGCGATGGCGCTAGTGACGAACCAGGTGTCCGAGAAGTCGAGGAACACGGTGGACACCGCGATCCCGGTGTTCCGGGCGCGCAATCGGCTCGGCCAGCGTCGCCGGTAGGCAGAAGGCCGAACCCCAGGCCGGAAGCTGCCCGCCCCCGAACGCCGTGATGACCGCCGTCCGATGCACGCCCGGGCCTGCGCCGCGGCACCCGGCCCTACCGGAGGATCCAGCGCCTCCGGCGCCCGAATGTACCGGTGCAGAGAACGGGGACCCCAGACAAACAAAAGCCCAGGTCGTTGAGGACCTGGGCACTTGCTTTGATGGTCGGGACGGCGGGATTCGAACTCGCGACCCCCTGCACCCCATGCAGGTGCGCTACCAGGCTGCGCTACGCCCCGACAGACAGCGGAGTATAGCAGGCTCGGCACCGCCTCAGCGGCGATGCGGCGGCTCGGGCTGCAGGAGATGGAGCGCGGCGAGCAGATCGCCGCGCAGGGCGGCCAATCCGTCCTCGGCATCGACCCCTGTGGTGGACTCGATCGGGTCGCCCGGCAGAGGCTCGGTCCCGGCGGGCGCCGCTGCGGCAGCCTCTTTGCGACGGCCGTTCTGCGCGGCCTCACCCAGCCGGTTGCGCGCGCCACTGATCGTGAAGCCCTGCTCGTAGAGCAGCTCGCGGATCCGGCGCACCAGCAGCACCTCGTGATGCTGGTAGTAGCGGCGGTTGCCGCGCCGCTTCATCGGGCGCAGCTGGGTGAACTCCTGCTCCCAGTAGCGCAGCACATGCGGCTTGACCCCGCACAGCTCGCTCACTTCGCCGATGGTGAAGTAGCGCTTGGCCGGAATCGGGGGCAGCGGCGTGCGGGCGTCCAGCTTGCCGGGGGCGGCGCTCATTCGGGCGGCAGGCGCTCGATGAGCGCCTTGAGCTTCTGGCTCGCATGGAAGGTCACGACGCGACGGGCCGAGATCGGAATCTCCTCGCCGGTCTTGGGATTGCGGCCGGGACGCTGCGGCTTGTCGCGCAGCTGAAAGTTGCCGAAACCCGACAGCTTCACCGATTCGCCCCGCTCGAGCGCATCGCGGATCTCGTCGAAGAAGGTCTCGACCATGTCCTTGGCTTCGCGCTTGTTGAGGCCGACCCGCTCGAACAGCATCTCGGCCAGCTCGGCCTTGGTGAGCGTGAATGCATCGTCTACCCGCGGCATGGCGCCAAGCGCGGCGGCGAGATCGCGCTCGCGCGCCTCGAGCGCTAGATCGGGTCCGAGATCGGACGGGGACGATTGGTTCATCGTTGGGTGCGTCAGGACGATCTGAGTCGGGCTCCGCGTGTCTCACCCAGCCGGACCGTGATCACCCTCATCGCCGAATCCACTTCGGCATCCTCGAGGGTGCGCCGAGTATCTTGCATCCAGAACCGGAAGGCAAGACTTTTCTCCTTATTTTCCAATCCCTTACCGCGATATTCGTCGAACAGCCTCACGTCCCGCAACGGTTCGAGAAGGGGCTCGGCGCGGCGCAGCGCGGCGATGTCGGAAAGCACCGCGGACACCGTCACCCCCTCCGGCAGAACGAAAGCGAGGTCTCGGATGGCTGGCGGGAAGCGGGAGAACTCCCGGTAGGCGGGCACTGTTCGGCGCAGCATCGGCTCGAGCGCCAGCTCGAAGAGGATCGGCGCATGTCCGGGCAGCTCGAGCGGCTGCACCAACCCGGGGTGCAGCGCGCCGAGCCAGCCGACGGGGTGGCCGTCGGCGTCGACGAGGCGTGCCGACTGACCGGGATGCAGCGCGGGATGCGCGGCGGACTCGCAGCGCAGCGTGCCGGCGCCGGCGATCGAATCGAGGTCCGCCTTGACGTCGAAGAAGTCGACCTCGCGGGTCTTCGCCCCCCACTGCTCGTCGAGCGCGGGCCCCCATGCAACCCCTGCGATGCGCCATGGCTGATCGATGCCCGGCACCGACAGCGGGCCGCCCTGGGCAGCAGGGTCGCGCAGGAACACCCGCCCTACTTCGAAGAGCCGCACGCGGGCCGCCTTGCGGTTCAGGTTGTGACGCAGGTTGCCGAGCAGTCCGCCCCAGAGCGTCGTGCGCATCACGTTCATTGTCTCGGCGATCGGGTTGAGCAGCGCGATCGGCGCGGTCCCGGTCTCGAGCATCGTCTCCATCCGATCCGAGACGAACGCGAAGTTCACCACCTCCTGCCAGTCGCGGTCTGCCCAGGAGCGCTTGAGCAGCGTGGCCGAGCGGCGATCCTCGGGCACCGGGCGCATCGAGGCGCTCGCCCTCGGCGGGCGCACCGGGAGCCGTTCGAAGCCCCAGATGCGGACGACCTCCTCGATCAGGTCCTCCTCGATCTCCAGGTCGAAGCGGCGCGACGGCGGGGTCACGATCACCACCGCGTCCGAGCCGTCGGCGGCCGCGCCCGGCGAGACCTCGTACGGCAGCGCCAGGCGCTCGAAGGCCGCGGTGCAGTCGGCCAGTCCGATGTCGGCGCCGATGACCTTGCGGGCGCGGGCCACCCGCATCGACACCGGCAAACGCCCGGGCAGCGAGGTGATCGTGTCGTCCAGCGGGCCGACGCGGCCGCCGCAGACGTCGACGATCAGGCGCGTCAGGTACTCGAGGTCGTCGACGGTACTCACCGCGTCGACACCGCGCTCGAAGCGCTGCGCGGCGTCGGTCGAGAAGTTGTAACGGCGGGCGCGCCCAGCGACCGAGGCCGGCCACCAGAAGGCCGCTTCGACGTAGATGTCGGTGGTGTCCAGCGAAACCGCAGTGGCCTCGCCGCCCATGATGCCGGCGAGGCTCTCGACCCGGCTCGCGTCGGCGATCACGCCGACCGGCAGGCCGTGCTCGTCGGGGCAGAGCTCGACGGTCTGGCCGTTGAGCAGTTCGAGGCGCTCGCCCGCACGGCCCCAGCGGACCTGCAGCCCACCGTCGATCTTCGAGAGATCGAAGACGTGTGTCGGCCGGCCGAGCTCGAGCATCACGTAGTTCGAGATGTCCACCAGCGCCGAGATCGCGCGCTGGCCAGAGCGCTCCAGGCGCTCGCGCATCCAGACGGGCGTCGGCGCACGCGCATCGACACCGCGGATGACACGCCCACTGAAACGTCCGCACAGCTCCGGCGCCTCGATGCTCACCGTCAGCGTGTTCTCGATCGTCGGCTCGACCGGCTCGAACGTCGGCAGCACCAGCGGCGCACCGGTGATCGCGGCAACCTCGCGCGCGATGCCGGTCACAGACATGCAATGCGCGAGGTTGGGCGTGAGCTTGAGCAGCCAGAGCTGATCGTCGAGCCACAGCGCATCGCGCAGCGAGGTGCCCACCGTCAGCGCGTCGGACAGGGACAGCAGGCCGCCGTGATCCTCGGACAGCCCGAGCTCGCGTGCCGAGCACAGCATCCCGCGGCTCTCGACGCCGCGCATCTTCGCGATGCCGATCTTCATGCCGCCGGGCAGCTCGGCGCCGGGCAGCGCACACGGGGCCTTCATCCCGGCAACCACGTTCGGCGCGCCGCAGACGATCTGCTGCGGCTCGGCCGCACCGACATCGACGCTGCAGACGTTGAGCTTGTCGGCGTTCGGATGCCGCGTCACCTCGAGCACCTTGCCCACCACGACACCCGTGAAGGGCGGCGCCGCCGGCGCGCGCTCCTCGACCTCGAGGCCGGCCATCGTCAGTGCATGGGCCAGCTCCTCACTGGACAGATCGGGGTTCGCGTAGGCGCGCAGCCACCGTTCGGAGAATTTCATCGACGCCCTCTTCTTCGTGTCGTGCGGTTCAGCGGTCGAACTGGCCGAGGAAACGCAGGTCGTTCTCGTAGAACATCCGAAGGTCCCCGACGCCGTAGCGCAGCATCGCGAGCCGTTCGATGCCCGAGCCGAACGCAAATCCGATGTAGCGCTCCGGGTCCAGCCCGATGTTGCGCACGACGTTCGGATGAACCTGTCCCGAGCCCGACACCTCGAGCCAGCGGCCGGCCAGCGGCCCGTCGGCGAAGCGCATGTCGATCTCGGCCGAAGGCTCGGTGAACGGGAAGTAGGACGGGCGGAAGCGCACGTCGAGGTCGTCGCGCTCGAAGAAGCGCCGCAGGAACTCGGTGTAGACGTTTTTCAGGTCGGCGAAGGAAATGTCCTCCTCGATCCACATGCCCTCGACCTGGTGGAACATCGGCGAGTGCGTGGCATCGGAATCGACGCGATACGTCTTGCCAGGCGCGATCACCTTGATGGGGGGCGCGTGCATTCGCGCGTAGCGCACCTGCATCGGGCTGGTATGCGTTCGCAGCAGCAGACCGCGGCCGCGCCCGTCCTTGCCATCGACATAGAAGGTGTCGTGCATCGAGCGCGCCGGATGGTTCTCCGGCGTGTTGAGCGCGGTGAAGTTGAAGAAGTCCTCTTCGATCTCCGGGCCGTCGGCCACGTCGAAGCCGATCGAGCGGAAGATTGCCTCGACCCGCTCGATGGTCAGCGTCACCGGATGCAGCCCGCCGCGGCTGGCGCCGCGCCCGGGTAGCGTGACGTCGATCGCCTCCTGCGACAGGCGCACATCGAGCGCCGCTTGGTCGAGCAACTGCTGGCGCGCGTTGATCAGCACTTCGATCGCCTGCTTGGCCTCGTTGAGACGCTTTCCGACCGGGCCGCGCGCCTCGGACGAGAGCTTGCCGAGGGACTTCATCCGCGCCGTGAGCAGGCCGTCCCTGCCCAGGAAGCGCGCCTTGGCGTTGGCCAGCGCCGCGGCATCACCCGCCGCAGCGAGCAGGTCACGGGCCTCGTCGACGAGCCGCTGCGTGTCGCCGCCGATGCCGTCGTTCATCAAGCCGTCGTTCGTCAAGCTGTCGTTCATCGGATCCTCGAATCGTCAAGGTACGGTTCCTGCGGGTGTCGCCGCACCGCGGGCCAGGCTGCGGGCGCGACTGAAACGACAACGGGGCCGTCTCCGGCCCCGTCATCCGCGACACCGCCTGCGGCGCCGCGCTTCATCGATACGATCCGTTTGCCCGGACCGTGCGCCGACATCGGTGCAGCGGTACGTGGGCGCCGGCTCGTCAGGCTCCGATCGAGGCCTTCACCCGGGCGACGATCGCCGCGAACGCCGGCTTGTCGTTCACCGCGAGTTCGGCCAGGACCTTGCGGTCGAGTCCGATCTCAGACTTGTTCAGTCCGGCGATGAAGCGGCTGTAATTGATACCGTGCTCGCGGGCCGCTGCATTGATACGCGCGATCCACAGCGTGCGGAAGACGCGCTTGCGGGTGCGGCGGTCACGGTAAGCGTACTGGCCGGCGCGCATCACCGCCTGCTTGGCGATGCGATAGACGTTGTTGCGGCGGCCGCGGTAACCCTTGGCCAGCTTGAGGATCTTCTTGTGACGGGCGCGGGCCGTTACACCACGTTTAACTCGGGGCATCTCGTCCCTCCCTTACGCGTACGGCATCATGGCCCGGACGCTTACGACGTCGGACTCATGGACCTGAGTGGAACCGCGAAGGTGACGCTTGTTCTTCGTCGTCTTCTTGGTGAGGATGTGGCGCTTGAACGCTTGTCCCCGCTTGATGGTGCCGCCTGCGCGGACCCGAAAGCGCTTCGCAGCGCTCTTCTTCGTCTTCATCTTGGGCATGACTGCTCCGAGCTGACGCCTCTTCGAGGTGGCCGGACACACGCCAGCACTTCGAGAACCCGAGAGGCAAGGTTCCCCCGGGACCGCTCACTCGGAGCGTGCCCCTGGAAACTGCCGGCCCGACGCACGCCGTGCGCCAAGCCGGGTAACAGACAAGTATATCAGAAGAATCAGCGGCTTACTTCTTCTTCTTCGGCGCGATGATCATGATCATCTGGCGCCCCTCGAGCTTCGGCATCGACTCGACCTGCCCGACCCCTTCGAGGTCGGTGCGGATCCGCTCGAGCAGACGCACGCCAAACTCTTGGTGGGCCATCTCGCGGCCCCGGAAACGCAGCGTGATCTTGGCCTTGTCGCCCTCGTCCAGGAACCGGTTCAGGTTGCGCAGCTTGACGTTGTAGTCGTTGTCATCTGTGCCCGGCCGGAACTTGACCTCCTTGACCTGGATGATCTTCTGCTTGGCCCGGGCCTCGGCGGCGCGTTTCTGTTCCTGGTACTTGAACTTGCCATAGTCCATCAGCCGGGCCACGGGCGGTACCGCCGTGGGGGCGATCTCGACCAGGTCGACCTCGGCCTCTTCGGCCATCCGGATGGCGTCCCGCGTGGCCACGATGCCCAGCGGCTGGTTGTCGACGCCCATCAGGCGCAGTTCGGGGACGTTGATCTCGCCGTTGATGCGGTGACCTCGGTCCCGCTCGTTCGCAGTAGCTATGCTGTCATCTCCAACAAAGGAATCGAACGCCGGATGTACGGCAGAAAACCGACACCCCTCGAACGCGTCCCTCCGGGGCATCAGGCCTTCCGGTTGGAGATGTCTTCGGCGAGGTGCCGGGTGAATGCATCGAGGGCCATGGGGCCCAGATCGACGCCTCCGCGCGCACGTACGGCGACCTGCCCAGCCTGCCGCTCCTTGTCGCCCACCACGAGCAGATAAGGAACCTTTTGCATGCTGTGCTCGCGGATCTTATACGCGATCTTTTCGTTCCGCAAATCGGCCTGAACCCTAAACCCTTGTTTTTTCAGCGCTTGTGCAACGTCGCGCGCATAGTCGGCCTGACCTTCGGTGATGCTGAGCACGACGGCCTGAACCGGAGCCAGCCAGGCCGGGAACGCCCCCGCGTGGTTCTCGATCAGGATGCCGATGAAGCGCTCGAGCGAGCCGACGATCGCGCGGTGCAGCATCACCGGGTGGTGGCGCGCGTTGTCCTCGGCGACGAACTCGGCGCCAAGGCGCTGCGGCATGAAGAAATCGACCTGCATCGTGCCGCACTGCCAGTGGCGCCCGAGCGCGTCGAGCAGCGTGTACTCGATCTTCGGGCCGTAGAACGCACCGTCGCCCTCGGCGATGGAGAACGCCACGCCCGATCGGCGCAGTGACTCCATCACGGCGTACTCGGCCTTGTCCCAGAGCTCGTCGCTGCCGACGCGCTTGGCGGGCCGCGTCGCCACCTTGTAGAGGATGTCGGTGAAGCCGAAGTCGCGATAGACCTCGTGCAGGAGCGCCGTGTAGGCGATGCACTCGTCGAGGATCTGATCGTCGGTGCAGAAGATGTGGCCGTCGTCCTGCACGAAGCCGCGCACCCGCATGATCCCGTGCAGCGCGCCCGAGGGCTCGTTGCGGTGGCACGCGCCGAACTCGCCGTAGCGCAGCGGCAGGTCGCGATAGCTGCGCAGGTCGCTGTTGAAGACCTGCACGTGACCGGGACAGTTCATCGGCTTGACCGCGTAGTCGCGGTTCTCGGACGCCGTGGTGAACATGTGGTCCTTGTAGTTCTCCCAGTGACCTGACTTCTCCCACAGCGAGCGGTCGAGCACCTGCGGGCAGCGGATCTCCTGGTAACCGTGATCCTGGTAGACACGGCGCATGTACTGCTCGACCTGCTGCCAGAGCGCCCAGCCCTTCGGATGCCAGAACACCATGCCGGGAGCATCGTCCTGCAGGTGGAACAGGTCGAGCTGCTTGCCCAGCTTGCGGTGGTCGCGCTTCTCGGCTTCCTCCAGCCTATGCAGGTAGGCGTCCTGGTCTTCCTTCCTCGCCCACGCGGTGCCGTAGATCCGCTGCAACATCTCGTTCTTCGAATCGCCGCGCCAGTAGGCACCAGCCAGCTTCATGAGCTTGAAGACTTTCAGCTTGCCGGTGGACGGCACGTGCGGGCCGCGGCACAGGTCGACGAACGCTCCCTCGCGGTACAGACCGATTGGCTGATCGGTAGGGATCGACGCGATGATCTCGGCCTTGTACTTCTCGCCGATCGACTCGAAATACGTCACCGCGTCATCGCGCTGCCAGACCTCGCGCGTCACCGGCTCGTCCTTCCTGGCGAGCTCGGCCATCTTGGCCTCGATCGCGGCGAGGTCCTCGGGGGTAAACGGGCGCTTGTACGAGAAGTCGTAGTAGAAGCCGTTGTCGATCACCGGGCCGATCGTCACCTGCGCGTCCGGGAAGAGCGCCTTCACCGCATACGCGAGCAGGTGCGCCGTCGAGTGACGGATCACGTCCAGCCCGTCGGGGTCCTTGTCGGTCACGATGGCGAGCGCGGCATCGCGCTCGATGCAATACGAGGTGTCGACGAGCACGCCGTCGACGCGGCCGGCGAGCGCGGCCTTCGCCAGACCGGGGCCGATCGAGGCGGCCACTTCGGCGACCGTCGGCGGCGCCGGGAATTCACGAACCGAACCGTCGGGCAGGCTGATTTTGATCACGATCGGGTGCTCTCTGTCGCGGGCTGCTGGCGTACTGCGGGGGGCAAAAAAAAAGTGCGGGCGAGCCGCACTTTTCGGGATGCTGGGGCGCGTGCGAACTCCCCGGATCCTATCGGGTCCGGGGAGTTCGAACGCCACTGAAACGGACTGCCTGCATCGCTGCCTGAACTCGATGCCTTAACCGCTACCTAAGCCGGCTAATTCAACCAAAGGACGAACCGACAGAGTGCCGGCGGACCTACCAGCAGGAATGTGGTAGGCGCGATTGGATTCGAACCAACGACCCCCACCATGTCAAGGTGGTGCTCTAACCAACTGAGCTACGCGCCTGCGAGCCCAAGACTATAGCAGCACCGCGGTGAGGCTGTCCAACCAGAGCACGCAGGCGGGCGGGCGCACTCCGCTATCCTCATTACCTTCGCACGCTGTGCGCCCTGCCCCTCGGATGAACCTTGGCCTCGGACAGTCCTTTCAAGAGTCGCGGCGGATTCGCTCGCATCGCGGCGGCGGGCCGCAACTCGATGGCGGGCCTGCGAGCCGCCTGGCGCGACGAGGCGGCGTTCCGGCAGGAGCTCGCGCTGTGCGCCGTGCTGGTGCCAATCGCACTGTGGGTGCCAGTGGGCGCGCTCGAGACGCTCGCGCTCATCGGGGTGCTCGCGGTACTGCTCATCGTCGAGCTGCTGAACTCGGCGCTCGAGGCGGTCGTCGACCGGGTAGGGATCGAGCGGCATGCGCTGTCGAAGCAGGCGAAGGACCTCGGCAGCGCGGCGGTGCTCGTCGCGCTGCTGCTGGTCGGTGCGACCTGGGGGACCGTGCTTTGGCCGCTTGTGCGGCAGGCGCTCGGGATCGGGTCGGTCGCGGGCTGAAACAACGGGCCCGGCGCGCGCCGCGGCCGGCCGAACGTCCATCTCAGAGGCGTCGGAAGCTGCGGGCCAGCACGACCACCGGCAGCAGACCGACGAGCACGATCGCAAGCGAAGGCAGCGCCGCCTCGGCGAGCCGCTCGTCGGCGGCGAAGTTGTAGGCCACCACCGCCAGGGTGTCAAAGTTGAACGGCCGCAGCACCAGCGTCGCGGGCAGCTCCTTGAGGCAGTCGACGAACACCAGCAGCGCCGCGGTCGCGATGCTCGGACGAAGCAGCGGCCAGTGCACGCGCCGCAGCATCTCGAACTGGCCGGCGCCGAGCGTGCGCGCACTCGCGTCCATCGACGGGCTGATCCGCTTAAGCGAGGCCTCCAGGCCATGCTGTGCAACGGCGAAGAAGCGCACGCAGTAGGCGTAGACGACCGCCACCGCTGTGCCGCCGAGGAGCAGGCCGGTGCCGCCCCCCCAGGCCCAGGCACGGTCCACGGTCCCCACCACGGCCAGCAGGCCAACCCCGAGCACGATGCCGGGAACCGCGTAGCCGGCGCCGGCGATGGTCGCGAACGCGGTCATCCAGTGGGTCTGTGCGAGCCTCACCGCGTAGGCCAGCGCAAGCGCGAGCGGCACCACCACCGCGACCGCGAGGCCCGACAGCAGCGCGGTGTTGACCGCCCAGTTCACGAGGCGAGCATCGAGCCAGGCGCCCTGCCCGGCCGCCGCCCGCAGCAGCAGCAGCACCGGCAGGATGAAGCCGGCCAGCACCGGCAGCAGACACAGCAGCGTCGCGCCCCAGGCCGCAACGCCCCGCAGTCGGCGCACATGTGCAGGACGCGCCGCGCGCGCATGGAACGCCATCCGCCCGCGCTGGCGGCGCTCGACCCAGACCAGCAGCAGTACGGCCGCGAGCAGCACCAGCGCGAGCCGTGCGGCCGCGGCACGGTCGCCCAGGCCCTGCCATGCGCGGAAGATGCCTGCCGAGAAGGTGTCGACCGCGAAGAAGTTGACGGTGCCGAAGTCGGCGAGCGTCTCCATCGTCACCAGCGTCAGCCCGGCGACCACCGCCGGCCGGGCGACCGGCCAGGTGACTCGCCACCAGACCAGTGGCGCGGGCAGCCCGAGCGAGCGGGCGGCCTCGGCGAGCGACGCGCTGCGCTCGGCGAACGCGTTGCGCGCCAGCATGTACACATAGGGATAGAGCGCCAGCGACAGGAAGAGCGCGGCTCCGGGCAGAGAGCGAACCGGCGGGAACCAGTACTGGCCGATCGACCATCCGGTCGTCTCGCGCAACCAGCCCTGCAGCGGCCCGCTGGTGTCCAGGAAGTCGGTGTACGCATAGGCGAGCACGAAGGCCGGCATCGCGAGCGGCAGGATCAGCGCGATCTCGAGCGCCCGCCGGCCGGGGAACTCGTAGGCTGCGACCAGCCACCCAGCCCCGACGCCAAGCAGCGTCACACAGGCGGCGACCTGGGCGACCAGCAGCAGCGAGGTCAGCGTGTAGCGCGGCAGCACGGTGGACAGCAGGTGCACGAGCGCGTCAGCGCCGGTCGGCTGCAGCGCGACCCAGAGCAGCGCGGCCATCGGCGCGACAACCGACACCGCGACGCCGCCCGCGACCCATCCGAACGGAGAACGGGTCACCTGCGGGCAGCCTGCGCGCGGACTGCGCGAGGGCTCATCGGGCGACGGCCGGCGAGGCGGCAAGCAAACGGCTCAGGCTACAATCATCCATGGCAATGAGAATTATAGGCAATCGCATCTGATGGACCGAGCCCCGTCCGCCGCCGTCGATCGGCCGGCCGACACCGCCGCGGCGGGCCCCGCCGACGCCGCCACGACCCCGCTCGCGGTCGACGGGCTGTCGGTCGCGTTCGAGTCGGACGGGCGGCGCCTGCAGGTCCTCGACGGCCTGTCGTTCGCGCTGGCCGGCGGCGAGATCGGCTGCCTGCTGGGCAGTTCGGGCTGCGGCAAGACGACCGCGCTGCGGGCGGTGGCGGGCTTCGTGACGCCGGATGCTGGGGCGATCCGCATCGCGGGCCGCCAGGCGTCGTCGCCGACCGCGGTGCTGCCGCCGGAGAAGCGCGGCGTGGGCGTGGTGTTTCAGGACTACGCGCTGTTCCCGCACCTCGACGTGGCAGGCAACGTGGGCTTCGGGCTGCGTCGGCTCGGCGGGGCTGAGCGCCGCGAGCGGATTGTACGGATGCTTGCGCTGGTCGGCCTCTCGGGCGTCGGCGAGCGCTATCCGCACGAGCTCTCCGGCGGGCAGCAGCAGCGGGTGGCGCTCGCACGTGCGCTGGCGCCGGCACCGGCGCTGCTGCTGCTCGACGAGCCCTTCTCAAACCTGGATCCCGACCTGCGCGAGAACCTCGCCCTCGAGCTGCGCGACATCCTGAAGCGGGCCGGCACGACTACGCTGATGGTCACGCACGACCAGTACGAGGCTTTCGCGCTTGCCGATACCGTCGGCGTCATGGAAGGCGGGCGGATCGCGCAGTGGGACGAGGCCTATCGGCTCTACCACCATCCCGCGAGCCGCAGCGTCGCGGACTTCGTCGGTATGGGCGTGTTCCTGCGCGGCTGGCTGGTCGACGGGGGCGACGCCGCGCTACTCGAGGTCGAGCTCGGCACGCTGCCGATCCCGACCGAGGACGACCTCGCCCAGGCTCGGGCGAACGCCGGCCCCGGGGGCGAGCTGACCGTTCTGTTGCGGCCGGACGATGTGGTGCACGACGATGCGAGCCCGATCCAGGCGCAGGTGCTGCGCAAGGCGTTCCGCGGCGCGCAGTTCCTGTACACGCTGCAGCTGCCGAGCGGCCAGCGGCTGCTCGCGCTCGTGCCCAGCCACCACGACCACCGGATCGGTGAGGCGATCGGTATCCGCTTCGCGGCAGACCACATCGTGACCTTTCCGGCGCGCTGACGCGCGCCGTGCCGAGCCTCAGACAATCAGCGACGCGTGCTGCGTGGCGAAACGCGCGCGCAGATCGGCGGCACGCAACGACAGGGCGCGGCGGTCCGGCCGGCGGACCAGCAGCACCACAGTCCGGCGCGAGTTGATCCACGCCACCTTGACGTCCTGCGGCTCGCCGTCTCGGCCGATCAGCTCGAGCCAGTCGCCACGGCTCAGACGGGCGAGCGCGTCGTCTGCATCCAGCTGCAGGCGCTGCGGCTTCAATGGGAAGTCGGCGAGACTCACTTCGCTCAGCACCGACAGCAGCCGATGCTCGGTCGCACCACCATCGGGGTCGGCACGGCGCTCAAGCGGGGCACTCACGACGGGCTGCGGGGCGCCCTGCGCTCTGACGGTGGCGACCGGCGGGAAGTCGGGCAGCGCGGGCAGCGCGGGCAGCGCGGTGTCGGGCACTGGGGTGTCGGGCACCGCAGTGTTGGGCGCCGACGTGGCCGGCAATGCGGGGCCGCGCAGCGCGGGCTCTGCGCGGACCGACGCCGCGGACCAGGACTCGATGGGAGTGTCGTCGTCGTCGGGTTCGAGCCGTTGGATTCCGGTGCGCGGCAGATCGGGGCGCTCGGCGGCCCGCCGCAGCCAGCCCCACCGGGCGCCGGGCGACCGGGTCCGGCGGCCGCGGTCATCGACCCGCGCGCCGTCGCGCCGGGCACCACCGGCTGGCGAGCGCAGGCTCTCTTCCTCGGGGCGGAAGCCAGGCTCGACAGCATCCTCGCGTGTGGCCGGGTTGACGTCGATCTGTTCGGACGCGTCGAGCACGGCTGGCGCAGCAGCGAACGGCTGCGGTGCTTCGCCCTGGCTCGGGCTGGGATCAGTCAGGGCAGAGGCCTCGCCTTCGGTCAGGCCGCGCTCGTCCGCCTCGTCCATCAGCGTGTCCGGCAGCGTCTCGTCGAGCGTGGGGAGGGCATCGAATGAATCGACAGGCGGCGGCGCGGATCGCGTCGCGGGATCGGGGGTGCCGTTACCGTCGCGCGGCGTCTTCTGCATCTTGCGAAGGTGGATCAGGAACAGCTCGTCGAGGAACGGGCGGAACTCCTCGGGCCGGGCGCCGATGTCGGTCACGCCCTGGGTCATCAGCTTGATGAGCGGCGGGATGCGCGAGGCCAGCTGGCGACGGCTCGGGCGCGGTCCGCCGGCATCGAGGCTCCAGAGCAGATCGTCGACGACCTGAAGCGCGAGCCGGTACGACGAGCTGCCCTCTCCGTCGCGCAGCATCGCCGTGCGCAGGTGCCGCAGCCAGACACCGAGCAGAAAATCACGCACAGAGTCCGGTACATCGTGGCGATCGATCCGCTCGTGCAGCTCGCCCTCGAGGCGCCGCGTGACGACCTGCTCACGCTCGCGAGACGGACGGCGGGTGTAGTCCCGGCGGTTGCGGCGGCCCGGGGTCGCGTCGAGCGCATGTCGCTCGTTGGCGACCCGCGAGACCAGCTGGGTGACGCCCTGGGCGGCACGCTGGTACTCGCGACGCACCTGCTCGCCCAGTACGGTGGAGCGCGTATGAAAGGCGTGCGAGACAACCTCGACCGCGCGCACGACGGTGTCGAGCCGGCGGTAGAGCTCGCTGCCCTGGGTGATGTCGTCCGCGTAGCCGACCGAGATTGCCGCGAGATGCTCGACCAGGCGACGGACCGAGCGACGGTCGTCGCCGAGGTAGCCGACATCGAGCGCGGCGAGGGTCAGCGCGGGGTGCTGCAGCCGCCAGAGGAGCGGCTGCGCGGCAGGCGGCATCCGGCTGTCATCGACGACATAGTCGAACAGGCTGGCGACCAGGTCCAGCGCAGCGATCTGACCGGGGACGGCCTCGGCATCCTGCATCCGCTGGCGCAGCGCATCGAAGTAGCGCTGTCGCGCGGCGCGCGTGTAGGGCGCCACGCCGACGTGATGGGCGAACGCGACCGCATCCTCCTGCAGCGCGTCGGGACGCGGCAGCCCGGACGCGTAGCGGTAGGCGGCTTCGGGGCGCCCCTGCGCGAACGGTTGACGGCCGAGCACGTCGGCAAGCGCGGTGGCCTGCACCATCGCATCGCCCGCACGGTCGATGGCCGTGGTGAGGGCCTCGTCGGTCGCGGCGTGGGGCGTCGATTCGGCCTCGGCCATCGGCGCGGGCTGCACCTCAGGGGCGGCGGGGTGTGCCTCGTCGATGACAGCGGACGGCGGCGCGTCCGGACCTACGACGTCCGCAACCGCCTCGGCCTGCTGCTCGATCACGACGATCGGGCCGCCGGCCGCAACCGCGGCGTCGGCCTCGGCTTCGGGCGGGGCGATCGGAACAGCCGGCCGCCCCTCCGCCGCCGGATCGGGCCTCGGCGCGGCGATGTGCGCGCCGGGCAGCGGGAGCTCCTTGCCCAGGGTCTCGAGAAGCGGCAGGGGCTGCGCCTCGGGCGCGGACGGGCTCCATGGCTCAACGCCGCGTGCCGCCAGCCACGCATCGGTCTCGACGATCACCTCGGAGAGCCGCGGCGCGAGCCGCTCGATCGCCGCGGCGCGCACCGCCGCGCGCGTGGCGCGTTCGGAGGTGAGCGGGCGCAGCGCATCGAGGGCCGCCGCGGCGAGCACGCTTGCGCCGAGCGGCGCGCGCGTGTCGTCCGACACCGTCCGGGTGAGTCCGTCGATGCGGCGCAGCGCCACCTCGTAGGCCGCGCCCATGTGCTCGCGCACGGCCTGGGCCACCTCGTCGGCCAGGATCTGGTGATCGAGCTCCTCCTCGCCGAGCAGGCTCAGCATCGGCGACTCGCCGTCGGCGGCAGGCGGCGACTGATTGAGCTCGAGCATCCGGAAAGCGAGGTCGTACAGACGCGCGAGCGCGCGCTGCGAGCGGCCGCCGGCCTCCATCCGCAGCAATGCGGCGGCCGCGACGAGCTGGCGCCGCCCGACGATGGTGGTCGCCAGATCCACCGACTGCTCTAGCGTGTCGGCCGCCTCGGGCAAGGCCGTCGAGAGCGCGCGCAAGAACGCCTGCCCGAGCCGCTCGCGCGCTTCGGTGAACAAGGAGAATCGGTCGAGATCGGCCACTGCGCTCGCGTTTCCGGAACCGGTCCGAGGAAGGGAAGACCGCAAGGCTGTGATGCTACGGCATCACCCGAAGGGCCTTTGTGATGGAATCGTCGTCCCGGCCGCCTGTCCGCGGCCTCCACGCACGACTTCACGTCGCCCCGAATGACCCCACGACTCATCACCGCCTCGATTGCCGCCGCCTGCCTGCTGGGTGCCGCCCCCGTGCAGGCGCAATACCAGGGCATCGTCAGCCTGCCCCCGGTCGGGCCCGGCGACAGCCGCCTGCTCGTGGGCGGCGCGGCTCTCGTTCGGCCGGCCTACCTCGGTTCCGACGACCAGGCGCTGATGGTGCTGCCGTACTTCGACTATGCAAACCGAAACGGTTTCTTCGCGAGCACCGGCAGTGGCCTCGGCTACTCGTTCGTCAACACGGCGACGACGCAGGTGGGCGCCCGGCTCATTCCCCAGTTCGGCCGCCGCGAGAGCCAGTCGTCCGACCTGCGCGGCATGGGCGACATCGACTTCGGCGCCGAGGCCAGCGTCTACTGGACTCAGGCGTTGTCGCGAGCCTGGACGATCGGCGTGAACGTGCGTGGCGGCGGCAAGGGGGCGGAGCTCGATGCGGGCGTGCGGCGGGACCTGCAGCTCGGGCCAGCCACGCGGATGAGCCTCACCGCGTTCGTCACCGCGGGCAACACGAAGTCGCAGCAGACCTGGTTCGGCGTCGACGCCGGCCAGTCGCTCGCCTCGGGCTACGCGGCCTACTCGCCGTCGAGCGGACTGCGCAACGTGCAGCTCGCGCTGTCGGCCAATCACTTCTTCGCCGGGCGCTGGATCGCGATCGGCGGCATCGGGGTCGGGCATCTGCTCGGCGACGCCGCCGACTCGCCGATCGTCCGGCAGCGCACCAACGCGACCGCGTTCGCCGCGATCGGGTACCAGATGTTCTGAAGGCCCAGGACCGATGACGCAGCCCCCCGCACGCGGGCCGCTCGACGGCCTGCGAATCGTCGAGTTCTCGGCCTTCGTCGCGGCGCCTTCGGCCGGGCTCACGCTCGCACAGCTCGGCGCGGAGGTGATCCGGGTCGACCCGCCCGGCGGCAACATCGACGCGAACCGGATGCCGGTAAACGCCGCAGGCCGCAGCCTCTACTGGGCATCGCTGAATCACGGCAAGCGCTCGGTGGAGATCGACCCGCGCGCCCCGGCCGGGCGTCAACTGCTGCAGGGCCTCATCGCAGCGCCGGGCGAAGGCGGCGGCATCTTCGTCACCAACCTCGGGGTCGACGGCGACCTGGGCTACGACGCGCTGCGCGCGCGCCGGCCGGACGTGATCATGGTGCAGCTGGTCGGCTCGTCGGACGGCGCCAACGCGGTCGACTACACGGTCAACTGCGCCGCGGGGTTTCCGGTGGTGACCGGCGACGGCCGCACGCCAGTCAACCATGTGCTGCCGGCCTGGGATCTGCTCGCCGGCATGACCCTCGCGACGGCGGTGCTCGCCGCCGACCGGCACCGGCGCCGTACCGGCGAAGGCCAGCTGGTGCGGCTCGCGCTGTCCGACGTCGCGTTCGCAGCGACGGCCTCGCTCGGTTACGTGGCCGACGTCGAGGTCAACGGCAGCGCGCGACGCGCCGACGGCAACCTCCTATACGGCGCCTACGGCGACGCCTTTTGCACCGCCGACGATCGCTGGGCGATGGTGGTCGCAATCAGCGACCGACAGTGGCAAGCCCTGGTTCGCGCGGTCGGCCTCTCGGACGCGCTCGTGGCGGCCGCGGCGTCGCTCGGCCATCGGCTCGACACCGAGGCGGGCCGCTGGGAGGCCCGCGAGCTGATCTCGGCGTTCCTGCGCCCATGGTTCGCACGGCGCACGCTCGCAGAGGTCGGGGCCGCGCTCTCCGACCGTGCACTCCTCTGGGGCCCGTACCGCAGCTTCGAGCAGATGCTCGCCGAGGATGTGCGTGTCTCCGAGGCCAACCCGATGTTCGCCCGCATCGACCACCCCGGCTACGGCCGCTTCCTCACCGCGACCAGCCCGCTGGCCTTCGGCGCCACACCACGCACTGCCCCCGCACCCGCCGCCCGCATCGGCGCCGACAGCGCCGCCGTCCTGGCCGAGGTACTCGGCCTCGATGCGGCTGCGATCCTCGCCCTGCAGGCTGCAGGCACGCTCGGCGGCCCGCCCGCGGGCGCGCGCCCTGCTTCGCCGGTCGCACCGGACACCCCGTCATGACCGCCACGAACGCCCCCTCTCCCCTGCCGGCCGCGTCGGCGCTCGCAGACCTCGAGGCCGCCTGCGCCGCGGCGCTCGCCGCCGCCGACCGCTTGGTCGACGCGCTGCGCGGGCGCCTTCGCGTACGCCTGGGCGAAGACCCGGACGCGGTCAACCGGGAGCAGGCCCGCACCCACGGGTTCGCCTGGGCGGCGACCTACGTCCGGGCGCTGCACGAGATGCTCGGCTGGTCGCGGCGGCTGGCCGCCGTGAGCCGGCTCGGCGAGCTCGAGTCGCTGATGCTGCAGGCCGCCTTCGGCGAGTACCTGGCGCAGCTCGCCGGCGGCCTGCCGATGAGCCAGGGCGAGCTGTTCCGCCCGGACCTCATCGACGAGGACGGCGTGGCGCTCGCCGCCTTCGTCGGTGACCCGGCCGTGCGCCGGCTGCGTGCCCGCGGTTTCGCGCCGCCCGTGCGCGCGCGGATCGCCGTGCTGCTCGCCGAGGGGCGCGCGTCGCGCTCGTTCGGCGACCCGGCCTACGACGACCCGGCGCTCGCCGAGATCCGTAGTCAATTTGCACGCTGGTCGGACGACCATGCCGAAGCAGCGCACCGCTGGCACCTCGCAAATGTGCTGATCCCCGATGCGGTGATCGGCGAGCTCGGCGCGCTCGGCGTCTTCGGGCTGACCGTGCCCGAGTCCTGGGGCGGCTCGGGCATGGGCAAGTCGGCGATGTGTGTCGTCACCGAGGAGCTCTCGCGCGGCTGGATAGGGCTGGGCTCGCTCGGCACGCGCACCGAGATCGCCAGCGAGCTGATCCTGGGCGCCGGCACCGAGGCGCAGCGCACCGCGTGGCTGCCCGGGCTGGTCGCTGGCACCACCATCTCGACCGCGTGTTTCACCGAACCGGACACCGGCAGCGACCTCGCGTCGCTGCGCACGCGTGCCAAGCGCGGCACGTCTGCCGACGGCCGCCCGGTCTGGCGGTTGCGAGGCAACAAGACCTGGACGACACACGGCGCGCGCAGCGACCTGATGACGCTGCTCGCGCGCACCGACCGCGACACCCCAGGCTACAGGGGGCTGTCGATGTTCCTCGTGCCCAAGCCGCGCGGCACCGACGCCGATCCCTTTCCCGCGCCCGGCCTGAGCGGCAGCGAGATCGAGGTGCTCGGCTACCGGGGGATGAAGGAGTACGAGATCGGCTTCGACGGCTACGAGATCCCCGGCGACGCGCTGCTCGGTGGACTCGAGGGTCAGGGCTTCAAGCAGCTGATGAAGACCTTCGAGAGCGCGCGGATCCAGACCGCTGCCCGGGCGGTCGGCGTCGCCCAGAGCGCGCTCGAGCTCGGCCTGAGCTATGCCTGCGAGCGGACCCAGTTCGGCCGTCCGATCTCGGCCTTCCCGAGGGTGGCCGACAAGCTCGCCTGGATGGCGGTCGAAACGATGGTCGCGCGCCAGCTCACGCTGTTCGCGGCGCGCGAGAAGGATGCGCAGCGCCGCTGCGACCTCGAGGCCGGCATGGCGAAGCTGCTCGCGGCCCGCGTCGCCTGGGCGGCCGCGGACAACGCGGTGCAGATTCACGGCGGGAACGGCTATGCGCTCGAGTACCGGATCAGCCGGGTGCTGGTCGACGCGCGGATCCTGAACGTGTTCGAGGGCGCGGCCGAGATCCAGGCGCAGATCGTCGCGCGCGGCCTGCTCGACTGAGTCCCGCGGCCGCGACGGACGTCGCGAGGTCGCGGTCGCCGTGCCGCCCCCGACACAATGGGCACCGCGCATCGGGATCCGCCTGCCTTCCGGCGCGATCGCGGCGACCCCGCATCGGGGATCGGGAAGAGTCGATCTGTCTTGTACACACATGGAATTGACTTTCCAGCACACCATGGAACAGCTCGAGATGAACAGCGTCCAGTCCGCAGCCGCCTTCGCCGACGCGCCGAGTTCGCTGGGCGCGATCCTCGAACCGGACGCGGCCCTGGCCGCAGCCCGCCGCATGCAGCGGTGGTACCAGACCCCGCAGGGCGTCGCCCACTCGATGTTCGGCCGTGATGGCCGCCGCGTTGACGGCCGCCTGCTGTGCGCATCGATCGACCGGGCCGAGCCCGAAGCGGAACTCGAGCTCGAGACCGACGCCAACGTCGAGACCGAAGCCGACGAATGAAGCCGGCCGCACGGGCCCTTAGCGGGCCCGTCGCAGGCCTGCCCGTTCAGGCGGCGATCGCCTCCGCCGGCGCAACCAGCGAGCGGTTCGAGCCCGCCTGTCCGATCAGCGAGAGCCCGAGCGGCACACCTTGGCGCCGCACGAGCGGCATCGAGACCCGCGGCACCCCCGCCAAGCCGGCGGTGCACAGCAGCCGAATGGCATTCGCGCGATAGGCCTCCAGCGCCGACTCGTCCGCCGTCAGCAGCGGCGCCACGTCGGGCATGGTCGGCAGCACCAACACCCCATCGTCGCCGAGCAGCGCCGCCAGATGGGCACGGAAGCGCGCCCGGAAGGCGTCGGCCGCGGCGACCTCCGCATCCGTCAGCCGACCCGACCAGGCGAAGCGCTCGGCCACGCCCGGCCCGAGCGGCGCGCCGAAGCGCTCGATGATCGGCCCATCCACCATCCAGGCCTCTCGCCCCTGTGCACGGCGGTAGGCCATGTACATCGTGTCGATCGAATCGAGGGCGAGTATGCAGCGGGCCGCTGCGCCCGCCACCGACTCGACCCGGGCCACGGCCTCGACGAGCGCGGCGTCGGGCTCGGCCGCGATCAGCGCCCAGGCATCGTCCGGGCGCAGCAGCCGGATCCGCGCCGGCAGCGGCGCGGTGTCCGCGCCGAGCATCACGTCGGCGACGCGCCCGAAGGTCCGCGCCTCACGGGCGAAGAAGCCGCAGGTGTCGAAGCTCGGCGACAGGTCGAGTGCACGCTGCAGCGACACGCGTCCATGGGTCGGGCGGATGCCGTACAGGCCGCAGTGGCTCGCCGGTGCGCGGACCGAGCCGCCGGTGTCGGTGCCGAGCGCGAGGTCGCACAGTCGGTTGCTCACCGCCGATGCCGAGCCGCTCGAGGAGCCACCGGGGATCCGGTCGGGGGCGGCCCCGTTGATCGGCGTGCCGAAATGCACGTTGCGCCCGTTCATGCTGAACGCGAACTCGTCGGTATGCGTCTTGCCGACGAAGCGCGCGCCGGCGTCCAGCAGGCGCTGCACGGCCGGCGCGTTCACCGCCTTGATGCCCGACATCGCGAGCACCAGCGGATTGCCGCCCCCGGTGGGATAGCCGGCGACGTCGAACAGGTCCTTGGCTGCGAAGCTCAGCCCCGACAGCGGTCCGGTGCCGGCACAGGGCACCGGCACCGCCGGGTATGGAACAAAGGCCCGAGCGGTGTCGTGGGCGAGGAGCATGCTGGGTACCGGTGGACGGAGTGTCAGGCGACCCGGGCGGTGGCGTCGGTGCGCAGGCAGCGCACGACATGGTCGGCCGCGAGGGTGACCGGCTCGGGCGGGGCGATGCGGCAGCGGTCCTGCGCGAAGCTGCAGCGCTCGGCGAACGCGCAGCCCGCGGGCAGGTTGGCCAGGTCGGGCGGCGAGCCCGCGATGGTCAGCAGCCGCGTGCCGCGCGCCAGGGTCTGGCCGCCCGCCCGCCCGCGCAGCAGTGCGAGCGTGTACGGATGGCGCGGCATGCGCACGACGGTCCGCACCGGACCCTCCTCGACGATACGGCCCGCGTACATCACCGCGAAACGGTCCGCGACTTCGACCGCCGCGCCGATGTCGTGCGTGACGAACACGATGCCCAGTCCGAGCTCGCGCTGCAGCTCGCGCAAGAGCAGCAGGATCTGGATCTGCACCGTCGCGTCGAGCGCGGTCGTCGGCTCATCGGCGAGCAGCACCTGCGGGCGGCAGGCGAGCGCGAGCGCGATCATCGCGCGCTGCCGCATGCCGCCGCTCATCTCGTGCGGGTAGGCGTCCAGGCGCCGCTCCGGGCTCGGAATGCGCACCCGCTCGAAGAGCTCGAGTGCGCGCCGACGGGCATCGCCCTCGGAGACCGGTTCATGGCGGCGGATCGACTCGATGATCTGTGCACCCACCGTGTAGACCGGATCCAGAGCCAGCAGCGGCTCCTGGAAGATCATCGAGGCGACCTTGCCCCGATAGTCCGCCAGCGCCCGCGTCCCGAGCGACAGCACGTCGTGCCCGGCGACCCGCACCGAGCCCTCGATGCGGGTCGTGCGCGGCGCGTGCAGCCGCAGCAGCGCGCGCAGCGTGACGCTCTTGCCCGAGCCCGATTCGCCGATCAGCGCGACCGTCTCGCCACGCGCCACGTCGAGGTCCACGCCGTTGACCGCCCGCACCGGCCGGGGTCCTTTGCCGAATGCAACCTGCAGGTTCCGGACCGTCACCAGCGACTCGTCGCCGGCCGCGGGGCGCGGCATCGGCACGGCACTCATGCGGCCTCCTGTGCGACGGGCGCCCGCGAATGGCCGAATCCGGGCTCGTACATCAGACAGGCCACCGCATGCGGCGTCCCTTTCGAGCCCAGCTTCGGCACCTGCTTGGCGCAGGCCGGCTCGGCCGCCGCGCAGCGGGTGTGGAAGCGGCAGCCCGAGGGCGGATTGATCGGGTTCGGTGGGTCGCCGGCCAGCGGCGCCTCCTCGGTACGATTGTCCGGATCCATCGTTGGCATCGACGCGGTCAGCGCCCGGGTGTACGGATGCAGCGGATCGGCGAACAGCACCTCGCCCGGCCCGAGCTCGGCAACCTGCCCGAGGTACATGACCATCACCCGGTCCGACACGTAGCGCACCACGTGCAGGTCGTGGCCGATGAACACGTAGGTCAGCCCGAAGGCCTCCTTCAGATCGAGCAGAAGGTTTAGCACCTGCGCCTCGACCGACTTGTCGAGCGCCGAGGTCGACTCGTCGAGAATCACCACCCGCGGCTGCAGCGCGAGCGCGCGGGCGATGTTCACCCGCTGGCGCTGCCCGCCGGACAGCTCGTGCGGATAGCGCTCGGCGAACCGACGCGGCTCGAGACCCACCCGCGACAGCAGGTCACGGGCGCGCTCGACCGACTCGCGCGCGCCCACGCCATGCACCCGCGGGCCGAACGCGATCGAGTCCTCGATCGTCATCCGCGGGTTCAGCGACGAGTAGCTGTCCTGGAAGACCATCTGGACCTGCCGGCGGTACTCCTTGAGCGGCAGCTCGCGGCCGCCGACGGCCTTCCCGTCGAAGATGATCTCGCCGGCGGTCGGGTCCAGCAGGCGCATCAGCAGCCGCGCGGCGGTGCTCTTGCCGCAGCCCGACTCGCCGACCACGCCGAGCGTCTCGCCCTGATAGACCCTGAAGTCGATGCCATCGACGGCGCGCACCACCGCCGCCCGCCCGTCGTCGGCTCTCTTGCCCTTGAGCGGGAAATGCTTCACCAGTCCCCGCACCTCGATCAGCGCCTTGTTCGGCGTCGACGCCCAGTCGAGGCCCGCTCCGGCCCCCGGGACGGCCCTTGTGTCCGCGCTCATTGCTTGACGTCCATCGCCGACCGCAGACCGTCGGACAGCGTGTTGAAGGAAATCGAGGTGATGAAGATCATCGCCCCGGGCAGGGCTGCCACCCAGGGCTGGGTGTAGATCGCCGTGCGCAGCGTGTTCAGCATCAGACCCCACTCGGGCTCGGGTGGCTTCACCCCCAGGCCGAGGAAGGACAGGCCCGAGGCGAGGATCATCGACACCGCGATCAGGCTGGTGGAATAGACGAAGATCGGGCCGAGCACGTTGCCCAGCACATGGACCCGCACGATGGTGAACGCGTCCGCGCCCGAGGCCCGCGCGGCCTCGACGAAGTCGCGTGTCCTCACCTGCGTGGTCACGCTCTCGGCGACCCGGGCGATCGGCGGCACAAACACGATCGTCAGCGACAGCAGCGCGTTGGTGATGCCCGCACCCAGCGCCCCCGACAGCGCAATCGCCAGCAGCACCGACGGGAACGCGTAGAACACGTCGATGGTGCGCATGATCACGGTGTTGACCGCGCCGCCCGCGTAGCCGGCAAGGATGCCCAGCCCCGAGCCGATCAAGAACGCGCAGATCACCGGCGTGATGCCCATGAACAGCGACAGGCGCGCGCCGATCATCAGCCGCGACAGCATGTCGCGCCCAAGCTCGTCGGTACCCAGCGGATAGCCCTCCGTGCCGATCGGCTTAAGCCGGCTCAGCATCGAGGACTTGTAGGGATCGGCCGGCGTGAGCCACGGACCGAACAGCGCCAGCAGCACCAGCACGGCGACCACGCCAGCGGCGAACAGCGCGACCGGATCGCGCCGGAAACGCCGGAACACGCTCGACCAGTAGCCGGGGCTGCGCTCGAAGATCGGCGCGGGAATCTTGGTGGCATCGACCGCGATGTTCATCGCTCAGCTCCGGGCGATGCGCGGATCGAGCGTGCTCTGCACGACATCGACCAGCAGGTTCAGCAGCACGAAGAACATTGCGAGCACCAGGATCGTCCCCTGCAGCAGCGGCAGGTCGCGCTGGAAGATCGCGCTGTTGAGCAGGAAGCCGGTGCCGGGCCATGAGAACACCGTCTCGATCAGGATCGAGCCGCCGAGCAGGTAACCGAGCTGCAGGCCCATGACCGCGAGCGCGGTCGGTGCGACGTTCTTGACCACGTGGCGGAACACGCCGAAGTCGGTCAGGCCTCGGGCCCGCAGCCCGACCACGAACTCCTGCGCGAGGGCCTCGGCGACCAGCGCCCGCACGGTACGCGAGATGATGCCCATCGGGATCACGCTCATCGTGATCGAGGGCAGCACGAGGTGGCGGATGTGCGCCCAGTCCCAGGCCCACTCGCCCGAGCCGCCCGGGCCGGCGCCCGTGGCCGGCAGCCAGTTCAGTTGCGCGGCAAAGATGATGACCAGCACCATGCCGAGCCAGTAATGCGGCACGCTCACGCCGACCACCGACAGGAACGAGGCCGCCTTGTCCGCCCAGGAGTCGCGGAAGTAGCCGGCGACGAATCCGAAGAGGCAGCCGAAGAAGAAGCCGATCAGCGTCGCCACCGAGGCGAGGATCAGCGTGTTGCCCACCGCACGCATCACTTCGGTCGACACCGAACGGCCGCTGGCGATCGAGGTGCCGAGGTCGCCCTGAAGCGCGCGTCCGATCCAGCTCGCGAACTGCACCGGATAGGGCCGGTCGAAGCCGTAGAGGGTCCGCATCTGGGCCTGGAGTTCGGCCGACGCATCTGCCGGCAGCACCGAGACCAGCGGATCGCCCGGGGCCAGGTGCACGAGGGCAAAGCACACCAGCGCCACACCGAACATGATCGGCAAGGTATAGACGACGCGTCTGAAGAGGTAGGTGAGCACAGCGGTATCCGTCAAGCGTGGAGGCGGGATCGCGTCCCGCCCGGAGGCGCCGCGGCGGACCGGCGAAATGCCGGCCCGGCGCGGGCGCCACGGGCCGCTGCGGACGGGTTGCGCCCGGCCGCGGCGAGCGCCGGCGTCAGTCCATCGTCATCGTGGCGATGTCGATGAACCAGCTCTTGGGCTGCACGACGTTCTTGACTTTCGGGCTCATCGCACGCGGACCGACGTCATGGGCAATCCAGATGAACGGCGCCTCCTCGACGATCCGGGCGTGCAGCTTGGCGAGGGCGGCGTCGCGTGCCTTGTCGTCGAAGCTGCCGCGCGCATCGGCGATCAGCTTGTCGAACTCGGCGTTGCCGAAGTAACCCCAGTTGTTCGACACCGGCGGAAAGGTCTTGGTGCTGGTGAAACGAACCATCGCGAAGAACGGGTCCATCGCCGCGAAGCTGACGTTGATCGCGTTCGCGCCGTTGGCCGTCGGGTCCTTCGCGCCGCGGCGCCAGTTGGTGAACAGCGTGTTCCACTCGATGACGTCGAACTGCACGTCGAAGTGGCACTGCTTGAGCGACTGCTGGACCGTCTCGTTCATCGGCAGCGGCTGCATCTGGCCCGAGCCCGACGCCGAGATCTGCACCTTGACCTTCAGCGGTTTGGCGGCGGAGTGGCCGGCTTCGGCCATCAGCTTGCGGGCGGCATCAGGATCGAAGCGAATGTCGAACTTCGGATCGCCCCACCAGGGGTGGCCCGGCGTCACGGTGCCCTTGGGCACGCCCATCATCCCGCCGAGCAACTTGAGCAGCGCTGTGCGGTCCACACACAGGTTCGCCGCGTGGCGCACCCGCTTGTCGAGCCACGGCGAGCCTTCCGCGAACGACAGCTGCCACGGCCAGACGTGCGGCTGCGGGTTGAAGTACATCTTGTTGCCGCGGGTCGTGATCGCCGCCATCGCGTCGGGCGACGGGGCCTCGATCCAGTCGACCTGACCGGACAGCAGCGCCGCGGTGCGGGCGTTGGCCTCAGGCATCGGCAGCATGACGACGCGGTCGATCTTGGGCACGCGCTTCGGATCCCAGTAACCCTTGTTCGCCGCCAGTTCGAGCCGCTCGCGCGGCACGAAGCGGGTCATCTTGAAGGGACCGCTGCCGGACGCGTCCGCCGCGAAGGCCACCCACGCCTGCTTGGCCCGCTCGGCGACATCGGTGACGCCGGCCGGGACCGCCTTCTGCTTCGCCTCCCAGTGGGTCGGCGAGGCCATGAACAGGTTGGTCAGGTTGATCGGCAAGAACGCGTCGGGCTCGCTGGTGACGAGCTCGACCGTCAGGTCGTCGATCTTGCGCGCGGTGCGCAGCGTCGGCATCCGCGAAGCGGTCACGCCCACCTGGCTGGCGTCGAAGTGAGGCGCCTCCTTGTCGAGCACCTTGCGGACGTTCCAGACCACCGCGTCTGCGGTGAAGGACGAGCCGTCGTGGAACTTCACGCCCGGACGCAGCTTGAAGACCCACTTGGTCTTGTCCTTGGCGTCGACCGCCCAGGACAGCGCCAGGCCGGGGATCAGGACGCTCGGTGCATCGGCCTTCGAGAGGTCCCAGTGTGTCAGCGCGTCGTACATCGGGATGCCGGTAAACCGGTTGCCCTCGAAGCCCTGGTCGGGCTGGCCGAGCGTGCGCGGGATGTCGGCGGCGGTCATCGCGATGCGCAGGGTCTTCTCCTGGGCGATCGACGGCGTAGCGAACGACGCCGTGAAGACAGCGGCGGTGCTCAGGAAGGCGGCAGCGACGCGTTGCTTGCGGAACGCGAGAGTCATCAGTTTCTCCTTGTTGTGGGATCGATTGGTCGGGGCCGACAGCCGACAGGCGCAAGGCGCGTGCCAGAGATCTGAATCGAACCGAATCGGTGCGCAGCGGACACACCGACCGAGACCGGGTGGTACAAGGTCACCCGCGCGCCGGTCGCACGCCAGAACCGTGCAGGAAGCACCGGTTGGGTGCGGATTGCCGCCCAGGCATCGCGAGGCGTAGGTGGCCGGTTGTATCAGCCAGGATGCCGTCCGTCGAGACTCACCCAACGCCGCGATTCGGAATCCGGAATCCGGACAGATTCGTCAGAACAGCGGTGGACCCGCCCCTATGAGGTGCCCGGTCGCGAATTCAAACACCCCACGGGCCGGTCGCGCGCCGATCCCTGTCGCGCTGCCGGCGACGGGGCCGGTTGCGAGGGTGCGGGGTCGGCGGATAGCGGCTTCGCGAACTGACAAGTCTCGTGTTGGTTTCGAACCAGCGCAGCCGGTTAGACTCGGACCCAGAGATGTGTCCCGGCCGACCGCTTTCGGGTCGCCATCCGCCGCCTGTTTCGAAGGGTCCGTATGACCGCCCCCCCCTGGCTCTTGTCGAGGAGCCGAGCGACTCGCGCGCTCCTGTCCTGCCTTACCGTGGCGGTGCTATCGGCGCTCGCCTCTGTCGCTTTCGCCGCGGACGACGGGCCCTCGTTGGGCTATTCCCCCGCCAACATGGACAAGCGCGTGAGCCCGCGCAAGGACTTCTACCGGTATGCCGCGGGTCAGTGGGTGCAGAACACCGAGATTCCCGCCAGCGAATCGGACATCAGCGGATTCACCGAGCTCGCCGCCAAGGTCGACCGGCAGCTGCTGGACCTGATCAGGGCGTCGGCTTCAGCGCGCGCCGCGCCCGGCAGCCCGCGGCAGCAGATCGGTGACTACTGGCTCGCCGCTACGGACCTCGCGCGGCTGGACGAGGTCGGGATCAGGCCACTGCAGGGCGATCTCGATCGGATCGCGGCCCTGTCTGTGGCTGGGGCGGGGGTGGCCCTCGGGGAGATATCGGGACGTCTCCAGATGGCCTACGGCGTGTCGCCGCTGGTCAACGCGGTGGTCACCACCGATGCCAAGGACAGCCGCGCGCACGTGCTCATGATCGTCGCTGGCCAGCAGTCGCTGCGCCTCGACGACTATGCCATGCCCGAGAGCCAGCCGCTGCGTGATCACTATCTGGCGTACATCTCGAAGATGTTCGAGAGTGCCGGCCAGTCGGCGCAGGCCGCCGAAGCGGCCGCTCGCGCCGTGCTCTCGATCGAGATCGAGGTGTCGGCCGCACAGCTCACTCCGCTGCAGTCGCTCGACCCCGCGGTCACCTACAACATCATGCCGCTGGCCGAGGCACAGGCGCTGATCCCGACGCTGGACCTCGTGTCCCACCTGACGTCTCTGGGCGTCGCCGCACCGGCGACCGTGCAGGTACGCGACATCGCCGCCCTGAAGGCCGTCGATACGGTGCTTCGCACGCGCCCGGCCGACGAGGTCCGCGCACTGCTGCGCTGGCACCTGCTCACCGCTCGTGCGTCTGCGCTCGGCCAGCCCTGGCGCGGCCTGGACCAGGCGTTCGCGCGTCAGCGTGAAGGATTGCAGTCGTCGCCGCCACGCGAACGCGAGATCACCCGCGAGATCAGCGTCGGGCTGTTCTCCCCGTTATCGCAGCTCTACGTCGAGGCCCACTTTCCGGACGGTACCCGCCAGGATGTCACGCGAATGGTAGGGCACATCAAGGATGAATTCGCGATGCGCCTGCGGACTAACCCCTGGCTCGACGAGCCCACCCGTGCCGCAGCGCTCGAGAAACTCGCCCGGATCGACATCAAGGTCGGCTACGCCGACACGTGGCTCGATTTCAGCGCGATCGCCATCAGACCCGACGATCATTTCGGCAACCGCCAGCGCGTCGGCGAGTTCCAGCAGCGGCGTCAACTCTCCCGACTGGGCCGGCCCGTGGTGAACGAGCGGTTCGCCGCACCGCCCTACACCACGCCGACCTCGGTGAACGCGGCATACGACCCGCAGACCAATTCCATCGACATCACGGCGGCCATCGTCCAGCCGCCCTTCTACGTGCCGTCCGCCGACGCGGCGGTCAACTACTGCACCATCGGCGCCGTGATCGGTCACGAACTGACCCATGGCTTCGACAGCAACGGCAGCCGATACGGTCCTGCAGGCAATCTGCGCAATTGGTGGACGCCTCGGGCGCAGGCGGAATTCAAGCGGCGCACCGACGTGCTGGTGCGCCACTACGGCGAGTTCACGCTGCTTCCGGGTCTGAAGCACAACGGCGAGCTGACCCTCACCGAGAACACAGCGGACCTGGGCGGCATCACGCTGGCTCACGCCGCGCTTCACCGGCACCTGCGCGGCGCACGGCAGCCGAGGATCGATGGCCTGTCGACAGACCAGCGATGCTTCGTGGCCTGGGCCCAGCTTTGGGCCTACAAGGGCCGTCCTGAGCGGGTGCGCCTGCTGGCGGCCGTCGACTACCATGGAAGCAACACCCTGCGCGGCTTCGTTCCCCTGCTTCATCTGGATGCCTTCCATAAAGCCATCGGCACACGCCCCGGCGATCCGATGTGGCGCGCGCCCAAGGACAGGGTGGTGATCTGGTGAGCACCCTCGCTCGTGCTCGCTCACGTTCCACTAAGCCAGCGAATTCAGGCTCTAAAGTGATCCGTCCCATCGTCATCGCGATATTCGCCGCCACCGTACACATGCTCGTGCCCGCGCATGCCGCCACCGGTGCGGGCACGACTCAGCATCATGCTGTCCAGTTCTCCAAGGGCAAGACCACTGCGCAGGTGCGCGGTTCGGTCAAGGGCGAGCACGATGCCGAGTACATCGTCAGCGCGGGGGCCGGTCAGACGCTGGCGGTGTCGTCGACATCGAAGAACGGGTCCCTGAACTTCAACATCCTGCCGCCGACCTCCAGAGAAGCGATGTTCAGCGGAGGCGTGCAGGGCTCGAAGGCGAGCGTCGTGCTGCCTGCCGACGGCAGCTACGTGCTGCAGGTATTCCTGACCCGGAATGCAGCGCGGCGAGGCGAGTCCGCACCCTTCACTCTGGATGTGGCGGTCACCGGGCAGCCACTGCTGCCGTTGCCTGCAGCGAGCGATGCGCGGGTTGCCGGCACGCGCTTCCACGCCGCGGCCAGCGTGCCCTGCCGGACGCCGGGCGCCGACGCGGTCGCGAGCTGCAAGGCCGGCGTGGTACGGCGAAGTCGCGACGGCACCGCGACGGTCGAACTGCGCAGCCCCGAAACCCTTGTCCGCAACATCTTGGTCGTCAAGGGCCAGCCTGTGGCGTCGGACTCCGCGCAGCCGATGTCGGCTCATCGTCAGGGCGAGGTGCTCACCATCCGCTTCGGCAGTGATGAGCGCTACGAACTGCCCGACACCCTGCTGAACGGCGGCTGAACGGCAGCTAATGTCAACTGAGCGGCGGCGGGACGGCGGCTGAGCGGCGACTGTCGACGACGCGGGACTCGCGCCCCCTCCCCGATGATCCGCAGACTCGCGTCGTCGCTCGCAACCTTCGGTGCATGGCTGGTCATCGCGCCGTCAGGCGGGCGGATGCACACCGGCGAGGATCCCTTGAGCGCGCTCCGGGGCCTAGATCGGCCCACCATGGACCGTCTGTATCACTGGAAGCCCGCCATCGGCCGGGTTGTGCGTCCAAGCACCGCTGCGGATGCCCCCGAAGCCGTGAGCCGCTACGCCTCCCATTGGCGCGGCGACTCATGCGAACGGGTCACTCAAATGGCGAGACGCCAAAGTCTATAAACGAAAAAGCCCTTGAATTTCAAGGGCTTAGACGCACTACCTGGCGGAGAGGGTGGGATTCGAACCCACGGTACGGTTGCCCGTACGCCTGATTTCGAGTCAGGTACATTCGACCACTCTGCCACCTCTCCGTGGTCTTCGACACCATCCGCCAGCACGGACGGAGCGAGCAATCAAGACATCGAGTGTAACACGCAACCCAGGGCGCCATTCGTCGGCCACAAGGCACCATTCGAGCGAGGCTGCGGAGATCCGAAGGGTCGGTGGCAACAGCCAGGCCGCTAAGCTGCGGCGCATGGCCTCGTCGGAACCGGGGCCCGACCCACGCTCTCTGGACCCTCGCGATGAAACTCAAAGCCGCCCTATCCCTGCTCGCCGCCGTTGCCTTGTTGACGCCCATGGCCGCGATGCTCGGGCTCTACGACACCACCTTCGAGGAGGTCGCGCGCTTCGCCGGCCCGGTGCTCGGCGCGGCGAGTGCGATCGCCTTCATGCGGCTCTTCTCGCGGCTCTTCTCGCGGCGCGCCTGAGCACGGGACGCCACGCTCGCTCCCGCGGGACGGGCGGCACCCACCCGACACAGGGACGGTGCACTCAATCGGCCCGCAGCACCTCGAGCCCGCCCAGATACGGCCGCAGCGCAACCGGCACCGTGATCGAGCCGTCGGCCAACTGGTGGTTCTCCAGCACCGCGACCAGCGTGCGCCCGACGGCCAGCCCCGAGCCGTTCAAGGTGTGCACCAGCTCCGGCTTGCCCTGCTCGTTGCGAAAGCGCGCCTGCATCCGGCGCGCCTGGAACGCCTCGCAGTTCGAGCACGACGAGATCTCGCGGTAAGCACCCTGCCCCGGCAGCCAGACCTCGAGGTCATAGGTCTTGGCGGCGCCCGCGCCCATGTCGCCGGCGCACAGCGCCATCACACGGAACGGCAGCTCGAGCTTCCGGAGGATGGCCTCGGCGTGCCCGACCATCTCCTCGAGCGCGTCGTACGACTGCTCGGGCCGCACGATCTGCACCATCTCCACCTTGTCGAACTGGTGCTGGCGGATCATGCCGCGCGTGTCGCGCCCGTAGGCGCCGGCCTCGGAGCGGAAACACGGCGTGTGCGCCGTCAGCCGCATCGGCAGCGCGTCGGCGGCGACGATCTCGCCGCGCACGATGTTGGTCAGCGAGACCTCGGCGGTCGGGATCAGGTAGAGCGCGCCCGTCTCGTCCTGCGGATCCTGGCCACCTTTGCGGACCGAGAACAGGTCGTCGCCGAACTTCGGCAGCTGGCCGGTGCCGCGCAGGGTCTCGGCATTGACGATGTACGGCGTGTAGCACTCCGTGTAACCGTGCTCGCCGGTGTGCACATCGAGCATCAGCTGCGCGAGCGCGCGGTGCAGCCGCGCGATGGGGCCCTTCATCAGCGCGAAGCGCGCGCCGGAGAGCTTGGCGGCGGTCTCGAAGTCGAGCCCGAGCGGCACGCCGAGGTCGACATGGTCACGGGCTGGGAAGCCGAGGGGCACGGGCTCGGTGCCGGTGGGCGACCAGCGCCGCAGCTCGACGTTGTCGGCCTCGGAGCGGCCCGGCGGCACGCTGTCGTGTGGCAAGTTCGGCAGCATCGCAAGCCAGACGTCGAGCCTCGCCTGGATCGCGTCGTTGGCCGCGGCGCTCGCCTTGAGCGCGTCGCCCAGCCCGGCCACCTCGGCCATCGCGGCGGCGGTGTCCTCGCCCTTCGTCTTGAGCTGGCCGATCGACTTGGACAGCGCGTTGCGACGCGCCTGCAGGTCTTCGGTGCGGGTCTGGACGGCCCGGCGCTCGGTCTCGAGGGCGCGGAAGGCGTCGGTGTCGAGCGCGAAACCGCGCGCGGCAAGGCGGGCGGCGACGGTGTCGAGGTCCTTTCGGAGGAGCTGGATGTCGAGCATGGCCGACATTCTAGCGGGCGGCGCACGGCGCCCGCCCGCCTCGGTCGCCGGCCCCGCGATCTCAGGACGGGCGGCGCGCCTGCGCGTCGAGGCCGCGCAGCCAGTCGAGCTTCTCGGCGATCTTCGTCTCCAGGCCGCGCGCCACCGGACGGTACCAGTCGGGCTCGCCCAGCCCGTCGGGCATGTACTGCTCGCCGGCCGCGTAGCCGTTCGGCTCGTCGTGCGCGTAACGGTAGGCGCGGCCGTGGCCGAGTGCCTTCATCAGCTTAGTCGGTGCGTTGCGCAGGTGTACTGGCACGCCGCGCGAGGCGTCTGCCTTCACGAAGGCTCGGGCCTCGTTGTAGGCGGCGTAGCCGGCGTTCGACTTCGCCGCGCAAGCCAGGTAGATGACCGCCTGCGCGATCGCGAGCTCGCCCTCGGGCGAGCCCAGGCGCTCGTAGACCTCGGCGGCGTCCAGCGACAGCCGCAGCGCGCGCGGGTCGGCCAGGCCGATGTCCTCGATCGCCATGCGCACCACCCGCCGCGCGAGGTAGCGCGGGTCGGCGCCCCCGTCTAACATCCGCACCAACCAGTACAGTGCAGCGTTCGGGTGCGAGCCGCGGACCGATTTGTGCAGCGCAGAGATCTGGTCGTAGAAGGCGTCGCCGCCCTTGTCGAACTGGCGCACACGCTCGGCGAGCACCTGCGCGACATGCCCCGGGGTCAGCTGCCGGGAGGGCGCCTCGGCGTCGTCGGCGCCGGGCTCGGGCGCGTCGCGGTCGAGCGCGCCGGCGGCGGTCGCGGCGAGCTCGAGGTTGTTCAGCAGGCGCCGGCCATCGCCGTCGGCCGACTCGACGAGCAGCTGGGCCGCCTCGTCGTCGACCACGAGCCCGTCGAGGCAGCGCGCGGCGGCCCGGTCGATGAGCATGCGCAAGTCGGCCTCGTCGAGCCGGCGCAACACGTAGACCGCGGCCCGCGACAGCAGCGCGTTGTTGACCTCGAACGACGGATTCTCGGTGGTGGCGCCAACGAAGGTGAACAGCCCCGACTCGACGTGCGGCAGGAAAGCGTCCTGCTGCGCCTTGTTGAAGCGGTGGACCTCGTCGACAAAGACGATGGTGCCGCGTCGCGAGGTGCTGCGCTCGAGCCGCGCGAGCTCGACCGACTCGCGGATCTCCTTGACGCCGGCCAGCACCGCCGAGATTGCGACGAAGCGGCAGTCGAAGGCCTCGGCGAGCAGACGGGCGAGCGTGGTCTTGCCCACCCCCGGCGGGCCCCAGAAGATCATCGAGTGCGGGCGCCGCGCGTCGAGCGCAGCGCGCAGTGGCTTACCCGCGCCGAGCAGGTGAGACTGGCCGACCACGTCCTCGATGCGGGCGGGCCGCATCGCCTCGGCGAGCGGCATCCCGGCGGCAATCACAGCAGCACGCCTACTGGACGACGTCGACGCCCTTGGGCGCCGTGAACCGGAACAGCCCTGCGTCTAACGAGGGGTTGCGCTCGATCTTCGTGAACACAAAGCGCGTGGTCTGGCCGAACGCATCGCGCACCTCCATCGCCTCGGGCAGCCCGCCACGGAACCCAATGAGGATGCGGTCGAAGCCCGAGTCCTTCTGCTTCGGCACGGCTTCCAACCATTCGAGGCCGTCGGTGCTGCCCGCCTCCTTCAGCACGAAGCTGGCATCGAGGTCGTTCGAGCCGAACAGGATCGCCGCCGGCGTGGCCGCGATCGCATCGCCCACCCGGCGCACGGTGACCTGCTTGAGGTCCTTGTCGTAGAAGTGGAGCCGCTCACCGTCGGTCACGATCAGCTGCTCGTAGGGCAGCGTCACCTCCCAGCGGAAGCGGCCCGGGCGGGAGAACGCGAAGGTGCCCGAAACGTTCTCGCCGCTGCGGCCGCTGGCACGGACCTGCTGTTGGCTGAAGCTGCCTCGGGCTGACTTGGTCCCGCTGGCGAACTCCCGGAGCTGCTCGATGGCGGCCGCGGCCGCTGTGCTCGGGACCGTGACGCCCGCCAACGCGACGGCGAGCGAGACGGTGCTCAGGACGGCTCGCAGGGCCGGGTGGCGCAGCCGGCGCGGGATCGCAGGCGGCTGCTCGGGAGGACGATCGAGGTGACGCTCCAGATCGAGGTGACGTTCCATCATGCGACCGATGGTAGCGCACCCGACGCCCGGGCCTCGCGCGCTGGCGCAGGCCTCGTCCCGTTCAATCGTCCTCGCGCCTCGGCACGATGATGTCGCGGTTGCCGTTGGTGGCCATCGACGACACGACACCCGACTTCTCCATCTGCTCGAGCAGCCGCGCGGCGCGGTTGTAGCCGATACGCAGGTGGCGCTGCACCAGAGAAATCGAGGCGCGCTTGTGCTGCAGCACCACCGCCACCGCCTGGTCGTAGAGCGCGTCGGCCTCGCCGTCGACGCCTGCCTCCTGGAGCGTGGCCTGCAGTCCGCCGAAGCCCACGGCGCTGCCGGTGTCGACCGCATCGCCCGCGACCCCGCCCTCCAGGATGCCGTCGACGTAGTCGGGCTCGCCGCCGCGCTCCTTCCAGTGCGCCACCACGCGATGCACCTCGTCGTCGGCGACGAAGGCGCCGTGCACCCGCACCGGCAGGCCGTTGCCCGAGGACATGTAGAGCATGTCGCCCTGCCCCAGCAGCGCCTCGGCGCCCATCTGGTCGAGGATGGTCCGGGAGTCGATCTTCGAGGACACCTGGAATGCGATCCGCGTCGGGATGTTGGCCTTGATCAGACCGGTGATCACGTCGACCGAAGGCCGCTGGGTCGCGAGGATCAGGTGGATGCCGGCGGCGCGCGCCTTCTGCGCGAGCCGTGCGATCAGCTCCTCGATCTTCTTGCCGACGACCATCATCAGGTCGGCGAGCTCGTCGATGACCACGACGATCGTCGGCAGCTTGTCGAGCGGCTCGGGCGCGTCGGGCGTCAGCGAGAACGGGTTGTGGATGACTTCGTCGCGCTTCTTCGCGTCGGCGACCTTGGCGTTGTAGCCCGACAGGTTTCGCACGCCGAGCTTGGACATCAGTCGGTAGCGCCGCTCCATCTCGGCGACACACCAGTTGAGTGCGTGCCCGGCCTGGCGCATGTCGGTCACCACCGGCGCCAGCAGGTGCGGGATGCCCTCGTAGGTGCTCATCTCGAGCATCTTCGGGTCGATCAGGATCAGTCGGACGTCGGACGGGCCCGACTTGTAGAGCAGGGACAGCAACATCGCGTTGATGCCCACCGACTTGCCCGAGCCCGTGGTGCCGGCGACCAACAGGTGCGGCATCTTGGCGAGGTCGGCCACCAGCGGGCGCCCGGCGATGTCGTGGCCGAGCGCCAGCGTGACCGGCGAGGCCGAGTCGGCGAAGACCTGCGAGGCCAGCACCTCCGAGAGCCGCACC
>JBIPLJ010000130.1:0-3813 GCA_044368415.1 Burkholderiaceae bacterium
CCCGGCATGCGGCCCGAGGGGATGGGGCGGTTCGGTTCATTGATGGCATCCACATGCCGGTCAAACCAGTCGTTCACCGCCTGGCTGCTGGCGCACACCAAGGGGCCGGTGAGCACCAGACCCAAGAGCAGCAAAGCCCAGTTCTCTCCCAAATCCTGGCCCGAGGCCACCACGCCACAAGCAAAAGCCCACATGGGTGGGAACCAGGTGATGGGCTTGAGTAATTCAGTCACCGTGCGCAAAGCGGGCCGACTCAGCGGCTGCGCCAAGGCTGGGGTGTGTGGCGCTGGGGCCAGTGGCGGGGTGTCCATGCCCCCATTGTGAAGAGAGTTTTGAAAATGTCAATCCAGATTGACACTTTCAGTCAGCTTAAAGTGACACTGCTCAGGGGTTGTCGGCTTCTGCCTCGGCCACCATGCCAAAGCGGCGCAGCTTGACATACAGACTTTGGCGCGACAAACCCAGCATTTCCGCGGCCGAAGCACGGTTGTTGTGGGTCAGCTCCAGCGCAGCTTCGATGCACAGTCGCTCAATGGTGTCCACCGTCTCACCCACAATGTCCTTGATGGGACGGCGCCCCACCAGTTGAGACAAATCGGCGAAGGGGTTGGCCTGGCTCTGCGCCACTGAGGCACCGCCTTGCAGGCGACGGTCCATGTCGCGCACGAAAAAGACATACATGGGCTCGGACCGGGCCAGGTACACCGCAGACACCTCGACCGGCAAAGTCATACCCGACAAAGTGCGCACCTCGGTGGCGAAATTGCGCACCGGCAACTGCTGACGCAAACTGGTGTTGAGCACGCCCCAGTCCACCGCGCCACGCAAAAGCCAGCGCTCCAGACTTTGGCCCACCACCTGCGACGACGCGGTCAGGCCCAACAAGGCCATCCCCTCTTCGTTCACGCTCTTGATCAGGCCCGAGGTATCGGTCAGTATCCAGCCGTCGGGGAAACGCTCCATGGCTTCGCTCAAAGCCGTCGAAGAACCGGCGTCCTGCACAGGCGCGGCTGCAGCCTCGCGGGTGACCAAGCGCACCAGAAACTGCGCACCACCTTCTTGGCGGAACACCGTTGCCGACACTGTCCAGGCTGAAGGCAGACCCGCCACGCGGGCCGAACACATTTCAATGCGGCCCGTGGCCAGTGCCATGCGAAGCAAGGACTGCACTTCACCCTGGCTCTCGCCTTCAAAACACTCCCGCACATCACGCCCCACCAGGCGTTTGCCCGCATCCTTGAGCAGGGACTGCGCGCCGACATTGGCCTCCAGCACACGCTGGGTACTGGCGTCCACCATCAACACCGCCTCGGACGAGGTGTCGAACAGCACGCGGTAACGCGCCTCGATGTGGCGCAGGCGCAAATAATCACGCTCCATGGACTGCTGCGTTTCCACCAAGCGGCGCTGCAGCTCAGCCAGACTCTCCAAGTCCCTGCCCATGGCGAGCAGTTTGCCGCCACCCAAGGGAAGCACCACATATTGCAACGCCACCTCATTGCCCACTGGCGAGACGTGGTTCACATGCCGCCAGCGCATGGACTCGGGTGCGCCTTGTGACTGCAGCATTTCCTGGATCTTGATCCGGCTCTCGCTGGTGACCGTGTCCATCCAGCGCCGACCCACCCAGGATTGGCAGCCCAGAGCCGCCAGGGTGTCACGTCCGGTTGAGACGTCCTCGATCACACCTTGCAGGTCCATGACCAGCGTCACATCGGACACCACCCCCAGCAATTGGGAAAAAGTCGATGAATCCAGGGAAGGGAGCTTCATGTTGTAAATCAAGCGGGTTGGGGTATCACAAGATTGACACTTTTATTTGTCATACAAGTATAGGCTGAACCGATGGGTTCAAGTCCAAAGACATGTGAATTCAATGCAAAAAAAGTACTTGATTTACATATTTATGTGACCATTGAGGTTGACAATGGGATGGCTTTTGTGACACAGGCCACCGTCCCAGGCGCGTCTTCGGCCAAGATTTTGGCCGCCAGGCCCTTGAGCAGCTCAGGCGCGGCATAAGCCATAGGGCCGCCCACGAAGACATGCAAATTCAGGTTATCGGACGCATCACGCAGCTGGGGCAACAGCGCGTTCAGGGTCTGCAGGTGCCTGTCGGTGCTCACAGAAATGCCCACCGCGTCAAACCAGTCTGACAAAAACAGCTGCTTGAAATCTCCAACATCCTGCGGAACCGCCACGGTGACCACCCAACCGGCGCGCTTGAAAAACTCGCTGAGCATGAACAGGCCCAGGCTGTGCTGCGCACCGGGTTCGGTCAACAAAAGCACACTCAAACCATTGCGTTGCTGCGGGGACTCCTGGAGAAATTCGGCGCTGAAATCGTGCAAAAGCTGTTGCAGGTGGGATGAAGCAATGGTCGTCATGGCGAAATCGAGCCGGTCCGAACACCACCAATCGCCCAGCAAACGCGCGCAAGGCGTGATGCCCTGAAGGTAGATGTCTTCGAGCGACTGCCCCTGACGCTGCCAACCGAACACCACCTGACGTGCGGCGTCCAGGCCCTGCAGACAAGCCTGAGCCAGTACCTGAATTTGCGCCAGGTCCAAGCCGGATTTGCCACTGAAGCTGGTCCCCCCCACCAACCGAGGCCCGATGGGCGCACTCTGACGCAATGCCTCAGGCAGCGGCAGGCGCGAACCGTCCCCCAAGGGCGGGGACTGAGCAGTTTCCGGATTGAATTGCGCCATGACAAGCACCGATCATCAGTAGGGATACACCAGCGGCTGGCTCCGGGGGCGTCGGAGTGCTCGTCGCAAGAAATGCCAAAAGTGAGATGCGTTGATCACCCCACAAGACACAGAAACAAGTGTGATGGCATTCCCACCAGTTGTATTTAGTGTAAACCCTAATGATTTAAATTAATGTCAATTTATATTGACACACTGTATATCCAGATTTACATTCATCGAAAGCCCCAACAGCCCACAAGGTCCTTCATGCCCGCTTCCAGCCCCCCGGTTTTGTACACGCCAGCGCAGCGCGCCCGGCGTGATGCGACCGCCTGGACGCTGGTGCAAGGCGTGCTGGCCCCGGTGCAATTCCTGATTTTCGGTGTCAGTTTGTATTTGGTGGTGCGCAGCTTGCAAACCGGCGAGCACACCGACTGGGCACTGGCCTCGGTGGTGCTCAAAACCGTGGTGCTCTACGCCATCATGGTCACCGGCGCCATCTGGGAAAAGGTGGTCTTTGGCCAATACCTGTTCGCCCCGGCTTTCTATTGGGAAGACGTGGTCAGCATGGGTGTGATGGCCCTGCACACCGCTTATGTCTGGGTTTGGTGGCAAGGCCAATGGAGCCCCACCGACCAGCTGCTGCTCGCCCTGGCCGCTTACGGCAGCTACGCCATCAACGCCGCGCAATACATCCGCAAGCTGCGCATGGCGCGGCTGCAAAAACACCCTTCCTCCACTCCTTTGCCCGAAACGGGTGCACAGGCCAGCACATGAGCACCGTCATCCCCATCCGCGCAGAAAACTCCGCTCAAACCTCAGGCTGCACGGACGTCGTGCCCTTGGTCGAACGCGGCCAGCGCGAGGTGTTTTGCGGCCTCACGGGCATCATCTGGCTGCACCGCAAGATCCAGGATGCTTTCTTTTTAGTGGTGGGCTCACGCACTTGTGCCCACCTGATCCAATCAGCGGCCGGCGTGATGATCTTTGCCGAGCCCCGCTTTGGCACGGCCATCATCGACGAGCGCGATCTGGCCGGACTTGCCGATGTGCACGAAGAACTCGACCGCGTGGTCGGCCAGCTGCTGGCCCGCCACGCGGTCGAGTTCTTCGTGCACAT
>JBIPLJ010000090.1:0-12320 GCA_044368415.1 Burkholderiaceae bacterium
GCGACCAGATCGCCTCGACCCCGAAGCGCACGCCGCGTTCCCGCGGGAACGCATGGTCGCGGCGCAGGCGCGCGCGCACCGACGCGAGCAGCGCATCCCCCTTCGCATCGGCCAGGTCGGTGCGGCGCAGCGCCAGCGGATCGGTGCGTCCGCCCGCGCCACCGCAGACCACCACCGGCAGCCCGCGCGCGTTGCAGGTCGCGATCAGCGCGGCCTTGGCGCGCGGCGAGTCGATCGCGTCGATGATCACATCCGCATCGACGGCGAGCAGGACACCCACGTTGTCGACAGTCACGAAGTCGTCGACCTGCACGACCACGGTGTCCGGAGAGATGTCCGCGATGCGCGCGGCCATCGTCGCCACCTTGGATGCACCGAGCGTCGAGTCGAGCGCATGGATCTGGCGATTCACGTTGGACTCGGACACATGGTCAAGGTCGATCAGCGTGAGCCGACCGATACCGCAGCGCGCAAGCGCCTCGGCGACCCACGAGCCCACGCCGCCCACGCCCACCACCACTGCATGGGCCGAAGCGATGCGCCGCGCACCCGCCTCGCCGTAGAGGCGCGCCACGCCGCCGAAGCGGCGCGCCGAGAGCGTCTCGGGCGGCAGCGCGGCGGTGGCGGTCGCGACCGCAGACAGGCCGCCGCCGTCGATGCTCACCGCGCCCGTCCTCGCACCGATCAGGGCAGCAGGACGGTGGAGCCGGTCGTCTTGCGGCCTTCCAGGTCGCGATGCGCCTGCGCCGCGTCGGCCAGCGTGTAGCGCTGCTCGATCTCGATCTTCACCTTGCCCGAGGACACCATCTTCATCAGGTCGCCCGCGATCTCCTCGAGGTTCTCGCGGCGCTCGGTATGCGGCATCAGCGAGGGCCGGGTGATGTACAGCGTGCTCTTGAGCGCGGTCAGCGGCATCGGCGGCACCGGGCCCGAGGCATTGCCAAAGCTCACCATCAGGCCGAAGGGCGAGAGCGAATCGAGCGAGGCCTGGAAGGTGTCCTTGCCGACCGAGTCGTAGACCACCGGCACCATCGCGCCTTTGGTGATCTCGCGCACGCGCTCGGCGACGTTCTCCTCGCGGTACAGGATCACATGTTCGGCGCCCCACTTCTTCGCGAGCGCGGCCTTCTCCTTCGATCCCGCGGTGCCGATGACGGTGACGCCTAGGGCCCGCGCCCACTGCATCGCGATCAGGCCAACGCCGCCGGCGGCCGCATGGAACAAGATCGTCTGGCCCTTCTGGAGCGTGTACGTGCGGCGGAACAGGTACTGCACCGTCATGCCCTTGAGCATCATCGCCGCGCCGATATCGAAGCCGATCTTCGAGGGCAGCCTGACCAGCTTGCCGGCCGGCATGTTGCGCACCTCCGAGTACGCGCCCTGCGGCCCGCCGGCGTAGGCGACGCGATCGCCCGGCTTGACGACGGTGACCCCGGCGCCCACGGCCACTACCTCGCCCGCGCCCTCGGTACCGAGGCCGGAGGGCATCGGCGACGGATACAGGCCGCTGCGGACGTAGCAGTCGATGAAGTTCAGGCCGATCGCGTGATGGCGGACCTGTGCCTCGCCGGGGCCGGGCGCACCGACCTCGACGTCGACGTACTGAAGCACTTCCGGACCGCCGTTCTGCGAGAAGCGGATGGCCTTGGGCATGGGTGTCTCCTTAGGATTTTCTGGGTGTAACGCGGGGTCGGCGGCGGGTGTCCCGAGGGCGTTCGCGGAACGTGCCGGATGCCGCGCAGGGCGCCCGGGACGAGTATAGCCAGCGCGGGCAGCCCCGGTCGCCGAGCCCGGACGCCTTGGCAGGATACGGAAACCCGTGCCCCCTTCGCGCACAGTCACCGTCACGTGACCGCCGCCCCCGAAACGGCGCTCGACGTCCTCGCCCTCGGCGAGCCGATGATCGAGTTCAACCAGACCATGCCTACAGTGGCGCTCATTCGCCGCGCGCGGATACTGCAGGCCTCCGGCATCAGCCTGGCGATCTCAGCGAGTGCCTGCGACGCGGTGCTGCACGCCTTCGAGGCCGCCCGCGCCGCCGGCGTGCAAGTCGCCATTCGGGCGATGATGGCGAGCGGCTGAGGATCAGTACGTCCCCGGATAGGCGCCGCCGTCGAGCAGCACGTTCTGCCCGGTGAAGTACGAGGCCTGCGCGCTGCATCAGATCGATCGGGGTCAGCATGTTGGCCTCGATCGCGGCGATCCAGTGCTCGCGCGTCCAGGTGCGGAAATCACCAGGTTCACGCCCTCGCGCACCAGCGCCAGCGCCAGCGCCAGCGCACATCCGTAGCGCAGCCCCTTGCTGGCGCCACACACCAGCGCCCACCTGCCCGCGATACCGAGGTCCATACAAATCGTCTCCGTCGTCGTGTGGGGTCGTGTCGATGCCGGCCGCGTGCGAGGGCAGGTCCGACCGGATGAAGGGCGGTGCGCATCGCGGGCCGACCACGCAAAAAAGGGCCGCGCGCATCGCGGGCCGACTGGGTGCATTCAGCGGCGCCGCTTCGTCGCGGACGCGCCCAGCAGCGTGCCGAGCACGCCCCGCACCAGTTCGCGGCCCGCGGTCGTCGCCATCGAGCGCGCCGCGCTCTTGGCGGCGGCCTCGAGCACCGAGTCGCCCCGGCCCTTGCCCCCGCCAAGCAGACCGCCGAGCATGTCCGACCAGCCGCCGCCCTGCGCCGGCTCGCCGGCCCCTGCGCCGCCTGCGGGCGCATCGCCCGCCGTGCCGCTCACCGGCGCCGTGCCGGGCTTGCCGGGAATGGCACCGCCCCCGGCACGCCCGCGCAGCCGCTCGTACGCGGACTCGCGATCGACCGTCTCGTCGTAGATGCCAGCCACCACCGAGCCCGAGATCAAGGCCTTCCGCTCGGCGTCGTTCACCGGCCCGATCCGAGTGCCCGGCGGCACGACGAAGGCACGCTCGACGATGTTCGGCCGGCCCTTCTCGTCGAGGAAGGACACCAGCGCCTCGCCGACGGCGAGCTCGGAGATCGCGGCCTCGGCATCGAAGGTCGGATTCGCCCGCATCGTCGAGGCCGCGGCCTTCACTGCCTTCTGGTCGCGCGGCGTGAACGCCCGCAGCGCGTGCTGCACGCGGTTGCCGAGCTGGCCCAGCACGGTATCGGGGATGTCCAGCGGGTTCTGCGTGACGAAGAAGATGCCGACACCCTTGGAGCGCACCAGCCGCACCACCTGCTCGACCTTCTGCAGCAGCGCCGCCGGCGCCTCGGCGAACAGCAGGTGCGCCTCGTCGAAAAAGAACACGAGCTTGGGTCTGTCGCGGTCGCCCACCTCGGGCAGCTTCTCGAAGAGCTCGGACAGCAGCCACAGCAGGAAGGTCGCGTAGAGGCGCGGCGCGTTCATCAGCTTGTCGGCGGCGAGGATATTGACCACGCCGTGCCCGCGGGCGTCGGTCTGCAGCAGGTCGTCGAAGTTCAGCATCGGCTCGCCGAGGAACTTGTCCGCGCCCTGGCTCTCGAGCGAGAGCACGCCCCGCTGGATCGCGCCGATCGAGGCCGCCGAGATGTTGCCGTACTCGGTGGTGAACTGCTTGGCGTTGTCCCCGACGTGCTGGAGCATCGCCCGCAGGTCCTTGGAGTCGAGCAGCAGCAGCCCGTTGTCGTCGGCGATGCGGAACACCAGGTTAAGCACTCCCTCCTGGGTCTCGTTCAGGCTGAGCATCCGAGCCAGCAGCATCGGCCCCATGTCGGACACCGTGGCACGCAGCGGATGGCCCTGCTCGCCATAGACGTCCCACAACGTGGTCGGCAGGCCGGCGAACTCCGGCTGCGGCAGCCCGAGCCGATCGAGCCGCTCCTCGAGCTTCGGGCTCGTCGTGCCGGGCTGCGACAGACCGGTGAGATCGCCCTTGACGTCGGCCATGAATACCGGGACGCCGGCGCGCGAGAGGCGCTCGGCCATCACCTGAAGCGTCACCGTCTTGCCGGTGCCGGTGGCCCCGGTGATCAGCCCGTGGCGGTTGGCGAGGGCCGGCAGCAGGCACAGGTCGGTGTCGGCGTGGCGGGCGATGAGGAGAGGCTCGGACATGGGTGTGTCGATGGTAAAATCACCGATCCTTCGCCGGCATTGCACCATGTTGCCGCGGGACCGGCAAGTTCGGCGACCGCCGCCACGCCGGCTCGCGGATACCCGCGGATCTCCGCGGTCCGCTTTCCGCCGGCATCACTCAGCACAGGGTCGACTCCTCTATGGCCGGGCATTCCAAGTGGGCCAACATCCAGCACAGGAAGGGCCGCCAGGACGAGAAACGCGGCAAGCTCTTCACGCGCCTGATCAAGGAGATCACCGTGGCCGCGAAGCTGGGCGGCGGTGACGTTGCGATCAACCCCAGGCTGCGGCTCGCGGTGGAGAAGGCCTCCGATGCGAACATGCCCAAGGACACCGTGCAGCGCGCGATCCAGAAGGGCGTAGGCGGCCTCGAAGGGGTCAACTACGAGGAGATCCGCTACGAGGGCTACGGCATCGCCGGCGCCGCGGTGATCGTCGACGTGATGACCGATAACCGGACCCGCACTGTGGCCGAGGTCCGGCACGCGTTCTCTAAGTACGGCGGCAACCTCGGCACCGACGGCTCGGTGGCGTTTCTCTTCAAGCACTGCGGCCAGTTCCTGTTCGAACCGGGGACGTCCGAGGACCGCGTCATGGAGGTCGCGATCGAGGCCGGCGCCGAGGACGTGTCCACGGACGACGAAGGCGGCATCGAGGTCCTTTGCGCGCCGAACGACTACTCGCAGGTCAAGGCGGCACTCGAGGGCGCAGGCCTGAAGGCCGAGGTTGCCGAGATCACGATGAAGCCGATGACCGAGTCCGAGCTCGAGGGCGAGGACGCGGCGCGCATGCAGAAGCTGCTCGACGTGATCGAGAACCTCGACGACGTCCAGCAGGTCTACACCAACGCGGTGCTGCCGGAATGAAGATCCTCATCGTCGGCTCGGGCGGTCGCGAGCATGCGCTTGCCTGGCGGCTCGCGCAGTCGGGCCGCGTGCAGGTGGTCTATGTTGCGCCGGGCAACGGCGGCACTGCCCACGAGCGCAACCTGCAGAACGTGCCGATCACGAATCTCGAGACGCTGGCCGCGTTCGCCGAGCGCGAGCATGTCGCGTTCACCGTGGTCGGACCCGAGATCCCGCTGGCCGCGGGTATCGTCGACCTGTTCCGCGCCAGGGGCCTGAAGATCTTCGGGCCGACGAAGGCCGCCGCACAGCTCGAGTCCTCGAAGGACTTTGCCAAGGCCTTCATGACGCGCCACGGTATCCCGACGGCCGAGTACCGCACGTTCACCGACGCGGCGGCGGCGCACGCTCACGTCGACGAGCGGGGCGCGCCCATCGTCATCAAGGCCGACGGCCTGGCCGCCGGCAAGGGCGTGGTGGTCGCGCAGAGCGCCGCCGAGGCGCATGCCGCGATCGACATGATGCTGCTCGACAACCGCATGGGCTCGGCTGGGGCGCGCGTCGTCATCGAGGAGTTCCTGCAGGGCGAGGAAGCGAGCTTCATCGTCATGTGCGACGGCAAGAACGTGCTTGCACTCGCGTCCAGCCAGGACCACAAGCGGCTGCGCGACGGCGACCAGGGACCGAACACCGGGGGCATGGGCGCCTACTCGCCGGCGCCGGTGGTCACGCCCGAGGTCAATGCGCGGGTGCTGCGCGAGATCATCATGCCGACCGTCCAGGGCATGGCCGCCGACGGCATCCCGTTCACAGGCTTCTTGTATGCAGGGCTGATGATCGACGACCGCGGCCGCGCCAAGACGATCGAGTTCAACTGCCGGCTCGGCGACCCCGAGACGCAGCCCATCATGGCGCGCATCAAGAGCGACCTCACCGAGGTGTTCGAGCATGCGATCGCCGGGCAGCTCGACCGCGCCGAGATCGAATGGGACCGGCGCACCGCGCTCGGCGTGGTGCTGGCCGCGCATGGCTATCCCGACGAACCCCGGCGCGGCGACATCATCAAAGGGGTCGGGCAGCGTGCCGCGATCTCCGACGACTGCTTCGTGTTCCACGCCGGCACCGCGCTCACCGACGGCACACTCACCACCCATGGCGGCCGCGTGCTGTGCGTCACCGGCCTGGGCGACTCGGTGCGGGTCGCGCAAGCGCGCGCCCACGCTGTGATCGACGGCATCCGCTTCGACGGCATGCAGCACCGCCGCGACATCGGCCACCGCGCGCTGATGCGCCGGCCCGGCTCGGCCAAGCGCGGCTGAGGCCGCGCGCCCGCCCCCCCGTCCACCCGGAGAGCCCGCGATGAGCGACCGCAGCCCCGCCACCGACACCGTCGACACCGCGGCGGTGCACGCCTTCCTGCAGGGCCTGCAGGTCCGCATCGTCGCCGGCCTCGAGAGGGTCGACGGCACGCCCTTCGCGACCGACCGCTGGGACCGGCCCGAAGGCGGCGGCGGCATCAGCCGCGTGCTCGAAGAGGGCCGCGTCTTCGAGCGCGCCGGCGTGCTGTTCTCACACGTCACCGGCGACACGCTGCCGGCGTCGGCGTCGGCGCACCGCCAGGGCCTCGCCGGCCGCGCATTCGAGGCGATGGGCGTGTCGCTGGTGCTGCATCCGCGCAATCCGTACGTGCCCACCGTCCACCTGAACGTACGCTGCTTCATCGCAGCCGCGCGCCCCGGCTCGCCCCCCGGCACGCCGGACGCCGAGCCGGTCTGGTGGTTCGGCGGCGGCATGGACCTCACGCCCTATTACGGCTTCGAGCAGGACGCGGTGCGCTTTCACTCGGTGTGCCGGCGGGCGCTCGAGCCTTTCGGTGCCGAGCTGCATCCGCGCTTCAAGAAGTGGTGCGATGAGTACTTCTATCTCAAGCACCGCAGCGAGCCGCGCGGCGTCGGCGGCATCTTCTACGACGACTTTTCCGAGCTCGGCTTCGAGCGCTCGTTCGCGATGACCCGCTCGGTGGGCGACGCCTTCCTCGAGGCCTACCTGCCGATCGTCGAGCAGCGCATGGACACGCCATTCACAGAGCGCGAACGCGACTTCCAGGCCTACCGGCGCGGACGCTACGTCGAGTTCAACCTGGTCTTCGACCGCGGCACATTGTTCGGGCTGCAGTCGGGCGGGCGCACTGAGTCGATCTTGTGCTCGATGCCGCCGGTCGTGAAGTGGCGCTACATGTGGCAACCCGAGCCGGGCACGCCCGAGGCGCAGCTCTACACCGACTTCCTGCGCCCGCGGGACTGGGTATAGGTGGCGACGCCGGTGGCGGCGCGCCGCCGCATCGGCCTGGTCGGCGGCACCTTCGATCCACCGCACGTCGGCCACCTGGCGCTCGCGCGGGCCGCGCGCGATGCGTTCGCGCTCGACGAGGTGCGTCTGTTGCCGACCGGCCGCTCGTGGCAGAAGGCGGGTGCCGGTTCTAGCTCGGCGCAGCGCCTAGAGATGACGCGGCTCGCGCTGGCCGGTCTACCCGCGAACGAGCGCCTGGTGGTCGATGACCGCGAGGTGCGGCGTGACGGACCGACCTACACCGTGGACACGCTGGCCGAGTTGCGCGCCGAGCTCGGCGAGGCGGTCATGCTGGTGCTGATCCTCGGCAGCGACCAGCTTCGCAACCTGCCCACCTGGCACCGCTGGCACGAGCTGTTCGATCTCGCACACGTGGCCGCCACCCAGCGCGAGCGCGTCGGGCTCGACGGCCTGCCCGCAGCACTCGAGGCCGAGCTCGCGGCGCGCGGGCGGCAGTCGCTGCCCGAGGCCCAGGCCGGTTCGATCGTCCTCTTCAGCATGCCCGCGGTACCGGTGTCGGCCACCGCGCTGCGGGCCCAGCTTCAACGCGGCGAGCGCCCGGACGGGCTGTTGCCCCCCGCGGTTCTCGACTATATTGGCTCGAACAGGCTGTATCGACAGCCTTGAGGAACATGAACGGATGGATCTGAAGACACTGCAGCGCCTGGTGATCGACGCCCTCGAGGACGTCAAGGCGCAGGACATCGAGGTCTACAACACCACGGGGCTCACCAGCCTCTTCGACCGCGTGGTGATTGCCAGCGGCACCTCCAACCGGCAGACGCGCTCACTTGCCTCCAGCGTGCGCGACAAGGTCCGCGAGAAGGGCGGCCATGTGATCTCGGTCGAGGGGGAGGACACCGGCGAGTGGGTACTGGTGGACCTCGGCGACATCGTCGTCCACATCATGCAGCCGAACATCCGGGCCTACTACAAGCTCGAGGAGATCTGGGGCGGCAAGCCGGTCCGGGTCAAGCTCGGCGCCCCGGGCGGCGTCGGCCGCGCGGCCGCCTGAGACCCTCGGCCCCAGCCCGCCGCGCGACGCGATGCTGCTGCGCGTGATCGCGGTCGGCATGCGCATGCCCGACTGGGTCGACACTGCGGTCGACACCTACTCGCGGCGCATGCCACCGGAGCTGCGCATCGACTGGAAGCCGGTCAAGGCCGAGCCGCGCGAGTCCGGCGGCGGCGCGGCGCGCTGCATGGCGCGCGAGGCGCAGCGCATCCGCGATGCGCTACCCGCCGGCGCCCGGCTGGTGGTGCTCGACGAGCGCGGCACCGACCTCGACAGCCCGAAACTCGCCGCACGCCTCTCGGCCTGGCAGCGCGACGCGCGCCCGGTCGCCATCGTGATCGGCGGTCCCGACGGCATCGACCCGGAGCTCAAGGCGCAGGCCGACGAGTCGCTGCGGCTGTCGTCGATGACGCTGCCGCACGCGCTGGTGCGCGTGCTGCTCGCCGAGCAGCTGTACCGCGCGTGGACGATCACGGGCGGGCATCCCTACCACCGCGAATGAGCCGACCGGCCCGTCGCGGGGACCGCCACCCACCGACCGTTCCCCCGCCACGCGGGCGCGGCACTGCCGCAGGCCTACGATGACGACCGCGACCCCGATGACGACCGACCTCCCCGCTGCGCCCTTCGTGTGGCTCGCCTCGCAGAGCCCCCGCCGCCAGGCGCTGCTCGAGCAGATCGGGCTGCGCTTCGCGCTGCTGCTGGCCGGCCCCGAGGAGGATGCCGAGGCGCTCGAGGCGGTGCGTGTCGGCGAGTCGCCCACGCAGTACGTCGAGCGGGTCGTGCTCGCCAAGGCGCAGGCCGCCCGCGAGCGGCTCGCAGCACGTGCGCTGCCGGCCGCCCCGATCCTCGTGGCCGACACCACCGTCGCGGTCGGCGGGACGATCCTCGGCAAGCCGGCCGACGACGCCGACGCCCGGCGCATGCTGCGGCTGCTGTCGGGCCGCGGGCATCGCGTGCTGACCGCGCTCGCGGTGGTGCGCGGTGCCCGCATCGAGCACCTCGTGCAGGTGTCGCGGGTGCGCTTCGCGCGGCTCTCCGACGCCGAGGTTGAGGCCTACGTCGCCTGTGGCGAGCCCCGAGGCAAGGCTGGCGGCTATGCGATCCAGGGCCGCGCGGCGGCCTTCGTGCGGCGGATCGAGGGCAGTCACTCCGGTATCATGGGGCTGCCTCTGCATGAGACCGCAACACTGCTGCGCCCGGAGCTTGCGGCGACGCAGCGTGCCGGCACCGCGCCCCAGACGACGGCGAGCCCCGCTCAGGACGACGCTCGATGACCGAAGACATCCTGGTGAACGTCACGCCCTTCGAGGCGCGGGTGGCGCTGGTGCAGCAGGGTGCCGTGCAGGAACTGCACCTCGAGCGCGTCGCCACGCGCGGGCTGGTGGGTAACGTCTACCTCGGGCGCGTGGCGCGCGTGCTGCCCGGCATGCAGTCCGCGTTCATCGATATCGGCCTCGAGCGGTCCGCGTTCCTGCACGTCGCCGACCTCTGGCAGACCCGCGGCAGCGAGCGTCCCGCCCCGATCGAGAAGCTCCTGTACGAGAGCCAGCCGCTGCTCGTGCAGGTCATCAAGGACCCGATCGGCACCAAGGGCGCGCGGCTGTCGACTCAGATCAGCATCGCGGGCCGCCTGCTCGTCTACCTGCCGCAGGACCCACACATCGGCGTCTCGCAGCGCATTGGCAGCGAGGCCGAGCGGGCCGCGCTGCGTGGCAAGATCGAGCGCCTGAAGCCGTCGGACGAGACCGGCGGCTTCATCATCCGCACGATGGCCGAGGATGCCGACGAGGCCTCGCTGCTCGCCGACATCGGCTACCTGCGCACGCGCTGGAAGCAGATCCTCGAGGGCAGCAAGACCCACAGCGCGCCGGCGCTGCTCTACCAGGAGCTGAGCCTGATGCAACGGGTGCTGCGCGACATCGCCAGCGAGCAGACCGGTGCCGTGTTGGTCGACGCGCCAGACGCGCTCGAGGAGCTGCAAGCCTTCGCCACCGTCTACATGCCCTTGCTGCTGCCCAAGCTCAAGCGCTACGGCGGCGAGCGCCCGCTCTTCGATCTGCACGGCGTCGAGGAGGAGCTCGAACGCGCGCTTGCGCGCCGCGTTGACCTGAAGTCCGGCGGCTACCTGATCATCGACCAGACCGAAGCCTTGACGACGATCGACGTCAACACCGGCGGCTATGTCGGTGGCCGCAACTTCGACGACACCATCTTCCGCACCAACCTCGAGGCCGCGCATGCCATCGCCCGCCAACTGCGGGTGCGCAACCTCGGTGGCATCATCATCATCGACTTCATCGACATGGGCAGCGCCGAGCATCGGGAGGCGGTGCTGACCGAGCTGCGTCGAGCCCTCGCGCGCGACCGCACCAAGTCCTCGGTCAACGGCTTCACTTCGCTCGGGCTGGTGGAGATGACCCGAAAACGCACGCGCGAGTCGCTGGCCCATGTGCTGTGCGAGCCCTGCGCGACCTGCGGCGGCAAGGGCGACACCAAGACCGCGCGCACCGTCGCCTACGGGATCATGCGCGAGATCCAGCGCGAGGCTCGGCAGTTCAATCCGCGCGAGTTCCGCATCCTTGCTTCGCAGTCGGTGATCGACCTGTTCCTGGAGGAAGAGTCGCAGCACCTCGCGGCGGTGGGCGACCAGATTGGCAAACCGATCTCGCTGCGTGTCGAGGGGCTGTACTCGCAGGAGCAGTACGACATTGTGCTGATGTAGGGGCTCCAGGGCGCCTCAGGCCGGCCCGCTTGTGACTTGCGAACCCGCATGAACGCGGGAGACTTCGGGTCTCGGTGAATCTGCTGATCCAGCGTTGACTTGATGGCGGCCCGAAATGGGTGCCAATGGGCGTCTGAATGGCGTGCCATCCAATACGATGACCCAATCGGTCACCATTCAGATCACCCCTGAGATTCTGGGCCTCGTTGCCAGCATCATCGAGTTCGAGGCTGCCTGGAGAGCACTGGGCACGCTGGCGCCGGATCGGCTGTCCGCACTGCTGCGAGTGGCCACCATCGAGAGTATCGGCTCATCCGCCCGCATCGAGGGTGGCAGGCTGTCCGACCGCGACGTCGAGCGCCTGCTGTCCAACCCGCAGACCCACACGTTCAGCACCCGCGACGAGCAGGCGGTGGCGGGCTACGCCAAGGTCATGGAGAGGGTGTTCACGTCATGGCAGGACATCGCCCTGACCGAGAATCACATCAAGCAACTGCACCGCGACCTGATGATCAACAGCGAGAAGGACGCCTGGCACCGCGGCCACTACAAGACATCCACCAACAGCGTGGTTGCGTTCGACGAGAACGGCAAGCAGCTCGGCGTGGTCTTCGAGACGGCTACCCCGTTCAACACGCCGCGGCTGATGAACGAACTCGTGACCTGGTTCGACGAGGAGCGCGACGCTGGGCGTGCGCATCCGCTGCTGCTGATCGGCCTGTGGGTGGTGGTGTTCCTGGAGATCCACCCGTTCCAAGATGGCAACGGGCGCATGAGCCGGGCGCTGAACACCTTACTGCTGCTGCAAGCCGGCTATGCCTACGTGCCCTACAGCTCCTTGGAGAGCGTGGTGGCGCAGAGCAAGGAGGCCTACTACCTGGCGCTGCGCCAGACCCAAGGCACCATCCGCCGTGAGGCGCCGAACTGGCAACCTTGGTTGAAGTTCTTCCTGCGATCGCTGGCCGAGCAGGTAAGACGATTGAATCGGGAGATCGAGCGCGAGAAGCTGGTACTGGCGGCTCTGCCTGAATTGTCGCTGCAGATCGTCGAGTTCGCGCGTGAGCACGGCCGCATCACCATGGCCGACGCTATCCGGTTAACCGGCAGCAGCCGCAATACGCTGAAGCAGCACTTCCGCGCCCTGGTTGAGCGAGGGCAACGTAGCCCCCACGGCGCGGGGCGGGAGGCTTGGTAGTCCGCCCTGAACAACCCGAAGACCGAGCATTGATGCGGGTTTCGAAGCGATAGGCGTGCGCTGGATCTGCAGGAATGAGAAAATGTAGGCTGGTTTTCCTGCAGATCTGGCGAGGTTGGCGAT
>JBIPLJ010000115.1:0-3789 GCA_044368415.1 Burkholderiaceae bacterium
GCCAGCGCGTCGCGATCGGCCGCGCGCTGCTCGCCGGGCCGCGGGTGCTGCTGCTCGACGAGCCGCTGTCCGCGCTCGACTTCGAACGACGGCGAGAGATCATGCCGTACGTCGAGCGGCTGCGCGATACCCTGGACTGGCCGATCGTCTACGTCTCGCATGCGGTGGATGAGGTCGCCCGCATCGCCCGCGAGGTGGTGGTGCTCGAGGACGGTGCGGTGGTGGCCAGCTGCGCTCCGGGCGAGGTCCTTGCGCCCGGTGGCGCTTCGGCCGGCTTCGGCGCGGTCTCGGTGATCGAGGCGCGCGTGGCAGGCCACGACGCCGCGTACGGGCTGACCGCGCTCGACCATCCGGCCGGCCCGATCAGCGTTCCCGGACGCGTCGGCCGGCCGGGCGACATGCATCGCGTGCTGGTGCGTGCGACCGATGTGGCGCTCGCCGTGCAGCGGCCGCGCGACGTCAGCTTCCGGACTGTGCTGCTCGGCACGATCCGATCGATCGTCGTCGAGGACGGGCCGACCGCACGGGTCGAGATCGCGCTGCGCGGCGAGGGCAGGCTGGTGGCGCTCGTCACACGAAAGGCGATCGACGAGCTCGCGCTGGACGCCGGCGACGAGGTGTTCGCAATGCTCAAGGCGACCGCGCTCGACGAGCGCGCGACGGCGTTCGCACCCCGGGTGCGCTGACCCGGACGCTCGCCGGATCCGACTTCGGGCTCCGGGCGCGGCGGCACGCCCGCGACTCAGCTCGGCACCGCCGCCGTTCGCCCCCCCCGGGGCTTGCGAACACGACCGGTTCGTCGAACATCCGGCTCAGCGAGTCGATCAGCAGCCAGGCCCGCCGGTACGACATGTTCATGTCGCGCTCTGTCGCGGCGATCGACCCGCTGCGGCCGACCCCCTCGAGCAGGGCGATCTTGCCCGGGCCGATCCGGGCGTCGTCGGCGAAGCGCAGCCTGACGCTGACCTCGGCTCTATGCTTGGTGCGCATTCCGAAAAATCAGTCCTGCGACCGCCGGACCCAGCATGGGTCATGCCGCCGACACATGGCGCCGATAGACTCGGGTCTGGCGGTCGAAGTGGTCTCCGTGATGGGGCCCGTTCTCTGGACGGGTTCACGGTTCCGCTCCATCGGCAGCCTGTTTCGGCCGGCCATCCCGTCGCGGGTGGCCGGCGTTTTTTTGGGCGGAGCGGGTGCCTCCGTCGGTCAGCCGATCCCGGCGACCGCGCACTCGCTCGCTTCGCCACCGGCATCGGTCGGCTTCTTCTGCAGCAGCGTCACGCCATTCTTGACCGCGACGATCTCGGCGAGGATGGACACCGCGATCTCGGCCGGCGTGCGGCTGCCGATGTCCAGCCCGATCGGGCCATGCAGCCGTGCGATCTCGGCGTCGCCCAGGTCGAAGAGCTTCAGACGCTCGCGGCGCTTGGCGGTGTTGCCACGCGAGCCCAGCGCTCCGACATAGAAGCACGGCGACTTCAGTGCCTCGAGCAGCACCATGTCGTCGAGCTTGGGATCGTGAGTCACCGCGACCACCGCGCTGTGGGCATCAAGCTCCAGACGCAGCACGGCGTCGTCGGGCATCTCGGTTGTGAAGGTCGTGCCCGGCACGTCCCAGGTCAGGTGGTACTCCTCGCGCGGGTCGCAGACGATGACCTCGAAGTCGAGGGCGAGCGCCATCTCGGCGAGCACGCGTGAGAGCTGCCCGGCGCCGATCACCAGCATCCGCCAGCGCGGCCCGAAGACCTGGCGCATCGTGTCGTCGGCCAACTCGAAGGCCTCGCCGCGACGGCCGGACTCGAGCGTCACCGCACCGGTGGCGAGGTCGACCTGGCGCGCGACCAGCTCGTGCCGGGCAGTGCGCTCGAGGAGCGCGTCGATCCATGAGGCGTCGGAGAGCGGCTCCTGCACCAGGCGCAGCGTGCCGCCGCAGGGCAGGCCGAAGCGGGCGGCCTCCTCCTTGGAGACGCCGTAGACGATCGTCGACGGGCTGTCGACGCGCTCGCCGTGGCGTACGCGGTCGATCAGGTCGTCCTCGACGCAGCCGCCCGACACCGAGCCGACCACCAGGCCGTCGTCGCGCAGGCACAGTAGCGCGCCGGGCGGACGGGGCGCCGAGCCCCAGGTCTCGGCCACCGTCACCAGCCAGGCGCGGCGGCCTTCGTTCACCCAGTCGCGCGCCTGTCCGAGTACCCGCAGATCGAGACTGTCCATCCTTCGCTCCTCGCGGCGCGGGTCAGCGCGCCAGCAGGTCCATCAATTACGAGCCGGTCCGGGCAAGCGTGCCATCGGTCGTCGTGGTGACATCGTAGTCCAGCAGCGTGCCGCCCTCCGCCGGCGTCGGGCGGACCGCGGTCACGCCCGTGCCGACGCCCGCGGTGCCACCCTGGCCGTCGAACTCGATCCGGTCGGTCATCCGCATCGCGTGGGTCTCCAGGAGGTCAGCGCCGGCGCGGCCGCGGCCCGGCGCCCTCGGTCAGCGCACGGCCGAGATCACGCAGACGGTCCAGGGAATGCACGGGAAGATGCCGATCCACATGCGGCAGCAGCGCCCGTACGCCGGCCGCACGGGGCTCGAAGCCGTCGTAGCGCAGCAGCGGGTTGAGCCAGACCACGCGCCGGGCGAAGCGCGCCAGCGTCGCGGCGGCCTCGCCGAGCGAGCCGTCGTCGGCCCGGTCGAGTCCGTCGGTCACCAGCAGCACGGCCGCGTTGCCCGTCAGCACGCGTCGCGCCCACAGCCGGTTGAACGCCTGAATCGACGGTCCGATCCGGGTGCCGCCGCTCCAGTCCTCGACGGCGCGCGAGGCGCCTGACAGCGCCTCGTCCGGGTCGCGCTGGCGCATCGCGCGCGTCACGTTGGTCAGTCGCGTGCCGAAGGTGAACACCGACACCCGCGGCCGGTCCTGCATCAGTGTGTGCGCATAGTGGAGCATCACGCGCGCGTAGCGGTCCATCGAGCCGGAGATGTCGCACAGGACCACCAGCGGTGCGGGCCGCTCGCGCCGTTCGCGGCGCAGCACGGTCGCGAGCGATGGATCGCGGGCCATGTGCCGCAGCGTCGCGCGCAGGTCGATCGTCCCATGCGCCGCGGTGCGCCAGCGCCGGACCGGCACCGGGTCGACCGGCGCAGGCAGCTCGCGCGCCAGACGGCAGGCCTCGCGGAACTCCTCGACCGTCATCGAATCGAAGTCGCGCGCCTTCAGGCGCTCGCGCTCCGACCAGGTCATCATCGCGTCGATCGTATGCTCTTGGCCGCCCGCATCGCGCGGCGCCTCGGGCGGCGGCGGGCGCCCGGCGAGCGCCTGCTCGAGCCTCGCCGGACGCTTGGCATCCTTCGGCGGTCGGCCGCGACCGGAGATCTTCGGCAGCAGCGCCGCCATCATCCGCTCGACGAGCTTCGGATCGCGCCAGAACGCATCGAATGCGGCGTCGAACAGCAGGAGGTGCTCGCGCCGGCTGACGAGCGTCGCCGCAAGCGCCGCGCGGACGTCCTCGCGCCGCGCGAGCCCGACCGCGTCGAGCGCGTGCACCGCGGCGATCACGCGGTCGATCCCGACCGGCAGCCCGCTCGCCCGCAGCACGCGCGCGAAGACGACCACGTTGCGGGCCAGCGAGCCCGAAGCGGCGGTCGGGGCGGTCATCGGCTCAGTCGCGGCCAGCGGCGGTCGCGAGTTCCTGAAGCAGCCGCTGCGCCTCGCCGCCCTGCATCCGGGCGATGTCCTCGTGGTACTTCAGGAGCACGCCGATGGTGTCGGACACGGCCACCGGGTCGAGGTCCATCCGGTCGAG
>JBIPLJ010000142.1:0-3748 GCA_044368415.1 Burkholderiaceae bacterium
GCGAAAGCCCTTCCCCCGGCGTCGCTGCCGGGGTAGAAGCCTGCTCGGGGACCCGTAGCTCAGCTGGATAGAGCGTTGCCCTCCGAAGGCAAAGGTCGAAGGTTCGAATCCTTTCGGGTCCGCCAATCTTTTCAATAGACTAAGGGCAAAATTCAAGGCGCCGAAAAAACGCTAGGTAACACATAGGTAGCATCCAGGGATGAGCTTAGGCGCCCACGCCTGACGGCTGCGCCCTATGCAGGCGACCTTGGGCCCGAAGGCTAGCTGCGAAATCGCTTGACACCCTGGTCTATATCATCCAACGCCGGCCTTCAGCGTAAGCATCGCGGCCCGCAACGCAGCCCTGGCCGCAGAATCAAGAGCAGAGGCATCGATGACCGTGCGGGTTTCAGTCTGAATGGCCCCACCATCGCCGCCGGTATGCTCAAGCCGCTGTGCGTCATGCCAGCCAGAAGCTGCCCGGGATCGGTTCTTGAGGGCCAGCATGACCAGTTGGGCATTGCCAGGAGCGCCTGCAGCCATGGCAATTGCCTTACGCTCCCAGAACAACAAAGCCTGCTGTCGGCCCTCCTGAACGGCCTGCAGAAATTCTGGATGTCGGTTCTGCCAGTCAAAAGCTGCGCGCGCAGAAACACCAATGGAAGCGGCTGCAGCTTCTAGGCTGAGCCCCGTTGCCATGGCTTTAACCAAAGCGTCGCTAATTTCTTTGCTGTAGCGCGTAGGCCTTCCGGAGTGGCTATTTTTGGATTGCGGAGCCATTCGCTGATTCATGCTATATCATAACAACTACGTCTACTATAAACAACAATAATTCCGTGTTTCGACCTATTGGATAATCCTTAGCCGAAGGGAAGGCACCTAACTGGCGCACATCTGAATAACGCTGGCGCGCCATCAAATACCCCCCACTCATTCTAAGAAAACCATGGAGCAGTTTTTAGGGGGCAGGACAAGGCCGATCTTCAGTAAAAAAAGCTTACGCCAACCGACGAACGTTTGCCGTGAAAAGGATGGTCATTTTTGCCGTAATTGGCTTATGGTAAGCTTCCGCGAAGCATGGGGGGGGGCGCAATGAACGCATTTTTACGTCCGTTATTTTGTTTGGCGCTCATTGCGCTGACGGGATGCGCGGTTGGTAATACCCATCAATACGCACAAAGGGGGCTGACATTACCCGTGCAAGCAGCGACTGTCTCGTCGATAGCGGTAGGGGTTCAAGATCAGCGCCCTTATGTGGTCAATGGCCGTAAAGCTGGCACGTTCGTGGGTTTGCAGCGAGCGGGATTTGGAAATCCATGGGATATTAATACCGCGTCCGGACAGCCTTTGGCGGACGATATCCGCGGTACCATTACCACAGCTTTAGAGCGTAACGGCGCCCAGGTAATTCCAGTGACGCTACCCATTAATCTGGATACCAATAGCGCAAGCCAGAGAGTCCTTTCTTACGGCAGCAACAGGTCGGTTATGGTGGGAATCAAGGAATGGAAATCTGATACCTATTCCCGGACTGGTCTGGAGTTCGATATGCATGTCGCGGTGCGAGACAGGGAAGGGCGCCTATTAGGTGAGAACCGCATTCGGGGCGCGGAAACCTTGGGTGGTGCAGCAATACTTCCAGTGTCTGCGGCGAGAGCCGAGGTCGAGGCGGCCTACCCGCAAAAAATCATCGAACTATTTAATAATCCCTCCATCTCATCCGCTTTGCGATGATCGACTGAAATTCAAAGAATGCTGATCGTGCAATTTTTACAGCCATGGCTGTTGGTGAGGACTGTCGTACTGAAGAGGTGGCTGCATCGCGCATCGCGTCCCCCGAAACTGATGAGGCATTTCCGCGCGGTTCTACTTCTTGAATGTTTTGTTATCATATCTGGTATCACGCAGTTTGGAGAAGATAGCAAAGATGGATCCCATATCTTCGCCTGATGTCCTGGTGATCGGCGGCGGTCCGGCCGGCTCCACTGCGGCGGCTTTTTTGGCCAAAAATGGTCGCTCGGTCGTGTTGCTAGAAAAGGAAAGCCATCCTCGCTTTCATATTGGCGAGAGTCTTTTACCACGCAATTTGGACATCATGGAACGCTTGGGGGTCATGGATGAAGTTCGCGGTATCGGTGTTCATAAGCCGGGGGCTGAATTCGTTTCGGACCGCACCGGACGCAGTTGCGCCTTCCCGTTCGCTCAGGCGCTCAATAGAAGCCGCACGCATGCTTGGCAGGTTCGGCGATCGGAATTTGACGCCCTGCTCTTTGCAAATGCCACTAGGCTTGGTGCCAAGGCTTACGAAAATACCAAAGTTGTCGATGTTCAACTGGGTGTGAGTGGTGATCGGTCCTGCGTCATTGCCAAAGGTGAAAATGGCGAAAGGATCGAATATAGGCCGCGTTATGTGCTGGATGCTTCGGGGCGGGATACTTTCCTTGCTGGCAAAATGCGCGTCAAGGATAGCAATAAACATAATAACACAGCGGCCATGTATGCCCATTTTACTGGTGTGCAGCGACGTGAAGGTGATCTGGATGGTTATATCAGCATCCATCTGGCTGAAGATGGTTGGTTTTGGCTCATCCCCTTGCCTGGCGAGACAATGAGTGTTGGCTTCGTTGGCAATCAAGCCGCATGGAAGGGGCGCGACGGCAGCGCAAAAGACATTTTTCGTGCCCGTATCGCAAGCAGCCCGACTGTTTCCGCCCGCATGGCAGGTGCTAGCATAGCCTCAGAAATCTACAGTACGGGTAACTATAGTTACCGTGCACGGCAGGGTCATGGTGATGGCTTTCTGATGATCGGCGATGCTTATGGTTTTGTCGATCCGATGTTTTCAACAGGCGTATTGATGGCCATGACTGCCGGGGAACTTGGGGCTGAAACCGCGAATGTATGGCTTGATAACAGGGCACGCGGCATGAAACTGGCCGAGCGTACGAATCGTGAGCTTGCGCGCGCCATGGATCGCATCGGATGGCTGATTTACCGCATCAACGATCCCGTCTTGCGCAGCCTGTTCATGGCGCCACGCAACACGCTATGGATGCGTGATGGAATCATCAACATGTTGGCCGGAAATCTTCGTGGCGACCCGCGCGCCGTTCTGCCAATCTTCTCCTTCAAATGCATATATCATGTACTTTCAATACTACATCGGTGGGGCATGGGTCCCGCCATGCCAGAGGCCAGACCATCCATCGCCCTCTCTGCCGTTGCTGCGGAGTAACTGATCATCGCGGATATGTGCTGAAGTTAGTAGACGAGAGATTGAGGAGAACCGGATATGCTGATGCACCGACGCAAAGTGTTCATGGGCTTATTCGTCATGGCCGGGCTGACCGGCTGTGGCAGAACCGCGCCAATCAAGAACGAAGTTCGTGGCGAGTTTCTGGGTGGGGCTAATGTGGCGCGGCGCGGTGAACAAATTCGCGCTGCCGCATCTGATTTGGGCTGGAAAACTCAAGTACTTCGCCCTGGACTGATTCAGGCAACCTTGGATTTGCGCTCGCATCAGGCCGTCGTGGATGTCAGCTATGACACGCATCGTTTCTCGATAGGCTACGTAAAGAGCACGAACCTCAATTATGACGGGACTTCGATACATCCCAATTACAATAGCTGGGTCGGTAATCTGGAACGCCAAATCATCAGCAAATCGTCCCAGCCTGTTGGCAATTAGGGTGGCTTATCCCAGCCCTCCCGTGATGCTAATGGTCTGGCCTGTGATGTAGCCTGCCTGTTCTGACGCAAGAAGACCAAC
>JBIPLJ010000143.1:0-39648 GCA_044368415.1 Burkholderiaceae bacterium
TACTCAAGTTAACCTATCTGGTACGCCTATTGTGCCGGGACAGGTAAACTTGAGTACCTTAAAACCATGCGCTTCAAACAACGTTTTGAAGCGGTTTTCTATTTTATTTTCCAGCACTTTTCTCATGTCGCCACTTTTGCTTTCTTTAGCATTCTATGTACTTGAATGTGTCCGTACTCCTCAGAACCTATGTTTAGTGATTTTGATATTTCCTTTAAAGTAAACCCTTTATCACGTAACTCTTGAGCACGCTTTATTAAGGCTTCCCTTTTAGCAGTACGTTCTTTCTTCGCCATGTCGGGATACTCCTGTTCATGCTCCCATCTATTTATAACACCAGCAACAGTACCGCGTGTTATGTTTAGTTCGTTCGCAATCTTAGTGTAACTCATTTTACTGTACTTGCGACGGTTAATTATTTTTTCGTTTCTCAATTCATTGCCTTTAGTCATGTCACTCACCCCCTGTTAAGTTGGTATTGATGCGGTTATGCCTGATCAATGTTTTACCGCTGAATACTTTAATATCGCATTTAGTTATACGTGCTTCACGTAAAGTATCTAAAGCATGCTTAATACATTCATCAATGAGCTGCTGCTGACCTTTAGCGTCGGTGGCATCAAATACATGTGGCTCAATCTGGCAATCCAGACTGTGCTTGAACGTATATGTACGCTCAGCATCTACAAAACTGTGCAAATATACACGGTGACGGTCTTTGTTTTCCGATAACGGAAACAAAGCATCTGGCGTTACAAATATAACAATGTGTAAGCATTTGTTTGTGCGTGCAGCATTACGGTACTTTTTACGTATGTGTTCTCTTGCGTCTTCTATCGGTTTATCGGCTGTTTCATAGTACCAGTCTATTTCATCGAGTTCGACAACGTACAAAGTGCCCTGTTTATATTCTGTCGTCATTTTTCTGTATCCTGTATGGTTTGGTATGCTACAATATCGTGTGGATGTAAAAGACTTTGCGGAATACGATGATCCCAACGAAAGTGATGCGACATACCCACTAACTCGCCGCCGTTTCTAAACTTAACTTTGACTACCACCCCAAAAATAGGAGGCATATGGTTACCTTCCCACAGTTTCCAGTTTTGTACATCTAGCGTCTCAAGATACGTTAAAATTGCATCCCGAAACGTAGTTTCCGTAGGTGGGGAAACAATATAAGTATTTCCATCTCCAGCACCTACAGGTTTACGACCTATAAGCACACTAAAAGCAAGTTTAAAAGCAGAACTATTTACGTCTACTTTTCGTGTAGAAACATATTCTGTCGTCATTTTCCGTACCTTTCCATCTCTGCACCCTCTGCCTCTATGGGTAAGTCTGTCACCCATTCCTTTTGTGTACATAAGTGCCTACATAGATCATTCGCTGACCCAAAACCCCTAGGCACTAAAGTAACAATTTCATCATGTACTAGCATAATGGCTTTATAGCCGTGCTGTTCTGCAACTAGCCCGCCTTGCACCATAACATCTCGCGCAATCGCTTGTACCATATTTTCAACTAACTTACCGCCGTATGTGGTTTCACGAAAAGATTTACCAACCCACTCAGTGCGGAAAGAAAGTACGTCTTTTGCCCTATTCCATACTATGCGGCTTTCGACTTTTGGTCTGTAGTAACTTATGCAGCGACCGCTAGGCAACTGACAGCGTAACCAGTAACGTACTTCGTCATATCGCTCGACATAGTAAACTACACCTGTACCGCCAATACAAACACGTTCACCTTCGTTCAGCACGGAATGTATTGCAGCCTGTTCAACTCGCGACCACAGTTTTACAGTTTTTTCGTTATTGCCGCGCCAAGCCTCGACAGTTTCTTTTGACTGTTCTTGTGTGATTATTATATCTGAGTTGTCACAATACTCTTGAAACTTTTTGCCACCTAAACCAAATCCGCAACCCAATACTGCAGATTTGCAGATTTGACGCATAAACTTGTACTTTTCTTTTACTTGACGTTTTCCATCAACGTACTCAAAAAAGTCAGCGTAAGGTACGCCATACATAACGCTGGCGAACAGACAATACGGGTCCATTTTGTCCCGGAAAGCCTGCAATTTATCTCCATCCCTAGCCAACCAAAGCAACACGCGGGCCTCAATTTGGGCATAGTCGGCCGATATGATCCGGTACCCTTCCGGAGCCTTGATAAACCCCCGCATGGATTGCGAAAGGTCTCCAAGGGGACTGAAAAACCGCAAATTGGCATCAAGCTGCCACGCCGGGACTTTGTGGTCCCCAGCCTCATCTAATAGGCTAAGGAGAGGTTTCCCCTTGGGGCCTAGGAGTGGCTTAGGTTCACTCCAGACAAGGCTTTCAAAAAAATTGAACACGCGTTTCTGTACTTTGGAGTTACCGCGCTTCATATTTTGGGTTTGTACACGTTTTGCGGACCACCGCATGGTGTGCGCGCCACCATATAAATGTATTCCGCGCGCACGTCCGTCATCGTCAGTACAACGAACCATCGTTTCAAGTTTTTTGATACTGGCCAAAGAACAGTCAAGACGTATCTTTATAACACGCCGTAAGTCCTCGGGAAACTCGTCTAGTACTAAGCGCTTTAAAGTTTTTGAACGTAAATCACCTAAGTTATCCACTTCGTCACGTTGTTGCAAGTATTCTAGCACCCTATCACGTTGTGTCGGTCTTAACGACGTAATGCGTTCAAACTCTGTCACTGCCTCGTTTGTGAAATGATCCGAAAACTCGATAGCGTTTTGTACACATGGTATATCTATCGGCACGCCACGTGTGTTAATATCAAAATCCCATTCCCATGCTATTTGTTCAAACTCTGGCAGGTCTGGCAGGATGGCGTCAACTTCCGCTTCTGCAATACCGTCAGTTATGCAGTACTGTTTACCGATTGCCCAACCCTCAGGGTTTTCCCACGGCTCAAACCATAAGTCTTTAATAACACCGTCGGCTTTGCGACCTTTATATTTACGCGGCTTACAAAAATTATTTATAAACTCCTTGCCACGTGCATCTTTTTGTACGTGTAATTCTAGATCGCTGCCAACACCGTCTAGGCTGGCACGTAACCCGTTATACCGTGCACGTGCGGCGGTACATGACCATTTCTTAGGTAGTGGCCACCCCCAACGTAGGTGACAAATGTAGTAGTATATTACTTGCTCAAAACGAGCGTTGTGTGCTACGAACGTATCGCCACGTACAACAGCGTCATATATTGGCTGCGGACAAGGTACTTTAAAGTCTTCATACTCGGGTGCAATCGAGCGGGGGTATATACTTTGTGCGTAACCGTCTATGTCGAAAAAATCAATCAAGTCAAAGTTTGGTATAACGCCTTTAGGGGCTGTACCGTACGTGAGCATCAATGGCGCAGTAGTCCAATGCTTTGAGTACGCGTGTTCACCGACTTTTGGTAGATCGGCGAGACTTCGCGTCTCAAAGTCTAGATGTGTGCGCAACTCTTGCACGGTACAGCCCCCAAGTCCACTAAGTTAGAACGTGACGCCGCCAAAGGGGTTAGTTTGGGGCAACATGCTACCCCCGGCTTGGGGGACGCTGCTCAAAGGATCAAACTGTGATCGCGCGTCAGGACGGCCACCACCACCAATACGCTCACCATCTGCGGCCTTTTGAATGTTATTCAGGCGTGTCGAGATGAACCGTTTACCTGAATACTCAGTAGCGAACATAATGCCTGACACACGCGCGGTACACCCAGCATACATGTCGGTACTTAGCAAATCCTCGTTATAGGGCCCGATAAGCCCCGGTTTTCCGGTGTACGTTACTTGACCCGTTGGAAGTCTGTTCGGTACTGCTTTTTGTTTGAAGTTCAGGTAGTAATGACCAAAAAGCACGTCCCTAGCTTTGGTATTGTGTATAGGGCTATCACCATCACGTAAAAACGGTTCGAGAGTAAACCACTGTGTTTCATGGCAACGCGGCCCCCACGCTTCCGCACGGGTTTGTTCAGCCAACCGCAAAAGTGGAGTAAGTTCCTGTACTTGTGTTTTAGGCCACATAAGCGTCACCTTAAACTCAGCTTTTTGTATGCCGTCTTCGTCTAGTATTGGCTGACGTGTTTTTTCGTTCTCTTGCAAAGACGGTTTGTCGTGATAGCAATAAACTACCCGACCAATAGGTGAAACAAACTCGTTAAACTTAGGTTTGCCGCCCGTACTTGCGTAAATGTTAGTAATGAGTTCTTGACCGCCTTGCGTTTGTTGCTGTTGTTGAGGTATCATTGAGTTTTGCATCGTTTTGTTCCTTTTAGAAAGTTTGTTCAAGTTTGTTAATTGTTCCGGGGTTTCCGATAGTACCAAACTCACTACCCCGCTTGTGAGTTGGGCGACCGTCAATGGCTTTTTCTAGGGATAAACCATTGTTGGTTTCTCTTATATACGTTGCCGATACGGTGTCGTATATGTTTTTCCAAGACCCGCGCGGCAAACTATGTGCGCGAGCGTATGCTTTAACCATGTCCTCAAACTGCTTTGCAGAGCCCACAGAACCGATAATATCTTTAAAGTTATTGTTGGCTATCATACCCATAACGGTCTCTTTAGCCCATTTAAAGTCTGGAAACATGTTAGCCGCGTAGTCAACACCCATGTGTGTTGCGACGTTTTGTACTAGTTCTGTTGGGTGCGTGATTGTTCGGCTTTTACGTGCCTTCACCATCTTGTAACCCGATATAGTACGGTTATGGTTAAGTATGCGGCGCATAGCCTCGTTGCGTAATTCTGTACGCCACCCTGCAAGCAGCTCCGCATCATCAAGCGCCTTTGCGAGTCGCTCGTCGGATACGGTTTTGTATTCCGTGGTATGCCAGCCGTCACCTATATTGACACCTATGAAGTCATGAAACTGTGAACAAGCGCCCCGATGCGGACAGTACGTATCTTTGCAGTGTGGTCCTGCAACAATATCCATCTCTCTAGCGATTGATTGAGCGATGTCAAACCTTAAAAACTCAATATCGTCTAATTTTACGTGGTATGACCGCAACGGGCCGTCAATGTGATCGTACAACGGTTGAAACAACGTAACCTTAATGTCTTTAAAGCTGTCCGCACTACGGTTAATTTTAGCGAGCAAACCCAATAGATATATCATCATTTGGGCATTTTTATTCACATCGACAGCAATGTACCCTGTTTTCAAATCAATGATTTCAATTTCATGTGGACCGACAAGCCCAATATCTGGCGTACCTACGTCATCAATTTCAGGTATGTGTAGTTGTTGCTCAACGTACATTTTTACGACCGAACGACCGCCCATTTCTTCGATACGTCTGTCTACATACTCTTCTAAAGTTTCAAGCGCTTCAGCCATATCGGGATCAGCATCTTTAGGTAAGATACCAAATACAAGTATTGTTTCCATGGCTTCGTGCCATATAGTACCTTTAACGGATGCGTCACTATTTTCGTTTGGGTACATGGCCGCAACAAGCGCAGAGTGGGGACATGCCAACCATCGCTTTGCTGCACTGGGTGCTCTAAACTTTGCATGTGCTGACATGTCCGTTAATCCTTATTACGTTGTCGGTGGTGATTTTGGCGGTATTGGCGTCGCACCTTTAATGAACGTCAAAAACGTTTCCGCGCGCTCGACAATATGATCGGATGTGACAGGATCGAGCCGTTCAAGACCTTGAACTGATTTAACAGCTAAACCAAGTACGGAAAGTCTATCATAAGGGCTATCTCCGGCTGCAAAATCTGGACCACCAATCACCGCAGCCGGATACAAGTCTCCTTCAACAAGTGCTTCAGCGAGTGTGAGCGCGTCAACTGGTGTTTCAACTGGTGTTTCAACTGGTGTTTCAACTGGTGTTTCAACTGGTGTTTCAACTGGTGTTTCAACTGGTGTTTCAACTGGTGTTTCAACTGGTGTTTCAACTGGTAATTCTGTCTGTTCGTTTTCCATGTTCTTTTCCCTTCGAGTATTTTTCATCGTATTCACGTAGCTGACCTTCATAGAATTGGATTTCAGCTTGCGACCATCCGGCATATCCAAGTATGTTACCTTTAAAACCTTCTTTACTGTTTCCTATCCTGCGAAGGTTTGGATAAGGTGCGAGACAATCCGTTTTCTTAGGTTCGCCTCTACACCTCACGCACCAACTGCAAGGATCACGTGTACCCAGTCAGATAATTGACGCCGGGGGTGACGTTTGGTTTCGTATTGCGGCAGCTACGCTTGAGAAACGTTGGTACACTTCTGAATATTGATGCGGCTGTACATCCTTTAAAGCGGCTATACCCATTTGCGTTAACTGCGCTAAAAACGCCTTTTTGTTGTTGTCGTCGTGCAAATAGGGTTCAATTAAGTCAAGGATAGTTTGACTTGTTATTTCCTGTTGCGGCGTCGGTGCAGGCTGTTGTTGCACAAATTGCTGTTGTGGTTGCGGCGTCGGTGCAGGCTGTTGTTGCACAAATTGCTGTTGTGGTTGCGGCGTCGGTGCAGGCTGTATAAATTGCTGCACCGGGGGAGCAAATTGATTAAACTGCGACTGCGGTGGTGTTTGCGCGGGTACGGGTTGTTGCAACTGTGCAATTTGCTGTTTTAGCACAACTACGTCATTCATAAGAGTGCCGATAGTTGCTTGCATTTGTTCTAGTATGCCTGTCATTTTACTAATCTCCACTGAGTTTTTCACGGTACAGCGAATAACCAAACTTGGTCTGTTGTATGATACCTTCATACTTCATTTGCACAAGTAGTTGACTTATCCGCCCACGTGATATGTTAGGAAGCAAGGATGCAAATTCTTGCTGATTAATAAAGGAGTGATTACGCAACAGTTCCTTTATGGTCTGTTGCAAATCTTGACGTACGGCTGTCAGCCAACCGCCCCTTTCCGCGTCAAAACTCATATCCACCTCAAAGTCACGCGGTACGTCGCGACCACTTATCAGTAACTTACGTTGCTCGTTTTCTTGCTGCATACCGCGCGTACCTTTAATGCTTATTGCGCCATCAATAGCGCCAGTAATGCCACTAGTGCCTGAAATATCCTCCATAAAGTCGCCACTCTGTTGCGACGCTAAACCTTTCTTTTCGTGGTGTACTAAAATTATGCATATCTCCCTTTCCGCCGCAAGGCGGGTTATTGGCATCATTTGATCGTAATCACGTTGGTACACATCACGGTTATTTGATTGATCCCTAAAATGAGCGTACGTGTCTATGATAACAAGTCTAGTTTTAGGGTACATGTCTAGGAAACGCTTTAAAGCATCTACACCGGCTTCACCACGTGGGAACGCACTATACGTTGCGGCGTGTTGATCGGGGTCTGAAATAAACTGTCTACCCGTTTGTGGTGATATATCGACGCCACCCGTCCAATACCTGAAACCTGATAAGTCGGGCGGGTCAATATCAAAAGTTTGCAACAGTTTAACACGGCTTTGCAAACGGCGCTCATTGTCCTCTAACGCTAACATCAGTACGTCAGATTTTTCACATTGCCAGTTCAGAAACTTCTTACCGCCGGATACGGCAAGCGCGAGCTGCAACGCTAAAAACGTTTTGCGCATTTTAGGTCGCGCAGCGAGCATCATGTTGCCAGTCGGTAGCACGTTAGGTATGATCCATTTACGCTCTTTAAAGCGTTTTGCCTGTAAGTCAGCCATAGAAGGCACACGACTAAAGTCGTATTTCTTCTTGAAAGCCTCGCCAGTTGGTAGCATACCAGTTCCGGCGGGTTTGTCAAACGGTTTTTGCTCAATAGGTGTAAACTCGGTTAGCGGCGCTTTGAGAATGTCGGCAAGACGACGCGCGGCTGCATCCTTATCACCCCCCGTGGTTAGTTCGGCAACCAACCCGACAGGCATTCGACGCCCCTCAGTGCTATCCCCCTGATCCGCAACACCGAAATACTTAATCCCCAACGGCCACGGATGGATTGTTAAGTCTTCTTCATACTGTAAACCAAGATCGGCGCTCGTGACCCTGTATCCCGACTTGTACTCGCGCGCGGTTGGGAACACAATTGGTACCCATTCTTTAAGGCGGTTCATGGCTTGATCGTTTAGGCCGCGGTAGCGCTTTTCGTCATCGGGGTATTCGTTTTTGTGTTTTTGACCGTTAGGCTTGCTATGTTTAGCAAGTAATGCTTCATTTTGCTGGTTAAACTGGCAAATCTGTGCAAGTGTAACTTGCTTTAAAGTATCTGGAGTTTTTACTAGATGTGCTTTTCTGTGAGGGCGGTTTGGTATGTTATCACCTTTACGCGCCCATGTACCAGGTACTCGAAATATGCGTGCAGCATTGAAAACAGTAGTGTCAACAGAGCAATTAAACATACTAAATCTAGCGCTTAGACATTTTAAAAACTTTGAAACTTCATCACGCACAAAATCCGTGTTTTGTTCGTGCATACTGTACATTAAATGGAAACCATTACCGCTTGCGTTTATGTACGGTCTAGGCCACCCGTCAAGCTCTAGATAATTGGCTATAGTGTTTGCCAGTTTAAACGCATTTTGTAGCTCTATGTCTGTACTAGATATGCCTGTTGGCCTGTTAGGGTCAATATCAATCAGCAACCACCTGCGCTCCAGTATGTCACCATCCATAGTAGTCAAGTCGGCATAGGCTTTAAAGCGATTAAACGACCGTGCGGACAAATCGGGTACAACCGGATTAGGTGTAAAGTATATGCCCTGATACGGTTCGTTTGATGCTGCTATGGCCGTTGCAGCGTGCGACGGGTGATTAAAGTATCCCGCATCCACGCGCCGTCGCCCGCCATGCAGGCAACGCACCTCGAACACCGTGTTTGGTGCTATAAACAGGCTAAGCGCCTGCTCAATCTCCTGATAGTCATGTAATACCACGTGTGCCCCGTGTGTCTCACCCCTGTTCGGGGATCGCTTTGCCAAACTCAAATTGCATATGCCCATTGGGGCTGTCAAGGGGGTGCTATGTGGCCCAGCGAGTGGGTAACCAGATAAAACAAAGCCCCCTAGCGGGGGCGCTAGGGGGCTTACAGGGGAGCGGACATAACGGCTGGCAAGGCAAACGCTCACCCCGGTGACGCACTCCTAATTGGACTTAAAAGACTAGTCAAGTCGGGACACTTCAAAGTTTTCACCGTCGGACTGCAAAATCATTACCCAACCGTGGGGATATACGAATATTGTTTCCCTGTTGGGTAACTCACACTTAGCTATGTAGTCCATATTAGTGTCACCGGGGTACTTCAAAACATGCGTTGAGACGTCTAACTCAAAGCCTTTAACTCTACCCCAACCCCACACATAGTTATCCATGACTTGCTCTCTGGCGGGCCGTTCATCGTGTACATGAAAAAACGTAGGTATAATACCCATCATGTTAGCTATGTAATGTACTGGTGTTTTATCTGTTACGCGCGTGTGCCATGTTAAGCCGTTATGGTGCAGTTCCATTAGTTTGGTACTTCCTCCAAGAGTGTGTTAGGTACAAATAGAGCCACTAACTTTAAAGCTAGTGGCTCTATACATTGCAAGGTTTAGAACAGGCTAGGTAGGTTTTGAATAGCCTTGTTTTCGACAAGACCGAGCGCTAGTTTGGCTGGCGTGATGTACTTAGTTTCCATCATCTTTTCAAGTTGCGTACGATCAACACCTTGCTCGACTTTAAGGTCGATAGCTGCTTTAAGATACTCAATACCGTCAGTACCGACTTCTTTGCGTGCATCGAAGAAAGTAAACTTAGGGTCTGCCTTCTTACGCATCGCGTACACTTCTTGCACAACAATGTTTGTGACCGTCGAGATCAACGGGTCTTTAAGCTCGCGCTTTCTGCCCTCGCCAGTACCTTTTGCTCGGAAGTTGCCTGCAATCAAATCGGCTTCAGCCTCGGCGTACAAACCCGTAAGGTTAAGAACGGGTGCGGGGGCTTCGGGCTTAGGCACGGCGCTTTGCAGCGGATCGGCAGCGGTAGCAGCTTCATATGCGGCCCATGCCGCAACCAGTGGGTTTTTATTGTGGCGAACATTGTGTTGATTAAGGCGATTAGCAATGTAATTGCGGACACCCAATTTCAAAAAATGTAACCGTACGGGTGCCGGAATGTTTGCGCAGTCGAAGGACTTTTCGCCTTCTAAGCCGGGGTACTCGGCTGTCAAAATTGTATTTGCTTCTTTTTCGTCAGTCATTTTGTTTCTCCTATTACTGTGGTATTGCCACGATGTTTAACGTAGTTGATGATTATATGCTCGTCAACCCGTTGAACGGCTCCGACTGTACATTTATTTCAGTATCTGCTTTGAAGGGTATTTGCGGCGCGCTTGTCCAATCATCGTTTGTGCCCGCCAATGTCACCTCAGTTAGCTTGGTAGCTGGATTGTATTTAAGGCGTAGCTCGCCAGTCGTGTCTAGTGGTGCCTCAACAGGCTCGCCAGACGCTTTGAGGGCCGTTAGGATTTGTACCATTGACCTGTAAATACTCGCTATGTAGTCCCCAAACGCGCAGGCGGTTCTAGAAAAACCTACAGTATATGTACCGTTAGACGGCCAATAGACTATTTTGATCATGCTTGCGCGGCTGGTAAAATTGACGCACGGATAGTGTCGGCTGCCTGCAATAGTGGCGGTCCAATACTTGCGCTCAGTAGTGGTGTTAAACTGAGCCACAATATCATGGCACTTCATCATTGGGGTCATTTGCGTTTACCTTTCTTTTCGATATCTTTAAAGTCGTCCCTAGACTGTTTGTCATAGTATCCCTCCTCCACTAGCATGATAGGTACACATACCAATAGTACCCAAAATATTGCTTGAGGTGCTTCACGTACGATATATGCAAGTATGTGTTCAAAATCAGTCATGACGCACCCCCGTTTCCGTTACCGTTGCACTCAGTCCAAGTCACGTTTGTTACACGTGTGCAATGTGATTTTAACGCCCATACGTGGTACGTTAGCCCGTCTCCTGTAGTGCATTCTTCCGCGTATGCTCGGGCTTTTCCTAACGTGTCAAAACTAGCCATATTAACGTAATAGGCGGAGTTGTCGATGAGGTTTTTCTCTTCTTTTGTTACTAGATACATTATTTGTCTCCTTAAGGTTGCATTGCGTATTTGAGTGCGTGTGCATCCCACCACGCATTGTGTTGGACAGCCCAAGCACGATATGGCGTGTCTGTTGGGTACGAAGTGACGTTATGCACTTCAAAAACTATTTGTGCATGATCGTTAGAAAAGTAGTTACCTTCAAAGTCCGTACTGAAAGCATCGCAAAAATATTTAATATCAACGATACTATCGCTAATTACTTTAAAGCCTTTTAGACCTTGCAAATATTTTCGCAAGTATCCGCCCACTTCTTCGATGTTGCAAACAATACTGGTGTCAGCAAATTCGACGTCCATGTACGGTATGACGTTCGCAATAGCCCAAAGGTTTTTCGCTATTGTGCGTGTTTGTATGTAAATAGATTCATCGTCGGTTTTAGGTATCATCGCAATACTCAGTAACGGCCCGTTGTGCCCGTCAAACTCGCAATCAAGGTAGTATGTCATTTCTGCCATTATCTTGCCTTTCTGTAAAAGAACGTGGGTGCGCGCTTCTCAAAGTTACACGCGGGTTTTTCTTCGTTGCGGTCCCAAGCGATACCGCATTTAGGGCATAGGTATCCATCCATACCGCTAAATACAGGCTGGGGGCATTTAGCTTGTGGCATCGTTTATAACCTCATCTGTAAACTGTTTAGAGACACAATGTCCTGTCACCTTAGCATGTCGCTTAGCCGCATACGTGGCGTAACTTTGGAAATTGCAATGACTGCACACAAACGTAACGGCAGGCACAGATTTAGTCGGTAGTTGCTTTAAAGCTCTTTTCATGTTTCTTTCTCCTTTTGCTGTTGCTCCATCGCGTCTTCAATTTTTTCACCTATGTACTTAAAAGCATCCTCAGGTGTACGCGCCAGACTGTTCGACTTAGTAGCGCCATTGAGTACGATTAGGCCGTTAGGCGCGTCCAGCATGTCACTGACTTCCATGTCACGAGCCCCGCCATAACTGCCCGTCTCTGGCAATGCCGAACGTTCGATCATGGCAAAACCCAACCGTCTAAACATAGCGGGGTGTCCTATCGCAAACGCCAGCACTGCTAAGTCTAGCTGTTGATCTGCTGATTTGATTTGTACAGTGCATGTCATTCTATGCCTGTTATACTCCAAAGCAATTCCAGAGTGTACTTCGACGCGTAGTCCGTCAGTTTCCAACTGATTAATGTACTGCACAACACCGACGCCAAAGTTTTTGAAGCATTCAGCTTCCGTAAGGTGATTAACTGCAATAGGTACAAGCAACGTAACAACGCGGCCCGAACCGTCACGGCCTTCGCGGTCATATCTTATCATGCTGGCGGGCGCGCCTGCACAATACCTAGCTACATGCGGCCTATAGCCGTAAAAATCGGTTAACGTATCTGGTGCAACCGACATGGGCGTAAACGCCTTTAGTTTGTCTTGCATATTTTGCGCACCCTCTATCCAACCGTAACGGGCTAGATCGCATGCCTTGTCGTACCCTGCACCCAAATCCCATCGATAGCCTCTTTCTCTTTGGCTATCGTCATATCGCCAAGTTCTGGGCGTGACTGTCAACCACTGCGAGTATTCGGGCAAACTGTCAAAACGATATTTTGACGTCTCTGGTTTAATCTGTTGACGCATTATCTACCCCTAATCTGGTGCACAATAGGCTTTTTAAGACCTTGTTTGATGCTTTTGACCGTATCCGCTTCGAGACCTTTGAAGCAGACCATGTTTTCAACATCCCCCCATGAAAAGCCCGCTTGCAATAGTCTGCAACCGTCGAGTGTGGCGCGGGGTGTGATTAAATGGTTTAACGCACGCTCTTTAACTATTTTACGTAATTCTTGCACATGCAAAGCCCATTGTGGTACGGTCGCCAGAGCGCGCTCCAGTTGTTCATCGTACCCAAACTCAATGAACGCAAATCTATCCACCGACGTGGCATCTAACTGCGCACGCCCACTGTACTGTCTATTTGCACCAGTCAGTTTTGTATTACCCGCCGCGATGCAGTAAAAGTCCTTGTGGCGCGTCACAGTACCGTCGGGGAACGGGCATATACCGTTAGCTAATGCAGCGTTCATCGCGACTACAGCGGCAGGGCTTGAGGCGTCTATTTCGTCAAACAAAAACACACCGCCATGTTCATATGCCTCTCTAAACTGAGTGCGTACCGTATCCCCGCGTGCATCCTTGAAACCTAGTAGTAGATACTCGCTTTCAATTTTAGCGGCAAAATAAAACGCAACGCCTATTGCGCTTGCACACGTTTGTGCGGCTGTTGTTTTTCCAGAGCCAGAGGGGCCGTGCAAATACACATTGACACCGGCTTGGAGTGTTTGCAATATTTGAGGCGTTTTGTAATGTACTAACCCTAAATCCTGTTTCGGTGCGTCGGGTGCAGGTGTCATGGTTAGGTGCATTGGCGTATTGGCGCGCACGGCTTCGATGACTTTTGCAGACACATACTGTTTTAAAGTATCTTGCAATGACTCAGTATGTGTTGACAGTATGTTACATATGTCATCGTGCTTGACAGCGTTTTGTGCAAGCTCATTTATTTTACCAATGCGCTCGTAAACTTTGTCTGTATAGTTTTCAAGCATTTGCTGAACGTTGTCTAAACGAGCTTCGAGCTCCTTAACCTTATTGCTGTCAATTTGTGGCGTAATTGGCGTGTCACCTAATATGTCGGGTAAACCCCGCGTTAGTGCCCCCGCCAGTTTGCTGTTAATACGTGCGGCGATTATGCGCGCAGCGGCTTCGTTTTTCAGCGCCACTTTGTATAGGTTTTCTAAATCCATACGTGTCACCGCTACATCGTACGGGTCGCTGACACCTAGATTTCGAGCGCACTCTCTCAATAGGCCTATATTTGTACGTTCCATATATTATACCCCTCCCCCTTCTACTTTCGTGAAACCCATACAAGTATAAGTGTAAATGTGGCGTTGGTGATTAACCACCCGACTATAAAACCAAAGAAAAAGTCTGTCATTATACCGCCCCATCTATGTCTAATGAGTATCCTGTTGCGTCACACCTTTTCAGCGCCTCGCGCAGTGCCGCCTCTAGCGTCGGAAAATCTTGTTCATCGCGTATTTCCCATGTGGGTGTACGTGTGTATACCTCCCAAGCCTCAGGCTTTTGGTTAGTTTTGGTGCATTCGCATGTATCTCCATATTCGTCCGTATGCCAAGCCCAAACGACTACTAATCCATTATTTTGTGAGGTATCCGCCCGTTTTGCCGTTTTGCCGTCTTTCGCTTTATTCCATACCACGCAATAGTCGTGATGCGATACACGCTTTCCGTCTATGAAGTAGTGTGTTTCAGACGTGCGACATGTTCCTGAGGGAGGGTGACTTTCTGCTAGTGCATAGGTTTTCATGCCTGTTCCTTCCATTCAGATAAATTGCTATTCATCGTTCATATCCTTTCCATACCAAATTCAGAGCGCAAAACATTCAAATCGGCTCTATATTGATCGTTAATTGGCTTTTGCGCCGCTTGCATTTTTTCAAATGATGCCAGACCGCCGATGAAGTTGTCGCTCAAAGGATCGCTGTCTTTGAGGTGTTGAAGTTGTGACGGGTTGCAGGCCGCCATACGTTTCATGTTCAGCTGGTGGGAGCGATACATAAATCCTTCCTTTGCCCAGTCGGATTGTGTGTAAGTAGTTGACATTTTCGTTCTCCAGTTATTCCTACTAGTCGATCCGTTAGTCGAGCCAAGGTATGGTGGTGCTAAAGGTGCAATCATGATGATTGCCAGTAGGCGCTCGCACAAACACCATACCAGTTAGCGTGTGCCCGCCAACATACTCGCCATACCATTGCAGCTTTTCAGCGAGGGCCTTAGCCGCGGCCATATGGTTTTCGTCGCCTTTTAACTCGTCGTTCCATGGCAACGTAACGGACGTGAGGCCACCAGTGTGGGTTGCCTTGACACGCGAGTATCGCGAACCACGAACACTGCTCGCGCCAAGGTACTTAGTTTCTATGACTTGCATTGTTCATGCTCCATTTTTACTGTTAATTTGCGCACGGAACGATAGCGTTAGTCGATAAAGGTTACTGTATATCCAAAGGCTTCTAGCGTACTCAAAGCCCATGAGTCCTTTGAATGCACGGGGAAGCCAACACAATCCGGCTCGCCGTTTCCCCTACCTCTTGTGACGGCAATATTAAGAGCGTTAGCCATTTTGTCGGCTAATTCGCCCTGATACTCATAATAGTCGCCGCGCTTTGTGAAAGTCACGTTTCTATCTGTCATCGTTCATACTCCATTTTTGCTGTTGAGTTGCAATATTACTTGGTTGATAACTTTTTGCAGCTTAGTCGGTATGTCGGTCCATTGATCACAACTTTTGCCGTCTATTTCGCCACACCATACAAGCGCGCCCGATGCGTCGCGGACAATGTCTATGCGGTAGCAATGCTTGGTGCTCTTATACGCCAATCGCCGCTCAAGGCCGAAAAGGTCCTTTTCAAACCTTGGGGCCGCTACCATCATGACACGGCCTGTAGGGATTTGATCAAAATCAACCAATGACATTGTACTACCTACCGAAAAATAGTTGTGCGATTAGTATGATCACGCCAATGGCGCATACCTCGCGAAGGATTGAGCCACATCGTGTCTCAGTGTGGCTATACTGGATAACGTGTCGGTGGTCTGATTTAAGTGATTGTGTCATGTCATTATCTCCTGTGACTGAAAACATACTAGTTTTAAAGTTAGTACGCGTCAACATCTTTTTGCAGTACGTCACCACGTACGTGATTAGCGCCATGCTTTAGCGCCATACTCGTTAACCCAACCACGCGGCCACGGGTTAGCATCGGTCGCGACCACGTAATGGCAATGTATGGACATTTTGACGTACCCGTACGGTTTAATGGCCTCAAACCCCGCATGAGCCATATTAAGCAGTGTACCATGCACGCGACTAAACATATTGTTATTATCTTTTGTCCAGCGTACTACAAAGCGCGTGTCTATTGCCTCGCCTGAATAAGGTATTAATGCATCATCTCTAACTGCGTATATGTCAGCCGATATCAAAGTCCTGCCTCCAGCGCTCAGTACTATTCCAAATGTGTCGCCATGCCATGCGTACAAATCAGCATGTACAATGTTTTCAGTTTTCACCCGCTCACCCCATACACCACAATCGTGTAGCCAAGGGCGCTGATCTAAAGATGAATGAGCCATTTGCTTAATTCTCCTACTATTTTCAACTTTAAACGAGAGTTTAGCTCGGTGAGCTGTGAGCGTAAAGCTGTTTGTGCAGTCATATATTGGGGTAAAATATCAATGAAAACAAGATGTTCAACTTTAGACGAGAGTTTAATAGATTGCAAAAATTGCCTCAATTCCAAATCGCGTCTTTTGTGTAGGTAGGTGTGTGTCTCTCGCATGGCTAATTACATTTATATAAGGGGTTTATTACTATATATACATATATGTATATAGGTAGCTAATCGATCCTCAGCAACTTTATACGGGGTTTATCCTATTCGTGACCTTCTGGTATCATTAAACTCTCGTTTAAAGTTGTAATATCGGCGATTTTCCAATAAACACCTGATAAGTGTATGGCAAAACAAACTATAAGCGTATGTTTGGCGCGGTATAACCCGCAAAACAGGCAAACGACGCAAAATATACACTTATATTTATACACTTATACCTATATTTATACACTTATATTTATACACTTATATTTATACACTTATGTTTGTACACTTATACTCATTTATACACTTATGTTTGTACACTTATATTTATACACTTATGTTTATACACTTATGTTTGTACGCTTATAAACATACGTAGGGTATGCCACGTACTTCGCGGGCAGGGGGAGGGGGTAATTGTTACAGACACGCACGCACCAAAATTTTTCAGTTTTCATTATGTACAATCTGTACACTTATGTTCAAACATCTATATAAAATTTTTCAATTTTCATTATGTACAATTTGTACACTTATGTTCGACCACCCATATAATTTTTTCAGTTTTCATTACGTACAATCTGTACACTTATGTTTATACACTTATGTTTATACACTTATGTTTATACACTTATGCCTATGCGACAAATATTCTCTTGACCTAGCCCCCGGCCTAAAATAGCACATCAAAACCCAACAACAGAAAGGGGTATTTCTATGATAGGTCTCAAAAAACTAGCCTTAGTTTGGTTAGCCCTTATGCTACTATTAGGTGTATCGCTACTAACGATCCCGACAACTGCAAAAGCCCAAAACGTCGGAAACGTTGGAACATATACCGAACAATCAACAGGAAACATAAAACAATCCCTAGGCGTGGTAGTACTCCCCGGTACCACTGAGAGATGGCTTAGATACTCGCCGCCAGTAGGCGGCATTACTAACTCAACAACGGGCGTCACAGTGTTTCCAGCCGTATCAGGTAGAGCCATACACGTAATGGGTGGTCAGTGCTATTCCGATGCGTTGGGTGCGGCCACGGATTTAGAACTACGCGATGGTGTGGGCGGTACAGTTATCTGGCGCATTCGCATACCGACTGTAGGTATTCTACAAGTAATAGACATTAAGTTTAACACGCCGTTGCGGTTAAGCACCAATACTCCTTTAGAGATGGGAACCGCAACGGCGAGCGTAACGGGGGGTGTATATTGCAACTGGCAAGGATTCTCGGGTTTCTAGCTAAGCCCGGTTGACAACGTGGCCCTTACGCTCATATTCACGGGCGTAAGGGCTTTTTTATGCGCAGTGAAACCACATTAGAACTTATCGAGCATCAACTTCAAAATAATTGCGGCGATGTGCTGGCAGCCGCTAAGGCCGTCGGTGTGTCGCTGATATTTATCAATCAATGGCGTAAAGATGACAAGATCGTCAATGATCGGTTGACTGAGGCCGAGCGCGTCGGAACGCAAGGATTAGTCAGTGCTGCAATTGAGCGCGCCACACGTGGTGTTGATAAAGCAGTATATTTTAAAGGTGAGGTAGTCGGCTATGATAAAGTGTACTCTGACGGTTTGTTGCAAACGTTGCTAAAAGCCAAAGTACCTGAGTTTGCCAAAGATGGCGAAGGTGGTAGTGGCATAAACGTACATGTAAATGTGGCTAATATAATGCCACGTGCTAAAACATACGATGAGTGGTTGACTATGAAACGCGCTACTGTTGACGCTCCTGCACTAGAGCATGACAGTACTGAAGTCATAGATGTGGAGCATACATCGGTAGAAGATGCCTTTAAAGGTATTGAGTTATGAATGCTTGGGAGCCGCAGCCGGGGCCACAGTCACTTGCTATCGCAGCGCAATTTGCCGATGAAATTATGTTTGGCGGCGCGCGTGGTGGCGGTAAGTCTGACTTTCTGCTAGGTGACTTTTTGCAGGACATTGACTTAGGCGATAAGTGGCGCGGTATTATCTTTCGGCGCTCGTATCCAGAGCTAGAAGAACTGATTACACGCGCAAAAGAGATATACACACTGTACGGTGCTACATTTAAAGTAGCTGACAAAACGTTTGTGTTTCCGTCGGGCGCTACGCTTAAAATGCGTCACGTTGAAAACGAAAGTGATTGTGACAAGTATCAAGGTCACCAATACACTTGGATTGGCTGGGACGAGTTAACAAACTGGCCTAATTTAAAATCGTACAAAAAACTTAAAGCCTGTTTGCGTTCGGCGTCCGGGGTAGAAAATAAACGTATTCGATGCTCTGCAAACCCGGGCGGTGTCGGTCATCATGCTGTTAAGTCGTACTTTGTCGATCCCGCGCCTAAAGGCATGGAGTTGATTACAAATACTGACGAAGACAACTATGTAACAACTAAAATGTTCATTCCGTCGCGCGTGTATGACAACAAAAAGTTGTTGGACAACGATCCCGGATACATTGCACGATTGCGCGAAATTGGTAGTCCGGAACTCGTACGTGCATGGTTAGAGGGTGACTGGTCCGTTATTACAGGCGCATACTACCCTGAGTTCAGCGTCGAAAAGCACGTACTAGAACCATTTAAGATACCTAGTCATTGGTTACGTTTTCGCTCTATGGATTGGGGCAGTGCAACACCATTTTGTGTATTATGGTTTGCAACATGTACTGAAGGTTATCAAATACCAAACGGAATATATATTCCGTCAGGCGCAGTAATTGTGTACAGAGAGTTTTACGGATGGAACGGTACACCAAATGTAGGTTTAAGATGGCCCGCAACGCGAGTAGCGCAAAGCATAGCAAAATACGAAAAAGATGAAAACATAACGTATGGTGTTCTCGACCCCAGTGCGTTTAGTAAACACAGTGGTCCCAGTCACGCGGAGCGTATGGCTGAAGAAAAAGTACGTTTTAGGCCCGCCGACAATAACCGTATAGGTGGGTGGGATATCGTACGTGATCGTTTGTGCGGTATAGACGGTGATATAGATATTAACTATGGTGTCGGTACGCCAATGGTGTTCTTTTTCAAAACGTGCGTGCATACGATAAGAACACTCCCGGCGCTTCAGCATGACTTGAAAACCCCGGAGGATTGCGATACCGACGGCGAGGATCATGCACCAGATACCCTTAGATACGGCCTAATGAGCCGCCCTTGGAGACGCCCTAAGGCATTGCCACCACCGACAAACAATATAAAGCTAGTCCAAAATGCGACTTTGAACGACTTTTGGGAAGCCAATGAACAGGATGACGACTAATGTACGAAGATAAAACGGCTAAAGACCCTGAAAAGCAAACAGGTGAGCGTGCGTACTGGTCGGAAGAAATAACTAAGGCTAAACGCCGTTTTCAAACGTTCTGGGACGCGGGCGACACTGTTATAGATGCGTACCGCATGCAAAAGTCCGACGGTAATGAGGTAGTATCTAAGGATAGGTACAATATTTTGTATTCGTCAACGGAAACAATTAGACCAAACTTGTATGCGCAGCGTCCTACAGTGCGTATTAAGATGCGAAACCGAGACGCAAATAATCCTCAATCTAAAATGATGGCAAGACTGTTAGAGGGTAGTATTGAGTACGTCATAGAAGAAGAAGATATTGATGAAGTTATGGAGAGCGTAGTCGAAGACTACTTACTCCCCGGTATTGGTGTTGCTTGGGTACGCTATGAACCCAATATTGAAGATACTAAAGATGAAAAAGGCAATGTCTCGTCTAAAATGCTAGATGAGATGGTTAAAATCGACTACATTTATTGGCAAGATTGGGTTTGCGGCACGTCACGTAATTGGAAAACTGTTCCGTGGGTGGCAAAACGCACGTACATGAATAAGGAGAAAGCTACCAAACGTTTTGGTGCAGAAAAAGCTCGTGGCTTAAGTTATTTGACACGAGAAACTACCAAACGAGATGCAGATGTTGGTTCCGATACGGCAGAAATTTGGGAGATTTGGTGTAAAACAAGTAAGTCAGCGTACTGGTATTGCGAAAGTTATCCGTCAGACCTGCTAGACAAAAAAGAAGACCCTTTAAAGCTCAAGAACTTTTTTCCGTGTCCTAGGCCTTTGCGGGCCATAGCTAACACACGTAGTTTTGTACCGCGCGCTCTTTATTCGCAATACAAAACTCAAGCGGATACATTAAACGTACTGACTAAGCGCATTAGATTGTTAGGTGAGGCGTTGCGCGTAGTCGGTGTGTTTGACGGGTCGCAGCAAAAGTTGTCCGACTTACTTAATCCTGCATCGGGTAACAGAATGATACCTATTGACAGTTGGGCGGCATTTGCTCAGGCTGGCGGCATTAAAGGTAATGTTGAGTGGTTACCGTTAGATCAAATTATCCAAACACTAGTACAGTTGCAACAAGCGAGAGAAGTGTGTAAAAATGAAATATACGAAGTTACTGGCTTTTCTGATATTGTGCGTGGTGTATCTAAAGCCTCTGAAACACTAGGCGCGCAAAATTTAAAAGCCAATTGGGCAGGTGCGCGCGTGCGCAAAATGCAAAAAGAAGTACAACGTTTTGCACGTGATGTCATCGCAATTGTCGGTGAAGTTATATCAGAACATTGTGAACCTGCAACAGTTGCAATGTTTTCAGGTGTAGACATGCCTACAGCCGAGCAAGTACAAGCTAACCCACAAGCACTAACACAAATGCAAAACGTGCAAGCTGCATTGCAAATGATACGTGTTGAAGCTAAACGTGTTGCCACCATAGACATCGAAACAGATAGTACTATTATGGCTGACGAGGAAGCGCAGCGTAAAGATCGCATGGACTTCTTAGGTGCAGCGGGTGCGTTTTTACAACAGGCGGTACCTGCTATGACAGCAACACCCGAGTTGGGCCCACTACTTGCGGCCATGCTCATGTTTACGGTACGCACGTTTTCGGCCTCTAGACCAATCGAGGAAGAATTTGAAAAAGTCCAACAAGTACTTGAGACAAGAGGGCAACAACCGCAACAAGGCGATAAGGGAGGCGAGGCGCAAGCGCAATCTGCGCAAGCCGTTGCCCAGATCAGAGCGCAAACTGAGCAAGCAAAAATCAGTACTCAAGCACAAATGGACCAACAAAAAGAACAAAATAGACATAACGAAGCCTTGGCAGAGCTACAGCTTCGAGATAGAGAAGTAGCCGTCAAAGAACAAGAACTACAGCTTAAAGCGCGCGAACTTGAACTAAAAATGAGTGATGCCGACGTAAATGTACAGGCAATGCAGCTTGAAAAAAGTAAAGCGGAACATTCGGCACAAATGGACATTTTCGAGTACCAACAAGAAAACGACAGAATGAACCGTGAAGATGAACGCGCGCGGGAAGAAGCTGCTGCAAACGCCATTGCAGCCGAAAACGAAAGTATTGAAAATGATGAACAATCTTAACGAGTATCCGTCGGGGTATCAAGGACGAAAAAAGTACGTTCAAGTACGGGGCTTTGAGCATTTTGTAGCTGCATGCTATACGTATAAAGGTGCCGACGGTCGAAACTACGTTCGGCCTGAGTTTGGTGGCGATCTATCCGGGTTTTCAGGTTTCTCAACTGAAGTTGCAGCACCCATTATTATGCGGGATATTGGAGAATATACGTCACCGTTGGATAACTCTCGCATAACTACACGTTCACAACATAGGGAACATATGCGCATACATGGCGTTATCGAAGTAGGTAATGAAATGCCGCAACGCCCATCAAGTAGCAAAGTTAGTACAAATGAAGAAACTGCACGTTTCCTAAAAAGCCACCTAGACAAGGTTGCCAAAATGCCAGAAAGGCAATATCAAGAGCATGTAGTAGCGCAACAGGCGCAGTTAACTGAGAATACAGCGGACTTCGGGGAATAGTGAGATGGATTTAGATATTTTAAGCGACGTTGTTGATGGCTCTCTCGATCAGAGTGTCGCGACGGGCTTGCCGCTAGATAGTGCGAAGCCCGTTACTCCGCAAAGTCAAAATCCAAGCACAGTTGCCGATAAACAGGAAATAGCGCCAAAACCGAACACGTTGCGCGACCAAATATCAAGCGCTTTAAAAGGCGAAACAAGTACACCATCATCGGCAACGCAAGACGGAAAGCCCGCGCGCAACCCTGATGGAACTTTTGCACCCGTCATTGGTTCCGATCCTACCATTGATGTGAGCGCAAACAACCCCGGCGGTGCGACAGCCCCTCCAGTTGCGGCACCGCCGGGGATTGATCCACAAGTTTTTAACTCGCTCCCGGCGGAAACGCAAACACAACTTGCGCGTACTATGGACGAGATAAATACCCGTCAGCGAAATCTGTACGGATATGAACAAATAGAACGACTGATAGCACCACGCCGCGATGCGTGGGCGCTGAACGGTGTAACGGAAGCGCAAGCCGTTACCCAGTTGTTCGCACTCTCGGATTACGCAACACGTGATCCCGCAGGGTTTATACAATACTTTGCGCAGCAAAACAACATTGACCTCGAAGATGTAGTGTTTGGTAGCGACCCCGGCGACCCAGAAGTAAATGCTTTAAAGCAGCAAATTACGCGGCTTGAAAGTCAAATAAATGGGTTTAGCAGTCAGCAACAGGCTGTTGCACACAATGGCGTAGTCAACGAAATCGTTTCATTTTTTGAAGAAAAGAGCGCAGACGGTAACCTGTTACGTCCTTACGCTGAAAAACTAGGCGACGACATACTTGGCCATATCCAAATGGTGATGCAACAAAAACCTAATATACCTCGTGCTCAAGTACTTCAAGAAGCCTATGACCGCGCTTGTTGGAGTAACGCAAACGTACGTGCCGAAATGCAAAAAGCTCAAAGCGTTGCTAACGAGGCCGAACGTATGCGTCAACAACAAGAAAAAGTTGCAAAAGCGCGTAATGCTGGTTCTAGTGTACCAGTCGGTGTACCATCTGCTACCGCACAATCGACGGACGTCAGTAATGGAAACCTACGTGACGATATTCGCAAAGCGATGGCCGTTGCGTCCAATATGTAACCCATAATCAAGGAGTACTTGCAGTGGCAGTACCTAATCTTTCAGAAATTGTGGCAACTACGATTGAAAACCGTAGTAAAGTACTTGCCGACAACGTTTCAAAATCCCATGCTCTGCTTGATCGCCTAGAGCGTAAAGGTAAAGCGAAACCCGCAGATGGCGGTCGACGTATCATTCAAGAACTTGAGTTTGCAGAGAACGGTACTTTTGGTTGGTATTCAGGATACGACAGTCTGAATATTTCACCTCAAGAAGTGTTCTCAGCCGCCGAGTTCGATTGGAAACAAGCGGCGGTTGCGGTATCTATTTCCGGCCTTGAACAACTTCAAAACAGTGGTGAAAGTCAGTTTATTGATTTGTTGGAGAGCCGTATCTCTAACGCTGAGCGTACCATGCAAAACCAAATGGGTATTGCGATGTACGGTGACGGTACAGCTTCGGGTGGTCGCTCTATCGGTGGTTTGGCTTTGTTGGTTGCAGATACCGCTAACGCGGGAACCGTCGGTAACATTAACCGGGCAAGCTGGCCTTTCTGGCGCAATCAATCGTTCTCGGGTACTACTGACTTTGGTTCTACAACATCGGTCGCAAACATTTTGTCATACATGGCCCGTGTTTGGTTGACTACTGTTCGCGGCAATGAAAAGCCAGATTTGATCCTTACGGACAACAACTACTATCGTTTGTACTGGGAAGCATTGCAACCCCAACAACGGTTTACGTCCGAAAAGATGGCGCAAGCAGGCTTTGAGAGCCTTAAGTATCAATCTGCTGATGTTGTCTTTGATGGCGGTATTGGTGGCGGTGCACCCGCAAACCGCATGTATTTCCTTAACACGGATTACATATACTTGCGCCACCATCCGAAACGCCGTTATACTGCTTTGGGCGAGAAACAACGTTTCAGCACAAACCAAGATGCAATGGTATCGTTGATTGGTTGGGCAGGAAACATGACACTTGCCGCAGGCCAAATGCAAGCCGTATTGCGTCCGTAACAACAAAAATGTAAGGTACTTTAAAGTGCCTTACATTCTTTCCGTCTTTTAAATACAGGAGTAATACTATGGCTTGGAAAACAAGTGCTAACTCACCACTAGGTATTTCACCACCTAACGGTGTCGCGGACCCTACTATTGTCAATCAAATTGGTACTATTGCAAAGTTCGTTGACGAGCTGCTCGGTGAAGCTGAGTTTATCTATCTCCCCGGCACTACGTCATGCGCAGCGGGTGATTTGGTACTGTACGAACAGTTGCCAACTAACCCGGCTGTCATTCGGCACACTAACGCTACGGGATCAAACTCAGGGCGTATGATTGCCGTCGCACTCGGACCCACACCTGCGGGCCAATTTGGCTGGTTCCAAATTAGTGGTTGCGCAATTGTCAACGCTATTGCCGGTACGGCAGTCGGCCCTGCTTTTGGTTCAGCAACAGCGGGTCAAGTAAGCAGTGTTGCCGATGCGGGCGATCAAATACTTAACGCACGTATTAGCTCTGCGGTAGGTACGCCTTCAGCGGGCAAATGTTACATGACCTTGAACCGTTCGTTTGTACAGGGTCAAATTACCTAATACACCTCCCGGTGGTAACTTTGGCGGGGTATTAACGTACTCCGCCAGTTTTTTAGAAAGTAAACACAATGTACAATGATCCGCAGTTTAAAACAAATGACGGCGCAGCTCTCCGTATGTGGAGAGAACCAGTCACAAACAAGTTTTTGTCCGATAAGTTTGGGCGTACAGTTGCAGATGAAGTAATTTTTGTTGAAGTCATCACTCCCGGTTCTAGTGGGTCTTCCCCGGTGTTTGAACTTAAACGTACGTTTAGTGATGACAGCGGTTTAGGTGAGCCGTTATTGGGTTCGCAATACGAGCGTTTTAAACAGTACGTTGAAATCTTTGAAAATACGGATAAAAGTACAGGCGAACTTGCAGGCACCCAACTCAGTGAATGGCCACCTATGTCACAACGACAAGCATACGAGCTGAAGTCGCAAGGTATTTTCACCGTTGAAGGTCTCTCTTCGCTTCCAGACGGCCAATTGCATAAAGTAGGGCCTGACGGTCGTACTTGGCGTGAAAAAGCTAAGGCGTGGCTCGAAAGCGTCGGTAACAGCGCTTACGCAATTGAAACAGCCGCAAAGTTTGAACAGCAAAACCAAGAAATCGATGAGCTGAAACGTCAAATTGCAGAACTTGCCGCTGCAAATCAAGCCCTACAAGATGCAAAAGAGGTATCACCGCCACCACCGCCAACGGCTAAAACATCAAAAACATCTGCATCAATTATCTAACATAAGGGCGGGGCAATGTCTTTACTTACAATCTCTATACAGGTTGCTGATAGTGTAGGTTTACCCCGCCCATCTGCGGTTGCGTCCAGTACCGATCAGCTTCCAAGACAGATGCTGGCGCTAGCAAACGAAACATTGGAAGAATTGTGTGAGATGGATTGGCCGTTGTTGGAGGTAACGCATACTTTTAACACGGTTGCAAATCAAGATACTTATGCACTCCCCGCCAACTTTAACCGCATAGTCACGGACAGCGCTTACGTTGCTAGTCAATACTATGCTTTGCGAGGCTCTCTGAGTAGTGCGGATTGGTACCGAAACAGAAACTCGCTGCCTTCTCAGATTGGAAGATATAAGTTTCGTATTTTTGGAAACCCACTGAGCATTGTCCTCACCCCCAAACCCATGACAGTTGAAAACATAGTTTTGGAGTATGTTACGTCTAACCGTGTAAAAGATACAGGCGGCAATTTCGCCCAAAATTATACCGCAGATACAGATGTTTCAATAATCCCAGAGAGTGTGGTGCGCAAAGGGCTTAAATGGCGTATTAAGCACGCTAAAGGTCTAGATTATTCAGAAGATTTCAACGATTACGAAATTACAAAACAGAGAGTGTTTGCGCAGCAACTTGCCGCGGGCTCTATGCCAGTTGCGTTTCGTAACATGATTGACGTACCTGAACTCCCGAACGGGTTTGTGCCTGAGTTTGGATACGGCTCCTAATGGTTGCCCTTCGCAGACCTCAGCGCGGTATGAAAGCAAAACCGTTTAACATCCCTGCACCCGTTGGGGGGTTAAACGGTTATGATGGTATTGCGGACATGCCCGCAAATGACGCTTTTTTGATGGATAATTGGTTTCCAAACAGTACAACCGTTGATACGCGCAAAGGTAGGGTTTCGTATGCAACAGGCATGCCGGGACCTGTTGAGAGTTTAGAAGTGTTTGCAGGTGGCGCGTCAACTAAAATGCTTGCTTTTTCTGGCGGCAACATATATGATGTGACCGCAGGCGGGGCTGTTGGTGCCGCAATGCGGACTGGTAGGTCGTCAAATCGCATAACTTCGACTATGTTTTCTAACGCTGGGGGTAATGTCTTAATATGTTTGTCTGGTGCAGATGCACCTTTTAGATACGACGGCACTGCGATTACCGATTTAGCAATAACAGGTCTTACAGGTTCGCAGAACACGTTAATTTGCTCACATAGCTTTAAAGGTCGTTTGTTTTTTGCGCAAGCCGGACAATTAGGTTTTTACTACCTTGCGGCAGGCAACGTACAGGGTGCCGCGTCGTATTTTGATTTAGCAGAAATCGCTAAGAACGGCGGAAGTCTAGTTGGTATCGCATCGTGGTCTCAAGAAAGTATGGGTACTGGCCCTAACGACTACATAGTGTTTATGACTAGCGAAGGTGAATATATTATGTACTCCGGGACAAATCCCGGCGGTGCAAATACGTGGTCGCTTGTTGGAAGATACTACGGACCACCACCTATTGGCCGCAAAGGTTGGTTTAATTACCGCTCAGACCTATTTATAATATCCGCAGAAGGCATTATATCTCTAACCCAGATACGTATGCTCGGCGAGGATGGTGCAAATACTAAGTACCTTAGCGCCAAACTAGGTAAAGCGTGGACGTCTTTATCAGGTAATGCTGGTACTCACGGTTGGACTGCTGAATTATATTCGCGCAGCGGTATGCTAGTTGTAAATGCACCTGCGACAAGTAGTACATCTGGACCGTATTATCAGTTTGTAATGAATACTAACACGAACGCGTGGACAAGATTTACAAATCAAAATGGAATATGTTGGGTCATACTTAATTCTCGCTTGTACTTTGGTACGTTTGACGGTAAAGTTATGCTTGCCGATGAAGGTAACACGGACGACGGTGCAGAGATTAAGTGTGATTGTAGGCAAGCGTACAATTATTTTGATGACGGCTACGGCATGGGTTCAGTTGATAAGCAGTTTCATTTTGCTACTTTTATTGTGCAGTCCGACGGTGCGCCACCAATATCAGCCGAACTAAACGTAAATTTTGAAGATGATGAACCAGACTATGCAGGTACGCTTACAACGTCTCCAAATAGTGCTTGGGATACGTCAACATGGGATGTTGACGGTTGGGCTGGAGAAGGATTAACTCAAAACTTTACCGTACCTTTTGGTAAAATAGGGTTTACAGCTTCTGTATGGTTGCGAACTTCTTTAAAAACCGAACCGCTTAAATGGTACTCCACACGAATAGTTTGCGGTAAGACAAAAGGAATTGTTTTACTATGATAGCCGCACCCGCAGGGGAATATACTGAAATTGTCGCGCAGTACGTTATGGAAAAAACGGGCATGTCGTTGCAACCGGGATCGTACCAAGCTATGATGGTTATAAGTGACAAAGATGACTTTGTTGCTGGAATTGTTATATCTAACTTTCGTGGCACAGACTGCGAAATATCATGCGCAACGGAAACTAGCGCGGCGTGGCGTCCTAGTGTGTTGCGCGCAATCTTTTCGTACATTTTTAATCAGCTTAATTGTGTGCGATGTACTAGCATAACTACAAAGCAAAACAAAGCTGCAAGAACGTTTCTAGAGGGATTGGGTTTTGTTCTTGAAGGTAATTTGCGATTAGGTTACGACGGATTTAAAGACGCTCTAATATACGGTCTATTGGCTAAAGAGTGTCGGTATCTATCTGAAAATAATGGGGAAAGTTTAAATGGGAAAGAAGTCAGGACCAAAGGCCCCAGCGGCTCCCGATCCCGTTCAAACAGCACAAGCGCAAGCGGGCCTGAACAAGGACAGCGCGATCACGCAAGCGAACTTGAACCGAATTGATCAATATACCCCACAAGGCAGTTTAACGTATTCGCAAAACGGCACCAACGCGGATGGCACTCCGCGTTGGTCTCAAACTCAGACATTAAGTGCCGACGAACAAGCTAAGTACGATTTAGGAAATCGCGCGGCGATTGCAATGAGTAAGTTAGCCAACGATAACGTTGCTAACGTTAAGAACGCACAGTCAAAAGCGTTTAGCTATGACGGTATGTCACCTTTACAAACTTCTATAGGTGGCGGTAATCCATACAGTATTAGTAGTGGGCCTACTGGAAGCTACGGTGTACAAAATAGTATCGGGAATGAAGGTGGAGACATACAGGATCGCCTAGATTACAGTAACTTATCGAAGTTGCCCGGCATCGATGACTTTAGCGGTGACGCTCGACGTGTTGCAGATAGTGTATATGGTCAAGCGACTTCGCGCCTAGACCCGGCTTTCTCCCAACGTGAAGACGATACACGTTCACGCCTTGCAGCGCAAGGAATATCTGAAAACTCAGATGCGTATCGGCGTGAACTAAGTAATTTTAACCGTGACCGCAATGACGCGTATAACGATGCAGCGTATCGCGCGCAACAGGCTGGCGGTAATGAGCAGTCACGCATATTTGGTATGGCTCTGGGTGCTCGCCAACAGGGGCAGAATGAAGTCAATACACAAGGTGCTTTTAGAAACGCGGCACAAGACCAACGCCAAGCAAGAGCGCTATCTATTGCAGATTTGTTTAACAGCGCCAACAATCAAAAGTTTGCACAAGACCAGTCAGCTGCGGCATTTAACAACAACGCTCAAAATCAATACTTTAATCAAAGTGCAGCTAAAGCTACGTTTAACAACAGTGCGCGCCAGCAAGAAATTAATGAAGCCGCATATTTGCGCAGTATGCCAATTAACGAAATGGCAGCATTGTTGTCTGGCAATCAAGTTAACAGCCCTCAGTTTCAGCAAGTGGCGCAAGTGGGTGTAGCTGCACCCGATTATGCGGGCTTAAAAACAAATCAGTATAACGCGCAAATGAACCAGTATAACCAAAGTCAAGCTAATCGCAGTCAGGCGTTGGGCAGTATATTTGGTGCGGCGGGAGGGTTAGGTAGCGCTGCGATATTAGCGTCGGATCGTCGCGTTAAATGGGATATTAAACCAATCGGTGTACTTGCTAACGGTATCGCTACATATGCGTTTAAGTACCTTGGCAGTCGCGCGCAACAGTTTGGTGTCATGGCTCAAGAAGTCTTTAAAGTGCTCCCAGAAGCGGTGGTTATGGTAGGTGGATTAATGTTCGTCGATTACGCAAAGGTGTATAATGCAACAGCAACAAGATAAGCGTAAACGGACGCTACCCCCTGTCATACCTGAAATTGCTAGAGCGTATCAGAATGATCCGTTAACTCAAATTGCTTTAAATCAAGTCGGTACTGGTAGCAGTACGGCTCCAGTAGCTGGCGGTAAGTACGCTTGGGCAGACGGTATTGCGCGCGCAATTCAAGGCGTTGCAGGCGGATACATAACAAAAAGGCAAAACGAAAAGTACGGCGCGCAAGAAGAGGAATTGCTAGCTTTGCGTAAGCAACGTGGCGTCGATGGTATGAGTGGTAACCCTGTTCCCCAACCTGCCCCTGTTCCCCAACCTGCCCCTGTTCCCCAACCTGCCCCTGTTCCCCAACCTGCCCCTGTTCCCCAACCAATGCCCGTGCCACAAATGGCCTCTCAGGCCGCAGCCGTTCTTGGGGTGCCAGCACCGCAACCTGCGCCGCAAATGCCACCACAACCCCTTACTCCAGTCAATTCCGGGTCTATCGGACCGATGGCTTCACTAGGTCCGATGCAGGGAGGCATACCTAGACGGCCTCCCCCTTTCGCTTCAACCCCGGCCCCTACTAAGGGTGACCGGGTGAGTGTGTCTTTTGTCGATCCGCTCGCAGGCGCTGGTAAGCCAACTAGCGGGTATGGCCCGCGCAAGGCTCCCGCGAAAGGCGCGTCCACTTTTCACGGTGGGCAAGACTTTGCGGCCCCGCGCGGCGCACCCGTACTTGCGGCTGCGGAAGGTACAGTAATACGCGCATGGAACGATACTAAAAATGGGGGTGGTAATTCTGTACTTGTGCGTCACCCTGATGGCAGTACAACGGGCTATGCTCACATGGATGGTTTTCAAGTAGCAAGAGGTGACACTGTACAAGCGGGTCAACCTATTGGTGCTGTAGGAAGTACAGGACGGTCAACAGGCCCACATTTGCATTTTACATATCGTGATCCATCGGGTCGCAAATTAAACCCTATGCAAGCGATTAAGTTTGGGCAACCCAATACTGCAACTAACCAACAGCAAAACACGCAACAGCCTCAAATGGCGGGTATGCAGCCAACTAACCCTGAAATTGAGTTACCGCCCGAACCTGAAGCTGTTGAACGCCCCGATGCGCCTGAAGCACGCGGCCCTACACGATCACGGTTACTCGACAGCGCATATCGTATTATGGCCGATGGTAACAGGTACGAAAGTGCTTCAGGACAAGATATGTACAATCGCGGTTTGTCTGAGCAAACTCAACTTGATGAAGCTGCGACAGAACGTGATCAACGTTTGCGTGATGCAGCATACCAAAACAATTTTAGTTTATACGCTAATGACCGTCAGGCTCGCACTACAAATGCGTTTGAAAACCGCCGTTCTGCGCGTGATCGCAACTATCAAGTCCAAGACCGTGAAGACGGTCAACAGTTTACTACTAGCGAGCGTGTTGCTGGAGAAAACTTTGAAGCAGGGCAAGCTGGTATTCAGCGAAACTTTCAAGCAGGACAAGCTGGTATTCAGCGACAGTTTGAAGCGAAGCAAGCGGAACTTGAACGTCAAGACCGTGAACGTGCTAGAGTTTTGTCGCAACAGTGGAATAGCAGAGAAGCTGAAAAAGATCGTAACTTTAGAGGTGCAATTGCAGCCGCAGAAGCCCAAGCTAAACGAAGTGATTTTCTCTCGACCGATGCAGGGCAAAAACTGTTTAAAGAGGCTTCTGAAAGCATTGAAAAAAGTACGACTGCCATACAGAAACTTGATGCTTTCTCAGAACAAATGTCAAAAACGGATACAGGTGGGTTAATTCTCAGTACTGTTGGAGGGGTAGTTAAATGGTCTAATTCCGGTTTACAAATACTGTCTTCACTAAGTGCGGACTTAACTAAAGCAGCGTCACAAGATTTAAAAGGCGCAATATCGAACGCTGATATTAAGTTTTTGCAAGAGACCGTGCCTAATATCGGAAAAACACGTAATGCAAATACGGCAATTATCGCACGCATGCGTTCAATATACGAGCGAGTAAACCAGTATCAAACTGCAAAACTTAGTGCAATAGCTGAGGGCAGGGGACTTGACTTCCTTCGCGAGTGGCAGGCGTATTCTAAAGAAGTACCTCTTTCAGGTAGTGGACCTAGTTTTGATGAATGGAGTTCATCTGTACCTTCTTATGGTGTTAACGGTAGTAGGATAAAATAATGCCTTTAGTGCGTATGCCAAACGGTCAGTATGTAAGAGTTGCGGACGGCACGCCCCCGGACGTAGTTGCACGCATTCGTGAACAGTATCCGGCAAAAGCACAAAGCGCCGCACCTGCACAACCTAGTGCTGCTGATAGCCGCAGAGCCCAAGTTGATAGTATTGTACAAGAACGTAAACAGCGTAAAAAAAGCCCCTTTAAAGTAACTCAAGGTTTTGATGACGCCTTACGTGGTGGCAACCAAAACATGATGAGTAATCTTACGGGCGGTTTAAGTGATGCGGCTGATGCAGGTGTAAATGCAGCAAAACAAGCTTTCAAGGGTAAAGACTTTCGAGAGCAATATAATCTGTACAAAGACGCCATTGATCAAGAGCGTGCAGAGTTTACGCAAGAAAATCCAGTATTTGGAGGCGTAAGTAGCGTTGCCGGTATGCTTCTTAACCCTATAGGTGCTTCAACAGGTATAGGTAAGTTAGCGGCAAAAATTGCACCAAAACTCGTTAACCCTATGGTAGCGAGTAAAGTAGGGCAAGCTATAGGTAAGATTGGAAACTCTGCAATTGGTTTAGGTGCACGTGCGGGCTTCAATCAAGGCGTAATTGCGGGCGCTATCGACAGTATCGGGTCACCTGAAAATGCGGTGTCTAATACGCTTAATCAGGGCGGTATATCGGCATTGTTTGGTGCAGGCGGTGGCGCTCTTATTGGGGGTGCAGGTAAAGTTGGTCAAATTATTAAAGATCGTATGCCAGAAAATGCGGTACGTGTTGCGTACAGTAAAATGGCAGAGTTACTTGATAAAAGTATTAATCCTGAAACTAAAAAACCGTTTACGCCGTTAGAAGCCGTAAACGAAATGAAGGTTCGTGCAAAAGAGGGCAATGATCCTATGATAATGGACATCAGCCCTAATTTACGCGATACGGGCGTATACATAGCGAACAACCCTAAGTCCGACATGGCGAGTGAAATGTCTTTGCGAGGAGAAGAGCGTCTAGCCGCGTCCCCAGACCGCTTCAACGCTAAAGTACGCAAAACGTTAGGTGACGCAAACGCTTTTGAGCGTAAGAAACAAATACGTGGCGACCTTAAAGAAGAAAATGCTATCGGGTATTCCAAAGAAGTCATGGAAAAGCCGTTTTCATGGACGTTTGAGTTGGGAGAATACTTTAAAAAGAATAACCCCACAGTGCAAGATGCTGTTAGACGTGCTGAAAAATTGGTGCGCTCAGAAGATCGCAACCCTACGCAACTGGGTTTTCAGCTTAATAAAGATGGCGAGATGGAGTTTGTAGGTACTCCTAATATGTACGTGTTTGACAAAATACGAAAAGGTTTCAATGAAGCCATAGGTGAAGCTATGCGCTCCGGCAATAAAGAAACTGCTAAAATGTACTCGCAACAACGGGTACTGTTGACAGATGAAATTGCCAAAGTCAACCCGATACATACAAACTCTCTAAAGGCACAACGCGACCTATACCAACAAGAAGAGAGCGTTGAATTAGGTGAAAACTTCATTAAGTTGTTGCGGGAAAACCCGCGCAAACTTTTTGATGACATACGCAAACCAGAAGTAAAACAAGAGGACTTACGCTTAGGTGTTGCAGATGCATTATTGCGTTTACATGAAAAAGGCGATAATCCTGTTAAACTATTACGTGCCGCCATGCGATCTAAAGAGCAACGTATGGTACTTGCGCATGTGTTTAAAAGCAATAAAAAGCTAAATGAGTTTGACGGGTTTATGCGCAATGAAATACGTCAACGTGAAACGGATCAAATGTTATCTACTAGGGCACGCAATCGTGCCGATTTGTTGCGAGATAACCCCGATCAAGATGCAGCTCAAGGGGTTGCAGATATAGGCAAAGCGGCTGCACAAGGTCTAGCCTTTGGTGGGCCTATTGGTGCTGCATCCCGCGCCGTCCGTTCGTTGGACATGCTTTCTAGAGGCATAGGACCAGATGCTGAAAGAGAACTAGCTAAAGCGCTTATAGGTCGTGGGGAAGGTCTTGTGAAAGGTGTCGGTACGGCTAAAAAGTATGCTAAACAGCGCGCTGAACGCGCAAAGGCGCGCGAAATACTGGCTGGTAAACTTGCGGGCGGTTATGTCACTGGTTTTGCAGAGGAATAAGTAATATGCCTTTTGACGGTTCCGGTAACTTTTCGAGAGTACAAAACTTCGTAGCTGATAAAAATGGCGGCGTTAAGATCGTTGCTGCACGTATGGATGGTGAGTTTGATAACTTTGCAAACGGGTTAAACCAACTGTTTTTGCGCAGCGGTGTGGCTGGCATGACTGGCAACCTTAACATGGGTAATAACGGAATAAGTGCTCTGGGTAATGGCACTGTGGCCGTACCCGCGATTAGGTTTAATACCGACGCAACATCTGGGATATTTATGCCCGGTTCTGGTATTGTTGCCACATCTATTTTAGGTGTTGAACGGCTACGCGTTAATAATACTGGAGTTGGAATAACAGGTAACTTTGCCGTTAGTGGTAATACAGTGTTTACTGGCGTTGTTTCGGATGCTAACTCAAATGAATTAGGGTACAAAGATTTGCCTCAAAATGCGCAATCAGGTGCGTACACACTAGTACTTACAGACAGAGGTAAACATTTGTACTTAACTGGAGGTGCAGCGGCGGTTACTGTTCCACCTAACGCTAGTGTGGCTTTTAACTTAGGTACTGCTATAACTTTAGTTAATGACGGAAGTGGTGTGCGCACAATTACTCAAGGTGCGGGAGTTACTTTAAAGTTCGCGGGTACTGGTGTGGCAGGCAACCGTATTTTAGCCGTAGGAGGTATTGCTACTTTACTAAAAGTTGGGACAGATACTTGGTATGTTTCTGGCGTGGGGTTAACGTAATGTCTGGTATTATGGGAATAATATTAGCAGGCGGTTCGAGAAACGTTGATCTCACGTATCTTGTAGTCGCGGGGGGTGGTGGTGGGGGAGGCCCCAATGCCAACCCGAGCTTCCTGCCGGGGCGCGGCGGTGCAGGTGGATACCGTACTGGAACCACTTCTGTAACTGCTCTGTTTTCTGCTTCCATTACGGTTGGTCTAGGCGGGAGTGGTGGTGCTGCTAATACCGGCGGTCAAAATGGAGGTAATTCGTCGTTTGGTCCAATAGCGTCCTGTACTGGTGGCGGTGGCGGGGGAGCATATGGTAGCGGGGGAGCTAGCGGCGGTTCTGGTGGAGGAAAGGGCGGTAACAGTGGAGGAGGCGTAGGAGGCGGTGGTGCCGGGATTAGCGGTGAAGGAAACAACGGTGGGGGACCTTCAGGCGGCGATTTAAACTTTTTTGGCGGCGGCGGCGGTGCTGGCGGACCGGGAGGGACTAACAGTAACGGCCCCGGTGTTGCTAACTCAATTTCAGGCGTATCTGTTACTTACGCGGCGGGTGGCGCAGGTAACGTGCCAAACACTGGGAACGGCGGTGTCGCGGGTGGCGCAGGTGCATCTGGCATTGTGATCATCTCCTACCCAACAGGTTCAATGACCGCAACAGGCGGCACGATCACAACCAGCGGCGGCAATACGATCCACACATTCACCACCAATGGCACATTCACAAGAACATCATAGATGTACGGGGTTTAAAATGGAAGAAAAGTTTTCTTGGGCAACAGTAGTTCCTTGGGTAGTTGTAGGAGGTATAGGTATGCTGGGCCGTTTAATGTATCATGCAAGTCAGGTGCAATCTGGTAAGCGAAAGCCTTTTTCATGGATACTGTTTTGGGATGTACCTATTGCTCTTGGTATGGGGTGGATTGCATTAGGACTAGGCACGTACCTACAGGTATCGTGGGAAGTGACTGTTTCTCTCGCACTTATTATTTCGTACTTAGGGCCATACACTATTGATACAGTATTTGCTGCATGGTCGAAAAACAAAAACACTTTAAAGGAGCCGAACAATGGATAAGTTTTGGGTTTGGGATCAAAGTCGCGGCGTCATGCTGGACCCCGCTGGTGGATGGTTTGCAGGCGGTTACAGTGGTAGGGGTGACGGGTTGAATAACCCTGCTATGCAGCACGTTGTGTCTACCGGGCCTATCCCACAAGGATGGTATCGTATTGGACCTTTGACGTCATCGAAGCGCACTGGTAAGAATATATCAAACTTAACACCATTGCCAGAAACCAATACGTTCGGTAGGTCCGCTTTTCAACTCCATGGAGACAACGCAAAAGGTAACCGTACGGCGTCTAGTGGGTGCATTATCATGGCTCCGGCCAAGCGCATTGCGCTAATTAACAGCAACGTGGATTTGTTAAAGGTGGTGGCATGATCAGCATGGGTGTACGGATTGCGGTTGTACTTGCCATACTCGGGGCAGGTGCACTTATCCAACTTAAATCAATAGAGATTGCTAAGTTAAAAAGTGACGTAGCCTTTCAAAAGCAAGTAGTGGCTACGCTTGCAACGCGGGTAGTTGCGTCAGAAGGTCGCCGCGCTACAGAAATTGCGCAGTGTACCGATAGTGTTGCAGGACTTATTGAACAGCACAAAACCGAGCTAGAGCAAGTTAGCAAAGCAACTTTAGCAAAGGTAAGCCTTACGGGCAAATGCCCGGCACTTGCAAAAAACCAGCCCGAACGCAAAGCCGCATGGGATGCTATTCTAGGGAGTGCGGAATGAGGATCATGATTTTATGCGCGGGTCTGGTACTCGCGGGATGCCAGACCACTCAAACGCTGCCCGCTGTCGCGCCATTGGCGTGCGACCCTATCATAACGCAACCACTTGACCCTAAACCAAAGCGGCCTGCAGACCTCGATCAATTCACGCTAGAAAACAATCTTGTTGCAGAGTTACTCACGGATTATGCCAGTAAGTTGTCGCGTTCATGGGATCAATTGTACGCACGCGCCGTAGCAGGTAAAGCTCACTGCGCGGGCAAACACTAATTTACTCACGCTAACGGGCGACGTGAGTATTATTTAACGCCCACAAAAGGAACGCAAAAATGGAATACTTGACACCTCAAATTGCTGCTGCACTTACTGCTCTGTACGCGGTTGCAACTTTTCTAGCCAAAGTTATCCCCGACAGTGAAACAGGCTTTCTTGGCACTGTTCGCAAAATTGCCAAGTTTGTCAGTCTGTATGTGCCAAACAACACTAAATAAAGCAGGCTACGTGCGCTAGGGTTATTCAGTAACCCTAGCGTGCTTTTTTAAGATACGTTTGCCCATTCTACCCATTGCTGTTCTTCTCCATACATACCATAAACCTAATACTAGTTTAACTTGTTCGGCGGGCATATCAAAATAGCTTCCGATGTCCGCAAACGCTTCGTATATCCCAAACCCCATGTGTCTCGCACCTTTTCTGGCGTCATCTTCACCTACCATAGCTGGTATGTTGTATGCTCGCCACGATGCGTCATCCCACAAAGTATCTTCTTTGTATTTCTGCGCAAACTCGACAAAGTTCATCATAGTTCTACACCTTCAAAAGGGCTATTACGGCTCGCTGGTAACGGTATGCTTTCTATGTCTATACCCATACCGCGCTGGTACTGCAATACAGATTGACGCAATCTTGTCTGTTCATCGCCGTTAATAGTTAAACTCAGCATGCGCGCGGCATCTGTTGTTTTGTTAGCCATAATGATATGGATACTGACTATACCTTTTTGGCCGCTTCGCCCTAAACGTCCGTTAGTTTGTATCCATCGTTCGAGCGACCAGATTGTACTAAACCAAATCAGCGTATAACCGCCAAACTGCAAATTAAGACCGTGCGCGGCTGATTGAGGGTGTATCAGTAGGTTTTCTATCCTCCCTGCATTCCACCTGTCGATCACATCTTGTGCGTTTTTACTGGGCATAATTGTGTACGGTATGCCTTCTTTCCTAAAACGTGCGGTTATGCGGTCTCTGTCGTGCGTGAAGTAGTATGGTATTAAGCAATTTTGGTTTAACGTTTCGACTATCTCAATTAGTTTGTCCAGTTTAGCCGAGTGCAGCTCTTTCCACGACCGCTTACCATATTCATCGGTTACGTGTATGGCACCGTTGCATATCTGCCAGCACATCATTGATTTAGCGCCGCCGTTGCTTGCCAGTATAGGGTTTTCGAGCATCTCGAACAGCGCTTCTTTTTCTAACACTTTGTAGTGTTGCATAACCTCGTTAGGTAAATCAACATAGTGTAAAAAAGGCGGTAGTACCTTAGGCAGTATGCCGTAATCCGCCGCATTCAGTTCAACAGTTACATCGGCAATAAGCTCGTGTATGCGTTGAGGACCACCGTCTCTTATCTCCCACAATGGCCTAGCTTCCCCTTCCCCGTCATTTAACTCGTATTTGTCAATGTGAGGTGCTAGTTTACCAGCCTTATGAAAGAAACGCCCTAAGTACGTGTCAAACTTTTTATGTAGTCGCGCACCGTGATCTATTATGTAAAAAGGCGACCACAACGACCTTAAGCCGTTAGGCGATGGTGTACCTGTCATGATGGCAGAACGTTTAAACCTGTGTGGCGGTACGATTATCTTTTCACCTGTATTTGGGTCTATGAGTGACTTACCATCTGGCCCTTTTAGCGTCATGCGAGTACCGTAGTTAGTAAGTACTTTAAAGCGCTTAGAGTTCTTGTCTTTAAACATGCTGCTTTCATCAATTATCAAGGCGTCATAGTGTGCACCCCAATCGGCCCTAATGTGTGTTTGCAACCACTGCAACAGTTCCGGGTTAATTAGGTGGATGTGGGACTGCCTAGCTTGGGCAAAAGCACGTTCTTTTTCGTTACCCCTGAGAAGTTGGAACGTGAGATGACATGTGTGCGACCAATCTCTGGCCTCTTGCCGCCAAACGGTCTCACATACTTTTATAGGCGCTATGACAAGTACGGGTTTAGATATGATACCCCACTCAAACATATCGGCTATGGCTGTAAGCCCAATGATTGTTTTACCCAACCCCACATCAACATGGATAGCCGTGCCGTCGCGCTCTTGACCCGTATATTGACCCGTTTGCCTATTTCTCACTGGCGTACCTGTAAATATCTTATGCGCGGCGCGTATCTGGTAATCGCGCATATGCGCACCGTCCTTAAAACGGTAACGGTCAGCATTGGTTTGCTTAGGTGTCGGATCAGAAAACGGGTCAATCATGCTTTTCAATCTCCGCAGGTGGGTATATTCTTTCTGCCTCGCAGATAGCTAGTTCTTCTTTTAACCGATCTTCAACGTCTTCGTAACTATTGCACCATTTTAATACTTTGACACCACGTGCGCTCATTTGCAGCATCATAGCTACCTGTACGGCTCGCGGCTTTTCATCGGGTTTTTTGATCTCGCAAACCATAGGAGGACCGGGCGACCAGATAGGTCGCATTACAAACCTATCTGGTACGCCTATTGTGCCGGGACAGGTAAACTTGAGTACCTTAAAACCATGCGCTTCAAACAACGTTTTGAAGCGGTTTTCTATTTTATTTTCCAGCACTTTTCTCATGTCGCCACTT
>JBIPLJ010000039.1:0-39542 GCA_044368415.1 Burkholderiaceae bacterium
CCATCTCGCACGGCGCCACCGGCAAGGGCAACGACCAGGTCCGCTTCGAGCTCGGCGCCTACGCGCTGATGCCCGACGTCAAGGTCATCGCGCCGTGGCGCGAGTGGGACCTGCTGTCGCGCGACAAACTGCTCGCCTACGCCGACCAGCACGGCATCCCGGTCGACTACAAGAAGCGCAAGGGCGAGGCACCCTACTCCATGGACGCCAACCTGCTGCACATCTCCTTCGAGGGCGGCATCCTCGAGGATCCGAGCCGCGCCCCCGGCGAGGACATGTGGCGCCTGACGGTCTCGCCCGAGAAGGCGCCGTCCAAGCCCGAGCTGGTCGAGATCGACTTCGAACGCGGCGATCCGGTCGCGATCAACGGCGTGCGCATGACGCCCGCGGTGCTGCTGACCGAGCTCAACCGATTGGGCGGCAAGCACGGCGTGGGCCGCCTCGACCTGGTCGAGAACCGCTACGTCGGCATGAAGTCGCGCGGCTGCTACGAGACCCCCGGCGGCACGATCCTTCTGCGCGCGCACCGCGCCATCGAGTCGCTGACGCTCGACCGCGAGGTCGCGCACCTCAAGGACGACCTGATGCCGCGCTACGCGAGCCTGGTCTACAACGGCTACTGGTGGAGCCCGGAGCGCCAGACCCTGCAGGTGCTGATCGACCACACCCAGCAGCGCGTCAACGGCCGCGTGGTGCTCAAGCTCTTCAAGGGCAACGTGATCGTCACCAGCCGCTCGTCCGACGACTCGCTGTTCGACACCAAGATCGCGACCTTCGACGACGACGGCGGCGCCTACAACCAGGCCGACGCCGGCGGCTTCATCAAGCTGAACGCGCTGCGGATGCGGATCGCGGGGGTGAAGGCCGCGGCGCGCACGGCGGCGGCCAAGCCGGCGAAGACGGCGAAGACGGCGAAGGCAGAGAGGCCTGCGCGGACCGAGAAGCTTGCAAGTACCGCAACGGCAGAGAAGCCTGCGAAGACCGTGAAGACCGCAAAGGTCGAGAAGGTCGCCAAGCCCGCGAAAGCCGCAGCCAAGCCGGTCGCGCAGGCGGCTGCAAAGAAGACCTCACCGAAAAAGCCGGCGGCCTGAGGGGAGCGGCATGAGCACGCACCGCCCCGTGGCCGGACTGCGCATCGAGCGGCTCGACCCGCTCGATGCGCGGCACGCGGCGGCGCTGCTCGCGCTGCTCGACGAGTACGCGGCGGGCGAGTCCGGCGGCGGCACGCCGCTGGCCGAAGACGCGAAGGCTCGGCTGCCGGGGGTCCTGGCCACGCGCGCCCACTACGCCGGCTGGCTGGCCTGGGACGGCGAGCGCCCGGTCGGGTTGGTCAATGCCTTCGAAGGCGTCTCCACTTTCAAGGCTCGGCCCCTGCTCAACATCCACGACATCGCGGTGGCGGCCTCGCATCGTGGGCAGGGGATCGGCCGACGGCTGCTCGCCGCCGTTGAGGCCGAAGCCCGTGCCCGCGGCTGCTGCAAGCTCACCCTCGAGGCGCTCGAGGGGAATGCCGGCGCAATCGCGCTGTACCGCGACCTCGGCTTCGCTGCCTACGAACTCGACCCTGCGATGGGCCGGGCGAGCTTCTTCGAGAAATGGCTGACCTGAACCGGAGGCTGAACCCATGCCGTCGTTCGATGTGACCCTCGAGGCCAACCAGGTCGAGATCCGCAACGCGGTCGACCAGGCGAACAAAGAAATCACCAACCGCTTCGACTTCAAGGGGTCCGACGCGCGCTTCGAGCTGGCCGACAAGGCGCTGACCGCCTTTGCCGACGACGACTTCAAGCTCGGCCAGGCGCGCGACGTGCTGCTCGCCAAGCTCGCCAAGCGCAACGTCGACGTCCGCTTCCTCGACTACGGCACCTCCGAGCGGATCGGTGGCGACAAGATGAAGCAGACCATCACGATCCGCCACGGCGTGCCGAGCGAGACCGGCAAGAAGATCGTCCGGGCGCTCAAGGACGCCAAGCTCAAGGTCCAGGCATCGATCCAGGGCGACGCGGTCCGCGTGACCGGCGCCAAGCGCGACGACCTGCAGACCGCGATCGCGCTGATCCGCCGCGACTTCACCGACCTGCCGCTGGCCTGCGGCAACTTCCGCGACTGAGGACGACGCGCTCGTGTCGGCGCCCGAGCTGCCCGAGGGCCGCGTACCGCTGCTCGTCGACAGCGTCGCCGTGGGCGGCGTCTGCGACGACTGGCTCGCCCGCGCGCTCGAGCCGCCCTCCCCCTTCGTGCTGCACAACGGTGTGCTCGCGCTCGCCGCGCCGATCGAGTCCTTCGCCGGCCGCTCGGCGGCCCTCGCCGACTGGGCGGCGCAGGCGCATGCTCGCGCCCCGGTGCACGGCTGGCGCGACGAGCGCATGGTCGTCCGCGATCCGGGCGACGGCCGTCCGCTCGCCGCGATCGAGCGCGCGATGCTGCGGCCGCTCGGGCTCGTGCTGCACTCGGTGCAGGCCTGCGCATTCACGCTCACCGCCGCGGGCCCGCTGCTGTGGGTTGCGCGGCGCGCCCCGGGCAAGCCGGTCGATCCCAACCGGCTCGATGCGCTGGTGGCAGGCGGCATCGCGGGCTTCGACGATGCCGCCTCGACGCTGGAGCGCGAATGCGCCGAGGAGGCCGGGATCCCGACCTCGATCGCCCGCCGCGCCCGCCCGTCGGGCACGCTGGAACTCTGCTATCCGAGCGTCGACGAGGGGCTCGCGACCACACACCGCGAATGCGTCGTGCTGCACGACTTGGAGTTGCCCGCGCACTTCGTGCCGGTGCCGGCCGACGGCGAGCATGCCGAGATCGTAGCGATGACACCCACCGAGGCGTTGACCTCGATCGAGGCGGGCGGCTGGACCCGGGACGGCGCCCAGGCCACCACAGACCTGATCCTGAGGATGGGCTGGATGCCTAACCGCCCGAGCTGAGGCAATGCCCACCGCCCGTCGTCCATGACTCGCGGAATCGCGCGGCGCCGGACGGTCAGGAGACGACGCGTGCGTACGCCGAGTGGTTGTGGATCGACTCGAAGTTCTCGCCTTCGACGACGAAGGACTCGACACCCGCCACCTGCCGCACCGTTGCCGCGACGTCGCGCACCAGGTCCTCGACGAACTTCGGGTTGTCGTAGGCACGCTCGGTCACATGCTTTTCGTCGACGCGCTTGAGCAGCCCGTAGAGCTCGCAGGAGGCCTGCTGCTCGATGCGGGCGATCAGCGCGGGGATGTCCAGGCTAGAGCCCGCGGCCATCCGCGCCTCGACCGTCACATGCGAGCGCTGGTTGTGCGCGCCGTACTCGGAGATCTCCTTGGAGCACGGGCACAGACTTGTGACCGGAACGACGATCTTTACGTCGACCTGCGGCGCCGCTACGGTGCCGTCGACCGTGAGAGAGACGTCGTAGTCGAGCATCGAGGACACCGCCGAGACCGGGGCGACCTTGGAGATGAACAGCGGGAAGGACACCTCGATGCGGCCGGCGTCGGCCGCCAGCAGCTCGAGCATCTCGGCGTGCAGCGGTACCAGCGCGTCGAGCGACAGCGAGCGGCCACGCCGCTCGAGCAGCGCCACGAACCGCGACATGTGCGTGCCTTTCTGCTCGGCCGGCAGCGAGACGAACATCGCCCAGTTCGAGACGGTGGGCAGCGCCTCCGCGCCGCCTTGCCACAGCATCGGATAACGCAGGCCGCGCACGCCGACGCGTTCGATCGGCTGGTGGCGGTGGTCTACGCTGCCCTGGACGTCGGGCATGACCCGATCGACCGCACCGGGCAACGCGACGCTGGGATCGCGGGAATTCATCGGTACTCCTAGAACAACAGACCCTACTGTAGCGCAGCCGCTCAAAACCTTACTCAGCGGCTAGCCACCAGCCGGGGCGACCCCTCGACGGCCAGCAGCTCACCGAACCGGGCCCTCACCGAGCGCTCGATACCCGCTGCGTCCAGCCCTTCCAGGCGCAGCAGCAGCACCGGATCGCCGTGGTCGACGAAGGTGTCGGGAAGCCCGAGTTGCAGCACCGGGCGCGCGATGCCGAGCGCGGCCATGGCCTCGAGGCAGGCGCTCCCGGCGCCGCCGGCGACCGCGTGCTCCTCGACCGTGACAAACGCGTCATGGGTGCGGGCGAGCTCCTCGATCATCGCGGCATCGACCGGTTTGACCCAGCGCATGTTGGCGAGCGTAGCGTCCAGCGCCTCAGCCGCGGCGAGCGCCGGATGCACCATCGAGCCGAACGCGAGGAAGGCGATCCGCTTGCCCTTGCGGCGCAGCTCGGCACGGCCGAACGGCAGCTCGGTCAGGTCCTTGAGCACCTCGACGCCGATGCCCGAGCCGCGCGGATAGCGCACTGCGCTCGGGCCTTCGTGCCGGTACGCGGTGTAGAGCATCTGCCGGCACTCGTTCTCGTCGGACGGCGCGAGCACCACCATGTTGGGGATGCAGCGCAGGTAGGCGTGGTCGTAGGCACCGGCGTGTGTGGCACCGTCGGCGCCGACCAGGCCCGCCCGGTCGAGCGCGAACACCACCGGCAGGTTCTGCAGCGCCACGTCGTGGATCAGCTGGTCGTAGCCGCGCTGCAGGAAGGTCGAGTAGATCGCGACCACCGGTTTGGCACCCTCGCAGGCCATGCCAGCAGCGAAGGTGACTGCATGCTGCTCGGCGATGCCGACATCGAAGTAACGGGCCGGGAATCGGCGCTCGAACTCCACCATGCCCGAGCCCTCGCGCATGGCCGGCGTGATGCCGACCAGCCGGTCGTCGAGGGCGGCCATGTCGCACAGCCACTCGCCGAACACCTGGGTGTAGGTCGGCTTGCTCGCGGCGGTCGACTTCTTGATGCCTTCGGCGGGATCGAACTTGCCGGGGCCGTGATAGAGAATGGGATCGGCCTCGGCGAGCTTGTAACCCTGTCCCTTGCGAGTGATCACGTGCAGGAACACAGGACCGTGCATCTCGCGCAGGTTCTGCAGCGTCGGCACCAGCGCATCGAGGTCATGGCCGTCGATCGGACCGAAGTAGGTGAAGCCGAACTCCTCGAACATCGTCGCCGGAACGACCATGCCTTTGGCGTGTCCCTCGAGGCGGCGGGCCAGCTCGTAGACCGGCGGCACCTTCGATAGCACGCTGCGCGCCATGTCGCGCACCGTCGACACCTGGCGGCCCGACAGGACCCGCGCGAGGTACTTGTTGAGCGCGCCCACCGGCGGCGAGATCGACATGTCGTTGTCGTTGAGCACGACGAGCAGGTCGATGTCGGGCGTGACGCCGGCGTTGTTCATCGCCTCGAAGGCCATGCCCGCGGTCATCGCGCCGTCGCCGATTACCGCGACATGACGGCGCCGGGCCGGGCCCGTGTTCTCACCCTTGTTGCGCGATGCACAGGCCATGCCCAAGGCGGCCGAGATCGAGGTCGACGAATGTGCGGTGCCGAAGGTGTCGTACTCGCTCTCGATGCGGCGCGGGAAGCCCGAGACGCCGCCGTGCTGGCGCAGCTTCGACATGCCGGCGCGCCGGCCGGTCAAGATCTTGTGCGGATACGACTGGTGGCCCACGTCCCAGACCAGCCGGTCGTACGGGGTGTGGAACACGTAGTGCAGCGCGATGGCGAGCTCGACCGTACCGAGGTTCGACGACAGGTGTCCCCCCGTCTTCGAGACCGACTCGAGCAGGAACGCACGGAGCTGTTCGGCCACCACCGGCAGCTTCGCGCGCTCGAGCTGGCGCAGCACGGCAGGGTCGTCGATGCGCTCGAGCAGCGAGAAATCGGTGTTCATGTCCAGCGGGCCCTCGGATTCAGGTGTCATGCTTCGCTTACGGTCGCGATCCGTCAAGAGCGGCGAGCCACGATCAGGTCGGACAGGTCCCCGAGTCGGCCTGCGCGTATGCCGAATCCGGCGAGCGCGTCACGCGCCTGGGTGCGCAACTCGACGGCCAGCCGGCGGGCACCGTCCAGGCCCATCAGCGACACGTAGGTCGGCTTGTCGTTGGCGGCGTCCTTGCCGGCGGTCTTGCCGAGCGTGGCGCTGTCGGCCTCGACGTCGAGCACGTCGTCCACGACCTGGAAAGCCAGGCCGACGGCGTCGCAGTAAGCGTCCAGCGCGGCCGCATCGGCCGCATCGAGCGGCTCGCCGCACCACGCGCCGAGCCGCACCGAGGCACGCAGCATCGCCCCCGTCTTGCGCCGGTGCATGTCCTCGAGGGCCTCGCGCCCGGGCGCCGAACCCACCGCCTCCAGGTCGATCGCCTGACCGCCCGCCATGCCGATCGAGCCGGCGGCGTCGGCAAGCTCGCCGCACATCCGCACCACCGAGGCCGCCGGCACGCCGAGAGCGCCGGCCTCGGCCGCCGCCCGGAACGCCAGCGCCTGCAGCGCGTCGCCGACCAGCATCGCGAGGGCCTCGCCGTAGGCGACGTGTACGGTGGGCTTTCCGCGACGCAGCACGTCGTTGTCCATACACGGCATGTCGTCGTGGACCAGCGAATAGGCATGGACGAGCTCGACCGCGCAGCCGGCGCGCTCGAGCGCGGCGCGCGGCGCCCCGGTGAGCTCGCCGGCGGCGTGCGCGAGCAGCGGGCGCACCCGCTTGCCGCCCTCTAGCACCGCGTAGCGCATCGCTTTGTGCAGGCGCGACAGCGCGCCCTCGCCCGCCGGGGACGGCAGCAGCTCGCCGAGCGCACGCTCGGTGCGGGCCTGCACGTCGGCCGACCAGACAGGAAACGGCTGCTGACCGCTCATGGGTCGGCGCGCGTGTCGGGCTCGAACGGCTTGAGCAGGTCGCCCTCGAGGACCTTGACCTGCTGCTGGACGTTGGCGAGGCTGTCGCGGCAGAAGCCGACCAGCCGGGCACCGCGCCGGTAGGCGTCGAGCGACTGCTCGAGTGAAAGCGCGCCGGCCTCCATCTTCTGCACCAGCGATTCGAGCTCGCCGAGCGCGGCCTCGAAGGAGGCGGGTGCATCGGCGGCAGCAGTCCGTGGGGTCGCCATCGTGTCGGGGTCTGGAGCGTCGGAGGTTCGCGAGAACCCTGATTTTACGCCAGCTCCGCGAGCCGCTCCGCCACCGGCGCCCGGAGGACGCGATGCCGCCGCGCCCGCCGGGGGGCCGGGCATCACACGCCGGGCCGAGCCGCTTTCTCGGCCTTGCGACCCCGGGGGCGGCAGACGGGGTATCCTTGCGGACTTTTTTTGACACCGCCTTCGGGGGTGACCCTTTCACAGACTCAGACGGACCAGGAGGTCGGACCATGTCGGACATCGGGCGTCGGGATCAACTGCAGCGCTCTGCAGCCCAGCTTCCGGTTTCGGCGTATTTCGATCAGGCGCTGTACCAGCGCGAGATCGAGCTACTGTTCAAGACGGGCCCCGGCTACATCGGCCACGCGCTGATGGTGCCGAACACGGGCGATTACATTGCACTCCCGGCCGAGAAGGAGGGCCGGCTCCTCGTGCGGGGGGAACGGGGCCTCGAGCTCCTGTCGAATGTCTGCCGCCATCGACAGGCGCTGATGCTCAATGGTCGCGGCAACACCGGCCAGATCGTCTGCCCGCTGCACCGCTGGACCTACGACCTGCAGGGCACGCTGCTCGGCGCGCCGCACTTCGAGGAGCAGCCCTGCCTGAATCTCGGCCGCAGCCCGATGCAGAACTGGAAGGGGCTGCTGTTCTCGGGCGGGCGCGACGTCGCGGCGGACCTCGCCAGGATGGGTGCGGGCGGCGAACTCGACTTCTCGGGCTACATGCTCGACCACGTCGAGGTGCACGAGTGCGCGTACAACTGGAAGACCTTCATCGAGGTCTACCTGGAGGACTACCACGTCGAGCCGTTCCACCCGGGCCTGGGCAAGTTCGTCGAGTGCGGCGACCTCAGCTGGGAGTTCGGCGACTGGTGGTCGGTGCAGACCGTGGGCGTGCACCGGGGCCTGGTCAAGCCGGGCAGCGAGGTCTACCGCCGTTGGCACGACGAGGTGCTGAAGTTCCGCGGCGGCGTGCCGCCCAGGCACGGCGCGATCTGGCTGACCTATTACCCGAACGTGATGGTCGAGTGGTATCCGCATGTGCTGGTCGTCTCGCACCTGGTCCCCCGGGGCCCGGGGCACACGACCAACATCGTCGAGTTCTATTACCCCGAGGAGATCGTGCTGTTCGAGCGCGAGTTCGTCGAGGCCGAACGCGCGGCGTACATGGAGACCTGCGTCGAGGACGACGAGATCGCGATCCGCATGGACGCGGGCCGCCGCATCCTGCTCGAGCGGGGCGAGAACCAGGTCGGGCCCTACCAGAGCCCGATGGAGGACGGCATGCAGCACTTCCACGAGTTCCTGAGGGCCCGGCTGGCGCTCGATTGAACACGTGAAGCCTGAACGGATCCGGCCCCGGGCGGCGGCGTGAGTGCCGCCGCCCAGGCCGCTTGGGCGGTCGCCTCGGCGCTGGCGTTTGCGGCGATGAGCGCGGCGATCAAGCTCGGCTATGCCCGCTACGGGCTCTTCGAACTGGTCTTCTGGCGCAACGCGCTCGGTGCGGTCGCGGTCGGCGCCTGGGCGGTCGCGACCCGCCGCCGACTGGCCACGCCGCTGTGGCCGATGCACCTGCGCCGCTCGGCGGCCGGCGCCTCGTCGATGGTGCTCTGGTTCGCAGCCCTGGCCGCGCTGCCGCTGCCGACGGCCGCCACGCTGGGCAACACCTCGCCGTTGTTCGCGGCGCTGGCGATCGCCTGGGTGGCGCGGCGCAGCGGCGCGCCGCCCGACGCGCGCCGCCGCCGGCTCTACGCGGCCGCGGCCTGCGGCTTCGCAGGCGTGCTGCTGGCGCTGCGTCCGACGCTCGACGGCGCGACGCTGGGCGGCTTCGCGGCGGGCCTGGGCTCGGGGCTGCTGGCGACCTTCGTGTACTTCGAGATGCGAACGCTGGGCGCGGCCGGCGAGCCACCGTGGCGGGTGGTGTTCTGGTTCTCGGTGGTGTCGACCGCGGTCGGGCTCGCCGGCATCGCGGCCGGCGGCGGCTTCTCGCCGGCGAGCTGGTCCGGCGTGCCGGTGCTGATCGCGGTCGCCGGCTTCGCGCTGATCGGTCAGATCTGCATGACGCGCGCCTTCGCAGGCCCGGCGACCCTGCTGGCAGCGAACATGCAGTACACGAACATCGGCTTCGCAGCAGTGATCGGTTCCTTCCTGTTCGACGACACGCTGACCGCTCGTGAGGGCCTCGGGCTTGCGGTGATCGCGGCCAGCGGCGCCTGGGCGACCTGGATCGCGTCGCGCGGCGCGCCCCTTGCATCGGCCGGTGGCGCGAGCCCGGCCGCAACCCGGGGTCCGCAGTGACCGACCCCCCTCCCCGCCGCACGCCCGCACGTGCGCCTGACCGGCTCGAGTTCGATGCGTTCAGCCGCAGCGAGACCGCGAAGCGGGCCCTGTTGGTGAAGGAGAGCGGGACCAGGGCAGAATGACAACCCCGCCCTGCCTTGCGATACCGCCCCGATGACCTGGACCACGCTGATCAGTGCCGACGAACTCGCCGAGCACATCGACCGCTGCCTGGTCGTCGACTGCCGCCACGACCTCACCGATCCGGCCGCCGGCCGACGCCAGCACGACGAGGGCCACATCCCCGGTTCGATCTTCGTCAGCATGGACCACGACCTGGCCCTGCCCCGGGGCCCGCTCACCGGGCGCCACCCGATGCCCTCGCGAGAGCAGGTGCGCGAGCGACTGGCTGCGGTGGGCCTGGCGGACGGCATGCAGCTCGTCGTGCACGACGGCGGCAACGGGATGGCCGGCCGGCTCTGGTGGATGTCGAAGTGGATCGGCCATGACGCGGTCGCGGTGCTCGACGGCGGGCTCGGCGCCTGGCGCCGCGCCGGCTATCCTCTCAGCGCCGACGCCATGCCGGCGCGTGCCCCCGGTACGCTCACGCTGCGTGCGCCGCTGGCCACGATGGTCGATGCCGAGGAAACCGGCCGCGCCGCGGCCGACGCGTCGCGCCGGGTGCTCGACGCCCGTCCGCCCGAGCGCTATCGCGGCGAGGCCGAGCCGATCGACCCAGTGGCCGGGCACATCCCGGGCTCGCTCAACCGACCGTGGGTCCTGAACGTGCGCGAGGACGGCCGCTTCAAGCCGGCCCCGGTGCTGCGTGCCGAGTTCGACGCGCTGCTCGGCGGGCACGCGCCGCAGGCGGTCGTCAACAGCTGCGGCTCGGGTGTCTCGGCCTGCATGAACCTGCTCGCGATGGCCCATGCCGGACTGCCCGGCGCGGCACTCTACGCCGGCTCGTGGAGCGAGTGGATCACCGATCCGGCGCGCCCGGTGCGGACCGGCGCCGAACCCTGAGGCGCGTTCAGCCGCGCGTCTGCGTCTCGCGCGCGCGCCGATCGGCCCGATCGAAGCGCAGCACCAGCCAGGCCATCATCAGGTCGCCTGAGGCGAGCGCGCCGGTCGCCCACCAGGTGTGCTGCCAGCCCCCGCTCGCCGCGTGGACCGCGGCGATCAGCGGCGGAGACAGAAACTGCCCGAAGGTGGAGCCCTGCTGCATCAGGCCGGTGGTGGTGGCGACCGCGCGCGGATGCGGCGCATAGGCCTGTGTGCTCGCGAACAGCGTCCCCGGGATGAGCCCGCCGACCGCGGAGAACAGCAGGACGCCGGCATAGCGCACGGCGAACGGCGCGTCCGAACCGAAGCACAGCCACGCGCCCGCGATCATGGCGAGCGCGGCGACGGCGATCAGCACCGGGCGAGGCACCCCGCACTGCAGCAGCACGCCGGACGACAGGTTGCCGATCACGTTGACCACCACGCCGATCGCGGTCAGCGTGCCGGCGAGCGCGAGCGGCACCGCCGCCTCGGTGTACAGCGTGGGCAGGAAGCTGAAGACGCCCATCCACTGCGACGCGTAGCAGCCGAAGGCGACCGCCAGCACCCAGGGGCGCGGCGAGCGCAGCGTGTCCCGCATCAGCGACAGCGCACCGTGCGGCGCGCGGCCCGCGGGATCGGGCGCCACGACGCGCCCGATCAGCACCGCCACCGCGAGCGAGGCGAGCGCGACGGCCCACCAGACCGCGCGCCAGCCGACTGACTCGTAGGCCAGCGGCGAGGCCGCCAGCGCGAGCGCCATGCCGACGGGCATGTAGGCGCTCCAAGCGCCCATCACGCCCCGCAGCCGCGCCGGCGGCACGCTGCGCGCGAGCAGCGCCGGCCCGGGCAGGACCGCCAGGATGAAGCCGGCGCTCTCGATCGCCCGGCTCGCCAGCAGCACAGTCATCGAGGGCGCGAGTGCGCCGAGCATCGAGCCCGCGGCCGCGACCATCAGCCCCACCCGCATGACGCGGCGCGGCCCGAACCGGTCGGCGAGCATGCCGCCGAACAGACCGAGCAGCATCCCCGCGAGCTGGAAGAACGACACCAGCAAGCTGGCCGCGACTAGGTCGAGCCCGAACTCCGCACGCAGTACGGGCAGCGCAGGCGGCAGCTTGCCGACATTGAGCGACACCACGATCGCTGCGGTCAGCACGGCGGCCAGCGTCGCGCCCCAGCCCGACCGAGCCCGTACCACGGTGCGCGTCAGTGCGCGTGCACGAGCGAGGTCACGCCGGCGATCGCGGCGATGCCCGCGAACAGCATGAGGACCTGCAGCGCCGACTCACCGCGCCGGCGCTGGCGCTGCATGTCGGGCACGAGGTCGGCGAGCGCGATGTAGATGAAGCTGCTGGCGGCCAGCACCAGCACAAACGGCAGCACGTCGCGCGAGGTCTGCAGCGACGCCCAGCCGATCACGCCGCCGATCACCGAGGCGAGACCCGATAGCGCGTTGTAGGCGAGCGCGCGGCGCCGCGTATAGCCGGCGTTCAGCAGCACGATGAAGTCGCCGATCTCCTGCGGGATCTCGTGCGCGGCGATCGCGGCGGCGGTCAGCCAGCCGAGGCGCTCGTCGGCAAGAAACGCTGCGGCGATCAGGAAGCCGTCGGCGAGGTTGTGAATCGAGTCGCCGACCAGGATCAGCAGCCCGCCCGGGCCGGCCTCCTCATGGTCGTGGCCGTGGTGATGGTCGTGACCGTCGCCCTCATGATGGTGACTATGGCGCAGCACCGCCGACTTCTCGAGCAGGAAAAAGCCGACGAGGCCAGCCAGCAGCGTCCAGCTCAGAGAGTGCAGGTCCGCCTGCGACTCGAAGGCCTCGGGCAACAGGTGCAGGATCGCGGTGCCCAGCAGGATGCCGGCCGACAGGCTCACCATCCGGGGCACCAGCGAGGACAACGCCCCAAAGGAGAGCCAGGCGGCGAACAGCACGGAGGCGAGCCCCGACAGCAGCGTCGCGGCAATGATCGAGGCGAGGGTCAGGGCGGTCCCCGGAGAACCAGATGCAAACGAGTTGCAGAGTATACGCGGGCCCGCGCCGCCGGCCGGGATCACTGGCCGATCTCCTGCCGCGGCGCGTGCGGCACGCCGTGTGCCCGGACTCGGCCGTTCCGGATCGCAGGCGAGGTGCGCCGCGCGCCGCGCACGCGGCCGCGGCCGCGGCCGGCATAGACTGTTGGTGCAGTCGGCGATCCCGCTGGCGCGCCGCGCCCGCCGTGGGGGTGAGCGCCGGGCATGTCGACGCGACACCGAAACCAGGAGACGGATCCCGATGTTCCCCACTTCCCCGACGCGCCAGCGCGTTGCCCACTCCCCGCGCCCAGCCTCGCGGCGAGCCGCCGTCGCTGCGCTGTCGGCGGCGCTACTCGTCGGTGCCTGCGCGTCGATGCCCGATGCGGCGGCGCCCGCCCGCTCGGTCTCCAGCGCTCACCTCGATGCGTTCATGAAGCGGGTCGAGGCCGACTCGAAGAGCGGCCGGCTGCCCGGCGCAGTGCTGCTGGTCGCCCGCGATGGCCGGCTGCAGTACGCCAACGCCGTCGGCGTGTTGGACCCCGCCACCGGCCGCCCGATGGCGCGCGATTCGATCTTCCGCATCTACTCGATGACGAAGCCGATCGTCTCGATCGCGACGATGCAGCTCGTCGAGGACGGCCGCCTGCGGTTGGGCGACCCGGTGTCGCGCTGGATCCCCGAGATGAAGGGCATGCAGGTGGCGGTCGAGAAGCCCGGTGCCGACGGCAAGCCGTCGGTCGCCGAACGCGTGGCCGCGCCGCGCGAGATGACGGTGCAGGACCTGCTGCGCCACACCTCAGGCCTGACCTACGGCGTGTTCGGACGCTCAGCCGTCAAGGACGAGTACGTCAAGGCGAAGGTGACCCCGGGCACCGAGCAGCTGCCCTTCGACCTGACCGAGATGGCGCGCCGACTGGGCACGCTGCCGCTGTCGTTCGCGCCGGGCAGCACCTGGGAGTACAGCATCTCGACCGATGTGCTCGGTCTGGTCGTGGAGCGCGCCTCGGGCATGAAGCTCGACGCCTTCCTGTCGCAGCGCATCCTCGGCCCACTGAAGATGAACGACACCGCGTTCTGGGTGCCGCCGGAGAAGCAGTCGCGGCTCGCCGAGGCCTTCCCGGCCGATCCGGACTCCAAGGCGAAGGTCGAGCTGCTCGACGTGCGCCAGCCCCCCACGCTGCTGTCCGGCGGCGGCGGCATGGTGTCGACCGCCGACGACTACCTGCGTTTCACGCAGATGCTGCTCAACGGCGGCGAGCTGGACGGCGTGCGGATCGTCTCGCGCAAGACCATGGAGTTCATGGCCTCCGATCACCTCGGCACCGTGCGCGGGCCAACCTACCTGCCCGGCCCGGGCTACGGCTTCGGCCTGGGCTTCGCGGTGCGCACCGCGCCCGGCGAATCGAGCAACTACGGCAGCCCCGGCGAGCACAACTGGGGCGGCTACGCGGGCACGGCCTTCTGGGTCGACCCGAAGGAGCGCCTGGTGGCGGTATGGATGATGCAGGGTCCGGCACAGAGCGGTCAGTACCGACCGCTGCTGCGCACGGCGGTCTACACCTCGCTGGACCGCTGACCCATGCGGGGCGCCCGCCGTGCGGCGCCCCGCCCCGTCCCGCTCAGGCGGGGCGGTCGTTCCCATCCCGCTTCGGCTCAGGCCACCCCGTGCTTGCGGAACCAAGCGGTGGCGCGCTTCCAGCCGTCCTCTGCCGCCGGCTTGCGGTAAGTCGGCCGGTAGTCGGCGTGGAACGCATGCGGCGTCTCCGGGTACACAACAAACTCGGACGCCTTCGCGGCCGCGCTGCCCGCGGTGAGCCGGGTCTTCATCTCGTCGACGGTGCTCACCGGGATGCCGGCGTCGGCGCCGCCGTACAGGCCGAGCACCGGCCCCTTCAACGCCACCGCGACGTCATACGGATGCAGCGGGGTGGCCGGGCTGGTCGAACCGGTCAGCCGGCCGTACCAGGCCACGCCCGCCTTGACCGCCGGGGTGTGCGCACTGTAGAGCCACACGATGCGCCCGCCCCAGCAAAAGCCGGTGATGCCGAGCCTGTCCTTGTTGCCGCCGTTGGTGTGCGCGAACGCGACGGTCGCGTCGAGGTCGGACATCACTTGTGCGTCAGTGACCTTGGGCACCAACTCGCCGGTGATCTGGGCGACGGTCGGGTAGGCCTGCGGGTCGCCGTAGCGAAAGTACAGCTCGGGCGCGATTGCATGCCAGCCGGCGGCCGCGAAGCGGCGGCAGACGTCCTTGATGTGCTCATGGACTCCGAAGATCTCCTGGACGACCAGGATGGTGGGCGCACCCGAGGCCCCCGCCGGCGCCGCGAAGTAGCCCGGCATCGAGCGACCGTCGGCGGTTCGGATCAGGACGTCGCCGGTGCGAAGGCCGGTCGATGGCGTGGTGATCGTCTGGGCGAGCAGGGCCCCGGTCGGCACGACCGACGCGGCGAACCCGGCTGCGGCCGAGCCGGCGATGAAGCCCCGGCGATCGAGACGGGTCGGCGGCACCAGGGAATCGAGTTCCGGCGAGGCGGCGTGCGCCCCCCGAGCGTCGCGAATCAAATCGTCCAGAAAAGGCTCCTCTGTTATGGTGGGTTGTCTAGCGCCCGTGTAGAGGGCCCCATGAACCGTGCGATCCTACCCTGAAGACGGTATTGATCGTCCGAGCTGGATCTGGATGACGCGCCGGTCCATCGGCAAGCTCGCCTGCCACGTCAATACCCACCGGAAGATGCGTCGCTGCGCCGCCGAGGCCTACCTGCGTTGACTGCACGCTCCCATCCCGATCCGTTCTCTGCCACCGGCACCGACCGCGGCGCGGTCGACGCGCTACTGTCGGCCACCCACGGCGATCCCTTCGCGGTGCTCGGCCCGCACGAGGGTCCCGACGGATGCCGGGTCGTGCGCGCGCTGCTGCCGGGCGCACGCCGCGTCGAGGCCATCGACGCCACCGGCCGGCCGGCTGGTGCGCTCGAGCGCCTGGCGGGTGACCTGTTCGCGGGCGTCGTCACCCTGCCCGGCGACGCCCGCGTCTACCGGCTCGCGATCGACGGCGGCAGCGAGGGCGGCGAGCGTATCGTCGACGACACCTATCGCTTCGGCACGGTGCTGGGCGAGCTCGACCTGCACCTGCTCGGACAGGGCACACACTGGCGAGCCTGGCGGGTACTCGGCGCCCATGCACGCCGCATCGACGGCGTGGACGGCACGAGCTTTGCGGTCTGGGCACCGAACGCGCGCCGGGTCTCGGTGGTCGGCGGCTGGAACGGCTGGGACGGCCGCGTGCATCCGATGCGCCGGCGCGTCGAGACGGGGTTCTGGGAGCTGTTCGTGCCGGCGGTCGCCGCGGGCGAGCTCTACAAGTTCGAGGTGCTGGGGGCGGGCGGCGTGCGCGCGCTCAAGGGCGACCCGTTCGCGCGGCAGGCCGAGCCGCCGCCGGCGACCGCCTCGCGCGTGGTCCACGAGTCGACCTTCACTTGGCACGACGCCGACTGGCTCGGCTCGCGCGCGCAGCGCCAGGCGCGCGGCGCGCCGATGTCGATCTACGAGGTCCACGTCGGCTCCTGGCAGCGCCATCCGGACGGCCGCTCGCACGGCTGGGCCGAGCTCGCCGACGAGCTGGTGCCCTACGCCCTCGGGCTGGGCTTCACGCATCTCGAGCTGATGCCGGTGTCCGAGCATCCGTTCGGCGGCTCCTGGGGCTATCAGCCCACTGCGCTCTATGCGCCCACCTCGCGCTGGGGCGACCCCGATGCACTGCGCGCCTTCATCGACCGGGCGCATGCCGCGGGGCTCGGTGTGCTGCTCGACTGGGTGCCAGCGCACTTCCCCGACGACGCCCACGGGCTGGTCGCCTTCGACGGCACCGCGCTGTACGAGCACGCCGACCCGAGCCTCGGGCGGCATGCCGACTGGGGCACGCTGATCTACGACTTCGGGCGGCCCGAGGTGGTGAACTATCTGATCGCCAACGCCCTCTACTGGCTGCACGAATTCCACATCGATGGCCTCCGCGTCGATGCGGTGGCCTCCATGCTGTACCTCGACTACAGCCGCGCGCCCGGCACCTGGAACCCGAACCTACACGGCGGCCGCGAGAACCTCGAGGCGGTCGCCTTCGTCAAGCGGCTCAACGAGAAGGTCTACGAAGAGGTGCCCGGCGCGATCACCATCGCCGAGGAATCCACCGCCTGGCCCGGTGTCTCGCGGCCGACCTGGCTCGGCGGCCTGGGCTTCGGCTACAAGTGGAACATGGGCTGGATGAACGACACGCTCGCCTATTTCCACGAGATGCCGGTGCACCGCCCCTGGCATCACGGGCGCCTGACCTTCGGACTGATGTACGCGTTCGCGGAGAACTTCGTGCTGCCGCTCTCGCACGACGAGGTGGTGCACGGCAAGGGCTCGCTGCTCGGCAAGATGCCCGGCGACACCTGGCAGCGCTTCGCGAACCTGCGCGCGTACCTGGCCTTCATGTGGACACAGCCCGGCAAGAAGCTGCTCTTCATGGGCGGCGAGTTCGGGCAGTGGCGCGAGTGGCACCACGACCGCGAGCTCGACTGGGGGCTGCTCGGCGACCCGGCCAACGGCGGGCTGCACCGCGGGCTGCAGGCGCTGGTCGGCGACCTGAACCGGCTGTATGCGAGCGAGCCCTCGCTGCATGCAAGGGACTGCGAGGCGAGCGGTTTCGAGTGGATCGACTGCCAGGACGCGGCGCAGAGCGTGATCGCCTGGCTGCGCTTCGGCGAGCGGGACGGGGATGCGACAATGGTGGTCTGCAACTTCACGCCGGTGCCACGCGCCGGCTACCGGCTGGGCCTGCCCGCGGGCGGGCGCTGGGACGAGGTGCTCAACACCGACGCCGACGCCTACGGCGGCTCGGGCCTGGGCAACCTCGGTGGCATGGATGCCGAGGCGATCCCGGCCCACGGGCGGCCGTGGTCGGTCGCGCTGACGCTGCCGCCGCTGTCGGTGGTGGCGATGCGCGCGCGCACGGCCCTCGGAGCAGGCAGCGGTCCGACCGGCTCGATGCCGCCCGACGGATCCGGGCGATGAGCGCGCCGCTTCGGCTCGAGCCCGGCCGCCCCGGCCCGCTGGGTGCACACGTCGAGGGCGACGGCGTTGCCTTTGCGGTCCGCTCGCGCCACGCCACGTGCATCGAGCTCTGCGTGTTCGACGCCGAGGGCGGGTGCGAGCTCGCGCGCGCCGCGTTCCCCGGCCACACCGGCGAGGTCTTCCACGGCTATTTGCCCGGCGCGGGTGCGGGCCTCGTCTACGGCCTGCGCGCACACGGACCGTACGCACCGCGCGAGGGCCACCGCTTCAACCCGAACAAGCTGCTGCTCGACCCGTACGCACGCGAGCTCGTCGGCGCCTTCCGATGGGACGCGTCGGTGCTCGGCTACACCACGGGCCATCCCGACGGCTGCGACTCGTTCGACGCGCGCGACAGCGCGCCCTGCGTGCCGAAGGCCCGCGTGGTCGCCCCGGCCGCGCGCGCCGCCGATCGGCCGCCGAAGCCGGGCCGCCCCTGGGGCGAAACGGTGCTCTACGAGCTGCATGTCAGGGGGTTCTCGGCGGCGAACCCCGAGGTGCCCGAGGCGCTGCGCGGCACGATCGAAGGCCTCGCTCACCCCGCCTCGATCGCTCACCTCGAGCGGCTCGGCGTGACCGCGGTCGAGCTGCTGCCGGTGGCAGCCTGGCTCGACGAACTGCACCTGGCACAGCGCGGCCTGTCGAACTACTGGGGCTACAACCCGATCGCGTTCGGCGCGATGCAACCCGCGCTCGCCGGGCCACGCGGCCTGGCCGCGATGCGCGACGCGGTCGACGCGCTGCATGTGCGCGGCATCGAGGTGATTCTCGACGTCGTGTTCAACCACACCGCCGAGGGCGACGAGCGCGGTCCGACGCTGTCGCTGCGCGGCCTGGACAATGCCACCTACTACCTGCCCGACGCCCACCGGCCCGGCGGCTATCGCAACCTCTCGGGCTGCGGCAACACACTGGCCGCGCACCAGCCCGCGGTCGGCGAGCTGATCGTCGACGCGCTGCGCTTCTGGGCTGACGACGTCGGCGTCGACGGCTTCCGCTTCGACCTGGCGAGCGCGATCGCCCGCGATACACACGGCCGCTTCGATCCGTCGCTGCCCTGGCTGCGCGCGCTGCGCGAGGATCCGGTGCTCGCGCGCTGCAAGCTCGTCGCCGAGGGCTGGGACTGCGAGGGCCACTTCGTCGGCGGCTTCCCGCCCGGATGGACGGAGTGGAACGACCGCTACCGCGACGACGTGCGCCGCTTCTGGCTCGGAAATGGGAACGGACAGGAACACGGCGTCGGCGGGCTCGCCACGCGGCTCGCCGGCTCGAGCGACCTGTTCGACCGGCCCGGACGGGGACCTGCGGCGGGCATCGACTTCGTCACCGCACACGACGGCTTCACGCTCGCTGACACGGTCTCCTACCGGCACCGCCGCAACCATGCGAACGGCGAGGACAACCGCGATGGGCATTCGAACGAGGTCGCCGACGGCAGCGGCGCCGAGGGCCCCACCGACGACCCGGTGGTGCGCACGCGCCGCGCCCGCCGCGCACGCGCGATGCTCGCCACCCTGATGCTCTCGCGCGGCGTGCCGATGCTGCGGGCCGGTGACGAGTTCGGCGCGAGCCAAGGCGGCAACAACAACGCCTACTGCCAGGACGGTCCGATGACCTGGCTGCGCTGGCCGGGCGCACTATCCGCTCAGGCGCCGGCCGACGCCGGCATACCGGACACCCCGACCGACCTGCGCCCGCTGGTGGCGACGCTCGCGCGACTGCGGGCGGGCTGGCCGTGCCTGCGCGGCGAGTGGTTCCTGCACGGAGCACGCTCGCACGACGCCGAGTCGCTGCCCGACCTTGCTTGGCTGCGTGCCGACGGCGAGCCGATGCATCACGACGACTGGGTCGACGGCTCGCGCCACACGCTGGTTCTGCAGCTCGACGCCGGCGTGCCGCGCCCCGGCGCGCCGCACGATCGCGTCTGGATCGCGTTCCATGCCGGCGAGGGCGTCGCCCGCTTCCGGCTGCCGCCGCTGCCGCATCCGAGCGGCTGGGTCCGCGTGCTCGACACCGGTGCCGAAGGCGTGCCGCTCGAGCCGGACGCTGACGGCACGCTCGCGCTCGACGGGCCGGCGGTGGCGGTCTGCTGCGCCGGGGCGATCGCCGACGCCGAGCGGGCCCGCTGGCGGCTCGGCGTGGCGTCCGCAGCCTTCGTGCCGGCCGACGACGCACACGGCGCGATCGAGCTTGTCCTGGCCGCGGGCGACGCGCCGTGTGTGTTCGAGCTGGACACCGTGCCGGTGCGACGGCTCGCGCTTCCGGATCCGGCGGCAGAGCCCGTCGAGGTTTGCCTCGACCGGGGCCGGCGCCTGGTGCGCTGGCGCGTGCCGCTCGGCGGGCCGCTGCCTGTCGGTACCGTGGTCGCGCGGCTGCAACCGGGTGTCCCGGGTGTCCCGGGTGGCCCGGGTGGCCCCGGGCACGGGCCGGCGGGCGACGTCCCGCCGCCGCGGGCCGAAGGCCGCGTCGTGGCCCGCGCGCCGCGCTGCTGGCTGCCGCCCGAGCTGCGCCGCGCAGAGGGCGCCTGGTCGCTGTCGGTCCAGCTCTATGGCCTGCACTCAGCACACAGCTGGGGCATCGGCGACTTCGACGACCTGGCCACGCTCGGCGCGCTGGCTGGGCGCATTGGTGCCGCGGGCGTGCTGGTCTCGCCGGTGCATGCGCCCTCGCTCGGATGGCCCGACCGCGGCTCGCCCTATTCCCCGTCGAGCCGGCTCGCGCTCAACCCGATGTTCGTGTCGCTGCCGCGCGCCGCCGAAGGGTTCGCGACGCCGCTCTTCGACGCCTGGGTCGTGCGCACGGACACGCGCGCGACGATCGAGGCGCTGCGCGCTGGCCCCTCGGTCGAGTGGCCCGCGGTCAACGCGCTCAAGCGCCAGGGCCTGGAGCGGCTGTGGGTCGACTTCCGCGCCACGCTCGACACCGCGCTGACCCGCGAGGCCGCGCGCGACTTCGACGCGTGGCTGGGCGAGGCCCGAGCGCGGCTGCGCGCCCACCTGCTGTTCGAAGCGCTCGCCGAGCACCACGGCGCGGCCGACCGGCGCGTCTGGCCCGTGGGCTTCGAGCATCCCGACACCGACGCGGTCCGGACGTTCGAGCGCGCGCATCCGGAGCGCGTGGCTTTCCATGCGTTTGTGCAGTGGCTCGCGGAGCGACAGTGGCGCGCCGCGGGCGAGGCCGCGCGGGCGGCGGGCGCCACGATCGGTCCGATCGCCGACCTCGCGGTCGGCGCCGACCCGGCAGGCGCCGACGCCTGGGCGCGCCCCGGGCTCGTCGACGAGGCGAACGAGATCGGCGCGCCGCCCGATCCGCTCGGCCCCGAGGGCCAGGCCTGGGGCCTGCCGCCGTGGCGTCCCGAGGCGCTCGCCGAGGCCGGATTCGAGCCGTTCGCCAAGCTGCTGCGTGCGACGATGGCCGGCGCAGGCGGCCTGCGGATCGACCATGTGATGGCGCTCGAGCGGCTGTTCTGGGTGCCGCGCGGCCGCCGGCCGGCCGACGGCGCCTACGTCGGATATCCGCTCGAGGCGATGCTCGACGTGGTGGCCACCGAGAGCATGCGCCATCGCGCGATGGTGATCGGCGAGGACCTGGGAACCGTGCGCCCCGGCCTGCGCGAGCGGCTCGCGCGCACGGGCATCCTGTCGTACAAGGTCGCCTGGTTCGAGCGCGACGCCCAGGGCCGGCTGGTCGACCCGCGCACGCTGCCGCCGCTGGCCGCCGTCTGCGCCAGCACCCACGACCTGCCGACCATCGACGGCTGGGCCTGCGGCCGCGAGATCGACGAGCGGGCGTCGCTCGGGCTGCTCGACGCGGACGCGGCCGCGAACCAGCGCGCCGAGCGGCGTGAGGACCTTGACCGGATCGAGGCCGGGCTCGCGGCGGCCGGCATCGCAGGCGAGGACCTGGTCGAGCGGCTGCATCGCTGGCTCGCCGCGTCGACGGCGCGCCTGGCGATGGTGCAGCTCGAGGACGTGGCCGGCCTCATGCGCCAGCCAAACCTGCCGGGCACGCCCGACGTGCCGCCGAACTGGCGCCAGAAGTTGCCGGTACCACTCGAGGGGCTCCCCGCGCTACCACGCTGGACCGCGCTCGCGTCGATCTTCGCGGCCCGCAGCGCGGTGCCGGTTCACATCGCCCCCGCCGATCGCGACACCCTGCCCGATCGTGGCGCCGCGCCCGCGCCGTGAGCACCGCCGCCGCCCTCGTCTCCCCCCTCGCCGAGACCGCGCTCGCGCGCTGGCTGCAGTCCACCTGGGTGTACCCGCTGGTCGAATCGGCCCACCTCCTGTCGATCGCGATGCTGGTCGGCTCGATCACAGTGGTCGACCTGCGCCTGATGGGACTGCTGCGCCACCAGGCCGCGGCGGCACTCATGCGCAGCGCGCTGCCGGTCTCGCTGGCCGGCTTCTGCGGCGCGGTCGCCACCGGCACGCTGCTGTTCGTCGCGAACGCGGGCGAGCTGCTCGCCAACCGGGCGTTCACGATCAAGGTGGTGCTGCTGATGTTCGCCGGGTTGAACGCCGCGTGGTTCCATGCCAGCGCGGCAAAGGACGCGCTGCAGTCAACCGGTGCGCCGAGCGTCACGATGCGTGTGGCGGGCGCGCTGTCGCTGCTGCTCTGGGCAGCGGTGCTGATCGCGGGGCGGCTGATCGCCTATGTGTGACACACGCCCGGTGTCACCCACTGCCTCAGTGCGCCTGCTCCCAGTTCGGACCTGCCCCCACCTCCGCCAGCAGCGGTACCGCCAGCGGCAGCACGCCCGCCATCTGCCTGGGCAGCTCCGCGCGCACGAGATCGAGCTCGGCCTCGGGCACCTCGAGCACCAGCTCGTCATGCACCTGCAGCACGAGCCTCGAGGCGAGGCCGGCCGCGTCCAGCCAGCCTTGCACCGCGATCATCGCGAGCTTGACGATGTCGGCCGCCGTGCCCTGCAGCGGCGCGTTGATCGCCTGCCGCTCGGCGCCGCCACGGCGCGGGCCGTTCGGCGAGTTGATCTCAGGCAGCCATAGCCTGCGCCCGAGCACCGTCTCGACGAAGCCCTGCGCCTTGGCCTGCGCGCGCGTGCCGTCCATGTAGCGCTTGACACCCGGATAGCGCGCGAAATAGCGCTCGATCCAGTTGCGCGCGGCATCGCGCTCGATGCCGAGCTGCGCGGCCAGGCCAAAGGCGCTCATCCCGTAGATGAGGCCGAAGTTGATCGTCTTCGCATAGCGGCGCTGTTCGGCGGAGACCTCGGCCGGCGGCACGCCGAACACCTCGGAGGCGGTCGCTCGGTGCACATCGAGCCCCTCGCCGAAGGCACGCAGCAGGTTCTCGTCGCCCGACAGGTGGGCCATGATCCGCAGCTCGATCTGCGAGTAGTCGGCCGACACGATCAGACTGCCCGGGGGGGCGACGAAGGCCTCGCGGATGCGCCGGCCCTCGGCGGTGCGGATCGGGATGTTCTGCAGATTCGGCTCGTTCGAGCTCAGCCGCCCGGTGATCGCGACGGCCTGGGAATAGCTGGTGTGCACGCGGCCGGTCCGCGGATTCACCATCTTCGGCAGCTTGTCGGTGTAGGTGGACTTGAGCTTCGAGCAGCCGCGGTACTCGAGCAGGATCTTGGGCAGCGGATAGTCCTCGGCGAGCCTGGCGAGCACGTCCTCATCGGTAGACGGGGCGCCGCTCATCGTCTTCTTGGTCACCGGCAGCGCGAGCTTGTCGAACAGGATCTCGCCGAGCTGCTTGGGCGAGCCGAGGTTGAAGGGCTGGCCGGCCGCCTCGTGCGCGCGCTGCTCGAGTTCGACCATCCTCGAACCGAGCTCGTCGGACTGACGAGCCAGCGCCGCCGCGTCGACCAGCACGCCGTGGCGCTCCATACGCTGCAGCACCACCGAGGTCGGCATCTCGATGCGCCGGTAGATGTCCACGAGCCTGGGGTCGGCGGCCACCTGTGGATACAGCGTCGCATGCAGCTGCATCGTGACCTCGGCGTCCTCGGCCGCGTACTCGGTCGCGCGGTCGATCGCCACCTGCTCGAAGCCGATCTGCTTGGCGCCCTTGCCCGCCACCGCCTCGTAGGGGATCGTGCGCCGCCCGAGGTGACGCTCGGCGAGCGCATCCATGCCGTGTGTGCGGTGCGCCTCGATCACGTAGGACTGCAGCATCGTGTCGTGCTCGATGCCGCGCAGCACGATGCCGTGGTTCTGCAGCACGTGGGCGTCGTACTTCAGGTTCTGCCCGACCTTCCTGCGCTCGGGGCTCTCCAGCCAGCCGCGCAGCCGCTCGAGCACGCGGTCGCGGTCGAGCTGATCGGGCGCGCCCGCGTACCGGTGGGCGAGCGGCACGTAGCAGGCGCGGTACGGCTCGACCGACAGCGACAGGCCGACGACCTCGGCGGCCATCGGATCGAGCGAGGTGGTCTCGGTATCGAAGGACACCAGCGGCGCGGCCTCGATGACCGTGATCCAGCGTTCGAGTGCAGCCTCGTCGACCACGCACTCGTACTCGACCGGATGCGCGGCGGCGGGGGACGCGGAGTCGGACGCGGCATCGGCACCGACCTCCGAGCCGGGCGCGCTGTCCGGTCCGGCTTCGGCCGCACGCGCGAACGACGGCGCAGACGCGCCGCCGCGCTCGCGCGCCTCGTCGATCATCGACTTCATCTCCCAACGCTCGAACAGCGCGCGCAGGGCGTGCAGATCCTCGGGCTGCAGCACCAGGCTCGACTCGATCGACTCGAAGTGCCCGGCAAGCTCGCAGTCGGTCTTGATCGTCACCAGCGCGCGCGCGGTCGGCAGCCACCCGAGTGCTGCGCGCAGGTTCTCGCCGACCACGCCGCCGATCTTTGCGGCCGCGGCCATCACGCCTTCGAGCGTGTCGTGCTCGGCAAGCCACTTGCACGCGGTCTTGGGGCCGACCTTCGCGACGCCGGGCACGTTGTCGACCGTGTCCCCGACCAGCGACAGGTAGTCGACGATCCGCTCGGGCGGCACGCCGAACTTCGCGATCACGCCCTCGCGGTCCATCGGCTGCGGCGCCTCGCCCTGGCGCGTCATGGTGTCGACCAGCGTCACATGCGGATTGACCAGCTGCGCGAGGTCCTTGTCGCCGGTGGCCACCAGCGTACACATGCCGCGCCGCCAGGCCTGCTCGGTCAGCGTGCCGATCACGTCATCGGCCTCGATCCCCGGCACGTGCAGCAGAGGCCAGCCCATCGCGCGCACGAACGCGTGAATCGGCGCGATCTGGGCGCGCAGGTCGTCGGGGGTCGCGGCGCGGTTCGCCTTGTACTGCTCGTACATCGCCTCGCGGAAGGTCGGCCCGGGTGCGTCGAACACCACGGCCGCATACCGCACGTCGCCCGCCAGTTTGCGGTCGGCCCGCAGCCGCCGTAGCATCGAAACGACCCCTCGGATCGCGCCGGTGGGCTCCCCAGCCCGCGTACGCAGGTCGGGCAGTGCATGGAAGGCGCGGTACAGGTAGCTCGACCCGTCCACCAGAAGAAGCGTTGGTTCAGACATGACGATCCGGAAAAAGGTGCCCCAGCTGCGGGCGATCGCACAGCCCGAACGCTCGACGGCAGTCAAGGCGCGAGAGTCGTGGCACGTTCTCGGGATTATTTCAGAGTTCGTTGAGGCCACCGAGAAGCTGGCCGACGTCCGCCCCGCGGTGTCGATCTTCGGCAGCGCGCGGATCAAGGAAGGCACGTTCTGGTACGAACGCACCGTCGAGGTCGCGCGCCTGCTGTCCGACTCGGGCTTCGCGGTCATCTCGGGCGGCGGACCGGGCATCATGGAGGCCGCCAACAAAGGCGCTTTCGACGGCAAGTCGGCCTCGGTCGGCCTGAACATCCAGTTGCCCTTCGAGTCCAGCGGCAACCCGTACCAGGACATCTCTCTCACCTTTCGCCACTTTTTCGCGCGCAAGGTGGCGTTCGCCAAGTACGCGAGCGCCTTCATCGCGACGCCCGGCGGCTTCGGCACGCTCGACGAGCTGATGGAGGTGCTGACCCTGATCCAGACGAAGATGGGCCGCAAGATCCCGGTGATCCTGATGGGCACCGAGTTCTGGAAGGGCTTGATCGACTGGATGAAGGGCACGCTCGCCGACGAGGGCATGATCTCGCCGGACGACATGAACCTGATCCGCGTGATCGACGACCCGCAGGGCGTGGTCGACGCGATCTTCGACTTCTATCAGGCCCGCGGCTTCTACGCGACCACCCAGGACCGCGAGAGCAACCTGTACCTGTGAGGCGCCGAGGGTCGCGCCGGCGCCGCTGCTAGAATCGGTCGGCCCGGCGCTGATTGCGCCTTTCCCGCCGTCCCCGCGGCGGCGCCCCGCCCCCCCGATCCGTCTCCATGGCCGTCTTCACCCCCGTCGCGCGCGAGCAGCTCGAGGCCTGGCTCGCAGCCCGCCCGGTGGGCCGGCTGCACGGGTTCACCGGCATCGCGGAGGGCATCGAGAACACCAACTACTTCGTCGAGACCGACGCGGGCTGCTGGGTGCTGACGCTCTTCGAGCGGATCCCCCCCGAGCGGCTGCCGTTCCACCTCGACCTGCTCCGCCACTTGGCGGCGCATGGCGTGCCCTGCCCCGATCCGGTCGCTGACGGCTCTGGCGCACTCTGGTCGCCGCTCGCCGGGCGGCCAGCCGCCCTGGTCACGCGGCTGCCCGGCCGCGGCGTCGAGCGCCCGGCGCTCGCGCACTGTGCGCCGGTGGGCGATCTGCTCGCGCGCATGCACGGTGCGGTCGCCGGCTTCCACTGCACCCAACCGAACCCGCGCGGGACCGACTGGTGGTTCGAGGCCGCCGCTCGCCTCGAGCCGCTGCTGCCCGCCGCGCAGGGCCGCCTGCTCGCCGACGAGCTGGCCGCGCAGCGCGCCGCGCAGTCCGGCGACGCGCACCGTTCGCTGCCGCGCGGCGCCGTCCATTCGGACCTCTTCCGCGACAACGTGCTGTTCGACGGCGACACGATCGGCGGCGTCATCGACTTCTGGTTTGCCGGCGTCGACACGCTGGTCTTCGACCTCGCGGTGACGGCGAACGACTGGTGTGTCGATGACACGAGCGGTGCGCTCGATGCGGCGCGCCTCGACGCTCTGCTCGGCGCCTATGTCGCCCGTCGCATGCCGACCGACGCCGAGCGCGCGGCCTGGCCGATGGCGATGCGCGCCGCCGCGCTGCGCTTCTGGCTGTCACGCCTCGACGACCTGCACCGGCCGCGGCCGGCCCAGCAGCTCACCCCCAAGGACCCCGGCACGTTCGAGCGCATCCTGCTCGCGCGGCGCGCGCACGTGCCGCCGCTGCCCGCACGCGAGGAAACGCCGGCATGCAGGTAGACCGCATTCCCCCACGCGCCGGCTGGCGCTGGATGGCCCACGGCTTTCGGCTGCTGCGCCGCGAGCCGCTGGCGATGGTCGCTACCGCCGCCGGCTTCATGCTGACGCTGGCGATCGCCGGCCAGGTGCCGCTGATCGGGCCGCTCGCGATCCCGGTGCTGATCCCGCTGCTGACGGTCGGCTTCATCCAGGCTGCCCGTACGGTCGACGAGGGCGGGCGGCCGCATCCACTGGCGCTCTTCGAGGGGTTCCGTGCGCGCAGCCGCGGCCGGCTCAAGCCGCTGCTGGTGCTCGGCGTCATCAACGCGGTGCTCAGTGCGTGCGCGATGGGCATCGCTCTGATCGCCGACGGCGGCACGCTCTTTCGCGCGATGACCGGCACGATGGATCCGAGCGATCCGTCGATGCGCGACGGTGCGATGGCCTGGGCGATGATCATCTTCGTGCTGCTGTCGATGCCGATCCAGATGCTCATGTGGTATTCGCCGCTCTTCGTCGCCTGGAATGGGAGGCGCCCGGTCGAGGCGGTGTTCTTCAGCCTGGTCGCCTGCTGGCGCAACCGTGCGGCCTTCGTCGTCTACGGCGCGTCCTGGGTGCTGGTGCTGCTGGCGGCGACGCTGGCGGCGCAGGTGCTGCGAAGCGTGCTGCCGGGCGACCTGGTCGGGCTGCTGCTGGTGCCGGGCAGTCCGTTCTCGCCGGTCACGCTGCTGCTGATCGCAGCACTCTACGGCTCCATCTGGCCGTCGTACCGCGACGCGGTCCACGACGGCAGCGCTGACATCGCACCGCAGCAGCCGCAGCAGCCGCCGCAGACTTAACCCGCTACCGAAGCCGCGAAGAAACCGTAGCGAGCAGGCCCGAGCCGGCGTCGAGGAGCGCAGCCGTACTGGGGTACGGCGAGCACCGCAGGCGCCGGATCGGGACGCGCAGTAGGTTTATTCGCGGCTTCAGCGCAGCTTCAGCTGACGGCGTCGAGCTTGGCGATGGACAGCGCGAGCCACTTCACGCCGTGCTTGCCGAAGTTGACCTGCACGCGCGCATCAGTACCGCTGCCCTCGATGTTCAGGATCACGCCCTCGCCGAACTTCGCGTGGGCAACCGTCTGACCCATCCGCCACGGCAGGCCGCGGTCGAACTTGCCGGCAAGCCGGCGGTCGGACGCGGGCATGAGGTCCCCGCCCAGGGCAGAGCTGCGCCCGGGCTGCGACCACGACGGCTGCTCGCGCGTGCGGGCCTCGCCGCCGCCTCGGCCGCCGCCGTTCCAGCCGCCTCCGCCCCCCGCCGCCCAGTCGCCGTGGCCGCCGCCCCAACCGCCGCGGCCCGCGCCGTTGCGCGGCGTGAGCCACTTGAGCGCGCCCTCGGGCAGCTCCTCGAGGAAGCGCGAGCGCACGTTGTAGCGGGTCTGGCCGTGCAGCATCCGCGTCTGCGAGAACGACATGTACAGACGCTTGCGGGCGCGGGTGATCGCGACGTACATGAGGCGCCGCTCCTCCTCGAGTCCGTCGGCCTCCTGCGCCGAGTTCTCGTGCGGGAACAGGCCCTCCTCGAGCCCGGTGATGAACACCGCGTCGAACTCCAGGCCCTTGGCCGCATGCACCGTCATCAGCTGCATTGCATCGCTGCCCTCGAGCGCCTGGTTGTCGCCGGCCTCGAGCGAGGCGTGTGACAGGAAGGCCGCCAGCGGCGTGGTGCGCGGTGCGCCGTCCGCGTCGGCATCGACGATCACCCCGTCCTCGGACACGGTGGTCGGCGACTCGAGCGCGGGGCCAGCCTGCGGCGCCGAGCTCGCAGTCACGCCGACGTTGGCCGGCACGTCCTGCCCCACGCCCTGTTCGGCGAGGAAGGCCGCCGCCGCGTTCACCAGCTCGCGCAGGTTCTCGATGCGGTCCTGGCCTTCCTTCTCGGTCTGGTAGTGGGTGATCAGACCGCTGCGCTCGACCACATGCTCTACGGTCTCGGGCAGCGCGAGCCCCACCGTCTCATGGCGCAGCCGCTCGATCAGCGTGACGAAGGCGCCGAACTTGCCGGAGGCCGCGCCGGTGCGCATCCCGGCAACCGCCGCATACAGCGAGGTATTCGCCATGCGTGCAGCGTCCTGCAGCAGCTCGACCGAGCGCGCGCCGATGCCGCGGGCCGGAAAGTTCACCACCCGCAGGAACGCGGTGTCGTCGTCGGGGTTCTCCATCAGCCGCAGGTAGGCGAGCGCGTGCTTGATCTCGGCGCGCTCGAAGAAGCGCAGCCCACCATAGACGCGGTACGGAATGCCTGCCGAGAACAGCGCGTGCTCGAGCACGCGTGACTGCGCGTTCGAGCGGTACAGGATCGCCATGTCGGCCCGCATCCAGCCCTCGGCGATCAGGCCGCGCGCCTCCTCGATCAGCCACTGCGCCTCCTGGCCGTCGCTGTTCGCCTCGTAGACGCGCACCGGCTCGCCGGCGCCGGCGTCGGTCCAGAGCTCCTTGCCCAGGCGCGTCGCGTTCTGGCGGATCAGGTGGTTGGCGCAGTCGAGGATGTTCGCGTGCGAGCGGTAGTTCTGCTCGAGCTTGATCAGGTTGGGAACGAGGAACTCATGCTCGAAGGCCGACATGTTGCCGACGTTGGCGCCGCGGAACGCATAGATCGACTGGTCGTCGTCGCCGACCGCGAACACCGAGGCGCCGGGCCCGGCGAGCATCTTGAGCCACATGTACTGCAGGACGTTGGTGTCCTGGAACTCGTCGACCAGGATGTGCCGGAAACGCGCCTGGTAATGCGCGCGCAGCGGGGCGTTTCGCTCGAGCAGCTCGTACGAGCGCAGCAACAGCTCGGCGAAGTCGACCACGCCCTCGCGCTGGCACTGCTCGTCGTAAGCGGCGTAGAGCTCGACGAAGCGGCGGTTGTAGTCGTCGACCACCTCGACATCCTTGGCGCGCAGCCCCGCCTCCTTCGAGCCGTTGATGAAGTGCTGCAGGGTGCGCGGCGGGTACTTCTCGTCGTCGACGTTGCGCGCCTTGAGCAGCCGCTTGATCGAGGCGAGCTGGTCGGCCGAGTCCAGGATCTGGAAGGTCTGCGGCAGCGCGGCGTCGCGGTGGTGCGCGCGCAGCAGCCGGTTACACAGCCCGTGGAAGGTGCCGATCCACATGCCGCGCGGATTGATCGGCAGCATCGCCGACAGCCGGGCCGTCATCTCCCGCGCCGCCTTGTTGGTGAACGTGACCGCGAGGATGCCCGAGGGGCTGACCTGCCCGGTCTGGATCAGCCACGCGATGCGGGTGGTCAGCACGCGGGTCTTGCCGCTGCCCGCGCCGGCCAGGATCAGGGCGTGCTGCGGCGGCAGGGTAACCGCCGCGAGTTGCCGCTCGTTGAGATTCGCGAGAAGATGGGCCATCCCCAATTCTACGATGCGCACACCACCGGGCCTGCCCGGGCCGGATGCCGCGCCCCTCGCACCGAGACGCCCATGCACCCACTGTTCGACCTGACAGGCCGCGTTGCCGTCATCACCGGTTCTTCGCGCGGCATCGGCGTAGCACTCGCCCGCGCACTCGCCTCTGCGGGCGCGCGGATCGTACTCAACGGCCGGGACGCCGTCACGCTCGAGGCCGCGCGCACGCAACTCGCGGATGGCGGGATCGACTGCACCGCGGCGGCCTTCGACGTGACCGACGAAGCCGGTGCGACGGCCGCCATCGCCCAGGTCGAGCACGGCTTCGGGCCGATCGACATCCTCGTCAACAACAGCGGCATCACCGTGCGCCGTCCGCTCGAGGACTTCGAGACCGCCGACTGGGACCGCATCATGGCGACCAACCTGACCGGCGCCTTCAAGGTCGGCCGCGCGGTGGCACGCCACATGATCCCGCGCGGGCGCGGCAAGATCATCAACGTGTGCTCGATCAACAGCGAGCTTGCCCGCTACTCGATCGCGCCCTACGTGGCCTCCAAGGGCGCGCTCAAGAACCTGACCCGAGGCATGGCGGTCGATTGGGCGCGCCACGGCATCCAGGTCAACGGCCTGGCACCGGGCTATTTCGCCACCGAGCTCACCGCATCGCTGGTGGCCGACCGCGAGTTCACCGGCTGGCTCGAGAAGCGTGTACCGATGGGCCGCTGGGGGGACGTCAAGGACCTCGGCGGCGCGGCGATCTTCCTGTCCTCGGCCGCGTCCGACTTCATGACTGGTCAGATGATCTACGTCGACGGCGGGCTGACGGCGTCGGTCTGAGCCTCGCCGCGGCGAGCTCCTCCGGCTCAGCCCCGGACGCGGCCGAGCGCCGCGCGCAGCCCGACCACTGCCAGACCGGTCAGCAGCCCGTAGTGGATCTGCGGCGCCGACAGCAGCGTCGCCGACAGCGTCACCCCGGCGATCGCAGCGTCCGACCGCGAGACACGCCAGGTCTCGACGAACTCGCGCGGGGTCAGCAGGCCCGCCACCGCGATCACGATCAGCGCGGCGAGCACCGCCTTCGGCAGGTGATAGAGCGCATGTGCGGCGAACAGCAGCGCGACCGCCACAAGCGCCGCGCTGACGATCGAGGACCAGGCGGTCCGGGCGCCGGCCGACAGGTTCAGCGCCGACCGCGAGAACGAGCCCGAGACCGGGAAGGCGCCGAAGAAGCCCGCCGCGAGCTTCGCGAGGCCCTGGCCGACCAGTTCCTGGTTGACGTTCCAGACGGTGCCGGTGCGCGCCGCGATCACGCGCGCGCTCGAGGTCACCTCGATCGCGCTGACCAGCGCGACCAGCGCCATCGCGGGCAGGAGCATCGCGGCGCTCGACGGGTCGATCACCGGCACCGCGGGGACCGGCAGCCCGGCGGGCAGATCGCCGACCACGGCACCGGCCTCGTGGTAGCCGAGCGCCGCACTCGCGGCGATCGCGGCCAGCGACACGACGAGCGCACCGGGCAGCCGCGGCGACACGCGCCGCAGCACGAGCAGCGCGAGCGCCGAGGCGATGCCGAACGCGGCGGTGGCGGCATGCGCATCCCCGATCCCCGCCCACAGCGCCCGCAGCGCCGGGATCACGCCGCCGCCGCCGGGCGCGGAGATGCCGAGCATCGCCGGCAGCTGCGACAGCGCGATCACGATGGCCGCAGCGTTGGCGAAGCCGAGCATCAGCGAGGCCGGCAGCCACTCGAGCAGCCGACCGAGCCGGGCGAAGCCGGCCGCTACCTGCATCAGCCCCGACCCGAGCGCGAGCACGACCGCAAGCGCGACCCAGGCGGGTGCGCCCGGCTGAGCGAGTGCCGACAGCGAAGCGGTGGTGAGCAGTGCGGTGAGCGCGGCCGGCCCGGTCGAGAGCTGCGCGGAGGAGCCGCACAGCGCGGCGATCACCGTCGGCACGAAAGCAGCGTAGAGCCCGAGGTGCGGCGGCATACCGGCGAGCTGCGCGTAGGCCAGCGCCTGCGGGATCGCGACCACGGCGACTGTCGCGCCGGCGACGAGGTCGGCCCGCCAGGTGACGGCGTCCGGGCGGGGCCAGGCGAGGCAGGGCAGTAGCGTGGGCTTCATGCCAGCACGGGCCCGCCGCGCGGGCTCATGCTGACGCCTGCCCGTGATAGCGCCGCACCCCATGCTCGGCGCGCGCGAAGAACAGCCAGCGCTCGAGGAGCCCGCCGGCCCCGAAGACCGCCGCGCCGAACCAGGCGCCGGCGGCTCCCGGCAGCAGCCAGAGCGCGAGGGGCACGGCGGTCGTGTCCTGCAGCGTGACCTGGATACCGCAGCGGCAGGCACACAGGTCGCTGTTGGTGTGCTCAACCCGCTGGCGGCCGCCGCCCTCGAGGAGGACGGGGTGCTCGGCGGCGGGGGTGAGCGAGGTGCGGGCCATGTCCCCGCGAATTCTAGGCTCATGCACACCTGACCATTGCCCGGAAGTGACGACTCCTGGTATCGATACTCCGGATCGTTGCTACGGCAGGCGCGGGGGGCGGCCGCTCAGACCCCCTGCAGCAGCGCCGCGTACCGCGCCACGTCGACGTTCCCGCCGCTGATCAGCACGCCCACCCGTAGGCCGGCGATCGGCACCGCGCCGGTGAACGCGGCGGCCGCCGCGAGCGCGCCGGTCGGCTCGACCACGAGCTTCATGCGCTCGGCGAAGAAGCGCATCGCCGAGACGAGCGCGGCGTCCGACACCACGGCCACACCGGCCGCGCGGTGCCTGAGGATCGCGAAGCTGAGCTCGCCCAGGTGCTGCGTCTGCGCGCCGTCGGCGAGCGTGCGCGGCACCTCGATGTGCACGATCCGCCCCTCGGCCAGCGACCGGCGGCCATCGTCGCCCGCCTCGGGCTCGACGCCCCACACCGCGCAACCCGGCGACATCGCCTCGGCCGCGAGCACCGAGCCAGCGGTCAGCCCGCCGCCGCCCAGGCATGACAGCAGCACGTCGAGCTCGCCCACCTCGTCGAACAACTCGCGGGTGGCGGTGCCCTGCCCGGCGATCACCTCGCGGTGGTCGTACGGCGGGATCAGCGTCGAGCCGCGCTCGGCGGCGATGCGCCGGGCGATCGCCTCGCGGTCCTCGGTGTACCGGTCGAAGTGCACCACCTCGCCGCCGTAGCCCTTGGTGGCCGCGACCTTGGAGACTGGCGCGTCCGAGGGCATCACGATGACCGCCGGCACGCCGAGGAGCGACGCGGCATACGCCACCGCCTGCGCATGGTTGCCGGAGGAGAACGCGACGACGCCGGCGCGGCGCTGCGCCTCGGGCAGTGCGGCGATCGCGTTGTAGGCGCCACGGAACTTGAAGGCGCCGCCGCGCTGCAGGTTCTCGCACTTGAAGTAGAGCCGCGCGCCGGTCAGGGCGTCGGCGGTGCGCGAGGTCAGCACCGGCGTGCGGTGCGCAACGCCGTCGAGCCGGGCGGCCGCGGCGAGGACGTCGGAGAAGTCGGGAGGGCTCATCGGCGGGATCCTACACCGCGCCCCGGGCGCCCCAGCGCAGGCCTGCCCCGACACGATCCGGCCACAAGCGTGGCAGCATGGGGCCCAGTTCCGTGCCCAGGTAGCCGTCATGACCGATCCGACCCGCCGCGCCCTGATCCAGTCGCTCGCCGCAGGCTCCGGTTCCACCGCGTTCGGCATGCCGATGTCCGTGCTCGCGCAGGCCGGACGCGGCGGCACGGTGGTGATCGGCAGTCCGATGCGCCCGCGCCACCTGAACCCGGCGGTGCAGTCCGGCAGCGCGACGATGATGTCCGGCGCGCAGATCTTCACCTCCCCGCTGGGCATCGACGACGATTGGAAGCCGACGCCGATGCTCGCCGAGCGCTGGTCAGTCTCGGACGACGCCCGCAACATCACGCTACACCTGCGCCGCGACGCGGTCTTCCACGACGGCCGCCCCATCACCGCCGAGGACGTGCAGTTCTCGGTCGAGGCGGTGCGCGACAACCATCCGTTCAAGTCGATGTTCGCACCGGTCAACGCAGTCACCTTACCGGACAGGCACACTGCGATCATCCGCTTGTCGGACCCGCACCCGGCGCTGGCGCTCGCGATGACCACGGTGTTCCTGCCGATCCTGCCTAAGCATGTCTACGGCGACGGACAGCCGCTCGCCACCCATCCGCGCAACGGCAGCAACGTCGTCGGCTCCGGCCCGTTCAAGGTTGCCGAGTTCAAGCCCGGCGAGCACCTGATCCTCGAGCGCTTCGACAGGTTCTTCGTCAAGGACCGCCCGCTGCTCGACCGGCTGATCGTGCGCGAATACAAAGACTCGGCAAGCCTGCTGCTCGCCTTCGAGCGCGGCGAGGTGGACGTCAACATCTCGCTGTCCGACCCGCGCGACGTCGAGCGCGCGAAGAAGGTGCCGGGCGCAACGGTGATCTCGTCGGCGGCGCGCGGCATCGGGCCGCTGGTCTGGCTCGGGTTCAACTGCAGACATCCGCAGCTGCAGGACAAGCGCGTGCGCTAGGCCATCTCCTACGCCATCGACCGAGACTTCGCGGTGAAGACGCTGTTTGCCGGGTTGCACAGGCGCGCCACCGGCCCGATCTCCAGCAGCAGCCCGCTCTACTCGGCGGACGTCGAGCCCTACGACCTGAACCTGCGGAAGTCGATGCAGCTGCTCGACGCCGCGGGCCTCGGGCCTGGAACCAATGGCACGCGGCTGCAGCTCTCGCTCGACCTCGCGCCCGGCACCGCCGACCAGCGCACGCTCGCAGAGTACATGCGCCCGGCGCTCTCGAAGGTCGGCATCGACGTGCAGCTGCGCGCATCGCCCGACTTCCCCACCTGGGCACGCCGCGTCTCGAGCTTCAAGTTCGACATGACGCTCGACTCCGTGTGGAACTGGGGCGATCCGGTGATCGGCGTGCACCGGACCTACCAGAGCAGCAACATCCGCGAGGGTGTCATCTGGTCGAACACGCAGCAGTACACCAACCCCAAGGTCGACGAGCTGCTCGCGGCGGCCGCCAGGGAGCGCGATCCCGCCCGGCGCAAGGCGCAGTACCGCGAGTTCCAGAAGCTCGTGGTCGACGACTGCCCGATCGCCTACTTGATCGAGCCGAACTACGCGGTCGGCTACCGGCGCATCGCCTCGCCGAAGGCCTCGGTCTGGGGCGTGATGTCGCCGCAGACCGAGCTGTCGCCGACTCGGACCTGAGGCCCCGATGTCCCAGACCGCAGGTAGGACCGTCGTCTACGCCGCCCGCCGTATCCACACGATGGATACGGCCCGACCGCAGGCCACGCACGTCGCGGTCCGCGACGGCCGCGTGCTCGGCGTCGGCACTCCCGAGACGCTGGGCGGCTGGGGGCCGTTCGACCTCGACGAGCGCTTCGCCCACAGCGTGCTGCTGCCGGGCTTCGTCGAAGGGCACAGCCACGTCGCCGAGGGCACCTACTGGCGCTACGTCTACTGCGGCTTCTTCGACCGCATCGACCCGGACGGCCGCGTCTGGCCCGGCGCCCGCTCGATCGAGGCGGTGGTGGCCCGCATGCGCGAGGCGCACGCGGGCCTCGCCGACCCGAAGGCGCCGCTGTTCGGCTGGGGGCTGGACCCGCTCTACTTCGGCTCGCGACGCATGACGCGCCACGACCTCGACGCGGTGAGCCCGGCACGCCCGATCGGCATCGTGCACGCCAGCGGTCACATCACCCACGCCAGCACGGCAGCGCTGGCGCTCGCCGGCTACATGCGGAGTGACCACGACCATCCCGGCATCCCGCTCGACGACGCGCGACTGCCGATGGGCGAGCTGCGCGGCCCCGAGGCGATGATGCCGGTGCTGCTCGGGCTCGGCGTGGACCGCGCGGCCCTGTCGGGCGACGAGGTCGGGCTGCGTGCGTTTGCCAAGCTCGCGGTGCGCACCGGCACCACCACCGCCACCGACCTCGCCACGCCGATCCCGGACGATGCGATCGAGTCGCTGCTGCGCGTGACCGGCGAGGACGGCTTCCCGCTGCGCGTCGTGCCGGCGATGCACGTGCGCGGCTATTCGCCCAAGGACGCGGTCGAGCGCGCGATCGGTCTGCGGGCCCGCTCGAGCGACCGGCTGCGGCTCGGCCGCGTAAAGGCCCACGCCGACGGCTCGATCCAGGGCTTCACCGCCCGCATGCGCTGGCCGGGCTACCACAACGGCGCGCCGCAGGGCTTGTGGTACATCGAGCCCGAGACGCTGCGCGCGCTGTTCGCGCTCGGTCTCGAGCACGGCATCCAGATCCACACACACACCAACGGCGACGCCGCGATCGACCTGGCGATCGAAAGCATGGCGTCGGCGCTGCGCGCCCACCCCTCGCCCGACCACCGCTTTGTGCTGCAGCACTGCCAGCTCGCCGACTCGGCGCAGTTGCGGCGCATGAAGGCACTCGGGCTGTGCGCGAACTTCTTCGCCAACCCCCACTTCTACTGGGGCGACGCGCATCATGACCAGACCGTCGGCCCCGACCGTGCCGAGCGCATGAACCCCTGCCGCAGCGCGCAGGACATCGGCGTGGCCTACACGATCCACTCGGACGCGCCGGTGACCCCGCTCGGCCCGCTGCATGTCGCTTGGTGCGCGGTGAACCGCCGCACCGCGAGCGGCCGCCTGCTCGGTGCGTACGAGCGCATCCCGGTCACCGACGCGCTGCGCGCGATCACGCTGGGTGCGGCATGGACGCTGCACCTCGACGGCGAGATCGGCTCGATCGAATGCGGCAAGCGCGCCGACTTCGCGGTGCTCGAGGACGACCCACTCGAGGTCGCGCCCGAGACGCTCAAGGACGTCGGCGTCTGGGGCACCGTGCAGGGCGGGCGTCTCTTTCCCGCCAGCGGTGCCTGAGCCGGCGATGCTCCCCGCGATCGTCGTCGGCGGCTACCTCGGCGCGGGCAAGACCACGCTGGTCAACCGCGTGCTGCGCGGCGCGGCCGGCCGGCGGATCGCGGTGGTGGTCAACGACTTCGGCGAGATCGGCATCGACGCGGACCTGATCGAGTCGCGCGACGGCGACGTGCTGAACCTGGCCGGCGGCTGCGTGTGCTGCGCCGTCGGCAGCGACCTCGTCGCCGGGCTGATGGCCCTGCCCGCTCGGATCGACCCGCCCGATGTGGTGCTGATCGAGACCAGCGGCGTGGCGCTGCCGGGCGCGGTCGCGCGCGCCGTTCGGCTGGTGCCGGGGCTCGATGCCGACGGCATCGTAGTCGTGGCCGACGCCGAGACGATCCGCGCGCGGGCCGACGATTCCTGGGTCGGCGACACCGTGCGCCAGCAGCTCGCCGAGGCCGACCTGCTGGTGCTGAACAAGACCGACCTGATCCCGCCCGATGCCCTCGACGCGCTGCACACCTGGCTCGCCGAGGCCGCGCCCCGCGCGGTTCGCCTCGACGCGGTCGATGCCGACGTGCCGCCGGATGCGGTGATCGGTGCGGTCGACGGTGCGGTCGACGGTGCGGTCGACGGCGCGGTCGACGGTGCGGGCCCCGGCGCGGGCCCCGGTGCGCGGCACGGTAGCAGGCTCGGCGCAACGCCGCCCCACCGCGTCCGCACGCCGACGCGGCTCGCCCCGCCCCGCCCCGCGGCCGCCGACTACGAGACACGCCTCGTCGCACCGGCCGACCCGCTCGACCCGCAGGCGCTCGCCCGCTCGCTCGCCGAGCCTGCGCTCGGCTTGCTGCGCGCCAAGGGCGTGGTCCGCGATGCCGAGGGCGCCACATGGGTGGTGCAGGCTGTGGGCATGCGCGTGCGCATCACGCCCGCGGTGCCCGGCACGCCCGCCGCCGATCCGGCCCTGCCGTCCCGGCTCGTGCTGATCGGCCGGCGCGGCGCGCTCGATGCCGCAGCGATCCACGCCGTACCTGGGCTGCGCCCCCTCGACGTGCCTCGGGGCTGAGCTGCGAAACGCGGCGGTACACTTCGCCACGCATGTCCGTCCTCGCCCTCCTCGCCAAGCGCCTCGCTTACGCCGCCGGACTGATCTTCGCGGTCCTCACGATCAACTTCGTGCTGATCCACGCCGCGCCCGGCGATCCGGCGATGGTCATCGCCGGCGAGATGGGCGGCGCCGACCCGGCCACGCTCGCCTCGATCCGCAAGACCTACGGGCTCGACCGGCCCCCGCCCGAGCAGTACGCGACCTACGTGGGCCGCGCGCTGCGGGGCGACCTGGGCCAGTCCTACCTCTACAACGTCGCGGTCACCGACCTGATCCTGCAGCGGCTGCCAGCGACCGTGCTTCTGGTGGCCACCGCGCTGCTCGCGGCGATCGCCGTCGGCACCGCGGTCGGCGTCTGGGCCTCGCGCCGCCCACACGGCCTGGGCAGCAGCGTGGTGACCGTGCTGTCGCTGGTCGGCTACTCGATGCCCACCTTCTGGACCGGCATCCTGCTGGTGATCCTGTTCGGCAACGTGTTCCCGATCATGCCGATCGCCGGCATGCGCGACGTGCGCGTCTTTGGGGGCTGGTGGGTCACCTCGCTCGACGTGTTGCACCACCTGGTGCTGCCGGCATTCACGCTGGCGATCGTCTACATGGCGCAGTACAGCCGCCTGGCGCGAGCCAGCATGCTCGAAGTGCTCGGCGCCGACTACGTGCGCACGGCGCGCGCCAAGGGGCTGTCCGAGCCCGTAGTCGTCTGGAAACATGCGCTGCGTAACGCGCTGATGCCGGTGGTCACCCTCGCCGGGCTGCAGTTCGGCAACTTGGTATCCGGCGCGGTGCTGGTCGAGACGGTCTTCTCGTGGCCGGGGCTGGGCACGCTCGCCTTCGACTCGATCCTCGGGCGTGACTATCCGACGCTGCTCGGCGTATTGTTCTTCTCCTCGGTGCTGGTGATCGTCGCCAACCAGCTCACCGACCTCGCCTACCGCTGGATCGATCCGAGGCTGAGGAGCTGCTGACCCGATGTCCGCTCCGATGTCCGCTCCGTTACCACCCTCGCCCTCGCGCGAGGCTTGGCGCGTGTTCCGACGCAACCGTGCGGCGGTGCTCGGTCTGGCGATGCTCGTGGTGGTGATCGTCACGATCGCGCTCGGCCCCACGCTCTGGCCGGTGCCGCCCTTCGACATCGTCGGCGCCCCGTTCACGCCGCCCTTCGAACAGACCGCACTGCCGCTGGGCACCGACTACCTCGGCCGCGACATCCTCGCCGGCATGGCGGTCGGAGGCCGCGCGACCCTTGCCGTCGGGCTCGCCGCGGCGGCCATCACCGTGACCATCGGCCTGACCGTGGGCGCGCTCGCAGGCTACCTCGGCGGCTGGGTCGACGAGCTGCTGTCGCGGCTCACCGAGGTCTTCCAGGTCATGCCCTCGCTGCTGTTCGCGATGGTGCTGATGACGCTGTTCTCGCCCTCGCTCGGCACCGCGGTGCTGGCGATCGGGCTGG
>JBIPLJ010000134.1:0-12062 GCA_044368415.1 Burkholderiaceae bacterium
TCAGGCCGGTGGCAATCGGGCGCTCGAATTGGCTGTTTGCAGGCTCGCTTCGGGGCGGACAGCGGGCGGCCGCGGTGATGAGCCTCATTCAGTCGGCGAGACTCAACGGGCACGATCCGTACGCCTACTTACGCGACGTGCTCGAGCGGCTGCCCACGCAGCCGAACAGCCGCATCGAAGAGTTGTTGCCGCATCTCTGGACGCCGACCGTAGTGACATGACACGGATTAGGCGGCTGGGCAAGGTGACTTGCCCGGGCGCTTACCGTTCATCGACTCGACGAAGGCGTTGCTGCGGTGATCGAGCATGCCGCGCACAACAGCGTCGAATCGTTCTTTGATCGTCGTGGCCAGCTTCTTGAACGGCTTGAGCCGGCAGTGAGTTGCGGGCGCCCAATGTCCCCTTGACCCGAGCGGCAAAGCTCCGAACTGAGTAACTAAATTCGACCATCTCGACCAAACACGAGTCGGCTAAATCGCTAAAGTCATTCCTGACATGGTCGATATCCAAGAAGCGACCACCGACTGCACCTGAACGCAGGTTTGCAGGGTCCTATCGAATCGCTCAAATCCGGAGGAACCAGGATCATGACAAAACTAATCAGAGTCACCGTGGCGGCGTTCGCTGCTGTCGCCATGTGCGGCATTGCAAGCGCCCAGGAAAAAGCAACCGAGTCTGATGCCCGAAAACTCCTTGCGGCCATGGTCGATCTGGCCAAGGCAAAGGGCGTTGAACCGGCGGCCGCCATGATCAACAAATTCGAGGGTGTCGACTGCAGGGTGAAGGACGCAGGCTGTCTGATCGCCACGGGGAAGGCCAAGGTCCTGGCCAACCCGCGCAACCCTGTCATGGTCGGCCAGCAGTTCCCCGACCTGCTCGACATCGATGGCAAGCCGATCACGGAGCAGTTGCTCGGACCAGCCGGTGGTAGCAAGGCCATCTGGGAAGCCAAGTACAAGATGAATCCGCCTGGCCAGACAGTCATCGTGCCGCGCTGGTCCATCTGCACCAAGCTCGACGCCGCTCACATTGCCTGCGTCACCATTTCCCAATAACGAATCCTGCTCGGCGACCGGCGCGGTGCAGGTGCGGGTTATGGCAGTGGCTGTCCAATCGAGACCACGACGATGAAGCTCTTTCAACGCATGCTCCTTGCCCCTGGTGTGTCCGCACTGGCCATGGTGCTGTGTATGGCAACCAGCTTCTGGGCGCTTCACGCCGTACTGGAACGTTTCGACTCCCTGCGTTCGAATCAGTTCCTTGCTCGGTCCATGGTCGGCGAGGTACTGGTCGACGTGGAGTCGGTCGCCGCCCAGCTGTACAGAGCACTGCTGCTCTACCAGAGCCTGGAACCGGCCGAGCAGGCCGCCTCTCAAAAGGCCGTGCGCGATCTTCTGGGGGGAATCGACACGCGGCTGGCTTCGCTGCGTGAGTTGCTGCCAGAGGCACAGCGGGCTCAGCTCGACGACCCGAAAGAGAAGGTTGCTGCGTTCGGACGCAATGCAGCACAGGCATTTCAGTTCGCTGCCGTGAACCCGGCAATGGCCACCAGCCTGGTCAACAGCGCTCAGAAGAACTTTGTCGCAGCTCGGCTCGGACTTCAGGCCATTGCCCAGCAGGTGGTTGCCGACGTGGAGACTGCAGCCGCGGAAGTCAAATCCACGTCGACGGCGTCCCTGACGGCGATCTTGACCGTGGGTGCGCTCTCCATTGCAGCGTCGCTTCTGCTGGCGTGGCGACTGTCCGCAGATGTCACCAGGCGATTGCGGCGGTCCATTGCCGTCAGTGAGGCGATCTCCCGCGGCGACCTGGCCGTTGTAATCACCGATGCCGGCGTCGACGAGGTCGGCGACTTGATGCGCTCGCTTTCCGACACCGTGGAGCGCTTGGGGAAATCCATCGCCGACATCAACGCGGCTAGCCATCAAATCCACGACGCCTCTTCAGAGATTGCGACAGGCAGCTTGGATCTGTCGAGCCGCACGGAGCAAGCCGCGGCCAGCATCGAGCAGACGTCGGCATCGATGGAACAGATCACCGAGACGGTGCGCCATAACTCACAGTCCGTAATGCAGGCCGATACGCTCGCGACGGCGGCCAGCGAGGTGGCGCGGCGAGGCGGTGCGATCGTCGGCGACGTCGTAACCACGATGGGTGACATCAACACCTCCTCGCGCCGCATCGCGGAAATCATCGGTGTCATCGACGGCATTGCATTTCAGACCAACATCCTCGCGCTCAATGCCGCTGTCGAAGCGGCACGTGCCGGAGATCAGGGGCGCGGTTTCGCCGTTGTTGCCAGCGAAGTGCGCAACCTTGCTCAGCGCAGCGCGCAGGCGGCAAGAGAAATCAAAGTACTCATCTCGGACTCCGTGGAGAAGGTGCAGGGTGGCACCCGCCTGGTCGGAGATGCCGGCGCGACCATGTCCGAGATCGTGGGATCCGTGACGCGGCTGACGGACATCATCCGCGAGATCAGCCAGTCCACCGCCGAGCAGACCACCAGCATCGCGGAAGTCGGGCAGGCGGTTGGCAACTTCGACCAGATGACCCAGCAGAACGCTGCACTGGTGGAGGAGTCAGCCGCAGCCGCCGAGTCGCTGAAGGAACAGGCCGGCCGGCTGGCGGAGGTGGTGGGCTCTTTCCGACTTCGGCCGAGGTAACTGAGGCCCCGGGCGCGCTTGCCGTTCGCCCGCTCCTCGCGTCAGGCTTGCTCCGCTCGGGATAGCCCGGATGCGGTCGGACACGTCCGGGTCCTCCCGCGGCAACAGGCGTACAGAACGCTCAATCACCGTCACGACGGCGCCCAGCCTGCGCATCAGCTGCGCGTTGCGCCGCAACGCGGTGCAGCAAATCTGTAACAAACGGCGCTTAGGATCTGGGGCCCTGGATACCCCCACCCTAAGAAGGACACCGACAATGACCTCGGGATTCAAGCTCTCGACCCTCGCCCTCGCCCTCGCCGCCGGCGCTGTTGCGTCAATCGCGGGTCCGGCCGCGGCGCAGTCGAGCATCACGCTCTACGGCATTGTTGACGCGTCGGTCGAGTACGTGAACGCCGATGTGAATGCGACGACCTCGAGCACCGGGGCCGTCAATCTCGGCGAAGACGGATTGCGCGTGACCAGCGGCGTGCAGCAGGCCTCGCGCCTGGGCATCCGCGGCACCGAGGACCTCGGCGGCGGACAGCGTGCGATCTTCACGATCGAGCATCGCTTCGCTGTTGACACCGGCGATACCAGCGGTGGCTCGGGCTCTTCCGGTAACCAGAAGTTCTGGAGCGGGCAAGCCTGGGTCGGTCTGCAAGGCGGCTGGGGACGCCTGACGGCGGGACGTCAGTACACCCCGCTGTACAACATGCTTCAGCCGACCGACGCGACGTCCTACCATTTCTACAACAACCTATCGACCTTCTTCAACAACCGGCTCGACAACTCGCTCGAGTACCGGACGCCGACGTTCGGCGGCCTCGTCGTAAACGCGATGTACGCGTTCGGCGAGAACCTCGGGCCCTCGACGACGGCCGGCGTCACGAACGAAGCCGGCGACGCGTACGGCGTCGGCGCACAGTGGGGTCTGGGCGGCTTTCTGCTCAGCGGCGCGTACATGAGCTATGGCGCGACGGCCTCGAACGCTTCGGACAGATCCGAGTGGGGCGCTGGTGGAAAGTTCAGTCTCAGCAGCCAGATCATGCTGGGCGCCGGCTACCTGTGGTCGGACCGCAGCGGCCGCGACACCTCGAACATTTACGTGAGCGGTTCGATCGGATTGGGTTCGAGCACCCTCTATGCCAACTACGTGATGGTCGACGTGGACGGACGCAAGTCGTCGAACCGGATCGGCGTCGCTTGGTCGCTCCCGCTGTCGAAGCGCACGAATGTGTACGTGGCAACGGGCCTGTCCAGCGACGTGCCGCTCGGCAGCGGCGCGAATCTCACCTACACCGATCCGGTACTGGCTGCAGTCGGCGTGCGACACCTGTTCTGAGTGTGCCCGGGTCCGCGATCATCTCCCGCGGACCCGTCGTCCCAGTCCCCCTCCTCGGCCGGAAGGTGCTATGGACGATGCGGCCCGGACCGTTCTGCGGTCCGGGCCGCAGGTCATTGGTGCTCGAGCGCCGCGTTGTCACAGCAGCCGCAGCCGACGAAGAATCACCACAGCCTGCTTCGAGGCACGGCCACCGAGTTGCGCGCGGGTCGCCGAGGAAGTGCCGGCGCACTCGGCCGCACTGAAGACGCGCCCGACCCAGCGCCTCGGCGAGCCCGGACGCACCCACCGGCACCGCGAGCGCATCCGGCGGGAACCAACCGCCGCAGAGGTGTGCGGTATCGGAGAGCTCGATCTCGTTTCGAGGCTCGGACGGACTCGACGGCGACTCGGGTCCCATCACCCGGATCAGTCGTCGAAGTGGTCGCCGCCGGTCACCAAGATGCGCTTGCCGGGGAGCAGGGGGCGGGGCGAGGTCATCGTGGAACGTATTGTGATGCGGCCCGGGGACGGCTCGAGGACGGTTCAGGACTGGCTGAGGACCGGTCCAAGCCGAGCACGGCCCGAGTATGGCCGGCGATCATGCGTTCCTCGTCGGTCGGCACGCACCAAGCCGACACTCGGCTGCCGGCGGACGAGATGCGTGCCGTACCCGCGGTGTTGGCCGCAGCGTCGAGCTCGATGCCGAGCCAGCGCAACCGTTCACAGACTGCGGCGCGCACCCGCGGACTGTGCTCGCCGATGCCTGCGGTGAAGACCAACGCGTCCAGCCCGCCGATCGCGCCGGCAAGCGACGCGACCTCGCGGGCGAGGCGGTACACGAAGTAATCGATCGCCAGTCGCGCGCCGGGCGCATCGCTCGACTCGAGTTCGCGCATGTCGTTCGACACGCCGGACAGGCCGAGCAGGCCCGAGTGCTTGTACAGCAAGGTCTCGATCTCGTCGAAGCTCATGCCGCGCTCGCGCCCGAGGTAGAGCACCACGCCGGGGTCCACACTGCCGGTGCGGGTGCCCATCGGGCAGCCGTCGAGTGCGGTGAACCCCATCGAGGTGGCACGGCTGCGCCCATCGTGCAGCGCGCACATCGAGACGCCACTGCCCAGGTGCGCGATCACCACGCGGCCCCGCGCCTCGCCGGGCGCGACCTCGAGCAGCCGTCGCGACACGTATTCGTACGACAGGCCGTGAAAGCCGTAGCGGCGCACGCCCTCGTCGTAGTACGAGCGCGGCAGCGCGAACAGTTCAGCCTCGATGGGTTGCGTGCGGTGGAACGCGGTGTCGAAGCACGCCACTTGCGGCAGCCCCGGCCGCTCGGCCATCAGGCGGCGGATTGGCGACAGGTTGTGCGGCTGGTGCAGCGGCGCGAGCGAGGTCAACGCCTCGAGCCGCCTGATCACCTCGGCATCGATCCGGACCGGCTCGGACAGCTCCGGCCCGCCGTGCACCACACGGTGGCCGACCGCCACCAGACGCCGCCCGGCGAGCGCGCCCTCGAGCCAGCGCCAGAGCCAGTCGAGTGCCGCCACCGGCGTGGCGCAGGCCGCGTCGTCGAGGTCGATGTGCTCGGGCGACGTCCCATCGGTCCGCGTGGCGAGAAATCGTGCATCGGTGCCGATGCCGTCGACCTGGCCGCGGACCAGTTCGTCGAGCCCGGTGTCGGCGAGCCCGAACAGACAGAACTTGAGGCTGGACGATCCTGCGTTCAGCACCAGGACCGTGTCGACGGCCGCGTTCAAACCGCCCCCTTCGCACCACCCGCGCGGCGCGACACGGCCATGAGGGCGGCCACCGCACATGACGCGAGGCGCGCGCGCACGCTGTCGGCACGGCTGGTGAGAATGATCGGCACGCGGGCGCCGAGCACCACGCCCGCGGCATCTGCGTTGGCCATGAAGGTGAGCTGCTTGGCGAGGATGTTGCCCGCCTCGAGGTCGGGTACCAACAGGATGTCGGGGTCGCCGGCGACCGCCGAGCGGATGCCCTTCACCTTCGCGGCGGCGAGGCTGATCGCGTTGTCCATCGCGAGCGGGCCGTCGAGCAGGCCGCCGGTGATCTGGTCCCGGTCGGCCATCTTGCACAGCGACGCCGCGTCGGTGGTTGATGGGATCTTCGGGTTGATGGTCTCGACCGCCGACAGGATCGCGACCTTTGGCAAGGGGTTGCCGAGCGCACAGGCGAGGTCGATCGCGTTCTGGCAGATGTCGCGCTTGTCCTCTAGGGTCGGGAAGATGTTGATGGCCGCATCGGTGATCAACAGCACCTTCGGATAGGTTGGCACGTCCATCAGGAACACATGCGACAGGCGCCGCTCTGTGCGCAGTCCGGTGTTGCGCTCGACCACCGCCGCCAGCAGCTCATCGGTGTGCAGGCTCCCCTTCATCAGCAGTTCCGCCTCGCCAGAACGCACCAGCGCCACCGCCGCAGCCGCCGAGGCATGGCTGTGCTCCGCATCGACGATCCGAAAGCGCGAGATATCGACGCCGATCTCCCTGGCCACGGCCTGCAGCCTCGCGATCGGACCGACCAGGATCGGTCGAATGAGCCCACGGTCGGCCGCCTGCACTGCGGCCTCGAGCGCCGCGTCGCTGCATGGATGTGCGACCGCCGTCCAGAGCGGATCGAGCGCCTGCGCCGCGTCGAGGAACGGCTCGAACTTGTCATGTGTCTGGATCGTCATCATCCCGACGTCGGGCCTCGGCATCTCGATCGAGACCTCGGGGGCCCGCACCTCGGCCGTGCCGGTGGCAACGGTGTCGGCGAGCTGGTTCACGCAGGCACAGTCGAACACCACCACCCGGCCCTCCGGGCGCTTCTCGCGCACGGTCACGGTCGCAGTGATCGTGTCATCGGCCTGCACCGCTCGTACGAACGACAGCGTCTGGCCGAGGTACACCGTGCCCGGTCCGGGCAGCTCGTTGCCGAGCACGCTCGAGATCAGCGCGCCAGCCCACATGTTGTGGGCGATCAACCGACCGTTGCCGTGGGTCCGCGCATAGGCGTCGTCGACGTGGGTCGGGTTCAGGTCACCCGAGATCAGCGCGAACAACTTGATGTCGTTGCGCGAGAGGATTCGGGTCAGGCTTGCGGTATCGCCGACTCGGATGTCATCGAACACGCGGTTGCGGATCAGGGCGTCGTCGTTCATCACATCGTTACGGTTGGGTTCGGATGGTTGAACGGAGGCAGTTCAAGCAGCCAGACGTCCGCGCGCGCGGTCCGTCGTATGCTCGGGGTAGACCACTGCCGCGCTTGTGGGGCGTGTCCCAGAACAGCAGGTTGCGATCGGCCCGGTCGCGGGCGTACTCGGTGCCGCTGGCAGTCAGCTTCATGCGTTCATCATCGAGGCAGCGGGGGGAGCGGCATGCCGGCCATGGCCGTGCGCCTCGTGGGGGCGACGCGCACTGCGCTGAGTCGCAGGACCGGCCGACGAGACGCTGGATGCCGACCTCGAGGCGCTCGGGCTGGAGCTCGAGGCTCTTGGGAACATGACACGGATCAGGTGGCTGGGCAAGGTGACTTGCCCGGGCGCTTACGAATCGAGATTGTTTTGACATCACTGACCGGCAAGTGAAAGGTCAGCCAGAACACAAAAGAAATCGATCGCCGAGGCGTGGTGATGGCATTACAAAGCCTGGCGTCTGAACAGGCGCTCGCGATGGCTGATCAGGTGGTCGCACCCGGGATGACCTCGCGCGCGGCGAGGTAGCGCTGCTCCAATTCCTGGCGCAGGGCTTTGCGCAGCTTGGCGGCTTCAAAGCGGCGGCGCTCGTCGTCCGTTTCCGGTTTCAAGGCCGGAACTTTCGCCGGTTTGCCGTCATCGTCCACCGCCACCATAGTGAAGAAGCAACTGTTGGCGTGGCGCATGACCTGGGTGCGGATGTTCTCTGCCACCACCTTGATACCCACCTCGATCGACGAGGTGCCGGCGTGGTTGACGCTGGCCAAAAACGTGACCAACTCACCCACGTGGATGGGCTGGCGAAACGTGACCTGGTCGACCGACAAGGTCACCACATAGCGCCCCGCGAACCGGCTGGCGCAGGCATAGGCCACTTGGTCGAGCAATTTCAAAATGCTGCCGCCGTGCACATTGCCGGAGAAGTTGGCCATGTCCGGTGTCATCAGCACCGTCATGGAAAGTTGGTGGTTGGGTAAGTCCATGGTTCAACTCGTCTTGTTCACGGATAGGGTCTTAATGATTCAACACGGGTAGGCACACGCGGCGCCAAAGCGCACATCAACTCATCACCCACGGTGCTTGCGGCTTGCGCGATCTTGTCAATTGGCAGGCGCGCGCCACTGGCATTGTGCCCCCACAAAGTCACGGGAGAGCCTATGCGGGCTTGCAACACCGCCGTCAGATCCACCGTCATCATGTCCATCGACACCCTTCCGGCCATGGGGCAGCGCACGCCGTGAACCAACACCGGCGTGCCGCTTGGAAACACACGCGGATAACCGTCGGCGTCACCACAGGCCACCACGCCGTGGGTCGGGTTCAGGTCACCCGAGATCAGCGCAAACGACTTGATGTCGTTGCGCGAGAGGATCCGGGTCAGGCTTGCGGTATCGCCGACTCGAATGTCAGCGAACACTCGGTTGCGGATCAGGGCGTCGTCGTTCATCACATCGCTACGGTTGGGTTCGGATGGTTGAACGGAGGCAGTTCAAGCGGCCAGATGTCCGCGCGCGCGGTGCGTCGTATGCTCGGGATAGACATTGCCGCGCTTGTGGGGCGTGTCCCAGAACAGCAGGTTGCGATCGGCCCGGTCGCGGGCGTACTCGGTCGCGCTGGCAGCCAGTTTCATGCGTTCATCATCGAGGCAGCGGGGGGCGCGGCATGCCGGCCATGGCCGTGCGCCTCGTGGGGGCGACGCGCACTGCGCTGAGTCGCAGGACCGTCAAGATTAATGGGGCAGTGTGACAGTTGGTCGGGGCCCGTCAGCCGGCGGCTTCGAGCTCGAAGCGTAGAGGCGTACCCAACGCTACACTGGCTCGAGCGAGCGTGGCAAGGGTCATGCTGGCATCGCGCCCGTCCTTCGGCGGCAACGTTGCGTTCGATCTGCAAGGGTTCCCAGTCCATTGTGAGCCGCGCGGACTAAACCTTCCCTGACGACCCGGACATGGGCTCGTTTCTGGCCCACTGCAAGGGGATATTCCGTCGGGACAACACCCTCGCAATCTGCCGGACGATGTCGTGCAGGCCATGCAGGCCGCATTAAAGCGGCCGCCCATCCGGCCTGCTGATCAGGCCAGCCACGATGAGGGCGTTTAAAACGCCTATCCCCTGTCGCGCTGTATCCAAGGAGGGCGCCTGCTGCTTCCGCCGCCGACGTCGGGGCGGGACTTTGCCAACACGATGCATACGTGGCATAAATGGGCCTGATGCATCGCACCCTTGACTGAGTCGCGCGCCTGCTTGCAGGCGTTCGGCTGCGTCAAGCGCCTCTGATGAGCCCGCTGGGTGCCATACGCCGAGATCCCCATGACCCTATATCTACTCTTCCTCGCCGTCGCCGCCGTCACTGTCGTCAGCCCTGGCCCAGGTGTTCTCATGACAATCACCAATGCCCTGCGCTTTGGGTTCAAAGGCACTGTCGGAGGAATCTTCGGGATCGCTGCAGGTGCGTTTCTTGTCGCTGGAGTTTCGGCCACAGCGCTTGGTGCGATTATTGCAACCTCCGCACTGGCTTTCACTGTAATGAAACTTCTTGGCGCGGCGTATCTCATTTATCTCGGCGTCAAGCTCTGGAGGTCATCGCCACCTAAGTTGGACGCTCGGGTGACTGCCGAAGCGCGATTCTCAGGACGCTTTACAGAAGGGCTTTCCCTGCAAGTGACGAACCCAAAGGCAATTTTCTTCTTTCTATCGGTCTTTCCACAGTTCATCGAGTCCGGCGCCAGCTATCAGTCGCAGTTTCTGCTTCTCGTGGCTTCATACGCAGCCTTGGTGGTCGTGATCCATACCGTCTATGCACTCTTCGCACATCAGGCAAGAAGGTGGCTCACATCCGATCGCGGCGGCCGTCTCCTGAACAAGGCGGGGGGCGCAACATACGTTTGTTTTGGGGTGGCCCTGGCTGCAGCCAAAAAGAGTGGGGCCTGAACAAGAGTTCGGTCAAGATGCGAATCGCCTGCCAGTCGGTACTCCTGATGGTGCCGAATCCGGCAGCCACGACCTGCCAGAGTCCGCCTTTACCGGGCGCATCGGAAAGGCAAAGTGTCGAGGTCGGCTCCGGCGGAGCTGCGCGTCCATCGATCAGGCTGCCGAAGAGATGGTCCCTTCGGGTCTGACCTACGAAAGGCTCCGGTCAACCACGCGTTAGGCGGTCACATGACTATTTCGATTGCTATTTACATTTTCCAGGATGTTGAAGTCCTGGATTTTGCTGGACCTTACGAGGTCTTTACTACTGCCAATCGGGTTCTCAAGCGGCAAAATCCGAAAGCCGAAGACGGTTTCCGAGTGTTTACCGTGGCCCTTGATCTAAATCTAGTGCGGGCTCGCGCCGGATTGGAGGTAAAGCCTGATTTTGCAATTAACTCTCATCCTGACGCTGATGTTCTAGTTGTGCCTGGAGGTGTGATAACGGCGGAGCTTGAACGAACAGAGCTCATCACCTGGATTGCCAACCAGCATGCCAAAGGCTTGCTTACGGCTTCTGTCTGCACGGGCGCATTTTTGCTGGCAAAGGCGGGCTTGTTGCAGGGTAGGTCTGCTACAACGCACTGGGAAGACATCGCTGAACTCCGTGCAATGTTCCCGGAGATCTCGGTTCAGGAAGGCAAGAGGTGGGTTGACGAGGGCGCCGTTATGACTTCCGCGGGAATCTCTGCTGGTATTGACATGAGCCTCCATATCGTTGAGCGCCTCGTAGGGCGAAAGCTCTCTCTCGATACAGCAAAACAGTTGGAACTCGAGTGGCATGAGAATGCCTAGTCCATCATTCCATCGCACGCTGCGCGATGAAAATGCGTATCGTCGGTGAGTTAAAACGGTAGTCGTCACAGTCCGAACTGTGCCTGTAGATCCATTGGAGGCAGCATGATCAGCATCGAGTTCCTCATCACTTCGTTGGTTGTCGTCCTGATTCCTGGGACCGGGGTGATCTACACGGTTTCTACCGGTCTGGTTCAGGGTCGAGCGGCGAGCATCTATGCAAGTCTTGGTTGCACGGCCGGAATCGTCCCCCATCTGGCCGCCACCATCCTCGGACTGGCAGCCGTCATGCACACCAGCGCACTGGCCTTCCAGGTGCTCAAGTACGCGGGTGTTGTGTATCTCTTCTATGTCGCTTATGCCACGTGGCGTGAAAAGTCGGCTTTCTCGGTCGATGGCAACGTCTCTCGCGCCAACGCTTCAAGCATCGTCGTCAAGGCGTTCCTGCTGAACATCCTCAACCCGAAGCTGACCATCTTCTTTCTGGCATTCCTTCCCCAATTCGTCGAGCCGAATGCCTCGCAGCCGCTGGTTCAGCTGCTCACGCTCAGTGCCATCTTCATGGCGATGACTTTCGCTGTATTCGTCGTCTACGGTTTGGTGGCCCACGCATTTCGCCGCCACGTTATCGAGTCCGCGTCTGTGCAACGCTGGCTTCGCTACAGCTTTGCCGCAGCCTTTGCGGGTCTCGGCGCGAAGTTGGCTGCCAGCGATAGGTGAGGTCTGACCTTCGCTGGATCAGGCTGGCGCCTGGCGCCCGCGTTCGACGTCAATCCCAACATCGACAAGGCAGAACACGTTCGCGACATCGACGACACGGACAATCGTCCCCGTCTCGAAACAGTCCTGGCGACCGGAGTCTTCTACGGGTTGAGTTAAGAACGCGCGAAGCAAGTACCCGAGGAAGTCTCCACCGCCGTCGACGGCTGGGAAGACGCGGCGAAACTAGCCGGTATCGCGCGTGGCGATGTAGAACTCACCGCAAGCGCATTCTCCGCACATGCTCAATAGTCCGCCCTGAACAACCCGAAGACCGAGCATTGATGCGGGTTTCGAAGCGATAGGCGTGCGCTGGATCTGCAGGAATGAGAAAATGTAGGCTGGTTTTCCTGCAGATCTGGCGAGGTTGGCGATG
>JBIPLJ010000116.1:0-3661 GCA_044368415.1 Burkholderiaceae bacterium
TAACGGTACGGAGCGAACAACGCCTCGGTTTCGGCTGGCACCGCGCCCTGACGCGGCTGAGTCATCGTCACCAGCGCACTTCGTACGCGCTCGCCGCAGGATGAAACGATAAAACAGGGACGACTACAACATTCGGGGCTGCTGCGGATGATTCGTGCCAAAGGCCTGCGGGCCTCTCTGCAGCCACTTCGCGCTATTCGCCAGATGGCTGGACACGCCGAACAGCAACTCGATTGCCCTCCCCAAGCACGTTCCACTCGGCTCGGACGTCGTGACCCATGGGCATCGTTCGCCATCTTGGCGGGCTGAATCGAAAAAGCAGGTACAACGCCATCGTGGCCGCGCATCCACGCCACACGCCACGCCGGCAGGTGATCGACCGAGGCATTACGAAGACGCCTCGACCGAGCGCGTGGCCGCACCGCCGCCGCCGGGCGGATGGTATCGCGGATGCTCGAGCTCGCCGCCAAGCCGGTGGAGCACCGCGCGATAGACCTGTCTGCGCGTCTGGCAGAGGCGGCCCGATGACCGTAGCACGCCCGAAACCCGACATCGACCGCACGCGTGATCTGCTGATCCAGTTCGGCTGCCTACATGCGGCCGAGAAGCTCGACACGCTGCTGAGCGAGTCCGTTCAAAAGCCGGTCGCCGCGCACAACTTTCTGTAGGCGCCGCTCGAAGCCGAGATCAGCGGACGCGAGACGCGTCGGTTGAAGAATTCGCTGCGGCACTCGAACCTGCCGAACGGCCAGACGCTGACGAACTTCGATTTCGCCTGTCAGCCGGCGATCGACACGCAGCCGACTCGAGACGCTGGCGACCGTCCTGGTCGCCCTTTTGGTGGGCACAACCGTCGACCTGCTGGTCCGGGAGTTCGCGTCGCTCGAGACGGGGCTGATCGCGCGGGTATCGCGGGTGCTGTCGCGCTGAGACCGGGTCGGGCACGACCCCTTGTCATTGCTGGGGTAGGCCCCAGATCGTCGCGACGGGCGCAAAAGGCTACGCTGCGGTCACCTGGAGCCGTGCACCGCGATGTCCCCGACGTACCCGCCCTCCCCTGCAGCACCTGCCCCCTGCGCGGGTCAGTCTGCCGCCCGTAGCCGCTCCGGCAGCGGCTGTGGCGTTGGAAGCGGGCAGCGTCGACCAGCCGGCGCCGCCCCCGACCTATACGCCGGCGCGTCTGTCCTTCGATGGCTGGAGCGAAGCCCCGGACGAGCCGGTGGTGCTCGGCGGGCGCGGCCATCCCGGCGACCCCTCAGACCCGTGCACGGTGACCGATACGACCGCCGGCCTGCTCTTCGAGCTCGCCTGATCGTGAGCCGACCGCCCCACCCTGCCGTGACGACGTCCTGCAGCGCCTCCACGCCGCCCCGCTGGCCGGCGGCCGCGCAGCGGCTCGTGTCCGCGCTCGCCGCCCACCCCGACGCATCGGCGCGCAGCCGGCTGCTCGAGCGGGTCGCGCTGCGATTCGGTCCGGGTCGGTATCTCGGATTTGTGCAGCTGCTGTGCGCGGTCGAGCAGTTCGGTGACGCCGCGGCGCGGCGTATCGTCGCCGATGCACTCGCCGGCGCGATCGCCAGTAGCCGCGTGCCGTCAGGCACCGCGCCCGCCTGGGGCGCGGCCTCGTTCAGCCTGTCCGCAAAACCGCAGTCGGCAGGCGCGCCACCGGGAACCGGCGGGCACCGGCTCGGTCCGATCGAGTTCGTCAGCGCAGCCCTGCTGCAGCCTGGCATCTCGCCGCACGCCGACAATCCAGAGGCCGAATTCCCGCTGCTCGGGCTGCTCGGGCTGCTGAACGCCTCACCGCAGGTGGCCGCGCTCTACGCGACGCGGCTGCAGGCTCACGCCGGCGATCCGCTCGAGGGCGGACTCAGCCCGCGCACGCGCTCGATGCTGGGCGCCATGGCCACCCACTGGAAAGCGGGCGCCCCCCCAGAGCGCGTCGTGCGGTGCGCGCTCGCCGCACGCTGCGATCAGACCATTGGTGTAGTCGGGCGTAGCGTAGCTCCGACTGCCGTTGTCTTGTGATGCTGTCAACGCGTCTATGAAACAACTCCGCTTAGAGGCCGCGCGAACGCACCCTGCCAAACTGCAGGCCGAGCGTGCCGAATGCGGCGCCTTAGGCTTGGCAGTGACCTCGACGTCGCTCGGACTTGGGACTGAATTCTCAGCCGACGCCGCAGAGCAAGGCGGGCGAGCCGGGGCACGAGTTCGCCGCCTGAGTTGCGGGTGCCCCCTCGAGCACACGCCCCATGCCGCACAGCGGCTTGCGCGCGGCCCAGAAGGGACTGCGCGCGATGTGCGCACAGCGTGCCTGCGCTCGCGGCCTAACCCGAGAGCGAGGTCACGAGCGCAGGCCGTGAACACTCGCAGCCTAGTCAAGAACCCCTCCCGGTGCGTCCGGAGGGCCGACCTCGTGTCGCGCAAGCGCCGTACATCCGACCTGGAATTGGAGTTGATCCCATGACGGAAAAGATACGCGTCTTGCTAGTTTACAGTCACCCCATGACTCGGGAGGGCCTGCGAATTGCACTGGAACGGAGCGGCCTCATACAGGTCGTGGCCGAGGCCGAGGACGGCTTTGCCGCAACCTTGGCGGCGATCGCCCAGCGTCCGGATATCGTCATCATCGATGGCGATATCCAGACGCTCGAATGTGCGGATACGGTGAAGAGGCTGAGCGCGCTGCAATTGCGTCCTGGCATCCTCGTGTCGCTCGCTGCAGTCTCGCCCATCGACATTGATTACCTTGCACATGCGGGTGCCAATGGCTTTGTGGACGCCATGGCCGGTGCGCAGGAATACATCGATGCAATCCTGGCGATCCAAACCGGCGGCAGCTACTTCTCCGAGTCGACTGCCTCGGGCGACTTCGAATCACAGGCCCGAACCGAGCGCGGCATCGACACTTTTCGCCTCACGCCCCGTGAGGTGGAGATCCTTCGGTTGATCTGCGAGGGATTCAGTAACAAGGACATTGCACGGCGCTGCGAACTCAGTGTGCGGACGGTCGAAGCCCACCGGTTCAGCATACGTCGCAAGACGAACGCGCCCCGCCTGCGAGATCTGGTGCAGATCGGTCGTCAGCTTGAGGTTGTCGACCAGCCCACAGAGGAGCAGCATGTCCTTAGCTACCAAACTAGTATTCCGTCAGCAAAAAGAGCCGCATAGTTCTCCAGAGCACGGCTTGAGGCAGACTATCGAGAATAAGCCTCTTCACCAACCCGCCATGAGGCTGGCGTCTCGCGTCAACGCGTGGTCGCCACGCTCGGGCGCCTGGAGGCGGTGCGAACCGGTGACTCCGACGCACTGATCAACGGGTTGCTTCGCGCCACGGGCCGCGCTTCGCTCGATGAAGGCACCGGCAAGGTGGAGTTCGCGCCATCGCTTGCGGTCGGTGATACCTGGATGCTGACAGCGCTCTGGAGGGAGCTCGGCTTCGAGGACTCGTTTCGCCGCGTGCTGCGCAATCGCCGCCAGTTCGATGCGGAGCGGCTGTTGCGGGTGATGGTCTTCAACCGGCTCTGCGATCCGGAGTCCAAGCTCGGCATCAGCCGCTGGCTCGAAGGCACTCTGGTGCCGCACGTGCCGGCCGATACCGTGACGCATCAGCGCTTGCTGCGCACGATGGATACGCTGGACGATTGCGCAGACGCCATGC
>JBIPLJ010000040.1:0-38558 GCA_044368415.1 Burkholderiaceae bacterium
CCGACACCATCACGTCGCGGCCGCGGCCGATGAAGATCTGGCGGATCACCGGCTCGGAGGTCCGCACCAGCGGGCTCATCTCCATCGCCGCGTCGACCGGCACGTTGCGCCAGCCGATCACCCGCTGGCCCTCGGCGCGGACGGTGCGCTCGAGCTCCTGCTCGCAGGCGATGCGCGAGGCGGTCTCCTTGGGCAGGAAGATCATGCCGACGCCGTACTCGCCGGGCGGGGGCAGCGAGACGCCCTGCGCCGCCATCTCGGCCCGGTAGAAGTCGTCCGGGATCTGGATCAGGATGCCGGCGCCATCGCCGAACAGGTGGTCGGCGCCGGTCGCGCCGCGGTGATCCAGGTTCAGCAGGATCTGCAGCCCCTTCTGCACGATGTCGTGGCTCTTCGCCCCCTTGATGTGGGCGACGAAGCCAACGCCGCAGGCGTCGTGCTCGTTGGACGGGTCGTACAGCCCCTGGGCTTGCGGCAGTGCCATGGCACTTCTCCTACGGTGATCGGTCGAGGATAGTGCGGCGCACCATGGACCTCAAGCAGAACAATCGGGGTCGGATGATGATTCGGCGAGCGCCTCTTCGCGTGCTCCGCAAAACGGGGACAGATCAACATCCGATCCCGCACCACGCTGGGTCGGGACGCCCAGCCGGCGAGCACCTGATGCCGCGGAGGGATCTGAGGCGGGTATCCGGCACCGCGATTCGGAGCGGTTGCTCACTGCCGAAGCCGGCGCGGGATCCGCATTCGTCGGATCACGTATCGCGTCACCGACGGGCCGCGACACCGCTTTTGCGTCACCTGCCCGGTTGTGTCACCGCGCGGATCCGTCGTCCGACACGGGCGTGCGCCGCGGACGCCCGACCGGCCGCGACAGGAGCCGCAGCCCGAGCGAGGCCTCGAGCCTGCGCTGGAAGTCAGCGCTCGCTGTCGGCTTGCCGCCCAGCAGGCAAGCGAGCAGCCAATCGGTCTCCGCCTGGGATACCGATTCGTCGAACAGCCGCCGGTAGGCCGACTCCCGCTCGAAGGGCGTGTTGCCCAGCGCCCAGACCGTCGGATGCGCTCGCACCAGCGGATCGACCGCCAGCCCGGCATGGTGCCGGTGGCTGGACCACGGCCAGTCGGCCGCCGCACCGACACGCCCGGCGCGGACCGGCGCGAGCTCCAGATGCCGCTGGCATGCCAGCAGCCAGCGCTCCGCCTCGACCAGCGAGGACCGGAACCGGCCCTCCCAGAGCGTGCCGCTGCGCGCATGGCGCCGATTGAACCAGCGCACGTAGCGTCGGCCGACGTCCTGGATCGTGCGCGACAGTGCATCCTCGCGCTCCGGGGTAACAAGCAGCTGCACCTGCGCATCGATCAACAGGTACGCATGGATCGACAACCCGTGGGCTAGGCCGGCCTCGTGCAGCCAGACGAGGTACTGCCGGAAGTCGGCGTCGTCGACGAACACCGGCTGGCGGTTGTGGCCGCGCAGCAGGACGTGGTGCGGCAACGCGGTCACCGCCTGGCGCGGACGGCGGGCCATCCCCCGGATCAGACCTCGTCGACCGAGAACAGCCGGCGGTGCTCCTTGATCGCGTAGCGATCGGTCATGCCGGCGATGTAGTCGGCGATCGCACGATGCGGGTCGAGCTCGGCCTTGCGTCGGTACTCGTCGGGCAGCAGCCTCGGGTCGGCGGCGAAGGCCTCGAAGAGCGCGGTCACGATCCGGGCCGCCTTCGAGGTCATCCGCAGCACCTGATAGTGACGGTAGAGGTTGTCGAAGAGGAAGCGCTTGAGCTGGGCCGCACGTGCGCCCACCTCATCGGAGAACGCGATCAGCGGCGGCGCGGTACGTACCTCGTCGACCGAGCCGGGCGCCGCCTCGGCGATCAGCGCCTCGCTGCGCCGGGTGAGGTCGAGCACCAGCTCGTTGATCATCCGCCGCACCGTCTCGTAGACCTGCCGGCGCTCGCCCGACGCCGGCCAGGCTGCGAGCACCGCGTGGTGGTGACGCTCGAACAGCTCGACCTCGAGCAGCTGCGCCACCGTCACCAGGCCGGAGCGGATGCCATCGTCCACGTCATGGTTCACATAGGCGATCTCGTCGGCGAGGTTGGCGAGCTGCGCCTCGAGCGTCGGCCGGGTGCGTTCGAGGAAGCGCCGGCCGACCTCGCCCAGCTTCGCCGCATGGGCCGCCGAGCAGTGTTTGAGCACGCCCTCGCGGGTCTCGAAGCAGAGGTTCAGCCCGTCATAGGCGCCGTAGCGCTCCTCGAGCGCGTCGACCACACGCAGCGACTGCAGGTTGTGCTCGAAGCCGCCGTACGGCTGCATGCAACGGTTCAGCGCGTCCTGCCCGGCATGGCCGAAGGGCGTATGGCCGAGGTCGTGGGCCAGCGAGATCGCCTCGGTCAGGTCCTCGTGCAGCCGCAGCCGCCGGGCGATGGTCCGGGCGATCTGCGCGACCTCGATGGAATGTGTGAGCCGCGTGCGAAACAGGTCGCCCTCATGGTTCACGAAGACCTGCGTCTTGTACTCGAGCCGCCGGAACGCACCGCAATGGACGATCCGGTCGCGGTCGCGCTGGAACTCGTTGCGCCCCTCGGGCGCGGTCTCGGGATGCACCCGCCCGCGGGTCCGGCGGGGGTCGGCCGCGTAGGGCGCAAGCGCGTCCATGCAGGGACGATCAGCCGCTGCAGGCCGCGAGCGTCTCGGCCAGCAGGGCATCGTCGACCCGCTGCATGCGCGCGGAACCCAGCCCGTCGAGCAGCACGAAGCGCGGCGTGCCCTGACGCGCCTTCTTGTCGACTGACATCAGCTCCACATAGCGCGACGCGGGCCAACCCGGACCGCGCACCGGCAGCCCGGCTGCAGACACCGCCTCACGCAGCCGCGCGGCGATCGCGGCATCAACGAGGCCGAGCCGGCGCGACAGGTCGGCGGCCATCACCATCCCGGCGCCCACCGCCTCGCCGTGCAGCCACTCGCCATAGCCCAAGCCGGCCTCGATCGCATGACCGAAGGTGTGACCGAAGTTCAGGATCGCGCGCACGCCACCCTCGCGCTCGTCGCGCTCGACCACCGAAGCCTTGATCTCGCAGGACCGAGCCACTGCCGCGGCGAGCGCCGCCGGATCCTTGGCCCGCAGGGCGGGCAACGCTGCCGCAACCGCGTCAAAGTAGCCGGCGTCGGCGATCGCGCCATGTTTGATCACCTCCGCCAGCCCCGCCGACAGCTCACGGTCGGGCAGCGTGGCAAGCGTGTCGACATCGATCAGCACCAGCCGGGGCTGGTGGAACGCGCCGATCATGTTCTTGCCGAGCGGATGGTTGATGCCGGTCTTGCCGCCGACCGAGGAGTCCACCTGGGCCAGCAGCGTGGTGGGCACCTGCACGAACTCGACGCCGCGCTGGTAGATCGCGGCCGCGAAGCCGGCCATGTCGCCGACCACGCCACCGCCGACCGCCACCAGCAGCGCGTCGCGGTCGAAGCGCGCCTCGAGCAGCGCGTCGAAGATCCGGTTCAGCGTCGCCCAGGTCTTGTTCGATTCGCCGGCGGGCAGCACCACTTCATGGAGCGAGGCGGCATGCGGGCGCAGCGTGTCGGCGACGATACGTGCGTGGAGCGCGGCGACGTTCGAGTCGGTGACGATCGCCACCATGCGGCCGGTGGCGAGCCGTGCAAGCGCCTCGTTGCCGGCGAGCAGGCCGCTGCCGACCTGGATCGAATAGGAGCGGTCACCCAGGGAGACCGGAACTTCACGCATCGCGGGCGGGCTCAGGGAAAGACGGCGCCGCGGGCGCGGGCTCGCCGAGTCGCCCGAGAATAACATCGACCACCTGCTCGATCGGCTGGCGCCCGGTGTCGATGATCAGGTGCGCAACCTCGCGGTACAGCGGGTCACGCTGCCCGACCAGTTCCTCGATGCGGGCACGCGGGTCGGCCGTCTTCAGCAGCGGGCGCACCGTGTCGCGCCTCAGCCGGTGCCAGAGGTCGCCGACCGAGGCGCGCAGGTAGACCACGCGGCCGCGCTCGTGAAGCAGCGCACGGTTGCCCGCGTCGAGGACGGCACCGCCGCCGGTGGCGAACACCACCTGGGTGCGCTGCGTGAGCTCATCGATGAGGGCCGCCTCGCGGCGCCGGAAGCCCGGCTCGCCCTCGAGCTCGAAGATCGTCTGGACCGGCACGCCCAGACGCGCCTCGAGCTCGCGGTCGGCATCGACGAACGACCAGCCGAGACGACGCGCCAGGCGCTTGCCGACGGTGGTCTTGCCGGCACCCATCATACCGACGAGAAAAAGGGCCCGGCGGTCGGCCGGGCCCTCGTTCACGGATGTGTCCTGATCCAATCGGTCTGTCGCGCGCAGTGGCCCCACCGCAGGACTCTACCGCAGTTCGCCGGGCCGGCCGTCAGGGTGGGCAGGTTCTCGGGAAGTCGAGCCCTTCCGGGAACGGGAACGGGCTGTCTGCGCCGGGGGGCGGCACCGACTTGTCGTTCAGGTCGGCGGCGGCGACCGGCAGCCAGAACTGCGCGACCGCAGCGCCCTCGCTGCCGGCCACCTGAACGCGCACGTCGAGCAGCACCTCCACCCACTCCGCGAAGCTGCGCGGGTACTGCAGGACCACCGCTGCCGTGCCGTTTTCGGTGGTGGTTACGGTGGGCGCTGTGCTGGCCACGTTGCCCGGCGTCAGCTGCCCATCTTCGTTCCTGTCCTCAGCCGGCAAGGAAACGCCGTTGACGACAGTCGGGCCGTTGCAGATGCCGTCACGGTTTACGTCTTCGCTATCAGCCTCGCCGGTGATGGTCTGCTCCCACTCTGGCGGCCCGCCGGTCACCTTACGCCAGAAGCCCGTCCGGTACCGGAGCGGCCGCAGGTTGACGATGATCGCGGTATCCTTCACCGCGTTACCCGTCGAGTCGGTGACCACCACAGAATAGGTCTTGCGGTATAGCGTCGGTTCGACCTTCTCGATCGTGTTGTCGGTGCCGATCCGCACGAACAGCTGGCTGCGTGCCACGCTCATGAATGCGACCTGCGACGGGATGCCGTCCACAGTCGCGATCAACTTGACGGCGTTCACCGCGGTGGTGGTCGGCCCGCCGATGAACGACACGGTGGCCCGGCCCGCGAGGTCGGTGCTGGCGATGCCCGGCTGGATGCTGCCGCCGCTGGGATCGTCGACCGCGCTGAACGAGACGACGCGGTTCGCGACCGGGTTGCCCCGCGAGTCGCGTACAACGGCGGTCAGCGTCGCGCGCTGCTCGGTCGAGCCGCCCAGATTCGGGCCGATCGTCGACGGGCTGGCCTGCAGGTCGATCTGGGACGGCGTCACCGACACGAAGTTGAAGGTGTATTCCGCGGACACGCCACCGACCCGCGCGGTGACGGTCGCCGGGCCGGCGAAGTTCGAGGTGACCGCGATGTTCGCCGTGCCGGTCGCGATGCTGGCCGAGGCCGGCACCAACGTGCCGCGCGTGGTCGCCACTTCGACGACAGTGCTCGGCGGGATACCGTCGGAGGACTGGTAGCTGACCTGCAGCGAGGCGGTCGTACCCAGCGGCACTGTCGGCGTACCAACTATGGTCGAAAATCCCGAGGACGGCGTGAGCGAGAGCCCCTTGCCGGACACGACGATCGGAAGCGGCTTGGTCTCGCCGAGCGCGCTGAACGTGAGGGTATCGGAGCCCGGCACGGTGCCGCGTACGCCGAACACCGCCTGGCCGCCAGAATCCGTCTTGACGGTCTTCACGGTAAACGTGTTGCCCGCTGACGAGGCCGCGGTGACGTCCCACCCGGCCAGCGGCGCCCCGCTCGAGTCCTTGAGGGACACCGTGTAGTTCGAGTCCACCGCGCCGGCCAGCGAGATCGCAGAGGGGCCGGATGCGTTGAGCGTGGTGCCGCCGACACGGATCTTCAGCGGCGCGGATGCGACGCCGCCAGCGGTGGCAACGACGGTGATGTCCCGGCTACGAGGATCGCTGAGCACGCTCAGCCGAGCGGTCGCGGTACCGCTACTGTCGGTGGTGCCGCGCAGCACCTCGACGCGCACGCCCCCGGGCGTACCGGTCGGGTCGGACACGGCCAGGTCGACCAGCACGTTCTTGGCGGCTACGTTGGTACCCGACGTGACGAACACGGTCAGATCGACCGGCGTCTTGCCATCGGAGTTGATGGTCGTGGTGTTGCCGACCACCTGCACTGTGCCGATGCCGGCGCCGCTCGCGGCGGCGCCGCCGCCCGCGCCCGCTCCCTCGCCGCTGCAGGCGGAAAGCAGGGCCGCGATCGACAGCGGGACCACGATCGCCAGCAGCGCGGACCGGCAGGTACGGATCAATCGTTCGAGCATGATCTCAGGTCTTCCTCTTATCGGATCGCGATCAACGGGTGCTTGCGGCGGCGTCGGTCACGACGCGCGGCGTGAGAAACACCAGGAGTTCTTGCCGGTCGCTCTGGCGGGTGGTGTTCTTGAACAGGTTGCCGAGGTAGGGGAGATCGCCCAGGAACGGCACCTTGTTGACGCGGTTGCGCTCGAATTGCTCGTAGATGCCACCGATCACGACGGTGCCGCCGTTCTCGACCAGCACCTCGGTCTGCACCGAGCGGGTGTCGATCGCAAAACCTGCAGGGGTCAGCTGGCCGACGGAGTCGCGGTTGACCTGCACCTTCATGATCACACTGCCTTCCGGTGTGATCTGCGGGACGACCTCGAGCTTGAGGTTCGCCTTTCTGAAGGTGACCGAGGTCGCACCGCTCGAGGTCGCCGTCTGAAAGGGCAGCTCGGTGCCCTGCTCGATCACGGCCTTACCTTGGTCGGACGTCAGCACGCGCGGGCTCGACACCACCTTGCCGCGCTGCTCGGCCTCGAGCGCGGAGATCTCGAGGTTGACGAAACGGGTCAGTTGCGACCCGAACAGGCTGATCGCGAAGCTCGCCGCGTTCGCGCCCGAGATGCCCGCAGCAGGCAGGTTCACGAAGTTGGTGTTCGCGATCGCGGTCTGCTGGCCGAGGCCCGGCGCGTTCAGACCGCTCAGGCCGCTGCCGAGCTGCGACGACAGGTCGGCGGCACCCTGCAGGTTACCCGACAAGGTCGAGAACGCGTTGCCGCCGGGCCACCGTGTCCCCGCACCGTAGACCGGCACGTTGAGCGTTGTCGGGGCGCCGGTCACCGGGTCGATTACGGAGGTGGGCCGGGAGATCGTGCTGCGGAGGTCGTTGAAGCCGAGCTTCACACCAAGGTTGCGCGAGAAGCGATCGTCGGCTTCGACGATGCGGGCCTCGATCAGGACCTGGCGCACGGCGATGTCGAGCTGGCCGATGATCCGCCGCACCTCGTCGAGCCGCGACGCGGTGTCGCGGACGAACAGCTTGTTGGTGCGCACGTCGGGCACCGCGCTGCCGGACTTCGACAGCACGCGCTGCTTGTCGTCGCTCAGCAGCTTCGCGACCGACTCCGCCTTCTGGTAGTTGAGCTGGAAGGTCTCGACGCGGGTCGGCTCGATCTCGGCGATCTGCTGCTTCGACTCGAGGTCGAGCTTCTCCTGCGTGGCGAGCTCGTCGCGCGGCGCGATCAGGATCACGTTGCCGTTCTTGCGCATGTCGAGGTTCTTCGACTGCAGCACGATGTCGAGCGCCTGGTCCCAGGGCACATCCTTGAGGCGCAGCGTGATGCTGCCGGCGACGGAGTCGCGCACGACGATGTTCAGGTTCGTGAAATCGGCGATGACCTGCAGCAGCGCGCGGATGTCGACGTTCTGGAAGTTGAGCGAGAGCTTGTCGCCGCGGTAGCCGGCGCGCGTGCCCTGCACGAGCTTGTTCGGATCCTCGCGGACCGGCTTGACCTCGATGACGAACTGCGTGTCGCTCTGATAGGCGTTGTGCTCCCAGAGACCGGCGGGCTCGATGATCATCCGGGTGTTCTCGCCCTGCTGGAACGTGCGGACCGCGCGGACCGGTGTGCCGAAGTCGGCGACGTCGAGGCGGCGGCGCAGGTTGTCCGGCACACGCGACTTCAGGAAGTCGACGACGATCGTCTGGCCCTGCTGCTTGATGTCCACGCCCGTCTGTGCGCTCGAGAGTTCGACGACGACGCGACCCTCGCCGTCCTTGCCGCGCCGGAAGTCGATGTCGCGCAGCGCCTGCGTGCCGGGTGCGTCGGCCTTTGCGAAGCTGTAGGCAGCCGAACTCGCGGTCGCCATGGCCGGAGCGCCGGCGATGCCGGAGACCGGCTCGAGCGTCACCAGGACCGCGTTGCCCTCGACCGCCGTCGTGTGGGTCACCGGCCGGCGCAGGTTGAGCACCATGCGCGCACGGCTGCCAGCCTGCACGACGTTGACGCTGCGCGCATCGCCCTGGATGAGGTCGATCGGGGCGGTGCCCACCGCGCTGCCGGTATCTAGGAAGTCGAGCGCGAGCCGCGGCGGATTGGCGATCGAGAAGATCGCCGGCGGGATCTTGGGAGGCGCCTTGAGCTGGATTCGCATCACCGTCTGGGCACCCTGCTGCACCGAGGTGATGGATTCGATGGCGTTGGCCTGCGCGCGTGCCAGGCCGACGTGCACCATCAGCGCCAGCGCGACGAGGATCGTCGTGACGAGGGCGCGGTGCCCTTTGCGGCCGTAGCCGCCCATCGCAGGCAGCACTCTTGCACCCTTCATTTCTTGATCTCCTGCACCTGCAGACGCAGGGCCGTGTCTCGTTCGATCCAGTCGCCGGCGGCGTCCTGGACGATCTCTCGTACCGCGACCTCGTCTTCCGAGACTCGCAGCACGCGGCCGAAGTTCTGGCCAATGTAATGGCCGACGCGAACCTGGAAGAGGACCGTGTCAGCCTGGAGCAGCGCGACGGTGGCGCCTTTCTGCGTCAAGTTGCCCACCATCTTCAGATTGTCGAGCGGGTACGCCTCGAGCGGCTCGCGGCGGCGCGCGAGGTCGGGGCGCAGGCCGTTGCCGGGGCGCGCCCCTTGGCCACCCACGCGCATCTTGGCGACGCTGAACGGATCGATCTCGTCGCTCGACGGATACCGGAAGGGCTCGAAGGACTTGGGCTCGGAGATCTTTTCATTGATCAGCGGCGTCGTACGGCGGGTCTCGTCCATCCAGGCCCGCAGTTCGCCGCGGTCGGACTCGCAGCCCGTGACCGCCAGCACGATGACCGCGAGGCCCACGGCGCGTTGCAGGGTGCCCGTCATTTTTTGGCCCCCTGCTTCGCCTTGGCGTCCGCGGCACGCTGCTGGGCGATCTCCTCGGGGTCGAGGTAGCGGAAGGTCTTTGCGGTCGCGTCCATCGCCAGCATGGTGTTCGAACCCTTCGCATCGAAGGGCTGAATCTGCACGTTGTTCAGGGTCACGATCCGCGCGAGGTTCGCGATGTCGCTCGCGAACGAGCCGAGGTCGTGGTAGTTGCCGACAACGCGTACGCTGATCGGCAGTTCGGCGTAGTACTCGCGCACGACGGTCTGGCCGGGCTTGAACAGCATCAGCTGTGCGCCGCGACCCACGCCCGCCTGGTTGATGTCCGACAGCAGCGCGTCCATCTCGGCCTTGCTGGGCAGCTGCTTCTCGAGCTGGCTCACGAACACGCTGATCTGCTCCTTCTGTTTGCGCAACGCGTCGAGATTGACCGCCTGCTTGAGCTTCTCGGTGTACTGAAGCTTGAGCTGCGCTTCCTGAGCGATACCAGCGTCGAGCTCCTCGACGAGGCCTCGCCAGTACAGCATCCACCCTGCGGTGACTAGCGCGGTGAACAGCGCGACGAGCAGCATGGCCCGCGGTAAGGTTGGCCAGAGCCCGGCATGCCGGCCCTTGAGGCCTTGGAACTGTCCGGCCAGGCTGGAGACGTCGAGCTTGATCGAGAGGTTCGCCATAGTCGCTCCCGTAGCTCAGCGCAGCGCGCCGAGTTTGACCGGCTCGCCGCCCTGCGCGCGCGGCGCACCGGGCTTGCCCCCGGCGGGCGGGGCGGCGCGCTTGATCAGCGTGTTCAGCGAGAACTCGTAGACCTTGCGGGGCGACTCGCGACCGGCGGCAGCCTGAAGGACTTCCTTGATCTCACCAAGCTCGGGGCGCTCCAGGAGCGGGCTGCTCTCGGCCAGCTTGCGCAGCAGCTCGGCGACCCGCTCGTTGGTCTGCGCATACCCGATCAGGGTCACGCGCATGTCTTCCTGCTTGATCTGACGCAGGGATACGCCCTCGGGCGTGAGCCGCACCAGCTCCGCGAACAGGCGCACTGGAGCGGTCCGGTCGCTCTGCAGGTTCTCGACAGCCTGCTGGCGCGCCTTCAGGGCGGCGATCTCGTCGCGCAGCGTCGCGACCTCGGCGATCTCTGCGTCGAGTCGCGCGTTCTCGGCGGTGATGAACCCGTTGCGCTCCAGCTGGGTAGAGATCTGCTGGTTGATCGCGACGCCGCCTGCGAAAACCACGACGGCGCCGGCAATGCCGACCAGCCCGGCAAGGCTGACGAAGTCCTTCTTGCGCCGCTCGCGACTCATTTCGCGGTGGGGCAGCAGGTTGATGCGGATCGGCGCGAGCGCACGCACCGACGTGTCGACGAACTCGGTGGCCGGGGCGAGCCCGACCTTGCCCAGCTTGGCGCCCGCGCTCATGCGTCGAACCTCCTCATTGCGAGACCGCAGCCGACCATCAGTGCCGGTGCGTCGAGGCGCAGTTGGCGCTCGCGGATGCCGCCTGCGACCTCCATGCCCTGGAACGGGCTCATGATCTCTGTCGGCACCTGGGTACGTTCCGCGACCGCCTCGGCGAGGCCCGCTGTGACCGCACAGCCGCCCGCGAGGAAGATGCGGTCGACCCGGGTGAACGGGGTGGACGTGAAGAAGAACTGCAGCGAGCGGGCCACCTCGGATGCACCCTGCTCGACGAACGGCGTGAGCAGCTCGCTGGCGTAGTTGTCTGGCAGATCGCCGCTCTTCTTCTTGAGCTCGGCCTCCTCGAGGGTCAGGCCGTAGAGCCGCACGATGTCCTGGGTGAGCTGGCTGCCGCCGAAGGTCTGGTCGCGCTCGAAGACGGTCTGGCCGTTCAGGACCACGGTGAGATTGGTGGTGCTCTGCCCGATGTCGAACACAGCGAGGATCATGGCATCGCCCTGGCTCGGCAGGAAACGCGTGACGTGGTCGATGGCAGTCCGCGCCGCATAGGGCTCGACGTCGATCACGACCGGGCGCAGCCCCGCCATCTCGGCGATCGCGACGCGGTCCTCGACCTTCTCCTTGCGCGAGGCGGCGAGCAGCACCTCGACGTCCTCCTCGGAGTGCGTGGACGGTCCGAGGATCTGGAAGTCGAGGTTGACCTCGTCGATCGAAAACGGGATGTACTGGCTGGCCTCGGTCTCGACCTGCAGTTCGTAGTCCTCCTCGTGGAGACCGGCCGGCAGGGTGATCCGCTTGGCGATCACCGCCGAGGAGGGCAGGGCCATCGCGGCGAGGCGGGTCTTGGTGCCCGTCCTGCGAATCGCGCGCAGCAGCGCGTCGACGACCGCCTCGGGCTTCTCGACGTTGCCGTCGACGATGGCGCCCCGCTCGATCGGCTCGATGGCGTAGCGCTCCAGGCGCATGCCGGTCTTACCCCCCGGCACCAGCTCGACGAGCTTGACGTTGGATGCGCTGACGTCGACTCCCAAGATGGGCTGGGAACCGCGCTTGAAGAGAGCCTGAAGGCTGGCTGCCACGTTCGCCTCGATCTGGTCGAGTGGAAAAAAATGTCAGAAAACATTATGTTACGGAAGTTTTGAAGACTTTGCTTTAGATCTTCGCAACCCCGTCGACAGACTGTAAGGCTTTTCGCTGTTGCAAAACTTCAGCTTTGAACCCGCCCGTCGACCCTCCCGGTCCGCTCGTCGTCTACCCCGCCAGTACGCCCGAACGGAGCTGCCGGCCAGGGCCGCCGGTCACGCTGCGCGCAGGCGTGGGCGGGGCCGCTGCGCCCTATAATCGGCACCTGTCCGACAACCTGGCCTGCCATGACGTCAGTGCGAAACCGCCTCGCGCCGATCGCAAGTTCGCGGCGCGAACGGGGATTCGGCCTGCTGAGCTTCGTCACGGTGCTGGTGCTCGTGCCGATCGCGCTCGCGGTCGCAGCGGCCCTGACTTTGGGGCTGGCGGCGATCCTGGCGTCGGACCGCCTGCCCTCGCTGGACGTGCTCACCGACTACCGGCCCAAAGTGCCGCTGCGGATCTGGACCGCCGACGGCGTGCTGATCGGCGAGTTCGGCGAGGAGCGGCGCAGCGTCGCCCGGATCGAGGACGTCCCGCTGGTGATGAAGCAGGCGATCCTCGCCGCCGAGGACGACCGGTTCTTCGAGCACAGCGGCGTGGACTTGCTCGGTATCGCGCGAGCCGCGCTCGCGAACGTGGCGGCGGGTGGCAAATCGCAGGGGGCCAGCACGATCACGATGCAGCTGGCGCGCAACTTCTTCTTGTCGAACGAGCGCAGCTACACCCGCAAGATCTACGAGATCCTGCTCGCCCTGAAGATCGAGACCCAGCTCTCGAAGGAGCAGATCCTAGAGATCTACCTGAACCAGATCTTCCTCGGGCAGCGCGCCTACGGGTTCGCGTCGGCCGCGCAGATCTACTACGGCAAGCCGCTGGCCAAGGTCAGCGCGGCCGAGGCGGCGATGCTCGCCGGCCTGCCGAAGGCGCCCTCGGCGTATAACCCGGTCGTCAACCCCAAGCGCGCGCGGATCCGCCAGCAGTACGTCCTCGGCCGGATGCGCTCGCTCGGCTCGCTGACCGAGGAGCAGTACCAGGCGGCGATGAAGGAGGATCTGCGGCTGCAGCCCGACCGGGGTGACTTCGCCGTCAAGGCGCCGTACGTCGCCGAGTTCGCCCGGATGCTCGCCTACGAGCAGTTCCGTGATGAGACCTATGTCGCCGGCCTGAACGTCTACACCACAGTGCTGGCCGAGGACCAGCGCGCGGCCAACGCAGCGGTGCGCCAAGGCGTGCTCGACTACGACCGGCGCTACGGATTCCGCGGCCCGGAGGCCCAGCTCGAGCTGCCCGCCGACCCGCAACGACGTGACGAGAAGATCGAGGAGGCCCTGCTCGAGGCCGGCGAGATCGACGACTTCCTGCCGGCGGTGATCACCGCCGTCGACGCAAAGACGATCCGCGTCGCGCGCAGCCGCGGCCAGTCGATCGAGATCGTCGGCGACGGCCTGAAGCTGGTCGCGCCCTGGCTCTCGGAGAAGGCGCCGACGGCCCGCCGCCTCAAGCCCGGAATGGTGGTGCGCGTGACCGATGGGCCAAAAGGCTGGGAGGTCACGCAGGTGCCCGAGGTGCAGGCTGCTTTCGTGTCGGCCGACACCAGCGACGGCGCGATCCGCGCAATGGTCGGCGGCTTCGACTTCAGCCGCAACAAGTTCAACCGCGTGACGCAGGCTTGGCGGCAGCCAGGCTCGAGCTTCAAGCCGTTCATCTATTCCGCGTCGCTCGAGAAGGGCTTCATGACCACCACCGTCATCAACGACGCGCCGGTGATCGTGGATGCGGCCGTCACCGGCGGGCAGGTCTGGGAGCCGAAGAATTACGACGGCAAGTTCGATGGCCCGATGACGATGCGCGCCGCGCTGTCGAGGTCGAAGAACATGGTGTCGATCCGTTTGCTGCAGGCGATCGGGCCGCAGTACGCGCAGGACTACGTCACCCGCTTCGGCTTCGACGCGGAACGCCACCCGCCGTACCTGACCATGGCACTGGGCGCCGGCTCGGTGACGCCCTGGCAGATGGTGGGCGGCATCGCGGTGTTCGCCAACGGCGGCTTTCGTGTGGAACCGTACCTGATCGCACGGGTTACCGACGCCAGCGGCCGGGTGCTCGCCCAAGCGCGGCCGGTGACGGCGGGCAACGAGGCGATCCGCGCCATCGACGCGCGCAATGCGTTTCTGATGGACAGCCTGCTGCGCGACGTGGTGCGCAAGGGCACCGCGACCGCGGCGCTTCGCCTCAAGCGCACCGACCTCGCCGGCAAGACCGGCACCACCAACGACTCGCACGACGCCTGGTTCGTCGGCTACTCGCCGAAGGTCGCCGGCGTCGCCTGGGTCGGCTTCGACCAGCCGCGCAAGCTCGGCGATCGCGAGACCGGTGGCGGCCTGGCGCTGCCGATTTGGATCAACTACATGGCAGTCGCCCTCAAGAGCGTGCCGGACAAGCCGATGGAGGCGCCGTCGGGCGTCGTGCAGGTCAGCGGAGACTGGTACTACGCAGAGACCCGTCCGGGCCAGGGGGTGGCCTCGCTCGGGGTCGCCGAGGAAGGGCTCGGCACCGGCGAGCGCGGCGAGCAGGTCCGGGAACAGGTGTTCTGAACGCCGCCGCCCGGCGGGACGGCGGCCGGGCGCTCAACGGGCGCTCAACTGTAGCGGCCCGACGCATCCAGACTGGGCTCGGTGTGCCGGCCCGCAGCCTCGTCGAGCGCGGTGGGCGAATCCCGAGGTACCCACCGGCGCGGCGTGGGCGGTGCGTCCGGATGGGGCGGCAAGCCGTCGCGCATCACCTTGATCCGGTTGTCGATCTCGCGCACGCCATAGCAGCAATCGACCAGCAACTCGATCGCATGCTTGGTCGGCCGGTCGGCGACCGTGCCGGTCAGCGTGACTCGGAACTCGCGGACAGCCACCGCCACGTCCCCGGCATCGAGCCCGGGCTCGCGCGAGAGGCGCCCGCAGACGTCGTCGTGGATCCGCTCGTCGGAGCGCTGCATGCCCTTCGGGCCGCCTGGCTGCCCGCTCTCGGCGGGCCCGGCGGGCGCCGCCGGGACTCCGGGCGGCGGCACTTCGGACCACCGCGCCTGGGCCGAGCCGGCGCCGCTCCAGCCGCCATAGCTCGTGCCGGCAGCCGATCGGGCGGGTGGGCAGCCGCTGCGACCGTCCATGTGGACGCCCCCGCACTGATCCGCGCCGGCGCCGTCGGCGGGCGAGCCCTGGCCACGCTCGAACGGGGGTTCGACGTCGACCGGGCCCGGCCGCTGTCCGCTGTCCGCCGCGCTCGCCCCCCAGTTGCCGGGGCGGTCGTCCCGGTTCGGGCGGTCATGTCGGCCGCCGTCCCGGCCTTCGTCTCGATCATCGTGTTGCATCGCGGGCTCCTCGCGGCCGCAGGGCCGCTCCGTGCGGTGACTGCCGCGGGTGCCCGCCGAACTTTCGCAGCAACGCGATCAGCGCGAGCAGGCGCCGCAGGCGCGGGCTGCTGACGGCCACGAGGCCGAGCGCGCCGGTGATCGCGGTTCCGGCGGTCACGCGAGGGATCGTCCGCCATATCCACATCACGGTCCGCATCGTCCGGCTGCGCGGCTCGAAGCGCGCCGGCGCGGACTCGTCCGTGACCGTCTCGTGCGGGCCGCGATCGAGTGCGACCGTCTCGCGCAGTTCGACACGGATCGCCCGCAGTTTCGCGCTCGCCTCGTCGGCACCCATCGGTTCGGGAGACGAATGGGAGGCCGACGGACCGCGCCCGCCGATCTCGGCCGCCAGCATGTGCCGTGTCGCTGCCATCGGACGCAGCGCGGACAGGGCGTGTCGTGCCCGGCTCGCCATGGCGATGCCCGCGAACAGCGCGACTGCCGCGATCGCGAACGAACCAGGGATGGCCCAGGGCGTCGTCATCAGCCACAGCAGCACCGCGATGTTGAGCCAGAGCGCGCCAAGCGCGCTCACCAGCATCCCGAACAGCGTGGCGCGCGCTGCGGCGCGAAGCCTCGCGGCGTCCTCGGCCGCTTCGGTGAGTGCGAACGCGCCGAGCGTCCCGACATAGTCCGCGCCGAGCGCGGCGATTCGTTCGATCATGGGAGGCAACCTTGTAAGGAGTGCGCCCGGACGGACCCGTGCCGCGGCGCATCGTGGCGCACGCGGGCCGGAGCGGCCCTGCGCGCATCGCGATCCAGCACGGTCACTGGATCAGCCCGTTTTTCATCGCGTAATAGGTCACGTCGCTGTTCGAACGCAGTTGCAGCTTCTCGAGCACGCGCGAGCGGTAGGTGCTGATGGTCTTGAAGCTCAGCGTCAGCACGTTCGCGATCGCGGTCACCGACTCGCCCTTGGCCAGCCGCAGGAAGACCTGCAGCTCGCGGTCGGAGAGCTGCGTGTGCGGCAGCTCGTCGCCGTGCGAGCCCAGCCCGTTGGCGAGCAGATTGCCGACCGCCTCGCTCACGAAGCGCCGGCCCTGTGAGACCGCGCGGATGGCCCGCAGCAGGTCAGCCGGCTCGCTGTCCTTGAGCAGGTAGCCCGAGGCGCCGAGCTTGAGCATCTGCAGCGCGTAGTGCTGCTCGGGGAACGACGAGAGCATGAGCACCGGCAGCTCGGGCTTGCGCAGGCGGATGGCGCGCAGCACGTCGACCCCGTTCTGCCCGGGCATCGAGATGTCGAGCAGCATTACGTCGCAGGCGTCATTGCGCACGAGGTCCAGGGCCGCGCGGCCGCAAGCCGCCTCCTCGACGCTCTCCATGTCGGGCTGGCCTGAGAGGAACTGGCGAAAGCCCGCACGGACGATCGGATGGTCGTCGCAGATGACGACCTTGAGCTTGCGGCTGGTGCTGCTCAGAGAGGGGTTCATGGGCTGTTTGCTCCTGTCGGGCACCGTTATTGCTGACTTCGGTTGAGCGGCCCGAGCGTGTCGGGGCCGCTGCAACGGAGATGCAACCATCGTGCCCGTCTCGAGCCGCTGTCCGACCCCCGAACGCGCCGACGCCTCATCCTTGGCTGCCGGTTTCACCGACGACGCCCGCTTCGCGGCGTGGCTACAGCGCACGCGCGAGGCGGAGCGGGCGGCGCTCGCCCGGGAGCTGCACGACGAGCTCGGGGCGATCCTCACCGCGGCCCGGCTCGACGTCGCATGGCTCGCCGCGCAACGCGCCTGCCACGAGTCGCAGATCGGCGAGCGGCTGGCGGCGCTGCAGCGCGTGCTGGCGCAGGGCATCGCGCTCAAGCGCCGGATCGTCGAAGACTTGCACCCCACCGTGCTCACGCACCTCGGCCTGGTGCCAGCACTCGAGCAGCTGCTCGCGTCGCACCGCACGCGCTTCCGCGGTCGGGTCAGCGCCTCGCTCGATCCTTCGGTCGCCCCGGCCGGCGAGCCGGCGCTCGCGCTCTACCGGATCGTCCAGGAGTCGCTGACCAACATCCACAAGTACGCACGGGCCGACTTCGTGCGGGTGTCGCTGCGACGCGTGCGCGGCCGCATCGAGCTTTCGATCGATGACGACGGCGTGGGCTTCGAGCCTGCCGCGGTTGGCCCCGGCCACCACGGCCTGGCGGGCATGAGGCACCGGATGCTCGCGGTCGGCGGCCAGCTCGACGTCGCCGCCTCGCCCGGCCTGGGCACATCGATCCGCGCGGGCCTCCCGATGGCCGCCCGCCCGAGGGCGGTGGCCTGCGCTGGCGTACCCGCCCCCACGGTCACCAACGCCGTGTCGGCCGATGACGCGCTCCCGCCACACCGGCGGGTGTCCCGCGGCGATACGTCGAACCTCCAACCCTGATTTCACCCACCAGAGGTCATCACCCATGAGCAGCATGAATCCCGGCACCCCTTCCGGCACCCCATACGGCCATCCGTCCGAGCACGGCGGCAACGGCTCGCTCGGCGCCGGCGTCCCGTCTTCGCCCAGCGGCGGCGGAGGCAGCGCATCCCAGGGCACCGGCCGCGGCGCCGGTCCCGCCGGCCCGGGCAGCTTTCCCGATCCGATCACGCGGCTGGGCGGGCGCAGCCGGAGCCGCTCGGATACGTCCCAGCCCTCGGAGTTCGGCGCCTTCCTCGACGACCTGTCTGACCTCGCGCGCAGCGCGGGCGGCGGCGCCTCGGCCGAGCTGCGCGGCGAGATCGAGCACCGCGTGTCGCAGGCGCGCGAACGCATGAGCCAAGCGCTCGACCAGGGCGTGGAGATGAGCCATCGCGCCCGCGATCAGATGCAGCGCGGCATCGACTATTCGCGCGACACGGTCTCCGGGCGGCCGCTGTCAGCGCTCATGGTCGCAGCCGTCGGCGGCCTGATCGTCGGGCTGCTGCTGTCGCGGCGCGACTGATGCGCCCGTCCCTCCCTTCCCCCCTCGCTACCGATACGGAGTACCCCTCATGACACCCGAGAACACCACCTGGCGCCGCGTCGCCATCGCCCTGGCCGTCGCCGCGTCGATGTCGGCCTGCGCGGTCATACGCGACCAGGAGACCGTCGGCGCCTACTTCGACGACACGAAGATCACCACCGACATCAAGGCGACGATGGCGTCCGACAAGGACGTCGCCGCGACTTCGATCAGCGTGGAGACCCTCAACGGCGTCACCCAGCTGTCCGGGTTCGCCAGGTCCCAGGCGGAGAAGGACCGGGCCTCCGAGATCGCCCGCCAAGCCAAGGGCGTGCGTGCGGTTCGCAACGACATCGTCGTGAGGCAGGCCCAGTAGGGCCGGTCGCACAGCGCGGCGTGAACACGCGGGTCGCGGCCCGCGCGCCGCAGCGGTCTGCCCCTCGATGCCGATGACCCGGTACCGCGGAGCGGCTCGGCAGAAACGTCCGTGCCCCAGTCGGCCGACCCTGGAAAATCTGCACGCCGCAGGCCGCTGGCGACGCGGATAGGGGGTTTGCGAGCAATGGCACAACCCTTGCTGCAGACCCTCGTCCCAGCCACGACCGACCACCAGGAAGTGCATCAATGAACGTTTCGCTCCAACTGCGCGTCGGGCACCAGCTGACGATGACGCCGTTTCTGCAGCGCTCGATCCAGCTGCTGCAGCTCGGGTCGCTCGAGTTCCAGCAGCAGGTGCAAGAGGTGCTGACGACCAACCCCTTCCTCGAGACGGTCGAGTCCGAAGAAGCGGGCACCACCGACGCCGAGCCGCCCGAGCCGACCGAGGCGCCGACCGAGGAGCCCGAGGCGATCGAGTCCGCGGGCCTCGACGAACTCTGGAGCGGCGCGCCCACCGACTACCGCTCCGGGCGGAGTGGCGACGACGAATGGGACCCCGCACTGATGGTCCCGGGCAGGCCGACGCTGCGCGAACACCTGCTGCAGCAGGCCGGGTGCCTGCGGCTGTCCGAGCGGGACGCGATGCTCGTGCAGGCGGTGATCGAGGCGATCGACGGCTCGGGCTACCTGACCCAGCCGCTCGATGAGTTGTGCACGCTGTGCCCGCTCGAGCCGCCGGTCGAAGTGGATGAGCTGCAGGTCGCGCTGCGCCACGTTCAGGCGCTCGAGCCGGCGGGCGTCGCCGCGCGCTCAGTCGCCGAGTGCCTCAGGCTGCAGCTCCTCGCACTTGACGTCGGCGGGCACCCCGCGCGGAGACTGGCGCTGCGCATCGTCGAGCATCACCTCGATCTGCTCGCCGCGCACGACTTCCAGCGGTTGCAGCGTGAGCTCGGATGCGAGGAGTGCGACCTGCAGTCGGCGACGGTGCTGCTGCGCGGTCTGACGCCGCGCCCAGGCGCCGGCTTCGGCGCCGACGAAACACAGTTTGTCGTCGCCGACGTGATCGTCCAGCAGCACAAGGGCAAGTGGGTGGCGTCGATCAACCCGGAGGTGATTCCGCGGATCCACGTCAGCCGCTTCTACGCCAGCATCCTCAAGGGCGGCCGCGAGGGTGGCGGTTCGCCGGTCTCGCAGCAGCTGCGCGAGGCGCGCTGGCTGGTGCGTAACATCGAGCAGCGCTTCGAGACGATCCAGCGCGTCGCGCAGGCGATCGTCGATCACCAGAGCCGCTTCTTCGACTACGGCGCGATGGCGATGAAACCGCTGACGCTCGGCGAGATCGCCGACAAGGTCGGACTGCACGAGTCGACGGTCTCGCGCGTCACCAGCCGAAAGTACATGGCGACGCCGCGCGGGCTACTCGACTTCAAACACTTCTTCGGCAGCCACGTCGAGACGGCGGCCGGCGCGCCCTGTTCGGCGACCGCGGTGCGCGCCCTCATCACCGAGCTGCTCAACGCCGAGGACGCAACGCGCCCGCTGTCGGACATCAAGCTGACGCGTCTGCTCGAGCAGCGCGGCATCAAGGTCGCGCGGCGCACGGTGTCGAAGTACCGCGACTCGCTGCAGATTCCCTCAGTCGAGGTGCGGCGCATGTCCCACCGTCCGCAGGCCTGAGGGCGCGGGGCCCGCGTTCAAGCGCCGCGGGCGGGCACGGTGGCGTCAGTCCTGCTGCGCCTCGGTCGCCGACAACTCGCCGCTCTGGCCGTATTCGCGCAGCCGGTTGTACAGGGTCTTCAGGCTGATCCCGAGCACGTCGGCCGTGCGCTCCTTGACGCCGTCGCAATGCGAGAGGGTCGCCACGATCAGCTGCCGCTCGACCTCGGCGATCGAAGCGCCGACGCGTACGCGCAGCATCGGCGGACCGCCGGCTGCGGGCGAGGACGGGCCGGCCACGGGGACGACGGGCGAGGTGCCGGGCGCAGCCTCGTCGGGCAGCTGCAGCTGGTCGATCACCGTGCCGTCGGTCATGATCGAGGCACGCTGCACGACGTTGCGCAGCTCGCGCACGTTACCCGGCCAGTGGTATTGCTTGAGGCGCTCGATGGCTGCGGGCGAGAACACCTTCGGCTGACCCTCGGCCGCGCTGATCGCCTCAAGGAAGTGGGGGGCGAGCAGCTCGATGTCCTCGAGCCGCTCGCGCAGCGGCGGCAGAAGGATCTGGAAGACATTGAGCCGGTAATACAGGTCCTCGCGCAGCTTGCCGATCTGCACGGCCTCGAGGGGCTGCCGGTTGGTGGCGGCCACGATCCGCACGTCGGTCTCGAAGATCTCGTCGGAGCCGACCCGCATGAACACGCCGGTCTCGAGCACCCGCAGCAGCTTGACCTGCAGGTCGAGCGGCATCTCGGTGATCTCGTCGAGGAAGAGGGTGCCGCCGTGCGCCCGCTCGAAGAAGCCCCGGTGCTGACGCATCGCGCCGGTGAACGAGCCCTTCTCGTGACCGAAGAGCTCGCTCTCGATCAGCTGCGGCGAGATCGCGCCGCAGTTCACCGCGAGGAAGGGCTGCGTGCGCCGGCGCGACAGCGCGTGGATGGTGGCTGCGACCACCTCCTTGCCGGTGCCGCTCTCGCCGACCAGCAGCACGTTGACCACCGTCGGGGAGACGCGCGCGATTTGGTCGTAGACGCGATGCATGGGCGCAGAGCGTCCCCAGAGCTGCCCGAAGCGCCCCGAGGTGCGGAACTCCTGACGCATGTCCGAGATCTCGGCCCGCAGGTCGCCCGGCTGCCGCAGCCGCGACAACACGCGCTTCAACTGCGCGACCGCGACCGGCTTGATCAGATAGTCGGCGGCTCCGAGGCGCAGCGCCTGGATGGAGGTGTCGAGCGATGCGTGCCCGGTGATCAGCACGATCTCGGCATTGCCCCGCAGCTCGGTGTCCTCGAACAGGTCCATGCCGCTGCCGTCGGGCAGGCGCAGGTCGAGCAGCACCACCTGCGCGGGCATCATCACCAGCTGCTGGCGTGCCTCGCGCAAGCTGCCCGCGACCGCGGTCGTGAAGCCTTCGCCGCGGACAACGGTGGCCAGCATCTCGGCGGAGTTGGGCTCGTCGTCGACGATCAGTACGTGGGGCATCGGGTCATTATAGGAGTGGGAGCGAACGCTCATCCGGCCTGGTCGGGCAGGCACTCACGAGCGCGGCGGGTACGGTCCGTGCTGCGCATCCGAAAGGACGCCTGCTCCGACAAAAAAGAGAGGCAGTCAGGCCGTTGGTTTGCATGAACTGCTGGACGAGCCTCGCGCTGATCGCGAAAGGGACGCGCCTTCGGTGCCGGGTCCTGGTGCGTCCGGCGTCTACGGCCCCGCGGCATCTGGATCCGGCGACCCAGGGGTCGTGAGCGAGAGACCGGCGCGGCGCCGGGCGTCGCGCAGCGACTGACGCTCGGCGAGTACGCGCAGAACCTCGTCGGGATCGGCGGGCTTCGTCAGGTGCAGGTCAAAGCCGGCGTCGTGCGCAGCCTGGCGGTCGCGCTCGCGCCCATAGCCGCTGACCGCGACCAGCAGCAGCCCGTCGCCGGTCGGCTCGGCGCGCAGCCGCCGCGCGACTTCGAACCCCGAGAAGCGCGGCAGCCCGAGATCGAGCAGCACGACCTGCGGGGCGAAACGCTCGGCGCTGTGCAGCGCCTCCTCGCCGTCGTACGCACATTCGACCTGATAGCCCTCGAGCCCGAGCAGCAGGCTCATGCTCTGCGCGGAATCGACGTTGTCGTCGACCACCAGCACGCGGCACAAGCCGGCTGGCACAGGCACGCTCATCGATCCGTCGTTCATCGTCGATCTCCTGTCGGATCGGTAGCGGTCCCGGCGCTCACGCGCGCGGCCTGCCAGACTTCGGGGCGTCGCCCGCCGATCCGGAGGCGCCGTCGTCGAACCGGATGAGCAGCGTGTCCCCGATGCGGCCCTGACCACTCGGTGTGATGCGCGCGCCATGTGCCTCGGCGGTCAGCATCGCGTGCAGCAGGTCGAGCGGCAGCCGACCGACCGTGCGGAAGCCGTTCCAGATCGACAGGCCGGCATCGTCACCCTCGTCGATCCCGATCCGCAGCACAGGCGAGTCGGCTGGGCCGTCCAGGCCGAGCACGAGCGGCGCGCCGGGCACACCGTGACGCAGCGCGTAGGCGCCGAGCGTGCGCAGGGCCGCGAGCAGCGCGTCCCGGTCGCCGGGGTGCCACGAGGCGGCGCCGGCCCGCTCGACGCGGACGTCGCGGCCGGCGGCCGAGGCCGCCGGTCGCAGCGCCTGCGCGCAGGCCTCGAGCAGCGCGCCAAGCTCGAGCGGCTCGACACGCTCGAGGCGTTCGCCGTCGGCCAGCCGCAGCACGCCGCCCAGGGTGTCGATCAGCGCGAGTTGCTGCGCGAGCGCCCGCCGCAGCCCGCCGAGCGCACGCTGCGCGGACTCCGCGCTCGACGCCGGATCGGCCGACAGGAGATGCAGCCAGCCGGTCATCGCATTCAGCGGGTTACGCAGCTCGTGCGTGACCAGGGAGGCAAACTCCTCGCGGGTCATGCGCAGGGAGTCGGCCGGGTCGGGGGGATCCATTTCGCGCCAGCCGTAGGAAGCCACGCGCGATTGAACCACATCGGCCGCCGGCACACCCGGCGCGCTGCCCAGCCGCGCGGGCGGGCTCACGACCTCGGATGGTCCGCGCGGACCCGGCGCGGATGATCGCCCGCAGGACGGGCGGGACGCTCGGGATGCTCGCCGCGGGGACGGGGTGCACTCGGGGTCATCGGGGTGGACGGCATGGGGCGAGGCTCCTATTGCGCGACGGTTCGCGCGGGTGCGCGGGCCGACCAGAAGAAGCAGGCAACGGCCGTGCCCGGGCATTGCTGCGCTGCAGCCTGGCCGCGGGAGCGATCGCTCTGGTGTCGATCGTCACGCTCGATACGGTCGTGGTGATTGCGCGCGGCCCCGCTGCGGGCGGCCGCGCGCAGGCGTCGGTTACTCAGCGCACCGAGCCCCGACGGAACAGGTTGACGATCGCGAGCAGGATCACAGCCCCGACCAGCGACACCACCATCGATCCCATGCTGAAGTTGCTCTGGTTGATGGTGCCGACGCCGACGAGCGGCGAGACGAGCCATCCGCCGAGCATCGCGCCGACGATGCCGACGACGATGTTGAGCAGCATGCCTTGCTGCGCATCGGTACGCATGATCATGCTGGCGATCCAGCCGATCACGCCTCCGACGACGAGCCAGATGAGCAGATTCATGGTTTTTCCTTGGGAAGTTGCGGGTACACTTCCCTTAGCAACCACCATGCCCGGCGAAGGCCCATGAGCCGCTGCCCCGTCAGCGCGGCGCAAGCACCACCGCGAGGCCGCACTGCTGGCTCACCAGCCTCGACAGCGCAGCGAAGAGTTCGTCGCCGCTGCGGCTGTCGATCCAACGGCCGTCCGTGAGGCGGTAGTGGAAGCCGCCGGAGCGCGCCGCCACCCAGATCTCTTGCGCGGCCGAATGGCTGTTGACGATGACCTTGGAATCGTCCTCGAAGGTCATCGTGATCACGTTGCCCTGGCGCTCGACGTCGACATCGAGGTCGCCGTCCGCGGCGCGCTCCATCGCGGCCTCGATCGCGTCGAGGGCCGCCTCGGCGACGCGCCGGAAGGCCTGATCGCTCATGCTATGCTGACCTCATGGTTCGTGGTGGTTCCCGCGCCGGTGGAAGCAGTTGTCGCGCCGGGCTTGGCCCGATGCGGCTGCTGGCGGCGATTCTAGCGGGTTCGCTGCTCGCAGCCTGCGGTCAGCGCGGCCCGCTGGTCCTGCCAGTGCCGCCGGCCGAGCCGCCGCCTAGGGTGCGTACGCCGTCGAGCGGCACGGTGGTGCTGCCGCCGGCCCGGCCACCGATCGAGGCGACTCCGGGCACGCCCGGCACCGAAAGTCCCGCGCGCCGCACCAACTGAAACCGCGCCCTCTCCGCCGCCCCTGCCCCACCGTCCCACTCCCGAGGTCCTGATGTCCTGGTTCCCCACGATCGGCGGTCGCTTGCACGCCGAACAGGTCCCGCTCGCCGACATTGCAGAGCGCTTCGGCACGCCCACCTGGGTCTACTCGCGCGGCGCGATCGAAGCCGCCTGGGACGAGTTCGCGCAGGCCACCGTCGGGCGCCGCGCGCTCGTCTGCTACGCAATCAAGGCCAACAGCAACCTCGCGGTCCTCGCGCTGCTGGCGCGCCGCGGCGCCGGCTTCGACATCGTCTCGGCGGGCGAGCTGGCCCGCGTGCTGGCCGCAGGCGGCGATCCCTCACGGATCGTGTTCTCCGGCGTCGGCAAGACCCGCGACGAGATGCGCGTGGCACTGGCGGCAGGGGTGCGCTGCTTCAACGTCGAGTCCGAGAGCGAGCTGGTGCAGCTGGACGCGGTGGCGGGTTCGATGAAGCTGCTCGCCCCGGTGTCGCTGCGCGTGAACCCCGATGTCGACGCGGGCACACATCCGTACATCTCGACCGGACTGCGCGATAACAAGTTCGGCATCTCGCACGAGCGCGCGCTCGCCGCCTACCGGCAGGCCGCGGCGCTACCGAACCTGCGCATCGAGGGCATCGACTGCCACATCGGTTCGCAGATCACCGAGATCGCACCCTTCCTCGCCGCGCTCGACAGACTGCTCGATCTGGTCGACGCGCTCGCCGCCGAGGGCATCGCGATCCGCCACCTCGATCTCGGCGGCGGCCTCGGCATCACCTACCGCGACGAGACGCCGCCGGCACGCGGCGAGATGCTGCGCGCGATGTTCGCGCGCATCGACGCCTGGGCCGCGGCGCGCGGCCGCGAGGTGCCCGAGACGGTGTTCGAATTCGGCCGCGCAATGGTCGGCAACGCGGGCGTGCTGCTCACGCGCGTCGAGGTGCTCAAGGCCAACGGCGGCAAACGCTTCGCCGTCGTCGACGCCGCGATGAACGACCTGATGCGCCCGGCGATGTACGAGGCCTGGCACGACATCGTGACCGTCGAGCCCGCAACAGCCGCCGCCCATGAGTACGACATCGTCGGGCCAGTCTGCGAGTCGAGCGACTGGCTCGGCCGCGGGCGCGAGCTCGCAATCGGCGAGGGCAACCTGCTCGCCATCCTGTCGGCAGGGGCGTACGGCATGTCGATGAGCTCGAACTACAACACGCGCCCGCGCGGCGCGGAGGTGATGGTCGACGGCGCCCGCGTCCACGTCGTGCGCGAGCGCGAACGCATCGCCGACCTGTACGCCGGCGAGCACACGCTGCCGCGCGACTGATCGCGACGCCCGCGGGCCGTGGGCCTCGTGGGCCTCTTTGGCCTCGTGGCCGGTGCGATGCCGCCGCGTGTCAGCCGCGCGCCTGCGCCCTAACCTGCGCCCGCACCCGGAGCCGGTCGAACACCCGCCAGCCCAGCATCAGCACCACAGCGGCCGCGTACCAGCCGACCTCCGAGTAGTCGTTCTTGCCGGACTTGTGCCACCAGTAATGCAGGACGGCCGCCACCGCGACCAGGTAGACCAGCTTGTGCAGCGTGCCCCAGCGACGGCCGAGGCGGCGCACCATCGCGTCGGTCGAGGTCACGGCCAGCGGCAGCATCATCAAGAATGCCGCGAAGCCCACGGTGATGAACGGCCGCTTGATCACGTCGCTCACGATCGCCCGCAGGTCAAACCACTGGTCGAACCAGACGTAGGTGGCGAGGTGCAGCACCGCGTAGAAGAACGCGAAGAGGCCGATCATCCGGCGCAGCCTCACCAGCCAGTTCAGGCCAGTGGCGCGCCGCAGCGGCGTGACCGCCAGGCCCGCGCAGAGGAACACCAGCGTCCAAGTCCCAGTCGAGCGGGTGATCAGTTCAATCGGGTTGGAGCCGAGCCCACCGAACCAGCCGAACGCCCCCGCCCCGAGCAGCCGGGCGAGCGGCAGCAGCGCGAGCACAAACAGCGCGGCCTTGATGGCGGGCAGCACGCGCGGCACGCCGCCGCGCCGCGCGGGCGCGCGCGCTTCAGTAGGAGCGCTTGAGGTCCATGCCCGCATAAAGGCTCGCGACCTGGTCGGCATAGCCGTTGAACATCAGCGTCGGCCGCTTGCGCTGGATGAACCCATCCTCGCCGATGCGGCGCTCCGTCGCCTGGGACCAGCGCGGATGGTCGACGTTCGGATTCACGTTCGAGAAGAAGCCGTATTCCTGTGGCGCCGAACGGTTCCACGAGGTGACCGGCTGCTTCTCGACGAAGCGGATCTTCACCAGGGACTTGCCGCTCTTGAAGCCGTATTTCCAGGGCACGACCAGCCGCAGCGGCGCGCCGTTCTGGTTCGGCAGCACCTCGCCGTACAGCCCAAAGGCCAGCAGCGTGAGCGGGCTGTTCGCCTCGTCCATCCGAAGGCCCTCGACGTACGGCCAAGCGAGCACCGACGAACTCACGCCCGGCATCTGCTTCGGATCGTTGAGCGTGTAGAACTCGACGAACTTGGCATTGCCGGTCGGCTCGACGCGCTTGATCAGTTCGGCCAGCGGGAACCCGACCCAGGGAATCACCATCGACCAGCCCTCGACGCAGCGCATCCGGTAGACCCGCTCCTCCATCGGGGCGAGCTTGAGCAGGTCCTCGATGCCGAAGCTGCCCGGCTTGCCGACCTCGCCCTCGACCGCGACCGTCCACGGCCGCGTCTTGAGCCGGCCGGCGTTCTTCACCGGGTCGTCCTTGTCGAGGCCGAACTCGTAGAAGTTGTTGTACGTCGTCACGTCCTTGTACGGCGTGAGCTTATCGGTCGTGCCGAACGGGCTGGGCTTGCCCGGCAATTTGGTCGGCTCAGGCTTCGCCCCCTGGGCGAGCGCAAGCCCCGAAGCACCCGGGAGCGCGATGCCGGCAGCAGCCGCGCGGATCAGCTCGCGGCGACGCTGCCAGACGCGGCGCGGCGTGATCTCGGACACGGTGGGTTCATGGCGGGGCGGGGTGCGGATGAGCACGCGAGTCTCCTGGGCGCCCGAGGGGCGCGATAACCGGTGGTCGTCATTCTGAGGGAGTCCTGACCCCCGGGCCAGCGCCGGGAACCCGGAGCCGGAAACGACATGGGCGCCCTCGCGGGCGCCCATTCGCGGGATCGGGCCGCGCGAGGGCGCCCGTCCGGGGGTCGATGCGCTCGCCGGCGCGTCAGCGCAGGCCGGCGACGTAGTCGGCGACGGCCTTCATCTCGCGGTCGGACAGCCGCGCCGAGATCACGCTCATCTGCGTGCTGTTCATCCGCTGGCCACCGCGGAACTGCACCAGCTGCGACTCGGTGTACTCAGCCCACTGGCCGGCGAGACGCGGGTACTGGGCGGGCATGCCGGCGCCCGCCGGGCCGTGGCAGCCGGCACAGGACGGCACCTGCTTGCCCGGGATGCCGCCGCGGTAGATCTGCTGGCCGAGCTCGACCAGCGCCTTGTCCTTGGCGGCCGAGGGCTTCAGCGTCTGGCTGGCGTAGAACGCGGCGACGTTTCGCCTGTCGTCGTCGGACAGCGTTGACGCGAAGCCCATCATGATCGCGTTGACCCGCTCGGCCTGCTTGGCGCCGGGCTTCGGCACGAAGTTGACCAGTTGCTTGTACAGGTAGTCGGGATGCTGACCGGCAAGCTTCGGATTGGCCGGGCCGGTGGCATTGCCGTCGGCGCCATGGCAGGCGGCGCAGGCCTGGGAGGCGATCTGCTGGCCTTTCGCCAAGTCGATCTTCTTGGCGGCGTCCTGAGCCTGGACAGCGCCGCAGACGGCTAGGAGCACGGTGGCCGCAAGCGCAGGCACAGCGCGAGCGGCCCTGGGTGCGGGTCTGGCAACCGGCTGGCTGAACGCGACTGCTTGTTCGCTTGAGGAGGAGGCCGGTCGGATCATCGATGACACCTGAAAGTCGTTGCTGCGCACAAAACCCCGGATTGTACAATAGCGCCGGTCCATGCCACTCCTCACCACCGCCCGTTTCCATACCACCGTCGCCGCCCTGCACCAGCTGCCGCGAGACGGCCTCGTCGAGGTCGCATTCGTAGGCCGCTCCAACGCGGGCAAGTCGTCGGCCATCAACATCCTGTGCAACCGCAAGCGGCTGGCCTTCTCCAGCCGCACGCCCGGACGCACCCAGGCCCTCAACTACTTCACGATCGGCCCCGAGGAACGTCCCCTCGGCTACCTGGTCGACACGCCGGGCTACGGCTACGCGTCCGCCCCGCTCGAGATGAAGAAGACCTGGGACCAGCTCGCCGGTCAGTACCTGCAGAAGCGCCCGCAACTCGCGGGCGTCGTGTTGTTGGCCGACATCCGCCGCGGGCTGACCGACCTCGACCGCCGCCTGATCGGCTGGGTGCCGCCCGGGGTGCGCCTGTCGGTCACCCTCACGAAGTCCGACAAGCTGTCTCGTGAGCAGGCCCGCAAGACCCAGCGCGAGGTCGCGGCCGAACTCGCCCGCACCCGCCCCGGGCTCGGCGACCACGTCATGCTCTTCTCCGCCCTGAACCGGTCCGGAAGCGACGAACTGACCGAACTCGTGGAGAATTGGATCGAGACCGGCCTGCCCGGGTCGCCGCAGCCGCCAGCGGGCTGAGTCTCGCCCGGTCCGCGCCAAAACCACCCGGCAACTGACATCCGTCGCGTGTACGTCCGTCGCGTGGCCCCCTGTTGTCCACGTCGAAGGAAACCGACACATGGCCCAATTTCCCCAATTAGAACAAGGCTTCCCGGCCCATCGCCCGCGTCGTCTCCGGCGCGACGATTTCACTCGGCGACTGGTTCGCGAGAACCTGGTGAGTGTCGATGATCTGATCTATCCGGTGTTTGTCCTGGACGGAAACGGGATCACCCAGCCGGTCGCCTCGATGCCCGGGGTCGAGCGCCATAGCATCGATCGGCTGCTCGGCGTCGCCGAGACATGCGCCGCCGCACGCATCCCGGTGATGGCACTGTTCCCGGTCATCGAGCCCGCGCAGAAGACGCCCGACGGCCGCATCGCCACCGATCCCGACGGCCTGGTGCCGCGCGCGGTCCGGGCCATCAAGAAGCGTTTCCCGCATCTCGGCGTGCTGACCGACGTCGCCCTCGACCCGTTCACCAGCCACGGGCAGGACGGCGTCATCGACGACAACGGCTACGTGATCAACGACATCACGGTCGAACTGCTGCGGGCGCAGGCGGTGGTGCAGGCCGAGGCCGGCGTCGACATCGTCGCCCCGTCGGACATGATGGACGGGCGCATCGGCGCGATCCGCCATGCGCTGGAGGACGCCGGCCACATCCACACCCGGATCATGGCGTACTCGGCGAAGTACGCCTCGGGCTTTTACGGCCCGTTCCGCGACGCAGTCGGCTCGGCCAGCAACCTCGGACGCGGCGACAAGAAGACCTACCAGATGGATCCGGCCAACAGCGACGAGGCGCTGCGCGAGGTGGGACTCGACCTGCAGGAAGGCGCCGACATGGTGATGGTCAAGCCGGGCATGCCCTACCTGGACATCGTGCGCCGCGTGAAGGACACCTTTGCCGTGCCGACCTTCGTCTACCAGGTCAGCGGCGAGTACGCGATGCTCAAGGCGGCCGCGGCCAACGGCTGGCTCGACGAGCGCACCGTGGCGCTCGAGTCGCTGCTCGCGTTCAAGCGCGCCGGTGCGGACGGCATCCTGACCTACTTCGCGCTGGACGCGGCGCGGTGGCTGGAGCAGCGCTGAAGGCGCCGCGAGGCGAGGCGCCGGCGCGCCGCGACGACGACGAGCTGCCGGTCGCGCGTGCGCCGGGCGAGTCGCCGCGCGACACGCCGACCGACCTCGATACCGGTGCGCCGCCGGTGTCGGTGATCTGGATCCAGCCCGGGCGCTGCGAGCAGGTCGACGAAGCGTCGGCCACCGTGCTGCCCGAGCACGGCTATGCCTGGGTCGACGCACATTTCGAGACGCCCCGGGCCTGGGTCGACACGGTCGAGCGCCTGACCGGTGTGACGGTGCTCGACGATCACCTGGTCGACGCCGAGAACGTCACGCATCCCTCGTACTTCGATTCGACGCGCGAGTACGAGATGATCGTCTTCCGCGGCCTTGCGATCCGCCCCGTGCCCGATCCGGACGAGCCGATCCGCATCCGCACCCAGCCGACGGTCTTCTTCCTGTTTCCACGCTGCGTGGTCAGCGTGCGGCCCGCCGACAGCCACCAGGTGCCGGCGCTGCGCAGGCGCCTGCTCGATGGCGCCCGCTTCAAGGAGCGCATGCCATCGCGCCCCGAGGAGCTGATGCTGCGCATCCTCAACGGGATGGTCGACCGGTACCTCGACCTGCGCCAGCCGGTGACGGACCAGCTCGAGTACTCGCAGCGCGAGCTGCTCGACCCGCGCCGGCCGTTCCGTGACTGGGTATCGCTGCTCGAGGCGAGGCGCCAGCTTCGCAAGCTCGAGAACCTGTCCGAGGAGCAGCTCGACGCGCTGCAGGAGTGGCGCGACGAGCGGCTCGACCGGAACGGCGGCCACGACGATCCGGCCCAGTACTGGACTGACGCGACCGACGACCCGAGGTCCGCACGCGACGCTGGCGAGCCGGCGATGCCCGCGCTGACCGACGCACTCGAGGTCCGGGTCAACGACCTGGTCGAGCACATCGAGCGGGTGCGCGGCCACGCGCAGCGGCTCGAGACCTCGATCGAATCCGCGGTGCAGCTGCACTTCTCGGCGACCGCGCACCGCACCAACCAGATCATGCGGACGCTGACGGTGCTGACCGCCACCTTCATGCCGCTGACGCTCATCACGGGCATCTTCGGCATGAACTTCGAGGTGATGCCCGGCGTGCACTCGCCCGCGGGCTTCTGGTGGACGATGGCGGCGATGGCGGCGATCGCGCTCGGGCTGGTCCTGTTCTTCCGGACCCGCCGCTACCTCGAGGAGACGGGGCTGCGCGGCGGCTCGAAGCGCGTGCGGCGGCGCCGCAGCTGACGGCAGCCTGTCTAGCGACGGCGGCGCACGGGCACCGGACCGGAGCGCGAGGTGGGGGCGTGCCGTCGGGGGCGCGCCCGGCGCTGAGCCTCGGCGCAGGCACCGCCCGTGCCTCCTACAGCGGAGCATCGACCGGTGGTTCATGACTGGCTGACCGTTCAACTGGGCAAACGCGTTTGCATGGCCTGCGCGTGTAGCCATTCACAAAACACGCCCGCCTTGGCATTGCGTTGCTCACGCCGCCTGGCCACATAGTGCAAGCCACTCGGGCAAAAGCCAAAGGGTGCTACCAGGCGACCCGCGCACACATCGTCAGCTATCAGATGCCACGGCGCTACTGCGATACCCAAGCCCGCAACGGCCGCCTCCAAGGCGAAGTAATAGTGCTCAAACAACGGGCCACCGGCATGCGGAACCGTACAGCCTTTCGCTGTGGCCCACATAGACCACGCGTTGAGGCGGCCTTTGGATTGCAGCAGCACCTTTCCCGCCAGATCAGCGGGCGAGCACAGCTCCAGCTTGGCAAAAAGCGCTGGTGCCAGCACTGGCCCGAGATGCTCCGGGAACAGTGAAACAGCTTCTGCAGACGTGAGTGCTGCGGGATCTACTGCAATAACCACGTCTGCCCGCTCGCTCGCAGGGTTGCCGGCGTGCCGGGTGGGTTGAAGGCGCACTTCGATGTGGGGGTGACGCGCGTTGAAATCAAACAGCTTGGGTATGAGCCACTTCACCATGAAGGTGCTGAAACACGCTACGTCCAGCGGACCACTGGTGCTTTCACCCAGCGCCTTTACCGCAGCTTCTATCTGATCCAGCGCGGCGGATAGCGCAGGCAGCAGGGCCTTCCCGGCGGCGCTGAGCTGAGGGTTGTTTCTGGCGCCCTCAAACAACTGTACGTTCAGGCAGCCCTCCAACTGCTGCACTTGGCGACTGACGGCGCCAGGGGTCACCGAGAGTTCGTCCGCCGCCGCGCGCATGCGGCCCAGGCGGGCGGCGGCTTCGAAGGCGCGCAAGGCGTTGAGTGGGGGCAGGTGGCGCTTCATCAAGGTGAGTTTATTGCACTTACAGCACGCCGATAACTCGCTTTTCTTGGCAATGCTTCATCGGCAAAATTGCGCTGCCATCACACTGCCACTCGAGAAGGATGCACATGCCATTCGTTCGCACCAACATCCCCGCAGATACCAGTCCAAGCAAACGTGAAAGCATCGTGCAAGGCATTCACCAAGCTCTGATGGACAGCATTGGCATGCCACCAGATGAGTTGTTCAACATGGTGGCACCGTACACACCAGGCCAGTTTGCCTGCAGCCGTACCTTCAATGGCATGAACCGCTCGGACCGCGTGGTGGTCATAGAAATCACCATGCGCAGAGGCCGCAGCGACGCCATGAAGCGCGCCCTGTACGCAAACATTGCCCGTAACCTTGAAGTCAACGCTGGGGTAGCACAGGCAGATGTGTTTATCTTCACGCACGAGAATGACTACTCGGACTGGTCAGTAGGCCACGGCCAATTTGCCATGGCGTTGGTGCAGCAAGTAGGCGTTGCTGCGCAAGCGGTATCGGCGGCCTAAGCAGCTACGCTGAAAACCGTGATTCTCCAGGTAAGCAACGCGAATGACGCGATGGCGGCGTTTTCCAAGGCGTGGCGGACTGGCAGATCGGAGCGTTCGGCGCCGGTTCGAGCGAACCTATGCCTGACTTGAAGTTCAACCGGACACCTTGCACAGTCCGGCACTCCGGGGTGTACAAATGGTCGCCTTCTGGCCGACATGTGAAAGGCGCCGGTCGACGTAGACGTCAGCCCGCATCGAAGCGATGCGATGTGTAAACGGCAGCCACGCGCTAGGTGTGAAGCTTCACCAGGTTGTTTCGGAGCAGAGGGTGGTCCATTCAAACCGGACTTGAGCCGACGAGCGCGCGCCGTCTGCAGTGGCGATCCTGCGCGACGAGGTGGCCTACTACGGGCGCCTTGGCGTGCGTGTGCAGCGCCTGCTGACCGACAACGGCAGCGCGTTCCGCTCCAGAGCATTTCGCGTTGCCTGCGTGGAACTCGGCGTGCGTCACAAGTTCACCCGACCCAGCGGCCACAGACCAACGGCAAGGCCGAGCGCTTCATCCAGAGCGCACCGCCGCGCGAATGGGCTGACGGCATCGCCTACGACCACTCGACCGAACGTACCAAGATGCTCGCCAAGTGGCAGCATCACTACAACTGGCACCGCACCGATGCAGGCATCGGCGGCAAGCTGCCGATGTCCAGGCTCAAGCCCGCGTCAGGAAACAACGTCTTGACGCTTCACACCTAGCGCGGTCGTCCGCCGGCGCCGCGCGGGCAGGGTCGCCGACACGACGGCCGACACGGGCTCGGCATCGGACGCGCGCCCGGCCCTGCGCCTCGGCGCGGGGCTCGCCTGGGCCTCCCGCAGCGCAGCATCGACCAGCGTGTCGGCCATCCACAGGGCGATGCGCTCGACCTCTCGGTCCGGCAGGCCCCAGATGTCCTTGAGGATCACGTACGGCTCGATGCCATAGACCACCGAAAGCGCACGGTGGAGCCGATCTCGCAGCGCGGACGGCAGCGCGAGCGGCTCGATCGCGTGGGAGAGGATGCGGATCCGGTGCCCCCGCCGGTACGGCACTTCCTCGAGCAGACCTGCACGCTCCCGCCCCCACTGCTCCAGCGCCAGCAGGGCGGCCGCACGCAGCTGCGGCTCGAACTCCTTGAAGCGCGGGAAGGTGGCGGTGAACAGCTCGCGCACTCGAGCGCGCCCGTCCGGATCGTCCGAGGACAGCGCGCGCAGCGGGCCGAGCGAGGCCTCGACCACCGCGCTGATCAGCGCGCTGCGGCTGCCGAAGCACCGGTACGCGGTCGCCCGCGACACGCCGGAGCGCACCGCCACCTCTGCCACCGAGGGAATGTGACCGTCAGCCTGGATGAGCGCCATCGCCGTGTCGAGCAGCAGGCGCACGGTCGCGGGCTTGACGCCGCGGTCGGGCACCGGGGCGACGGTCGGCCCGCGGGGCGGGGACTTAGTGCGGGAGATCAGGACGGCTCCGGGACGGGCGTGCTTCGAATCCGCGCTTGTGATCCGCGCGATACGGTGTCTATACTCGCTCCATCCTGTTTTGAGACGCAAGTCTCATTCGCCCGACACGGATCGGCGCACAGGTGACAACGGCTCGCGGCAGACCGGCAAGCGTCGGCAGACAACGGGCCCAACCGAGACACGCTTCATGCGACTGGCGAGTTGGACCTGGGGTGGCCGTCATCACGCTGGCAGCATCTCCGCATGCAGCCGCGAGGCGACGCCGCTCGCGGTGACGCGGCCCGAGCGCGGCGTGCTCGACCTCGTCGACCTGCTGGTGCGCGGCGAGCCCTTGCCGCCGGCCACCGGCCCACGGCTCCCGGTCGACGCGATCACGCTGCGCGCACCCCTGCCGCGGCCGCGCCGCGGGATCTTCTGCGTCGGCCGTAACTACCGCGCGCACGCGGCCGAACTCGCCGGCACCGTGTTCCGCTCGCAGATGCCTCCGGAAGACGGCTGGCCGATCGTGTTCACCAAGCTCGCCGAATGTGTGGTGGGTCCGCACGATCCGGTACGCCTGCCCGGTGCGACCGTCTCGGTGCAGATCGACTACGAGTCCGAGCTCGCGGTGCTCATCGGACGGGGCGGCCGCGACATTCGGCGCGGCCGTGCGATGGAGCACGTGTTCGGCTACACCGTGGTCAACGACGTCACCGCGCGCGACGTGCAGATGCGCCACCAGCAGTGGGACCTCGGCAAGAACTTCGACACCTTCTGCCCGATGGGCCCGTGGGTCGTCACCGCCGACGCGCTCGACGGCCGCGACACCCGCGTGCGCGGCTGGGTCAACGGCGAGCTGCGCCAGGACGGCAGCACCCGCGACATGATCTTCGACATCCCCACGCTGATCGAGACCTGCTCGCGCGGCATCACGCTGCGGCCGGGCGACGTGATCGCCACCGGCACGCCGGCGGGCGTCGGCATGGGCTTCGAGCCGCCGCGCTGGCTGCGCGAGGGCGACGTGGTGCGCGTCGAGATCGACGGCATCGGCGCGATCGAGAACCGCTTCACCGCGTCCATCGGGGACTGAACATGGCGATCGTGTGGATCGACCGGATGGCAGTGGACACGCGCGGCGACGGCGACGCGGTGGTCTTCGTGCACGGCCTGGGCGGCACGATGAACGTCTGGACGCCGCTGCTGCCCGCGCTCGCGCGCTGGCGCTGCGTCCGGGTCGAGCTGCCGGGCGCGGGCCGCTCGCACCGGGCGTACGCCGCGGCCGACGGCGCGCCGCTGTCGGCCGAGTCGCATGCGGACGCGCTCGTGCGCGTCTGCGGCGCGCTGGGCATCGCACGCGCGCACTTCGTCGGTCACTCCTTCGGCACCCTGATCTGCCAGCATCTGGCGGTGCGGTCGCCGGCCCTCGCGCGCAGCCTGGCGCTGTTCGGCGCGCTCTGGGAGCCGTCGGCCGCCATGCGCGACGGAATGCGCGCCCGCGCCGCGACGGTCCGCGCCCAGGGCCTGTTCGAGACCGCCGAAGGCATCTCCGAGTTCGCGCTCTCGCCCAGCAGCCAGGCGCAGCAGCCGCTGACCGTGGCCTACGTGCGCGAGTCGGTGCTCGCCCAGGACGCCGAGGGCTTCGCGCGCAACTGCCTGGCGCTCGCCGAGGCACAGGGCGCCCGCACCGAGCTCGTCACCTGCCCGGTGCTCGTGGTCAACGGCGACGAGGACCGCGTCACGCCGCTGTCCGGCGCCCGCCAGCTCGCCGACCGGCTGCGCGACGCGCGCATCGAGACGCTCGGGCGCTGCGGTCACTGGCCGACCCTGGAACGCCCCGCGGAATCGCAGCGCGCGCTGCGGTCCTTCCTCGAACGTCAGCGCTGACGCAGGAGCACCCGATGGCCGACGTCCTCTTCACCAACGTGCGCATCTTCGACGGCGGCGGCGAGACGCCGTTCACCGGCGACGTGCTCGTGCAGGGCAACCGGATCAGCCGCGTCGCGCGGACCGTCTACGGCCAGCCCTCGCACGCGGTGCTCGGCGCGCAGGTGATCGACGGCGCGGGCGCGTTCCTGATGCCCGGCATGGTCGAGGCGCACACGCACTTCTCCTGGAACGACCAGCCGAGCCTCGACGCCATCCAGCGCATGCCGCCCGAGGAGCACATCCTGTGGTGCGCCGAGGTCGCCAGGAAGTACCTCGACATGGGCTGGACCAGCTGCGTGGGCGCTGCTGCCGCCAAGCCGCGCCTCGACGTGGTGATCCGCAACGCGATCAACGACGGCACCATCGTCGGCCCGCGCTACCTGGCCGCCAGTCAGGAGATCACCGTGCCCGGCGGCCTGGGCGACACCACCGCGCCGCACCTGCCTCAGCACGAGTTCGCATTCGGCGCCATCGTCAGCGGCGCCGAGGAGATGCGCCGCTGCGTGCGCATGTTCGCCAAGTACGGCGTGGACTCGCTCAAGATCAACCTGAGCGGCGAGTCCATCACCGGCATGCCGGGCGAGATGAGCCAGTTCACCGAGGAGGAGATCGCGGTCTGCGTGCAGGAGGCGAAGGCATGGGGCAAGCGCGTCGCCGCGCATGCGCGCTCCACCTGGTCCATCAAGCAGTGCGTGAAGCTCGGCATCGAGGTGATCTACCACGCGAGCTTCACCGACGAGGAGTCGCTCGACATGCTCGAGGCCCGCAAGATGGAGCACTTCGTCGCGCCCGGCCTGGCCTGGTTGATCAACACCAGCCATCACGCGGGCAAGTGGGGGCTGACGCCCGAGATCACGAAGAAGATGGGCTACCACCGCGAGCTCGAGGCGGCGGTGGAGAGCATGAAGGCGATGCGCCGCCGCGGCATCCGCATCCTGCCCGGCGGCGACTACGGCTTCGCATGGACGCCGCACGGCACCAATGCGCGCGACCTCGAGACCTTCGTGAAGGTGGTGGGCATGAGCCCGATGGAGGCGCTGCTGTCGGCCACCGCCTGGGGCGGGCCGATGATGCGCATGGGCAAGTCGATCGGGTACATCCGCGAGGGCTGCCTCGCCGACATCCTGCTGGTCGACGGCGACCCGCTCACCGACATCACCATCCTGCAGGACAAGGCCCGGATCCTCGCCGTCATGAAGGACGGCGAGTTCCACCGCGCACCGCCCGTGCGCCCGCGCAACGCCACCCGCTGGGCGGCCTGAGGAGCATCGGCATGAACGAGGTCCTCTTCACCAACGTGCGCATCCTCGACGGCACTGGCACGCTGCCGTACGCGGGCAGCGTGCTCGTGCAGGGCAACCGCATCGCGCAGGTCGGCCGCAGCACCGCCCCGATCCGCTCGAGCGCGGCCACCGTCATCGACGGCGCCGGCGCGACGCTCATGCCGGGCATGGTCGAGGCGCACACGCACTTCTCGTGGAACGACGCCGCCAGCCTCGCCGGCATCCAGACCATGCCGCTCGAGGAGCACGTGCTGTGGTGCGCGAAGGTGGCCAAGCGCTACCTCGAGGCAGGCTTCACCAGCTGCCTCGGCGCGGCGTGCGCCAAGCCGCGGCTCGACGTGGTGATCCGCAACGCGATCGCGTCCGGCCAGATCCCGGGCCCGCGCTACCTCGCGGCCAGCCAGGAGATCACCGTGCCCGGCGGCCTCGGCGACGAGACGCTGCCCCACCTGCCATTCCCGGAGTACAGCTTCGGCGTGAACGTCAACGGGGCCGAGGACATGCGCCGCGTGGTGCGCATGTTCCTCAAGTACGGCGTCGACAGCATCAAGCTGAACCTGTCGGGCGACAACTTCGTGCCCGGTGCCGATTCGCACACCACGTGGATGACCGACGCCGAAGTGGCCGCCGCCGCCGAGGAAGTGAAGATGCGCGGCAAGCGCATCCTCGTGCACGCGCGCTCGGCCGCGAGCGTCAAGCAGGCGCTGCGTCATGGCATCGAGCTGATCTACCACGCGAGCTTCACCGACGAGGAGACGCTCGACATGATGGAAGCCGCGCGCGACCGCATCTTCGTGGCCCCCGGCATCGCCATCCTGTACGCCCTGCTCAACGAGAGCGAGCCCTGGGGCATCACCCGCGAGATCGCGACCGGCTGGGGCTACCAGGAGGAATGGGACGCGGCGCTCGAGTCGCTCTCCAAGATGCACCGGCGCGGCATCCGCGTGCTGCCCGGCGGCGACTACGGCTTCGCGTTCACGCCGC